>NZ_BONQ01000014.1 GCF_016862795.1 Dactylosporangium siamense | reverse complement strand
CCCGAGCGTCGTGCTGGGTCACTCGTTCGAGGTCCCGGTGACCCCGAACGTCAAGTTCCACAACATGGTCACCGTGTCCCTCGGTGGCACCGGCACCATCTCGCACGTCATCAACAACACGGGCGCCGCGGTCAACAGCGGTCACCAGGTGACAAACCTGGTGAGCGGCCCGTAGCTGCCGATCAGACCGGCGATGTGGTTCGTCGCCGGTCTGATCGCGGGGTGCGCCGCGGCGCAGGCCGCGGTCCTCCTGGCGCCCACGACCGGCACGATCGCGGTCGTGGGCGCCGCCGTCACCCTGCTCGCCCTCGCCACCAACGTGCGGCTGTTCGCCCAGGCCACCGGCACCACCGGCCGCGGCCGGCTGGCGTGGCTGATCGCCGGGGTCGCGTCGTCGTGCTGGACCCTCGCCTGCCTGCTGTACCTCCTCGACGTCCTCACCGGCAACGACGGCCCACCACCGCGCGCCGGGGACTGGGCCTCGCTGCTGGCCGTGTGCCTCGCCCCGGGGGTGCTGCTCAGCGCGCCCGCCGCGCCGCAGCCCGTCGAGCAGCGGGTCAGGCTCGCCATCGACGGGACGATGGTGTCCGCGGCGCTGTTCGTGCTCGCCTGGCCGTTGCTGCTGCGCGACACCATGCACGAGATCGGCAACCTCGGCGGGATCGTCGCGATCGGCGTGCCCAGCGTGCACATCGCCTGCATCGCCATCGCGATCGTGCTGCTGTCCCGCAGCCGGCTCGGCGGCACCACCGCGGTCACCGTGCTCACCGGCGGCTTCGCGGTCTTCGCCGTCGCCACGCTCGGCTACCTGTTCCTGGGTCGGCGCGGCGGGAGTTGGTACGTCCATGCCATGCCCGCCGGTTTCGGCACCGCCAGCGGGCTGCTGTACTTCGCCGGCCGCTTCCGGATGCCGGCCGGTGGCGAGGAACCGGCCGTCCCGCTCGGCTGGCGGGCCGCCCTGCCCTACCTGCCGGTCGCCGGTGCCTTCGTCGTCGCGGGTGCCGCGTACCGCTCCGGCGCCGTCGACGGCGTCATGGTGTCCGCGCTGCTGCTCGTGGCCGGCCTGGTGCTCGTGCGGCAGCACCTGGTCCTGCGGACCAACTCCCAGCTGCTCGCCGAGGTCCAGCGGGCCCGCGCCGAGCTGGCGCACCAGGCCACCCACGACCACCTCACCGGCCTGCCGAACCGAGCGCTGCTCTACGCGTCGCTGCCCGACCTGCGCGGCGGGCTGGTCCTGCTCGACCTCGACGGCTTCAAACAGGTCAACGACACCCTCGGCCACCCGGCCGGCGACCGGGTCCTCATCGAGGCCGCCGGGGCGCTGCGCTCCGCGGTCCGCGCCGGCGACCTGCCCGTCCGGCTCGGCGGCGACGAGTTCGCGGTCCTGCTCACCGACGTCCACGACGAGCGGGAGGCGGTCGCGGTCGCCGACCGGGTCATCGCCGCGATCGTCGCCCGGGTGTCCGCGTCCGGCTGCCCGGTGCCCGTCGGCGCGAGCGCCGGCGTCGTGGTGGGGGTGGGCGGCGAGGAGATGTTCCGGCTCGCCGACGCCGCCCTGTACCGCTCCAAGGCCGCCGGGAAGGGCCGCGTCGAGCTGCACGTCCCGGCGTGACATCGTCTCCTGGTGCGCACAGTGCTCATCCTCGGCGGCACCGGCGAGGCGCGGCAGCTCGCGGCCGCGCTGCCGGGGTGGCGGGTGATCAGTTCGCTCGCCGGCCGCGTCGCCTCGCCCACCCTGCCGCCCGGCGAGGTCCGCGTCGGCGGCTTCGGCGGCCCCGCCGGCCTGGCCGAGTATGTCCGCCGGGAAGCGGTCGACGTGGTCGTGGACGCCACCCACCCGTTCGCCGCGAGGATGAGCGCTTCCGCGGCGGATTCAGGTGTACCCCTCGTCGTACTGCGCCGCCCCGGGTGGACCGCCGTCCCCGGCGACGTGTGGCACCGGGTTGCCTCGCTGGACGACGCCGCGGCCTTCATCGCCGGGTCCGCGTTCGAGCGGGTGTTCCTCACCACGGGACGGCAGGGGCTGGGCGCGTTCGCCGGGCTGACCGACCGGTGGTTCCTCGTGCGCAGCGTCGACCCCGTGGCCCCACCGCACCCGCCGCGGCTGGAGTCGCTGCTGGACCGGGGGCCGTTCACGGTCGAGGGAGAGACGGCGCTGCTGGGGTCGTACACCATCCAACTCCTGGTGACGAAGGACAGCGGAGGATCCATGACCGCCGCGAAACTGGCCGCGGCGCGCCTCCTCGGCGTGCCGGTCCTCATGATCGACCGGCCCCCGGTCACGCCCGGCGTGCCCGTGGTGGCGGACGTCACCGGCGCCGTGACATTCCTGCACGGTCTCGGCATCGACTGACACGATCAGCCGATGCTGCCCGCGGATCTGCACACGCACACCGAGTTCTCCTGGGACACCGGCACCGGGGACATGGAGGGCTCGTGCGCGAGGGCCGTCGAGCTGGGGCTGCCGGCGATCGCGTTCACCGAGCACACCGACTTCGTCACCTGGCAGGTCACGCCGGACACCCTGCCGGACCGGCTGCGCGAGCACATCACCGACGGCGTGCACCTCACCCCGCCGCCCCTGGACGTCACCGGCTACCTGGAGGCGATCGACCGGTGCCGTTCCCGCTTCCCGTCGCTGCGCATCATCACCGGTGTCGAGCTCGGTGAGCCGCACTGGTTCCCTTCCGAAGCCGCGACCCTGCTGGCCTCGGCCCCCTTCGAGCGGGTCATCGGCTCCCTGCACTCCGTGGCCGCGGCCGGGCGGCACCGCCTGGTCGAGGACGAGTTCGCGGTGCAGGGCGTGCCCGCCGTGCTGCGCGAATACTTCGCCGAGGCGATCCGCATGATCGAGTCCTGCGACACGTTCTCGGCCCTGACCCACCTGGACTACCCGGTCCGGTACCTGCCCGCGGGTTCCACCTTCACGATCTCCGCGTATGAGGAGGAGATCCGGGCCGTGCTGCGCGCCCTCGCCGGCACCGGCCGCGCGTTCGAGGTCAACACCCGCCGCGGCCCGGAACCCGAGTTCGTGCGCTGGTGGCGCGAGGAGGGCGGCCGCGCGATCTGCTTCGGTAGCGACGCCCACCGCCCCGACCTGGTCGCCACGGGCTTCGCCGACGCCGCCGCGATGGTCGAGGCGCACGGCTTCCGCCCCGGTCGCCACCCGTTCGACCACTGGCTGCTTTAGGGTCTTGCGGCATGGGATGGAATACGTCGGCGCTGTTCGTCCAGGGGTCCTCCACGGCTGAAGCGGTCGCGCTGCTGGCCGCCGCGCAGCTGGAGCCCGGCCGGCTGGTCGGGGCGGACGAGGCGACCAGCGGGCTCGCGGACGGGGTGCTGTTCGCGGCGGAGGCCGGCGGCTGGGTCCAGGTGTGGGACCCGGCGATGGAGTTCGCCCCGATCTGCGAACCGCCCGGCACCGCGCTGACCGTCGTCTTCGCCAGCGTCGCCAGCAGCTACGCGTTCACGCTCTTCGAAGACGGCGAGGTCGTGCGGGAGCTCGTCTACGCCGACGCCGAACCCGTCGTGGACGCCGGGACCCCGCTGCCGGTGGAGGCCACCGTGGAGATCCCGTCGTGGGGCCCGGACGAGGACTTCGTGTGGGCCGTCATCGAGGCCGTGACCGGCACCGGCTACCAGGACTCCCAGCAGTTCGAGGTCTGGCGGCGCTGACGTAGCCGCAGGTCGCCCCGGCGGCGTTGCCGTGACCGCAGGTCGCCCGGGCGGCGTTGCCGTGACCGCAGGTCGCCCGGCGGCGTCGCCGTGACCGAAGTCGCGTGCGTGACCGCGACGACGACTTCGACCAGACGGCGACGACGCCGGGCGCGCGCCGGCAAAGCGTTCACGGGCGGCAGAGGATCTCGCCGTGCAGGATGGACAGCCAGCCGTCCGGGGAGGCGGCCCAGGCGCGCCAGCCGTCGGAGAGGCGCTGCAGGTCCTCCTGCGTCACCCCGCCGGCCAGGGCCTGCGTCGCCATCGCCGAGGCGCGGACGCGGTCCGCCCACATGCCGCCCCACCAGGCGCGGTCCTCGTCGTTGGCGAAGCACCAGGCGCTCGCCGTCGCCGTGACGTCGGTGAAGCCCGCGGCCCGGGCCCAGGACAGCATCCGGCGGCCGGCGTCGGGTTCGCCGCCGTTGGCGCGGGCCATCCGCTGATACAGCGCCAGCCACTCGTCGAGCTCCGGCAGCTGCGGGAACCAGGTGAACGCCGCGTAGTCGCTGTCGCGGGCCGCCACATAGCCGTCCGGCTTGCACACCCGGCGCATCTCGCGCAGCGCCTGGACGGGGTCGGCGACGTGCTGCAGGACCTGATGGGCGTGCACCACGTCGAACGTGTCGTCGGGGAAGTCGAGGGCGTGGACGTCGCCGACCACGTATGCGACGCCCTGCACGCCGGCCCTGGTGACCTCCAGGGCCGACGGGGTCGCCTCGAGCGCGGTCACCGCACCCGGTGCGACGACGGCGGCCAGGTCGGCGGTGATCGTCCCGGGTCCGGCGCCGACGTCGAGCAGGGTCATGCCCGGCCGGAGCACCGGCAGCAGATACGCGGCGGAGTTCGCGGCGGTGCGCCAGCGGTGGGAGCGCAGGACCGACTCGTGATGCCCGTGGGTATAGGTCGTCATGTCCCAGACTTTAATATTCTCGTCTCTAATATTGGGAGAGACTTCCCGTATGATGGAACCCGTAAGATCACGACGGTGAGAACGTCGCTGCTCGTGCTGGCCTATTTCGCGTTCATCAGCCTCGGGCTGCCCGACGGTCTCCTCGGTGTCGGCTGGCCCTTCATGGCCGGCACCTTCCACGTGTCGACCGAGTCGGTCGGCTACCTGCTCGTCGCGGCGACCACTGGCTATCTGACCTCCAGCGTCGCCGCCGGCTTCCTGCTCGCCCGGGTCGGCGTCGGCTGGCTCCTCGCCGCCAGCACCGCCGCGACGAGCCTCGCCCTGGCCGGCTACTCCCTGGCCCCCGGCCTGTGGTTCGTCGTGCCGTGCGCCCTGCTCGGCGGCTTCGGCGGCGGCGCGATCGACGCGGGCCTCAACGCCTACGCGGCCGCCAACTTCAACGCCCGGCACATGAACTGGCTGCACGCGTGCTTCGGCCTCGGCGTGGCCATCGGCCCGCTCATCATGACCTCGGTGATCAGCGCCGGATCGCCGTGGCGGCTCGGCTACGCCGCCGTCGCCGCGGCCCAGCTGGCGCTGTCGCTGTCGTTCGTGACGAAGGCGCGGAGCTGGGGGAGGGCGCCGGCGCCCGTGCACGAGACGCCGCAGCGAGGACGGGACACCCTCAAGCTGCCCGTGGTGTGGGTGCAGGTCGTCGCCTTCGGCGTCTACGTCGCCGTCGAGGCCGGCGCCGGCCTGTGGGCGTTCCTGCTGCTCACCGACGGCCGCGGGGTCAGCGACGCGGTTGCCGGCGTGTGCGTCTCCGGATACTGGGCCATGCTGTTCCTGGGCCGCGTCGTGCAGGGCGCCGTCGCCGACCGCATCGGCGTGCACCGCGTCATCACCGGCTGCATGATCGGCATGGCGGCCGGCGCGTTCCTCGTCGCGCTGCCCGGCCCCGGCTGGCTCGCCGCCACCGGCCTCGGCCTGATCGGCTTCGCCGCCGCACCCGTCTTCCCGCTGCTGACGCTCACCACCGCCGACCGCGTCGGCGCGGCACACGCCGACCGGGCGATCGGCCTGCAGATCGCCGGTGCCGGTCTCGGTGGCGCCCTGGTCCCGACCGCCATCGGCGTCCTGCTCACCCGGGCCGGTGTCAACATCCTCGGATCCACGCTGCTGGCTTTGGCCTTGCTGCTGCTGGTGTTGTACTGGGTCAGCCAGCGCCTGGCGCCGCATGACCAGATGCGTCCGGCCTCCGGCCAGGCGGTGCCTGTCGCGGAGACTCCCGACGGCGCAGGATCGACGGCATGAGAAGCGCGTTGCTCGTCATCGACATCCAGGAGTCCTTCCGCCAGCGCCCCAGCTGGGCCGCCGTCTCCAACCCCGACATCGTCGCGACGGTCAACCCGTTGATCGACGCGGCCCGCTCCCGCGGTGACCTGATCGTGTGGATCCTGCACCACGAGGTCGACAACGTCTTCGACCCCCGCAACGGCCACGTCCGCCCGATCGAGGGCCTCGCTCCGCTGCCGGACGAGCCGGTCATCACCAAGACGTCGGCGAACGCGTTCACCACCACCGGCCTGCAGCAGCTGCTCACCACCGAGGGCATCCGGCACCTGATCATCACCGGCATCCAGACCGAGCAGTGCTGCGAGACGACCACCCGGGTCGCCGGCGACTACGGCTACGACGTCACGTTCGTCACCGAGGCCACCGCCACGTTCCCGATCGCGCACCGCGACGAGAAGCACCTGCCCTACGACGAGATCCTGGCCAGCCCCCGCACCCTGTCCACCGACGACATCATCGCCCGCACCGAGTACGCCCTCGCCGGCCGCTTCGCCACGATCGCCACGGTCAAGGAGCTCATCGGCTGATGAAGGTCGTCTTCCTGCTCGTGCCACAGCTGCATCTGCTCGACCTGGCCGGACCGGCGCAGGTCTTCGCCACGGCCCGCGACTTCGGCCTGGACTACGCACTGCACTACGTGGCCGAGCAGGACGACGTGCCGTCGGCGCAGGGTCTCCCGGTCCGCCGCACCGACCCGCTGCTCGACCTGGCGGCGACCGACCTCGTCGTCGTCCCCGGCTGGCGCAGCCACGGCTTCCCGAACAACGGGCGGCTGTCACCGACGGCGCGGGCCTGGCTGGCGGCCCACCACGACGCCGGCGGCACCTGCGCCAGCGTCTGCTCCGGCGCCGACGCGCTCGGGCAGGCGGGTCTGCTCGACGGGCGCCGCTGCACCACCCACCACCTGCTGCAGGACCGGCTCGCGACCCGGTACCCCAGCGCCAAGGTGCTCAAGGACGTCCTGTTCGTCATCGACGAGCGGGTCGTCACCTCCGCCGGGATCGCCAGCGGCATCGACCTCGCCCTGCACCTCGTCGCGACCCGGCACGGCCCCGGCCTCGCCGCGCGGATCGCCCGCGAGATGGTCGTCTACGCCCGGCGCAACGGCGACGAGCCGCAGGACAGCGCCATGCTCCGGCACCGCGGCCACCTGTCCGACGTGGTCCACCGCGTCCAGGACCTCATCGACGCCCGGTTCGCCGACCGCCTGCCGCTGCGCGACCTCGCCTTCGCCGCCGGCGTCAGCGAACGCACCCTGACCCGTGCGTTCGGCGACGCGACCGGGCTGACCCCGCTGCGCTACCAGCAGCTGCTGCGGCTCGAACGCGCCGAACACCTCATCGGCCACGGTGCCACCGTCGAGGCCGCCGCCCGCGCCGCCGGCTTCGAGGACGCCCGCATGCTGCGCCGCCTCCGTGCGCGGTAGGTTCGACTGAACTCGATCCCGACCCCTTGCTGGTGCACGCGGATGCGCTGGCCTCGCTGGTGCCGGGGGAGCGGGCCCTCGCCGCCGTGGTGACGAAACCGCCGATCGGCGTCGACCCGCCGCTGCCGCCGTATGAAGGGCCGCACGAATACAGGGCCGGTTCCGCCGCCGCCGGGGTCGTCGGGGCGGTCCTCCCGCCGTCGCTCCCCGGCGCGATGTTCCCTGGTGGCTGCTGTTCGGCCGGTCGGCCGTAGGACACCCGCCTCGATCGCCGTGGGGGACACCCGCCTCGATTGCTGCCGGGATACCCGCCTCGATCGCTGCCGGGATACCCGCCTCGATTGCTGCCGGGACACCCGCCTCGATCGCTGCGGCGTCCCGCCGCGCCTGCGCCGGAAGCGCCACGGTGCTGCGGCTGTTCGAGCCCCGCGACGCCGCCCACTTCATCTTCGAGCCCGGCAAGGACTACGGCCCGGCCGCACAGCGCCTGCGACCACTGTGGGAGACGCCGCTGCCGACCGTCCGGTCCGCCAGGGTGGGTTGGTGCCGCCTCCACCCGTGCCGCCTGACCATCGAGTTCACGGACGGTTCGTGGACGGCGTTCGCGAGCCTGTTCGAGATGCCACGCCGCAAGGCTCGCACCGCCGTGCGGGCGCTGTCCTGGCCGCTGGTGTCGCGAGCAGGGCACCACCAGCGCACAGGACAGTCGCCGAGGCCGGTGCCGCTGGAGTAGACGGTGATCGGCTTCATGCTGCCCGCCGCTGCGGCGAGCCGCGCCGACAGGATTGCGCCGGCGATGAACACCAGGGCGCCGCCGAGCCCGCCGAGCGCGCGGCCGGCCAGCAGCAGTGGACAGCGACCCGTCGCGGCGGTCCCGGCGAGGGACGTGGCGGTGAGCAGCATGCCCGCCGACGCCGTCCTGAGCGCCAGCCCGGCGGCCCGCCAGAGTCCTCGCACGGACGCCTCCAACGCAGATGGCACCGATCGGTTCGACTCACCCCACCGGGCAATCGAACCGATCGGTACCATCTGGCGCGTCGTGGGTCCCGGTGTCGATCCGGGCACACCGCCGTTATGAGCAGCGGCCGGGCAGCCAGCGCCCGCACCCACGGTGGTCCGCAGCGGACGGCATGAGGGCGATCGTCGGGAGTCGAACCCGAACCACCAGGGCCACAACCTGGCGTGCACATCCGGTACACCACGAACGCCATGCTTTTGCTTCTGCTCTTGCTCTTGCCTTTTTGCGTGCCCGCGGAGGGACTCGAACCCCCAACATCCTGTTTGTAGGACAGGCGCTCTTCCATTGAGCTACCCGGGCAGAGTGGACAACCTCGGTATCGAACCGAGCAGGCGCTGCTTGCAAGGCAGTGCTGCACACCTGTGCGTCGCCCAAGAGCCAACGGTCGGACTCGAACCGACTACCTTCCGATTACGAAACGGATGCACGACCAGTCGTGCTGCATTGGCATTGAGATGGTGGTGGAGCCGAAGACCGGAGTCGAACCGGTGAACCTCTGTCGTACCAGGACAGCGCTCTGACCAAACTGAGCTACATCGGCAGACAAACGCTGGGAGCGGAGGACTCGAACCCCCACAGCGAGGACCAAAACCTCGTGGCCTGCCATTAGCCGAGCTCCCATCGGCATCGTGTCCTCACCCGGAGTCGAACCGGGACCCGCTGGGCTTCAACCAGCCGCGCTACCGCTTACGCCAAAAGGACAAGGAACACCGCGTGGAGAAGCGGGGAATCGAACCCCGGGCCTCCGGCCTGCCGAGCCGGCGCTCTTCCAACTGAGCTACAACCCCATGTGTCGGGAGCCGGGGAATCGAACCCCGCGCTTCCTGGCCCCAAACCAGGTCCGGTCACCAAGCCGGTCGCTCCCGAAATTGCCGTCCGCTGTGGAGTTTTCAATGTGGTGCCGTGTGCCCGCAGCCGTGCTGGGGCCTTGCGAAAGGTGCGTGGTGCGGAAAAAGCGCATGGTGCGCAGGGGCGACAGGACTCGAACCTGCAGCCTTCGGTTTTGGAGACCGACGCTCAACCAGTTGAGCTACGCCCCTATGGATGCATGAAAAACCGCCCGGTCCCTGTGCGGGGCGGGCGGTTGGAAGGCTCGGGTTTCTAGCCTTTCCACCGTCCCGCGGTGCGCATGGCCGGCATGCTGTGCGGGTGGGCCGCCGCGACTCGGGTCACGGGCAGCACAGCGGCAAACGCCGGCAGCTGCCGGGTTTGCGTGGCGGTCCATGTCCTCATCGTGGGCTCCTGTGCGATCGGGTGTGGTCGTTGCCTTGTGCATTCAACGATAAGCGGCCGGCGCGTCATAGCCAACCGATTTTCCGTGCGGATTCTTGACTGCAGGACTACGAATGCCGCGAAGCTTCGCGGGCCATGGCGCGCAGGGCGCGGGCGAAGCCGATCCTGCCGATCGTGGACACGACGGCGGGCGCGAGCCGGGTGAGGCGGTGCGGGCGCACGGTGACATCCTCGAACCACACGACGTGGCTGTGGCCGCCGGGTCGCGGGCTCACCTCGAACCAGGCGATGCCGCGGATCGCGTGGCCGTGTTTGTCGATCTCGCAGCGGCCGGCCGTGTCGCCGGGCTCGTCGCCGCCGGGTGGTTGCCAGTGTGTGACGGACATCGGGTCGTCGAAGCCCAGCGGTCCGATGCCGGAGCGGGCGACGAAGGAGGCGCCGACCCCGTCCGGGCGCGGTGAGGTGACGCGGACGGTCGTCAGCGGCGCCCAGTCGCCGTGTCTGGGCCAGTCCACGAGCGTCGTCCACACCCTCGTGGCGGGCGCGCGCACATCCAGGGTGACGGTGAAACTGGCCATGGACGGTCCCTCCTGCACCACGCGACAAAGCGCCCGTGCGCCAAGCGTCCGCGCGGCAAACACCCGTGGATCCCATCAAAGCACGGGCGAAGCCCAGCCGGAGCTCAGCGCACGGCGTGCAGTGCCTGGTGGACCACGCCACCCGCCGCGCGCAGCGCCTGGCGGGCCTGGTCGACGTCGGCCCGGGTGAGCAGGGTCAGCAGGGCCACCTTCGCCTCGTTGCCGGCGGCGGTGAGGGCGGTCTGGCAGGTGTCGGCGGGCAGGCCCGTCGCCTGGACCAGCATGCGGACCTGGCGCACCCGCAGCTTGGCGTTGCTGGCGACCATGTCCGTCATGAGGTTGGAGTAGGTGCGGCCGAGGCGGATCATCACCGCGGTCGACAGGGCGTTCAGGACGAGCTTCTGCGCGGTGCCGGCCTTCATGCGGGTCGAGCCGGTGACGACCTCGGGGCCGGTGTCGACGGCGATGTGGATGTCGGCGTGCGCGGCGAGGGCGGCCATGGGGTTGGCGGAGAGCAGGACGGTGCGGGTGCCGCGGTCGCGGGCGGCCTGCAGCGCGCCACCGACGAACGGGGTGCCGCCGCTGGCGGTGATGCCGAACGCGACGTCGCCGGCGGTGAGGACCTCGGCGGCGGTGGCGGCGCCCGCCTCGGCGTCGTCCTCGGCCGCCTCGACGGCGTCGGTGAGCGCGCGGATGCCGCCGGCGAGGTGCGCGACCACGTGGCCGGGCTCGACCCCGTACGTGGGGCGCAGCTCGGTCGCGTCGAGGACCGCCATGCGCCCGGAGGTGCCGGCGCCGAAGTAGTGCAGGCGGTGACCGGAGCGCAGGGCGTCGACGCAGCGGTCGACGGCCTCGGCGAGGTCCGGCAGGACGGCGGCGACGGCGGTGGCGACGGTCGCGTCCTCGGCGTTGATCAGTTCGAGGATGCGCAGGGTCGGCAACCGGTCGATCTGGTGGGTCCGAGCGTTGCGTTCCTCCGTCGGGGCGAGCGGGGGAGAGACGGTCACCAGGGGCCTCGTTCCGGTCGCACCCGCCGGCTGCGGACGGCCTCGCGGGTCTTCTCCACGGCCGCCTTGGTCTGTGCGTAGGTCTTCTGGGCGACGCCGACGAACACGCAGTCCACGACGGTGAGCTGGGCCAGCCGGCTGGCCATCGCGCCGGAGCGGAAGGTGGTCTCGCGGGCGGCGGTGGTGAGGGTCAGGTCGGCGATGCGGGTCATCGGCGACTTGGGGAAGTTGGTGAGGGCGACGGTCGTGGCGCCGCGGCGGCCGGCCTCGGCGAAGGCCTCGATCGTGTCCATGGTGGTGCCGGTGTGCGAGATGCCGATGGCGACGTCGCGTTCGTCGAGCAGCGCGGCGCTGGTGAGGGCCAGGTGCAGGTCCGACCATGCGTACGCGACCAGGCCGACGCGGTGCAGCTTCATCTGGAAGTCGCGGGCGACGAACGCGCTGGCGCCGACGCCGTAGATGTCGACGCGGCGGGCGGCGGCGACGGCGTCGATCACCTGCTGGAGGATCGCGAGGTCGAGCTGGGCGGCGGTGTCCTCGACGGCCCGGGCGTCGGCGAAGGCGATGGTCTTCACGACGGTGGCGAGGTCGTCGGTCTGGCTGATGTCGCTGCCGGGTGCCTCGCCGGCGCCGCCGTCGTCGAGCGCGCGCCCGGCTTCTGCCGCGAGTCTCAGCCGCAGCTCCGGGTATCCGGAGAAGCCGATCGCCCGGCAGAACCTGATGACGGTCGTCTCGGACGTCTCGGCGCGTTTGGACAGCTCCGTGATCGTCAGCTGAGCGGCGGTGGCGGACTCGTCGGCGATGATCCGTCCGACGCGCTGCTCCGCCGGGGAGAGCGAGGGCAGCAGCCCTCGGATCTTCACCGCGGTGGACGTTGCGCCGCCTTCGGCCGGCTGCCGGCTCACCTTCATGTGGGAAAGTTTCCGTTCTCGGAACCTTTTCGTCAATGCAGTACGGTGTTCGGGTGCGTACACCACTGGTCGTCGGTGTGGACGCGGGTGCGACGAGCACCCGCTGCCTGGTCAGCGCCATCGATGGGACGGTGCTGGGCCGCGGCCACGCGGCCGGGGCGAACCAGAACTCCAGCGGCGGCCGGCCCGCCGAGGCCCTCGCGGGGGCGCTGCGGATGGCCCTGGACGGTCTCGATCCGGCGGACGTGGCGCTGGGCGTGATCGGTGCGGCCGGTGCCGCGGCGGCGGGTGCGGCGGAGGCACGGCAGGCGGCCGAGGAGGCGTGGCACGCCACGGGACTGCGCGGGGCGCTGCACAGCGTCACCGACCTCGAGGTCGCATTTTCCGCCGGTACATCCCACCGCCAAGGCCTGCTTCTGCTCGCCGGGACCGGTGCCGCGGCGGTCGCGTTCCGCGACGGGGTGCCGTTCGTGCGGTGCGACGGCTACGGCTGGCTGCTCGGCGACGAGGGCTCGGCCGTGTGGCAGGGCCGGGAGGCGTTGCGCGCGGTGCTGTGCGCCCTGGACGGCCGGGGGCCGGCGACGCTGCTCACCGGCCCGGTCACCGCTGCCTTGGACGTCGACGCGCAGGACGACCCGGAGGGGCACGCCCAGGCGCTCGTGCGGGTCGCGTACCGCCGTCCACCCGCCGCCCTCGGCCTGCTCGCGCCCCTGGTGGGTGCCGCCGCCGGCGCCGGCGACGAGGTGGCCCGAGGCATCGCGGCGGCCGCTGCCGGGCACCTGCTGCACGCGCTCGACGTGGTCGCCCGCCGGGCCGGCCGGCCGGACGGGTCGCCGGTCGTCCTGGCCGGGTCGGTGCTGCTGACCGCCGGTCCGGTCGCCGCTCTCGTCCGCACCGGCATCCAGGAACGGTTCGGGGCCGGCCCGGCCGAGGCGCGCGACGGTGCCGCCGGAGCCGCCGCCCTGGCCGTGGCCGCGCTCACCGGGTCGCCGGTCGGCGCGGCCGTGCACGCCCGGCTCACCGTTACCAGGTAATGGTCCGGCAACGATTTCGTCAATATTTTACCGGGCGGCAAGGTTCGCCGTGGCCGCGTGCATACTTCGACATTGACATATATGGGCAGGTCGACAAGCATGATCGCGGCCCCTGGGGTGGTGCCGCAGGGCCCGCCGCCGCTGCCGGACCGCCAGTTGGCAGGAATCTTCCGACTCTTGAAACTTCCGTTGGAAACCTTCATTCTCGTCATCAGCGAGCGCCCCCTCGAACCCCCACGAAGGAGCACGACGGATGAACACGTTGACCCGCAGGGGCGTCCTGCAGACGGCGGCTGCCGCCGGGCTGCTGGCCACCGCCCCGGCCGCGCTGAGCGCCTGCGCCATGGGCGGCGGCGACGGGGACACCAAGACCGAGCAGGACGACAAGACCAACGTCAACCCGCTCGGTGTCAAGGACGACGCCCCGCTCGAGGTCGTCATCTTCAACGGTGGCTTCGGCGAGGACTACGCCAAGGCCCACGAGGCCATGTACAAGGAGAAGTACCCGAAGGCGGAGATCAAGCACTCCGCCACCGCGGAGATCAGCAAGACGCTGCAGCCACGGTTCGTCGACGGCAGCCCACCCGACTTCATCAACAACTCCGGCGCGGCGCAGATCGACTTCAACGGGCTCGTCTCGCAGAACGCGCTCACCGACCTCGCCCCGCTGCTCGACGCGCCGAGCCTCGACGTGCCGGGCAAGAAGGTCCGCGACACGCTGCTGCCCGGATCGCTGCTGCCGGGCACCTACAACGGCAAGGTGTTCTCGCTCAACTACGCGTACACCGCCTACGGCATCTGGTACGACGAGAAGCTCCTCGCCGACAAGGGCTGGCAGTACCCGAAGACCTGGGACGAGATGATCGCCCTGTGCAAGACCATCAAGGCGGCCGGCCTCGCGCCCTGGACGTACCAGGGCAAGCACCCGCGCTACATGAGCTGGCCGATCCTGTCCGCGGCGGCGAAGCTGGCCGGGCCGGAGATCCTGCTCGCCATCGACAACCTCGAACCCAACGCGTGGAAGCACGAGGCCATCAAGACCGCCGCCGACGCGTACTCGCAGCTGGCCGTGGACGGCTTCATCCTGCCCGGCTCGGAGGGCCTGGACCACATCCAGTCGCAGACCGAGTGGTCGCTGGGCAAGGCCGTGTTCATCTCCTGCGGCTCATGGCTGGAGAGCGAGCAGAAGAAGGTCACGCCGCCCGCGTTCAGGATGGCGATCGCGCCGACGCCGAGCCTGACCTCCGGCGACAAGCTGCCGTTCGCGGCGCTGCGGGGCACGGCGGGTGAGCCGTACATCGTCCCGGCGAAGGCCAAGAACGCCAACGGCGGCATGGAGCTGATGCGCATCATGCTGTCGAAGAAGGGCGCCTCGGACTTCACGAAGAAGACCTCGAGCCTGACCTGCGTCGCCGGTGCCGAGGAGGGTGTCGAGCTGCCGCCCGGCCTCACCAGCGTCACCAAGGCGCTGAAGGCGTCCGGCGACAAGGGCTTCAACTGGGTGTACAACTCCTTCTACCGCAAGCTGGAGCGCAACCTCGTCGACGCGGCCTGCGGGGACCTGTTCACCAAGCGGATCAACGCGCAGCAGTTCGTGGACGCGTGCCAGAAGGGCGCCGACGAGATCGCCAAGGACACGTCGATCACGAAGTACAAGCGGAGCTGATCGATGCGGCACGGCAGGCGCCTGTTCGTCTTCACGTTTCTCGTACCGCCGCTGGCGCTGTACGCCGTGTTCGTCCTCTCGCCGTACCTGCAGGCGTTCCAGATCTCGCTGACCAACTGGCGGGGCCTGTCGCCGACGTACGAATACGTGGGGCCGGAGAACTTCACCCGGCTCCTGCACGACCACTACGTGTGGAACGCGCTGAAGAACAACGCCATCATCCTCGTGGCACTGCCGATCATCACGATCGTGCTGGCGTTGTTCTTCGCGTCGATGCTCAGCGTCGGCGGCCAGTCCGGGAAGGCGGGCGTCCGCGGCGTCCGTGGCGCCGCCTTCTACCGCATCGTCTACTTCTTCCCCCAGGTGCTGTCGGTGGCGATCATCGGCGTGCTGTGGAAGGAGGTGTACGCCCCGCGCAGCGGCATGCTGAACGGCTTCCTCCGCGGGATCGGGCTGGACGGCCTGGCCAAACCCTGGCTCGGCGATCCCGACCTGGCGTTCTGGTGTGTCCTGGCCGTCATGGTGTGGAGCAACGTCGGCTTCTACGTCGTGCTGTTCAACGCCGCCATGCAGTCGATCCCCAGGGAGATCTACGAGGCGGCGCTGCTGGACGGCGCCGAACGCGGCGAGACCCTGCGCAAGATCACGGTGCCGCTGCTGTGGGACACGATCCAGGTGGCGTGGGTGTACCTGGCGATCCTGGCGATCGACGCCTTCGCCATCGTGCAGATCATCACCGAGGGCGGGCCGGGCAACAGCTCCGACGTCATCGGGCTGCGCCTCTACGGCGACGCCATGAACGAGTCCAAGTTCGGTTACGCCTCCGCGATCGGGGTCGCGATGTTCTTCCTGACGCTGTCCATCGCGGTCGTGTCGCTGCGCATGACCCGCCGTGACCGGATCGAACTGTGAGGCCCGACATGCGACGTCGAGCGCCACGGGGGCGCTTCGGCGTCGTCAACGCCTTCTCCCACACCTTCCTCGTCGGGTGGGCGGTGCTGACCACGTTCCCGCTCGTGTGGGCGTTGGTCAGCTCGTTCAAGGACGACCGGGAGATCCTCACCAGCGCGTGGAGCCTGCCGGCGAAGCTGCGGTTCGACAACTGGGTCCGTGCCTGGACCGAGGCGAACATCGGCCGGTACTTCCTCAACACCGCAGTCGTCGTCTCCGGCGCGCTGGTGCTCACGATGCTGCTCGGCGCGATGGCCGCCTACGTGCTGGCCCGGTACACCTTCAAGTTCAGCCGGACGATCTACTTCGTGTTCGTCGGCGGCATGATGTTCCCGGTCTTCCTGGCGCTGGTCCCGCTGTTCTTCGTGGTGAAGAACCTCGGCCTGCTCTCCACCCACCTCGGCCTGATCCTGGTCTACACGGCGTACTCCCTGCCGTTCACCGTCTTCTTCCTCACCGCGTTCTTCCGCACGCTGCCGTCGGAGGTCGCCGAGGCGGCGATGGTGGACGGCTGCTCCCACTGGGGCCTCTTCTTCCGGATCATGCTGCCGATGGCCCGTCCCGGCCTGATCAGCGTCGGCATCTTCAACCTGCTCGGGCACTGGAACCAGTACGTGCTGCCGATCGTGCTCATGCAGGGCCAGGGCGCGGAGAGGAAATGGGTCCTCACCCAGGGGCTGACCGCGCTCACCATCAACCAGGGGTACGCCGGCGACTACAGCGCCCTGTTCGCCGGTATGGCGATCGCGATGCTGCCCGTGCTCATCCTGTACCTCGTCTTCCAGCGCCAGGTCCAGTCCGGCCTCACCGCGGGGCACCTCAAGTAGATTCGACGGCGTGGATCGCGACGAGTTCGCCGCCCGGTTCGCGGCGTCGGCGGCGGCCGCGCGGGAGATCGCGCTGCCGATGGTGATCGAGCCGCTCCCGGCGCCGCTGCTGTTCCGGGTGCGGCTCAACCAGTCCTACGACGGCAACCCGCCGGCGCCGAGCGAGGTGCGCTACCCGCAGGACAGCTCGGTCGAGCGGGCGGTGGCGCTGCACCGGTGCGACGCGGAGACGGCCCTGGCCGAGCTGTGGCGCGACGGCCGCGTCCCGCAGTGGATCAACGTCGCGGTCGTCGACGAGACCGGCGATGCGACGGTCGTCGAGCTCGTCTGCTGCGGCCGATTCGACCCGTCCCCGCAGGGCCCGGTGGAGCTGCCACCGTTCAACGTGGGCGGGCCGACGATGGGGTTCGGCCGTGACGAGGTCCCGTTCAACCTCCGCGCGGTCGCCGAGTGCTGGGACGCCGCCGACCTGCGCCGGCTGGCGACCCGGCCCGACGTGGTGCGGTCGCTGACCCTCATGACCGGCGACCTCGACACCACCCTGCCGGCCCTGCCGAACCTGGAGATCCTCGAACACGGGATGTGGACGCTCGGGGACCTCTCGATCTTCGCCCGCTTCCCGAAGCTGCGGGTCCTCCGGCTGCACGCGCCGGCCATCCTCCCGCCGCACGGTGCCGTGCCCGCGTCCGTGCGGGGCCTGCGGATCACCGCCGGCGAGCTCGCCGGGTCCGCTCAGGTCGACGAGCTGGACAGCCTGGACCTGCACCTCGCCCGCGGCACCGACCGGGACGTGGAGCGGCTCCTGGAGGGCGTCGCGGGGCTGCGGTTCCTCGACCTGAGCGGTACCCCCGTCACCGACGCGATCATCCCCGCGCTCGACCGGCTCGACCTGGCCGTGCTCGACCTGCGGCGCACGGCGGTGACCGACACGGCCCTGGCCCGCTTCCGCGAAGCGCGTCCAGGCGTCCGGCTGCACCCCTACGTCCCGCCGCCGGGCTACGTGCCGCCGCCGTCCGGCTATGAGAACGTCCAGATCCGACTGGCCGGCTCTCCGTAGGTCGGGTTTTTCGTAGGTCGGGTCCCCGCCCGGACGGGCCGCACCCCTACGATCACCGGATGACCTCGGATGCCCAGACCGTGCCGTCCCCGGTCGCCGACGTGGTCCGTCGCCGGCTCGCCCGGCCCGCACCCGCCACGCCGGGGTTCTGGTTGGCGGCGATCCTGGTCACGGGGATCGGTCTGCTGCTGCGGATGGTGAATCTGTCGCATCCGAAGGAGACGATCTTCGACGAGGTCTACTACGCGAACGAGGCGTGGGACCTGTTGCAGCACGGGGTGGAGTGGAACCCGGAGGACAGCACCCCGCAGTATGTGGTGCATCCGCCGCTGGGGAAGTGGATGATCGGGCTCGGCGAGCAGATCTTCGGGTACAACTCGTTCGGGTGGCGGATCGCGGCGGTCACGGTCGGGGTGGTGTCGATCCTGCTGATCGTCCTGGCGGCGCGGCGGTTGTTCCGTTCGACGTTGCTGGCGGCGACGGCGGGGTTGTTGATGTCGCTGGACGGCATGCATTTCGTGCTGTCGCGGGCGGCGTTGCTGGACATCTTCCTGATGTTCTGGATCGTGGTCGCGTTCTACTTCCTGGTCCTGGACCGCGAACACCGCCGCGCCCAGTGGCTCAGGCTGCTGGAGACCGGCGGCGACCCCGACCACCCCCGGCTCGGCATCCCCTGGTATCGCCTGGCCTGCGCCGTCTCCCTCGGCCTCGCCGCCGGCGTCAAGTGGAGCGCCCTGTGGTACATCCTGCTCTTCGCCGCCCTGACCGTCGTCTTCGAGGCCAGCGCCCGCCGTACCGCCGGCGCCCGCCACCCCCTCCACACCGCGATCGCGAGCGACGGCCGGTGGGTGCTCGTCTTCGGCGCCCTGATCCTCGTGACCTACCTCGCCACCTGGACCGGCTGGTTCGCCTCCGACGACGGCTACTTCCGCCACTGGTACGCGCAGGCCAACGGCCTCCCGCACGACCGCCTGATCGACCCGCTGGTCAACCTGTGGCACTACCACCAGGAGGCCTACGGCTTCCACACCACGCTCCACGAGAAGCACCCCTACCAGTCGTGGCCGTGGATGTGGCTGCTGCTCGGCCGCCCCGTCAGCATGTACGTCAACACCGACGGCCCCTGCGACGCGACCAGCTGCGTCTCGCAGGTCCTGATGCTCGGCACCCCGGTCCTGTGGTGGTCGTTCCTGCCGGCGCTGATCGCGCTGGGCTGGCTCGCGATCGCCCGCCGCGACGGCCGCGCCTGGCTCATCATGGCGTGCGCCCTCGCCGGCATCCTCCCGTGGTTCCAGTCCATGCCGTCGCACCGCACGATGTTCGCCTTCTACGCGCTGCCCGCCGAGCCGTTCCTGATCCTCGCCGTCGTGTACGTCCTCGGCGCCATCATCGGCCCGCCCCGCCACGTGAACCCGACCAGCGACCGCCGCCTGATCGGTGCGATCGTCGCCGGGACGTACGTGACGCTGGTCGCGGTGTGCTTCGCCTACTTCTATCCGATCTACGCCGCTGTGGACATCACCAACGCTGAATGGCTGTCCAGGATGTGGCTGGGCTCCCGCTGGATGTAACCGCCGCGACCGTCCGGTCTTCATGATGACGGTGATCTCGCGAGGGTCTTGGTCCCAACGGCGGTGTGGCACCACCGAATGATGACCTCGACGGTGCTGGATCGTGTGAGTGCGGGCCTGGCTTGGGATCAGGACCGGGACCACGCCACCCTGTCGCACGGACGCGCCAGCGGCCGGGCGGGAACCCCGAAGTCCCCTTGCGCGAACGTGCATATATTTGAAGGTCTGGTCGGAATCCCTACGCGAACCCCAACCAGCGACCTTCCACGCCCATGCGCGATCGAAGGAGCGCCGGCCCGCGCGACCACCCGGCAAGAGCGACGAACGTCGTAAGGCGCCGGACGATGCGTCGGCGGAATCCCTGCGCCAACCCGCAGTCAGCGGTCAGGCGGCCGTGCCCGTGGCGTCCGGGGCGCCGAGCACCTCCATCAGCCCGAGCAGGTTCAGCACCCGTCGCACCCCCGGGCTGGGGTTCACGATCCACAGGTCGCTGTTGTTGGACCGGGCGTGGGCCCGGGCGCTGACCAGCTTGCCGATGCCCGTCGAGTCGATGAACGCCACCAGGCTCAGGTCGACCTCGACCGCGGTGGCGCGGACGTCGTCAATGGCCCGGTGCAGGACGGTGCGCAGTTGGGCCACGTTCTCCAGGGTGACCTCGCCGGCCACCCTGACCTTGATGGCCTGGTTCGGGAGGGGGTCGACCGTGATGTGCAACTCCGGGAACACCGCGAAACGATCGCCCTGGTTCATGTGGCTCACCTTCTCAATATCCGAGCCGGTCTCACGATACGGGTTGCGCGGCCGTCCCGCATCCGTCGAGGGATCGAACCCGATCAGGCGACGCCGGTGGGGCGGAACTGCACGCTGACGCGAGGGCCCACAGGGCGGGCGGTCTTCGGGATGGAGTGCTCCCAGGTGCGCTGGCAGGAGCCGCCCATGACGACGAGGTCGCCGTGGCCGAGCGGGAAGCGGATGCTGTCGCCACCACCGCGGGGGCGCAGCAGCAGGGATCGTGGGGAGCCGAACGAGACGATCGCGACCATCGTGTCGAAGCGGGCGCCGCGGCCGATGGTGTCACCGTGCCAGGCGACGCTGTCGCGGCCGTCGCGGTAGAGGCACATGCCCGCGGTGACGAAGGGCTCACCGAGCTCCTCGACGTAGTGCCGGGTCAGGTCGCGGCGGGCCTCGGTGAGCAGCGGGTGTGGCAGCTCGTCGCGTTCGCCATACCAGCGGAGGAGGCGGGGGACGTCGACGACGCCGTCATACATCTTGCGGCGCTCGGCGCGCCAGTCGACCTCTTCCAGCAACACGGAAAGGATCGCGTCGGAGCCGAGGACCCAGCCGGGGAGGTGGTCGACCCAGGCGCCGCGGCTGAGCTCGTGGCGCACCATTCCGCCGGCGAGCGGCCCCACGGCGGGCATGACCGTGTCCAGCATCGAGGGCTGATACGCGAGCTCCATCATGCGATCAAGCCTACACCGCATTTCGAACACACGTACGAGCAACACGCCGAACCGGCAAACCCGTATCGTATGGGTCACCATGAGTAGCAGGAAGATCGATCGCAGCTACGAGCCCGACGGCATGGCGGTGCGGGTCACCGGATATGCGCAGGCCAGGGAGGTGCTGCGCAGCACCGGCACGGTGCAGGCGGGCCTCGGCGTGGAGACGGTGGAGAAGCTGCCGCCGAGCATCCGCCGCCCGGTGCTGTATCGCGACGGCGAGGAGCACCGGGAGCACCGCCGGCAGACGGCCAGGTACTTCACGCCGAGACGGGTCGACGAGCACTACCGCGAGCTGATGGAGCGGGTCGCCGACGAGCAGCTCGCGCACCTGCGGTCCGAGCCGACGGTGGACCTCGCCAAGCTCAGCTTCCGGATGGCGATCGAGGTCGTGTCGGCGGTGATCGGCCTGACGGAGAGCCGCCCGGGCCTGGACAAGCGCCTGGACAGGTTCTTCCCGGAGAAGTTCGGCAAGCCGGGGTTCACGAGCCTCCACGGCATCTTCTGGGTGCTCAAGCAGAACTTCCAGTTCCTCGGCATCTACCTCGCCGACGTGCGTCCCGCGGTCAAGGCCAGGCGCAGGCAGCGACGCGACGACCTCATCTCGCACCTGATCGACGAGGGTTGCCGCGACGGGGAGATCCTGGGGGAGTGCCTGACGTTCGCCGCGGCCGGCATGGTGACGACCCGGGAGTTCGTCAACGTCGTCGCGTGGCATCTGTTCACCGATGACGCGCTTCGCCAGCGGTACACCGGCGGCGATGAGACCACGAGAGTGCTGCTCCTGCACGAGTTGCTCCGGCTGGAGCCCGTGGTCGGCAACCTCAAGCGGCGCACGACGGAGGCGCTCGGCGACGGGATTCCGTCGGGCCGGTTGGTCGACGTCGACGTCAGCACGGCCAACCTGGAGACCGGCGTGGAAGGGCCGGGGCTGGCGTTCGGCGACGGGCCGCACAAGTGCCCGGGCGCCTACGTGGCGATCCAGGAGGCCGACATCTTCCTCAGCAAGCTGTTCGCGATCGACGGCCTGCGGATGGTCAAACCGCCGCGGGTCGCGATGAAACCGGATATTTCCAGCTACGAGCTGCGGGACTTCACCATCAGCGTGCGGCCGCCAGCGTAGGCGCGGGCGCGAGGGACACCGCGGTCGGATCCTCGATCATGCGCTCGACCACGACGCCGGCGCCGCCGCGGGCGGCAGCGGTGAAGCCGAGGTGCGACGCGACGAAGTGGCAGCGGGCGGCGGTGCTGGCGACCGCCAGGCGGGCCAGGTTGGCCTGCGCCGAGGGGATCAGGTGGTCGGCGAGCTCGGCGAAGTAGCCGCCGAGCACGATCACCCGCGGGTTGAACAGGTTGACCAGGATCGCGCCGCCGTGGCCGAGCCAGCGGCCGACCTCGGCGACCGCCGCGGCCACCGCCTTGTCACCGCGGCCGAGCCGGCGCAGCACCTCCGCGACCCGCTCCTCGGGGTCCGGGATCGGGCCCTGCTCCAGGCCGTAGGCGGCGTCCGGGGTGGCCCGGCGGACCAGCTCCGCGAGGCCGACCTTGGTCTCCCAGCAGCCGATCCGGCCGCAGCCGCAGAGGTCGCCGCCCGGGTCGAGCGGCAGGTGCCCGACCTCGCCGGAGAAGCCGTCGGCGCCGCGCAGGAGGCGGCCGTTGACGATCACCCCGCCGCCCACGCCGACCTCGCCGGTCAGGTAGACGAGGTCGTCGGTGCCGGCGGCGACGCCCCAGGTGTACTCGGCCAGGGCGGCCAGGTTGGCGTCGTTGTCCACGCCGATCCACAGGTCGGGGTCGAGGCCGTGGGCGAGCCGGGTGGCGACGGGCACGTCGCGCCAGCCGAGGTTGGGGGCGAGCACGACCACGCCGCGGGCCACGTCGACGAGGCCCGGCACGGCGACGGTCAGCCCGACCGGGGTCACGCCGCGGCGGACCAGCTCGGCGAGGGTCCGCTGGGCGGCCTGGGTGAGGTCGTCGAGGCAGCGCTCGACGTCGCGGCCCTTGGCGTCGAAGCTGACCCGCTTCTCGATGACCGTGCGGCCGGTGAGGTCGCTGCCGTGCACGGCGAGGTAGTCGACGTTGATCTCGATGCCGACCGCGCCGACGTCGGGCGACAGCGCGATGCCGCGGCCGGGACGCCCGGCCGCGCCGGAGTGCTCGGTGCCGATCTCGCGGACCAGGCGCCGGCTGAGCAGCTCGTCGACGAGGCTCGACACCGTCGCCTTGTGCAGGCCGGTCGCGGCGGCGATCGCGGCCCGGGAGCGGGGCCCGTTGGTGCGGATGTGCCGCAGGGTCCGGCTCAGGTTGGCCCGGCGCAGGGCGAGCTGGTCCGTGGGCTCGTCGACGGAACCGGCGCCGGCCCTCTCCTTGCTCACCATCGGAGACTCCAATCGAGTGGCCTGCGAAGGTCGAGTGGCCCGCGAAGGCCGGGTGGCCCGCGAAGGCCGGGTGGCCCGCGCGGGCCGGGCACTATCGACGCAGCCCATTCGTCTGTCAGTCCGACGAATCAACCACGAAACATCCCAGCAACACCAGCCCCCCGGGCAACGAATCCAGAACGTTTCGAAACTCATTTCAACACCCGTGTCGAGGTGCCCACGATCCAACGCAAGAACCCCACGCGATGCCACAGAACCCCTCGCTGCCGATTCCAGTGACAACCGTTGACTTCTCGGTAGCAAGTCTGCAACATTTGGGCCAACGCTATGCAAGATTCCAACAAGCTGACGGCAGACTCTCGCCACTCTCCGCAACTCACGCCGTGACCTCACCGCCAACGGGTCACGCGTGCCACACCGCACCACCACTGCACGAGGGATCCCGACCGCCAACCCCGCGGTCCCTCGCGGAGCCGCCAACTCCCGCACCGCACACCCCGTCCCTGGAACGTCACTGAACAAAAGGATCGCCATGAGTAAGAGGCACGTGACGCGAAGGGTGCTCTCGGCGTTCGCCGTGGCAGCCCTGGTCGCGGTTACGGCTCAGATTCTGCCGGCGGAAGCCGCCGGTGGACCCAACCTCGCCAGCGGCCGACCCGCCACGTCGAGCAGCACCAACGGCGCCAACGGCATCGGCAACATCAACGACGGCAACCAGGCCACCTACTGGGAGAGCGCCAACAACGCCTTCCCGCAGTGGGCACAGATCGACCTGGGCAGCGCCAAGAACATCGACCAGGTCAAGCTGAAGCTGCCCAACGACACCGCCTGGGCGACGCGGCAGCAGACCCTGTCGGTGACGGGGAGCACGGACGGCAGCTCGTTCAGCACGATCGCCGGGTCGCTCGGGTACAGCTTCAACCCGGCCCAGCAGAACACCGTCACCATCAACTTCACCGCGGCCAACACCCGGTACGTGCGGCTGAACTTCACCGCCAACACCGGCTGGCCCGCCGCGCAGATCTCCGAGTTCGAGATCTACGGCGTCGCGTCGTCGAGCACCAACCTGGCCGCCGGCAAGACGTTCTCCTCCAGCAGCACCAACGCCGCCTACACGGCCGCGAACGCCGGCGACGGCAACCAGGCCTCCTACTGGGAGAGCAGCGGCGCGCTGCCGCAGTGGGTGCAGGTCGACCTCGGCTCGGCCGTGCCGGTCAGCTCCGTCGTGCTGAAGCTGCCCACCAACTGGGGCACCCGCAGCCAGACGCTGACCCTGCAGGGCAGCACCACCGGCAGCTCGTTCACCAACATCCTGGGCTCCGCGCAGTACGAGTTCAACCAGGGCACCGGCAACACGGTGACCATCCCGTTCACCCAGCTGACCACCCGCTACATCCGGGTGAGCATCTCGGCCAACACGGGCTGGACCGCCGCGCAGCTGTCCGAGCTCGAGGTCTACGGCCCGTCGACCGGTGACACCCAGGCGCCGACCGCGCCCGGGAGCCTCGCGCTGACCCAGCCGGCCAGCGGCCAGATCAAGCTGACCTGGAACGCCTCCACGGACAACAGCGGCTCGATCGCGGGCTACGACGTCTACGCCAACGGCGTGCTGCGCACCAGCGTCGCGGGCAACATCCTGACCTACACCGACGCGCAGCCGGACACGGCCACGGTGCAGTACTTCGTGAAGGCCCGCGACGCGGCCGGCAACCAGTCGCCGAGCAGCAACACGGTCACCCGCACCGGCACCACGCCGGACACGCAGGCGCCGACCGCCCCGTCGAACCTGGCCTACACCCAGCCGGCCAGCGGCCAGATCAAGCTGACCTGGTCCGCGTCGACCGACAACAGCGGCAGCATCGCCCGCTACGACATCTACGCCAACGGCTCCTACCGGGCGAACGTGGCCGGCACGCTGCTGACGTACACCGACAACCAGCCCGACACGGCGACGGTGGCCTACCAGGTGAAGGCGGTCGACGCGGCCGGCAACAACTCTGCGGCGAGCAACACCGTCACCCGCACCGGCACCGGCAACCCGCCGGCCGGCACCAACCTCTCGGTGAACAAGCCGGTCACGGCCAACGGCTCGATCTTCACGTTCATCCCGGCCAACGCCGTGGACAACAGCGTCACCACCTACTGGGAGGGTGCGGGCGGCTTCCCGGCCACCCTGACCTCCAACCTGGGTGCGAACGCCGACATCAGCAAGATCACGCTGAAGCTCGACCCCAGCACCGCGTGGGGGGCCCGGACCCAGAACATCGAGGTCCTCGGCCGTGAGCAGAGCGCGTCCGGCCTCACCAGCCTGGTGCCGGCCCGGGACTACCGCTTCGACCCGGCCACCGGCAACAGCGTGGACATCACGCTGACCGCCCGCGTCGCGGACGTCCAGCTGAAGATCAACTCCAACACCGGCGCACCGTCCGGCCAGATCGCCGAGTTCCAGGTCTTCGGCGTCGCGGCGCCGAACCCGGACCTCGTCGTCACCGGCATCTCCAGCTCGCCGGCCAACCCGATCGAGACCGACGCGCTCAGCCTCACCGCCGTGGTGAAGAACCAGGGCACCGCGGGTTCGGCGGCGACGAACGTCAAGTTCTACTTCGGCACCACGCTCGTCGGCACGGCCAACGTCGGCGCGCTCGCCGCCGGCGCGACCGCCAACGTGACCGCCAGCATCGGCGCCCGCGACGCGGGCTCCTACACGCCGATCGCGAAGGTCGACGAGAGCAACACGGTCGTCGAGCAGGACGACGCGAACAACACCTTCACCGGCTCCGCGTTCACCGTCGCGCCGGTGCAGACGTCCGACCTGATCGCCTCGCCGTCGGGCTGGTCGCCGAGCAACCCGTCGGCCGGCAACACCGTCACCTTCACCGTCGCCATCAAGAACCAGGGCACGCAGGCCTCGGCCGGCGGCGCGCACGGCATCACGGTGACCCTGAAGGACGCCACCAGCGGCGCGACCGTCAAGACGCTGACCGGCTCCTACACCGGCGTGATCAACGCCGGCGCCACCAGCGCCCCGGTCAACCTGGGCACCTGGACGGCGGCCAACGGCAAGTACACGGTGACCACGGTGATCGCCGCGGACACCAACGAGCTGTCGGTCAAGCAGGCGAACAACACGAGCACGACGTCGTTCTTCGTCGGCCGCGGCGCGAACATGCCCTACGACATGTACGAGGCCGAGGACGGCACTGTCGGCGGCGGCGCGCAGGTCGTCGGCCCGAACCGCACCGTCGGCGACATCGCCGGTGAGGCCTCCGGCCGCAAGGCCGTCAACCTGAACAGCACCGGCAACTACGTCCAGTGGACCACCAAGGCGCAGACCAACACGCTCGTCGTGCGGTTCTCGATCCCGGACAACACCACCACCACGCTCAACATCTACGTCAACGGCACGCTGCTCAAGAACATCCCGCTGACGTCGAAGTACGCGTGGCTGTACGGCAACGAGACGGCGCCGCAGAACTCCGGCACCGGCCCGCGCCACATCTACGACGAGGCCAACGTGCTCCTCGGCACCACGGTCGCGGCGGGCGCCACGATCAAGCTGCAGAAGGACGCCGCCAACACCGGTCCGATCGCGGTCGACTTCATCAACCTCGAGCAGGCCACGGTCATCCCGAACCCGGACCCGACGAAGTACATCGTCCCGGCCGGCTTCACCCACCAGGACGTGCAGAACGCCCTGGACCAGGCCCGGCAGAGCAGCACCGCCCTCGGTGTCTACCTGCCGACCGGTGACTACCAGACGGCCAGCAAGTTCCAGGTCTACGGCAAGGCGATCAAGGTCATCGGCGCCGGCCCGTGGTTCACCCGGTTCTACGCACCGTCCACGCAGGACAACACCGACGTCGGCTTCCGGGCCGAGGCGGCCGCCGGCGGCTCCACGTTCTCCGGCTTCGCCTACTTCGGTAACTACATCATCCGCAACGACGGACCCGGCAAGGTCTTCGACTTCGCCAACGTCGCCAACATCACGATCGACAACATCTGGACCGAGCACATGGTCTGCATGTACTGGGGTGCCAACACGGACTTCATGACGATCAAGAACTCGCGGATCCGGGACACCTTCGCCGACGGCATCAACATGACCAACGGCAGCACCAACAACCTGGTGACCAACAACGACGCGCGCTCGACCGGTGACGACAGCTTCGCGCTGTTCTCGGCGATCGACGCCGGCGGCTCCGACGAGAAGGACAACGTCTACGAGAACCTGTCCACGACCCTGACCTGGCGTGCCGCCGGGCTCGCGGTCTACGGCGGCTACGCGAACACGTTCCGGAACATCTACATCGCCGACACCCTGGTCTACAGCGGCATCACCATCAGCTCGCTCGACTTCGGTTACCCGATGAACGGTTTCGGGGCCAGCCCGCCCACCCAGTTCTCGAACATCTCGGTCGTCCGTTCCGGTGGCCACTTCTGGGGCAACCAGGTGTTCGGCGCGATCTGGGTGTTCTCGGCATCCAAGGTGTTCCAGGGCATCCGGGTCAACGACGTGGACATCATCGACCCGACCTACTCCGGCATCATGTTCCAGACGAACTATGTCGGCAGCTCCCCGCAGAACCCGATCACGGACACCATCTTCACGAACGTGAGCATCTCCGGCGCCCAGCGCTCCGGTGACGCATACGACGCGAAGTCCGGCTACGCGATCTGGGCCAACGAGCTCCCCGAGGCGGGCCAGGGCCCGGCGCGAGGCGCGGTCACGTTCAACCACCTGACGCTGTCGAACAACTTCATCGACGTCAGGAACCTGAACCCGACCCTGCTCGTCATCACGATCAACCCGTAACACCGTGCAACGAGGGGGGCCGTCGGTTCATCCGGCGGCCCCCTTCAATCTGCGGACCCCCTCCCGCAACTGCTCCGGCGCCGCGGCGGCGAACGTCAGCCGCAGATACGCGCCGTCGGGCTCCGCCGCGAACCACGGCCGGCCGGGAAACACCACCACCTGCAGTGCCGCCGCCGCGTTGGTCACGGCGACGTCGTCGACGCCCTCGGGCAGCCGACCCCACACGTGCAGCCCTCCCGCAGGAACCAGAGCCAACCGCAGCGTCGGTACGTCCACCGCCAGCGCTTTCACCAGCGCTTCGCGGCGGGCCCGCAACGCGGTCCGCAACGACTTCAGGTGCCGGGGCCAGGCCGGCGACGTCACCAGATCCAGGGCCGCCTGCTGCAACGGGCCGGAGACGAAGAAGTCGTCGAGGACCCGCGCCGCGCGCAACCGGGCCCCGGCCGCCCCACGGGCCCCGATCGCCGCGACCCGCAGCCCCGGCGCGGCGGACTTCGTGAGCGAGCGCAGATACACCACGTGCCCGTGCGGGTCGTCGGCGACGAGGGGGCGCGGGGGATCGCCGTCGATCGCCAGGTCCCTGGCGTAGTCGTCCTCCAGCAGGAACGCGCCCGCGGCCCGGACCGCCGCCATCACCTCCGGCCGGCGGGCCGCGGACAGGGTCGCGCCGTGCGGGTTCGCATACAGTGGCTGGCAGTAGAACAGCCGGGCGCCGGTGCGCTGGAACGCGGCCCGCAGCAGGTCCGGGCGCACGCCCTCGGCGTCGGTGGGCACCGGCACGACCCGGAGCCCGGCGGCGCGGGCGGCGGCGAGCGCGCCGAGATAGGTCGGTGCCTCCACCAGGATCGGGTCGCCGGGCGCGCACAGTGCCCGGAACGCGGTCGACAGCGCCGACTGCCCGCCGGGGCAGACGGTCATGTCCTCGGCCCGCAGCGCACCGCCGGCCGTGCGGGCGAACCAGGCCCGCAGGTCCTCGCGCCCCTCGACCGGCCCGCGCCCCCACGAGGCGGGCTGGCGGGCGGCGCGGGCGAGCGCCGCGCCGAGCACCGCGACCGGCTGCAGGTCCGGCTCGAGGTAGCCGCTGGACAGCGGGATCATGCCGGGCCGGGGGACGGCGAGCAGCGCCTGCATCGCGTCCTCGCCGGCCGGCCGGGCGCCGAGCGCGATCGACTGCCAGCTGAGATCCTGCGGCCCGGCGGCGGGCGCCCGGCGCTGGACGAACGTGCCGCGGCCGGGCTGCGCGTCCAGGACCCCCTCGGCGGTCAGCGTGCGGATCGCCCGGGTCACGGTCACCGGCGAGGCCTGATGGCGGGCGCTGAGCTCGCGGACCGTCGGCAGCCGCGATCCCGGTGCCGCCACGCTGGCCGCCGCCCGGAGATCTTGGATAACGCGGGCCGCTGCGTTATCGTCATTCATGAGAGAGAAGAATAGCGTTACTGCGCCGAAGGCGATAACAGGCGTGGTCCTGGGCCTGCTGGGGGTCCTGTCGTTCAGCATGTCGCTGCCGGCCACCCGGGTCGCCGTCGGCGACCTCGACCCCTGGTTCGTCGCGTTCGGCCGCGCCGTCGGCGCCGGTCTGCTCGCGCTGGCGTACCTCGCCGTGACCCGCGCGCCCCGCCCCACGCCGGCGCAGTGGCGGCGGCTCGCGGTCGTCGCGCTCGGCGTGGTCGTCGGCTTCCCGCTCTTCACGTCCCTCGCCCTCGTCACGAGCACCGCGTCGCACGGTGCCGTGGTCATCGCGCTGCTGCCCGCCATCACCGCCGGATTCGCCGTCCTGCGCAGCGGCGAGCGACCGTCGCCGGCGTTCTGGATCGCCGGTGGCGCCGGGCTCACCGCGGTCCTGGTGTTCCTCGTCGCCAGCGGCGCGGTGCACGGGTCCGTCGGGCCCGCCGACCTGTTCCTGCTCGCCGCCGTCGCCCTGTGCGGCCTCGGCTACGCCGAAGGCGGCGCGCTCGCCCGCGACCTCGGCGGCGCCCGCACCATCTGCTGGGCCCTGGTCCTGTCCCTGCCCGTGACGGTCGCGGTGACGGTGGTCTCCGTCGCGCACCGGCCGCCGCACGCGTCCGCGGCGGCCTGGACCGGCTTCACCTACGTGACCTTGATCTCGATGTTCCTCGGCTTCTTCGCCTGGTACGGGGGCCTCGCCCGGGGTGGTGTCGCGAAGATCGGGCAGCTCCAGCTCTCCCAGCCGGTCCTGACCCTCGCCTGGTCGGCGCTGCTGCTGCACGAGTCAGTCCCGCCGGTCGCGATCGCCGCCGCGGTCGCGGTCCTGGTGTGCGTCGCGCTCACCCAGCGGCTGCGCGCCGCTACCGTCGCGCGCCCGATTGATGACATTGGCCGGTATGCGACTGATCTTCGGTGAACCGGGCACCAGCATCACCGCGTGAAGAAAGTCTTTCTCATCCTCGGAATCATCGCGGGCTCGCTGCTGCTGCTGTGTTGCGGCGGCGGCGTGGCCCTGTACTTCTTTGCTGACACCAACACCTATGCCAAGCCCGCCGACGTCTGCGCCACCGTGAACGAAGCGGACGGCTCGGGCGCGTGGGGCATCCCCACCGGCACGAAGACCAAGGACACCAACGCGTTCGGCCGGACCTACAGTTCCTGCGTCGTCACCCTTCCCTCGGACGGCACGCTGACCGTCGCGATCGATGTGACGTCCTCGAAGTCGGACGCACGCGAGCACTACGACGCGGTGAAGAAGATCGCCGACAACGCCACGAGCGCCGGTGCGACCGTGGCGACGATCGGCGGCATCGGTGCCGCGGCGTTCTCAATGAGCACCAACCAGAACAACGCCCTCATGTACGAGCTCGACTTCTACGACGACAACCTCTACATCAGCCTCAACCTCACCACCCCGACCGGCACCACGCTCACCGCGGACAAGGTCCGCACGGACTTCACCTTCATCGCCAAGGGGCTGATGAAGACCCTGAAGGCTTCGTCGTCGTCCGGGAGCGACTGGGACGACTGAGGCCGTAGTTTGGTTGCACGCGAACGCGTTACGGTGAATGCGTGCGTATCGCGTTCGCGGCAGACGACTCCAACGAGACCACCGCAGCCGTCGTCCGGCACCTCACCGAGCAACATGAGGTGCTGGACGTCGGCGCGCCCGGCACGCCCTGGCCGGACCTCGGCACCGCCGTCGGCCGTGCCGTCGTCGACGGCCGGGCCGACCTCGGCGTCGTGATGTGCTGGACGGGCACCGGCACGGCGATCGCCGCGAACAAGGTGCCGGGCGTGCGTGCCGCGCTCGCCTGGGACCCGTGGATCGCCCGTGGCGCCCGGCTCTGGAACGACGCCAACGTCCTGGCGATGAGCCTCAAACGGCTCGCGCCCGACGTCGCGGTCGAGGTCCTCGCCGCGTTTCTCGCCGTCGAGGACCCGGACCCCGCGGAGTCGGACAACATCGCGTCGCTCGATTGAGTGACCGATCCGGCCCTTAATCGAAGCGTGACCTGAACCGTCGCAACCGCATCGCGGTGCCCGAGGTCTTTGCTCAATGAACGGCGACGCACATCGCCGTCATGCGAGCAGCTTCGTAGCCCCGTACAGACGACTCGACGACCCACACGGTGGGCGCGGTGCATGCCCGCGCCTGTCCACAGTAGAGGGTCCATCGTGGACGCCTGGCGATGCGTGCTGCCCGTGTGCCGAAACACCCTCCACGACCGCACAGTCGTGGCATCCGGGAAGGTTCAACACACGTGAATATCAGAACAGGTGCGCTGGTGGCCGGAGCGGTCACCGCGACGCTTGTGCTGTCCGCCTGTGGCAGCGGCTCAAGCAGCAACAATAGCAGCAAGGACAACACGCAGAAAGGTGTCAGCGGGTTCAACGCGGCAATCACCGGTGTGGTCAACCCTTCGGACAAGAAGGGCGGCACGCTCAAGCTCACCAACCACGACAACCCCGACTCCTACGACCCGGTGCGCGCGTACTACGCGAACATCTGGAACTTCATGAAGGGCTACTACGTCCGCACGCTGGTGACCAACCAGGCCAAGCCCGGCGCCGACGGTCTGGTCCTCACGCCCGACATGGCCACGGACCTGCCGAAGATCGAGGACGGTGGCAAGAAGTACACCTTCACCCTGCGCAACGGGCTGAAGTTCGAGGACGGCTCGCCCATCACGTCCAAGGACGTCAAGTATGGCATCGAGCGGGTCTTCGCCTCCGACGTGCTGTCCGGCGGCCCGAGCTACCTCATCGACGTGCTCGACCAGGGCCAGAAGTACCCGGGGCCGTACAAGGACGCCGACCCCGAGAAGCTGGGCCTCAAGTCGGTGCAGACGCCCGACGACAAGACCATCGTGTTCACGCTCAAGGAGCCGCTGAGCGACTTCACCTACCTGCTCGCGATGCCGGGCGCCGGCCCCGTGCCGAAGGCGAAGGACACCGGCGAGCAGTACGCGAACCACCCGGTCTCCTCCGGGCCGTACAAGTTCGAGACCTACGACGAGGGCAAGAAGGCCGTCCTGGTCCGCAACGACCAGTGGGACCCGAAGACCGACCCGATCCGCAAGGCGCTGCCGGACCGCATCGAGGTCGTCTTCGGCACCGCCGTCGAGGAGATCGACAACCAGCTGATCGCCGGCGACGTCGACCTCAACCTCGCGCAGACCGGTGTCCAGCAGGGTGCGCAGCCGAAGATCCTGCTCAACCCCGAGGTGAAGAAGTACGCGGACGCGCCGACCACCGGCTTCCTGCGCTACTTCGCCATCAACACGAAGGTCGCGCCGTTCGACAACATCCACTGCCGCAAGGCCGTGGTGTACGCCACCGACAAGATCACGCTGCAGACGGCCCGCGGCGGCCCCGATGCCGGCGGCGAGATCGCCACCAACATGATCCCGCCGACCATCGCCGGCCACGACCCGAACCTCGACCCGCTGAACACCAAGTCGGGCAAGCCGCAGATCGACAAGGCCAAGGAGGAGCTGGCCCTGTGCGGCAAGAAGGACGGCTTCGACACGGTCCTCGCCACCCGGAACTCCGGCAAGGAGCCGAAGACGGCCGAGGCGCTGCAGGCCGCGCTGAAGAGCATCGGCATCAACGCCCGCCTCGACCCGAGTGACGCCTCGCTGTACTTCCGGTCCATCATCGGCGCGCCGTCCAACACCCACAGCAAGGGTTACGGCCTGATGATGGCCGGCTGGGGCGCCGACTTCCCGACCCCGGCGGGCTTCCTCCAGGTGCTGGTCGACGGCCGCCTGATCCTGCCCAGCGGCAACCAGAACTTCGAGGAGCTCGACAACCCCGAGGTCAACAAGCTCATCGACCAGGCCAGGGCCGAGTCGGACCCGAAGAAGTCCGCCGAGATCTGGGGCCAGGTCAACAAGATCGTCATGGACGAGTCGGTGCTGGTGCCGTTCACCGTCGACAAGGCGCTCAACTACCGCAACCCGCGGCTCACCAACGTCTTCATCAGCCAGTACTACGGCATGGTGGACTTCGGCAGCCTCGGGGTGAGCTGACCGCACCGGGAATGCCCGGGTTGACGAGGGACTTCCCGGGCATGCGGTGACGCTCGAGGCCGCCTTGCCTCCTTGGGGTGGCCGCGAGTCGTCCGGCCCGGATCCGTGCCCGTCGGATCCGGGCCGCGGTGCTCGAAGTCTTCGGGATCACGGTGTTTCAGTAGGCGATGTTGACGCGGCGGTGGATGTGGGTGGCGTCGGGGACGGACTTCAGCATCGCGTCGGCGACGTCGGCCCGGGACAGCGTCCGTCCACCGTGGACGTTGCGATCGACGACCGTCCGGTATGGACGGTGGCCGCCGTCGGTGAGCCGGGGCGGGCTGATCAGCGTCCAGTCCAGGCCGCTGGCCCGCAGGACCCGCTCCGCCTCGGCGAGATCGTCGAAGCCTTCCTTCAGGAGTCGCTGCAGCAGCGGCTTCGCCACCGCGCGCATGAGCAGGCTGTCGCCGTGGTCGGCGACCCGCCCCGCCGCGTCGACCGACACGATGCGCCGCACGCCCGTTGCCCGCATCGCGGCGACCGCGGCCCGGGCGCCCTCCGCCTGCACGGTGGCGGGGCCGCCCTTGCGCTGGCCGAGCGCGCTGAGGACGGCGTCCCTGCCGGCGACCGCGCCTTCGAGGGCCGCCGTGTCGTCCAGCGTCGCGCGGACCACCGTCGCACCCGGCACGTCGTGGTCGCGCCGGACCACCGCGGTCATCTCGTGCCCCAGCCGCAGCCCCTGCTCGACCAGCTGCCGCCCGATCCCGCCCGTCGCCCCGAACACGGTGAGTTTCATGACGTCCCCCCTGATGGTGAGTGAGCACTTACTAACCACTATGATGGTGGGTGAGTGTTCACTAACTTGTCAAGGGAGCCGGCTTGGCCACGCGTGAGGTGATCCTGGACGCCGCCGCTCTGGTGCTGCGGACCAAGGGGTTGGCCAACTCCACCACCAAGGAGATCGCCCGCGCCGCCGGCTACTCGGAGGCCACGCTCTACAAGCACTTCCGCGACAAGGTCGAGCTGATGGTGGCGGTCCTGCACGAGCGCGGCCCGCAGTTCATCCCGATGCTGCTGACCCTGTCCGACCGGGCCGGCACCGGCACCGTCCGGGACACCCTCACCGAGCTCGCCACCGTCGCGATCGGCTTCTACCGCGACGGCTTCCCGATGTTCGCCTCGATCTTCTCCGACCCGGCGATCCTCAACGCCCACCGCGACCGGCTCCGCGCCCAGAACCTCGGCCCCCACCGCGCCAACGACGGCCTGGTCGACTACCTGCGCGCCGAGCAGCGCCTCGGCCGCATCGCCCAGGACGCCGACCTGGAGGCGATCGCCGGCCTGCTCCTCGGCGCGTGCTTCCAGCTCGCCTTCATCGGCCACTTCGCCGACCGCCGCGCCGACCTCGAGTCCGCCGCCGCCTTCGTCGCCCAGCTCCGCCTGTAGTGCCGCGCCGCCGCGGGTCGGTCGGCGCGGAGGGCGGTCAGTAGCGCAGGATCAGGGCGACCCTGCCGTCCGTGGCGAGGCTGCCGTCGCCGACGAAGGTGACGTCGCCGCCCTGGCGGGCGACCAGCTCGACCACGTCGTCGACGGCGTCGTCGACGAGGGTGCCGGCCGGGGCGCTGGTCGGCTGCTGCTCGGCGGGGTGCAGGTGGTCGTCGTGGATCCAGGCGGCGCTGTGGTAGTCCTCCTCGACCAGCAGGTGCGCGCCGCGGCCCTGGCGGGCCAGTTGCCACACCTCGGGCAGGCCGGCGGCGTAACGGTTCGCGCCGCGGGCCACGTCGAGGTGTTCCAGGGCGGCGATCTGCTCGAACGCCTGATACGCGGCGAGGTGCGGGGCCAGGATGCGGTGCAGGTCGTGCGGGCCGGAGTGGTCGTAGTTGCCGGGGACCGTGCCGGCGATCGCCGCGGTCCATTCGGCGCTGAAGAAGGCCAGGTAGCGCTCGACGCCGAGCACGAAGACCGGCCGGGTGTCGAGGGCGTCGACCTGGGTGAGGCCGGTGACGATGTCGCGGAAGAACTGGCGGTGCCGTTCGTCGCGGTGGGCGCTGGGGTTCTGGCCGTAGTCGCGGGGCAGCCCCTGGGTGCCGCCCGGACCCTCGTGGGTGAAGGGGAAGCCGTGCGTGGTCACCTCGACGAGGGTGCTGCCGTCGCCGCTCCACAGCCGGGTCGGCTGTTCGGACAGCACCAGCGCCCAGTACCGGTGGCGGCGGGCCGCGTCGGCGACGACGTCGCGGATCTCGTACGTGTCGGCCACGACGACCCGTTCGTGGACCGGGGTCTCCAGCAGGCGGACGTGCACCTGCCCGGGCGAGGCGAACAGCGCCAGCCCCTCACCCACCTGCCGCAGGTCGACGTGCGCGGCGGCCTCGGCGATCTCGTCGTACACCGCGGCGGCGACGTCGGCGGGCACGCTCTCGTCCGCCTCGAGGCGGCGGCGGGTCTCCGTGAGGAGGTTCCGCAGCCGGATCGGATCCTGCTGGTTGTCGGGCGGGGTCCTGTGCGTCGGCATCAGCAGGGACACCGCCGGGTAGCCGCTCGGCGTCAGGGTGGCCAGGTCCTTCACCGTCATGCGACCACGGTCGCTCGTTTCACCGGGCGGCGGCTCACCCGTACCACATGAAAACGGGTCAAAAGGTGAACAGACGTCCGCTGAGCGCGCCGTGTCGTGCCGCGCCGGCGAGCCGGTGCATGCCGACCCGGAAGCGGGCGTCGTCGGGGGCGGTGAAGGACAGCTCGGTGAAGCCGTGCTCGGCGAACAGTGCCCGGATCTCCTGCGCCGGCTCGGTTCCGTTGTCGCCGCGGGCGCGGGTCCAGATCACGATGCCGCCCGGGACGAGCAGGGTGGGCAGCGCGGCGATGGTGCGCCGGACGTCGGCGGCGCTGATGTTGCCGAAGACCCCGCAGGCCAGCAGGACGTGCGCGGGCGGCACGTCGAGATAGGCGTCGGCCTCGCCGGCGTCGGCGGTGCGGACCTCGACCCGGGACAGGCCCAGGTCATCGGCCGTCTCGCCGGCCCGCCGCGCCAACACCGGGTCGAGCTCGATGAGCAGCGCGTGCACCCGGCGGTCGTGTTCGGCGATCACCGGCAGCACGTCGCGGCCCTCGCCGGCGCAGATGCTGATGACCCGCCGCGTGCCGTCGGGCTCGGCGGGGGAGGTGCCCAGCGCCTTGCGGAGCTCGCGCCGCACGACCTCGAGCCGGCGGTCGAGTGAGGAGCCCGGCGTGTCGTACTCCTGATGCCAGTGGACCCAGTCTCTGCTCACCGCGCCATTCAACCAGGACAGTCATGGTGTGGATGGCCACATATTGACAGCTGTTGAAGCGTGTGGCTTGAATTCCAACGATGACGGCAGCGGTCGTGGTGGAGTTCAGTGGCAGCCGGGGCGGGGACTGCGCGCTGAGCTGGGGTCAGGTCGCGATCTGGCGGGCGATCCAGCGGATGGTCCCCGACGACGCGGTGCTCAACATGAGCTGGGTCACCGATCTGGAGGGCGAGGGCATCTCGTCCGGGACACCGCTGGCGCGGATCACCGGCACCGTCCGGGCGGTGGTGGAACGGCACGAGTCGTTGCGCACCAGGGTCCGCGTCGACGCCGACGGCGCGCCGCGGCAGGTCCTCGCCGCGGCCGGCACGATCGAGGTCCAGGTCGTCGACGCGACCGCCGAAACCGCCACGGCGGCGGCGAAGGCGCTGCAGGCGCGGCTGACGGAACCCGCGTACGACTACCCGCACGAGTGGCCGCTGCGGGTCGGCGCGGTGCGGGTCGGCGACGTCGTCACCCACGCCGTGTTCGGCATCTGCCACCTGGTCACCGACCGCGGCGGGCTGACCGCCCTCGTCCGCGACGTCGTGCTGGGCCTGCGCGGCGAGCCCCTCGCGGAGTCGTCGGACCGGCAGCCCTACGACCAGGCCCAGCACCAGCAGTCCCCGGCCGGCCGGCGGCAGAGCGCCAAGGCGCTGCGGTACTGGCGGCGGCACCTGGAAACCGTGCCGTTGCAACGGTTCCCGGATCCTGTGGCGCCGGCGGCGGGCGAGCCGCCGTTCTGGTCCGCGACGCTGAGCTCGCCCGCCGGTGACCTCGCCGTCGCCGCGCTCGCCGGCCGGGAGCAGGTCAGCACCTCGGCCGTCATCCTCGCCGCCGCCGCCGTGCAGCTGGCCCGGCAGACCGACACGCGGCTGGCGGTGCTGCAGGTGATCGTCAGCAACCGGTTCCGGCCCGGGCTCGCCGGCTCGGTCGGCCCCGCGTCGCAGGACGGCCTGTGCGTGGTGGACGCCGGCGCGGGGGACCTGCCGGCGGTCATCCAGGACGCGATGCGGGCGTCGCTGCAGGCGTACCTGCATGCCCAGTACGACCCGGCCGACCTCGACGAGCTCGTCGCCGGCGTCGGCACCGCGCGCGGTGGCGAGGTCGACCTGTCGGTGTCGTTCAACGACCGCCGGTTCGACGCGCAGACCCCGGTCGCCGCCGGCGGGGACGTGTCGCCCGCCGCGATCGAGGCGCTGCTGCCGGCGACGACCCTGCGCTGGGAGCGGGTCGAGCACTACGGTGCCCGCTACTTCCTGCACGTCAACGCGGTGCCCGGCAGCATGGACCTGACGCTGTTCGCGGACACGACGGTGCTGCCGGCCGCCGCGGTCGAGGCGCACCTGCGGGGCATCGAGGCGCTCGTGATCAACGAGGCTGCGAAAGTTCCGAGCGGGACCCTGTCGATCTGAGGTCCCACCGTTCGTCGTGAGCACGACAGCGACACGGACGGAAGGGGTGTGGTCGTGAAGTACCTGATGCTGGTCGTCGCCGACGGCAAGCCGAGCGAGGACCCGACCGGCGACGACATCGTCGCGTGGGTGACGGAGATGGACAACAGGGGCATCCGGCTGTTCGGCAACCGGGTGGTGTCTCCGGACGAGGCGACGACCGTGCAGGTCCGCGACGGTGAGGTGCTGCTCACCGACGGCCCGTACGCCGAGACCAGGGAACAGATGGCGGGCTTCGACATCATCGAGTGCGGCGACCTCGACCAGGCGATCGAGGTCGCGGCGCGGCACCCGATGGCCCGCCACGGGCGGATCGAGGTGCGGCCGTTCTGGCGGGAGTGAGGGAGCTCCTCGCCGCCGTCTACGCCGAGGAATGGGGCCGGATCGTGGCGACACTGATCCGGTCCACCGGCGACTGGGACCTCGCCGAGGAGTGCGCCCAGGACGCGTTCGCCCAGGCACTCGTGCGCTGGCCCGTCGACGGCGTGCCGCGGCGGCCGGGGGCCTGGCTCACCACCACCGCCCGGAACCGGGCCCTCGACCGGCTGCGCCGCGACGCCGTCGAGGCCGGGAAGCTGCGGGAGGTTGCGATGTCGACGCCGGAACCCGACCCCTGGGACGAGGAACCCGACGCCGTGCCCGACGACCGGCTGCAGCTGATCTTCACCTGCTGCCATCCGGCGCTGTCGCTGGACGCCCGGGTGGCGCTGACCCTGCGCAGCCTCGCCGGGCTCAGCACGGCGGAGATCGCGCGGGCGTTCCTGGTGCCGGAGCGCACCATGGCCCAGCGCCTGGTGCGCGCCAAGAACAAGATCCGCCGGTCCGCGATCCCGTTCCGGGTGCCGCCCGCGCACCTGCTGCCGGAGCGGCTCGAGGCGGTCCTCGCCGTGGTCTACCTGCTGTTCAACGAGGGCTACGCGGCGACCGCCGGCGAGGTGCTCATCAGGGGTGGCCTCAGCGCCGAGGCGATCCGGCTCGGCCGGGTCCTGGCCGCGCTGATGCCCGACGAGCCCGAGGTGCACGGCCTGCTCGCGCTGATGCTGCTGCACGAGGCCCGCCGCCCCGCCCGCCTGGACGCCGGCGGGGACCTGGTGCCGCTCGAGGAGCAGGACCGCACGGCCTGGGATCACCCGCGGATCGAGGAGGGCCTGGCGATCCTCGACCGGGTGCTGCGCCGCCGCCGGGCCGGCCGCTACCAGGTGCAGGCGGCGATCGCGGCGTGCCACGCGTCCGCGCGCCGCGCCGAGGAGACCGACTGGCCGCAGATCAGCCTGCTGTACGGGCAGCTCACCCGCCTCGCCCCGGGGCCGGTCGTGGAGCTGAACCGGGCGGTCGCGGTGGCGATGGCCGACGGGCCCGCGGCCGGGCTGGCGCTCGTCGACGCGCTGCGTGACGACGGTCACCTCACCGGATATCACCTGCTGCCGGCGACCCGGGCGGATCTGCTGCGCCGGCTCGGGCGGCGGGAGGAGGCGGTGGTGGCATACCGTGAGGCGCTGTCGATCGTCGGCACGGACGCGGAGCGGCGGTACCTCGCCAGGAGACTCGGGGAACTCGCTTAGTCAAGTTACCGGCGCGTGCCGTGAGGTTGATCACCAGCCATTGGTTGATCTTGCCTAATGTGCAAGTTTCAACTCTTGAACACCTGGAATGTGCAAGGTCACGGGGACCTTCACAGGAAAGGAGGTGATCGAGTGAGACGGATCAACCCGAAAGGGAGACCCGAGCACGAGCGCGCGGTGGCCGTGCTGCGAGCCTCGTATGCGGCGGTGCCGGACGGCAGCCCGGTCCGCTTGGCCAAGAAGACATCCAACCTGTTCCGCCCGAGATCCGCGGCCGGACCTGCCGGCCTCGACGTCAGCGGCCTCGACGGCGTCATCGAGATCGACCCCCTGGGCCGGACCGCCGACGTGCAGGGCATGTGCACGTATGAGGACCTCGTCGACGCGACCCTGCCGCACGGGCTGATGCCGCTGGTCGTGCCGCAGCTGCGCACCATCACGCTCGGCGGCGCCGTCACCGGCCTCGGCATCGAGGCCACCTCGTGGCGGCACGGACTGCCGCACGAGTCGGTGATCGAGCTCGACATCCTCACCGGTGCCGGTGAGGTCGTCACGGCCCGGCCCGACAACGAGCACGCTTCGTTGTTCGCCGCGTTCCCCAACTCGCTGGGCAGTCTCGGGTATGCCACCCGGCTGCGCATCGAGCTGCAGCCCATCAGCCCGCAGGTGGCGCTGCGCAACATCCGTTTCGACGACGTCGAGGACCTCCTCGAAGCCGTCGGCGAGGTGATGCGCACCGGGCGCTGGGACGGCGTGGACGTCGACGTCATGGACGGCGTCGTGTTCCGCCCGGAGGAGTCCTACCTGGTGCTGGGCAGCTTCGGCGGCACCGGCACGACGAGCGACTACACCGGGCAGTCGGTCTACTACCAGTCGCTGCGGTCCAAGGCGACCGACCACCTCACCGCCTACGACTACCTGTGGCGGTGGGACACCGACTGGTTCTGGTGCTCGGCCGCGTTCGGCGCGCAACAGCCGCTCCTGCGGCGGTTGTGGCCGACCAGGCTGCGCCGCAGCGACGTCTACCACCGCATCGTGCGGCTGGAGAACCGCTACGGCGTCGCCGCGAAGGTCGACCGCTGGCGGGGCAACCCCGACCGGGAGCGGGTGGTGCAGGACGTCGAGCTGCCACTGGCCCTGACCGGGAAGTTCCTGCACTGGTTCACCGACAACGTGCCGATGGCACCGATCTGGCTGTGCCCGCTGCGCCTGCGCTCCGGCACCGCCTGGCCCCTCTACCCGATGCACGCGGGCGAGCCCTACGTGAACGTCGGATTCTGGGGCACCGTGCCGATCGTGCCCGGCGCCGCCGACGGCGACGTCAACCGGGCCATCGAGGCAAAGGTGTCCGAGTTCGGCGGCCACAAGTCGCTGTACTCCGACGCGTACTACGACAGGGAAACCTTCGACCGGCTCTACGGTGCCGCCGCGTACCGCGCCGCGAAGGACCGCTACGACCCCGACCACAGATTGACCGACCTCTACGACAAGGTAGTGGGGCGACGATGACCATCACCAACAAACGTTCCTCGGCGCCGCGGCAGCGGCCGCCGATGCCCACCGTCGCGGACATCGTCCGCGCCGTCACGACGAGCGAGCCGGCCGTGCGCATCACCGCGTACGACGGCAGCGCGGTCGGCCCCGCCACGGCGGCGATCGGCCTGCACGTCGCCTCCGAACGTGGCCTGACCTACCTGCTCACCGCCCCCGGTGACCTCGGCATGGCCCGCGCGTATGTGACGGGCGACCTCGAACTGCGCGGCGTGCACCCCGGCGACCCGTATGAGGCACTCAAGGCCCTCGAGGGTCTCGAGCTGCGCATGCCGTCACCCGCCGACGCCCTCCGGCTGGTGCGCGGCCTCGGCTGGGAGCGGCTGCGCCCGCCGCCGCCCCCGCCGCAGGAGCACCTGCCCAACTGGAAGCGGACCCTGCAGGGCCTGCGCCACGGCCGAGGCCGCGACGCCGAGGCCATCCACCACCACTACGACGTCTCCAACGCCTTCTACGAGAAGGTCCTCGGCCCGTCGATGACCTACACCTGCGCGGTGTACCGCTCGCCGAGCGACACCCTCGAGCAGGCCCAGTCCAACAAGTACGACCTGGTGGCCGGCAAGCTCGCGCTCAAGCCCGGCATGCGGCTGCTCGACGTCGGGTGCGGCTGGGGCGGCATGGTCCGGCACGCGGCCCGCGAGTACGGCGTCAAGGCCCTCGGCGTGACGCTGTCGCGCGAGCAGGCCGCGTGGGCACAGGCCGCGATCGAACGCGAGGGGCTGGGTCACCTCGCCGAGGTCCGCCACCTGGACTACCGCGACGCGCCGCTGGAGCACTTCGACGCGATCAGCTCCATCGGCCTCACCGAGCACATCGGGCTGCGCAACTACCCGCGGTACTTCAAGACGCTGCGGGACCGGCTCAAACCCGGCGGCCGGCTGCTCAACCACTGCATCACCCGCGCCGACAACCGCACCTCGCACCGCACCGGCGCGTTCATCGACCGGTACGTCTTCCCGGACGGCGAGCTCGCCAGCCCCGGCAAGCTCGTCAGCGCGGTGCACGACGCGGCGTTCGAGGTGCAGCACGAGGAGAACCTGCGGATGCACTACTCGCACACCCTCGCCGGGTGGAACCGCAACCTCGTCGAGCACTGGGACGCCTGCGTCGACGAGGTCGGCGTCGGCACGGCGCGGGTGTGGGGGCTGTACATGGCCGGCTCCCGGTTCGCCTTCGAACGCAACCAGATCCAGCTCCACCAGATCCTGGGCACGAAGACCACCCGCCTGGGCGACTCCTCCTACCCGTTGCGGCCCGACTGGACCGCCTGACCTCCTCTGCAAGACAGGGCGCCTTCGGGCGCCTTGTTTTCGGGCCCATATATCTGTTAGAAATATCTGACAGATATATGAGGTGGTCATGAGCAGATCCAGTCAGACACAGGTCGCGGTCCTGGGCGGGCTGAGCGTCGAGCCGATGACGGCCTACGCGTTGCGCGAGGCGATCCGGGACGTGCTCGGGCACTTCTGGAGCGAGAGCTTCGGCCAGATCTACCCCACGCTGCAGGCCCTCGAGGACGCGGGCCACGTCGAGCGCCGGGGCGGCGCCAGGGCCCGCTCGTCGGTCTTCGCCATCACCGAGTCCGGCACGGCCAGGCTGATCGAGCTGCTGAACGAGCCCGTGCAGGAGAGCCCGCCGCGAAACGGGCTGCTGCTGCGGCTCTTCTTCGGCCGGGTGCTCGGCCGGGACCGGTGCCGGGAGCTGCTGCGGTCGGCCCGGGACGCGGCCTCGTCGCAGCTCGCCGAATACGAGCGGCTCCTCGCGGGGCTGCAGGCCGCGGAGGGCGACACGCCCGACTGGCCGTTCATCCGCATGACCGTCCTCGCCGGGATCCACCATGCCCGGGCATCGGTCGCCTGGGCCGACGAATGCCTCGACACCCTGCAGGGGGAGCAATGACCCGCGCCCGGCGCAACTTCGTCCTCTTCACCGTCGCGGTCGTCGGCGCCGGTTGGCTCGGCGTCGCCGCCGACCTGGCCGCCGGCACCGACCTCGCCAACGACGCCGCCTTCAGCGACAGCGGCGGCACCCCCGGCATGCTGCTGTTCATCCTCGGCCCGGTGATCGCCGCGGTCGTGCTCCACTTCGCCTCCCGCGACGGCGCCGGCCCACTGGGCCTCACCCTCCGGTTCCCGCACCGCACCCGCTGGTTCGCCGCCGCCGCGCTGCTGTATCCGGTGATCACCGCCGTCAGCGTCGGCGCCGGCGTCGCCGTGGGCGCGGTGACGTTCTCCTGGACGGGCGACGCACCGCTGATCGCCGCCTTCCTCACCGTCTTCGCGGTCCAGGTGATCAAGAATCCGCTCGAGGAGTTCATCTTCCGCGGGTACGGCACGCGCACGGCGATGGCGCTCGGCCTGCCCGGCCGCCTGGCACCGCACCTGCTGGTCGGGGTCGTCTGGTCGGCGTGGCATCTGCCGCTCTACCTGATGTGGACCTCCGCCGCCGACCTGCGCCTCGTGACGTCACTGTCGTGGCCGCTCTTCCTGGTGCTGATGTTCGCCGGCCTCACCGTGGCCGCCGTGCTCTACGGTGAGATGCGGGTCCGCACCGGCTCGATCTGGCCGGGTGTCGTCCTGCACAGCGTGACCAACGCGATCGCGACGCCGCTGGTCGTCGACGGTCACCTCGGCTTCAGCGGTCACGCCGACGCGCTGTTCTCCCCGGTCGCCAGTTCGGTCGTGGTGACGGTGCTGCTCGGCGCGGCGGGCCTGCTCCTGGTGTCCCGCCGTCGCCCCGACGGCGTGCCGGCGCTGGTCGACCGTGACCCGGTGGTGGCACGCTGAGCACCGTGCGCGAGGCTCACGGCGAGTTCCCAGGATAAGTCCAGTTTGGGCGGAGGTGCGTTGTGCAAGGTGGACATCATGAGTGACGAGGACCGCCAGTGGAGCGCACCGCCCGCCGCAGCACATCCCGCGACGCCGGGTCAGCCGCCGGGTGCGCACAGCTCGCCGGAGACCTCTGACCTCCCGCAGACCTCCGGGCCGGCGCCGATCTGGGCCAGGCCGGCTGGTGCGCCGGCCGGTGCGCCGGCCGGTGCGCAGGGCGCCGGGGACAGCACCGGGCCGGTCCCGGCGGGACCGTTCCCGCCGGCGTTGTCCGGCGCCTCGACCACGCCGCTGCCGGGACATCCGCAGCACGTCACCGGTGCCCAGACGCCCGGGCTGCCCGCCGCCCAGGTCGTCCCGGGGATGCCGGGGCGGGCCGCGCCGGGCACGCAGACCTGGCCGACGACCCCGATGACGCAGCACACCGGCGCGTTCCCGACGACCGGCGCGCCGGGCAACGGCTCCACCACTGCCGCGTTCCCGGCGGTCGGCGCGCTGGGACAGGCACCTGGACACGTGCCCGGACACATGCCCGGACAAGCACCCGGACACGTGCCCGGGCAGACGCCCGGTCAGCACCCCGTGAGCGGTCCGGCGTACCCCGGCCAGTACGGCTACAACGGCCAGCAACCCGCGTCCGGTGGCCCGCTGGGCTACCCGCCGGTGTCCGGCCAGCCCGGCTACGGGCACCAGCCGCAGCAGCCCATCCGGGGCGGGCGGGTCGCCGGGCTCATCGTGGCCGGGGTCGTGATCGCGGTCGTGTCGGCGTTCGGCGGCGGGCTCGTGGCGACCAACTTCGCCGACGACCAGGCCGGTCCGACGACCGTCGTCACCCGCAACGCCGCGCCGAACCTCGAGCGTGGCTCGGTCGGCGCCGTCGCCGAGGCGGTCCTGCCGAGCGTCGTGGACATCACGACGCAGGAGGGCGAGGGCTCCGGCGTCATCATGAGCACCGACGGCACCATCATCACCAACAACCACGTGGTGGCCGGCGCGACGAAGCTGACCGTCACGTTCAGCAGCGGCAAGACCGCCAGCGCCACGGTCGTCGGCACGGACCCGGCCGGGGACATCGCGGTGATCAAGGCGCAGAACGTGTCGGGGCTGACCGCGGCGAAGTTCGGCGACAGCGACGCGCTGCGGGTCGGCGACACCGTCCTGGCCGTCGGCAGCCCGCTCGGCCTGCAGGGTTCCGTCACGGCGGGCATCGTCAGCGCGCTGCACCGCACGATCAGCTCGGGGGAGCAGGGCGCGAAGTCGATCGCCGACGCGATCCAGACCGACGCGGCGATCAACCCCGGCAACTCCGGTGGCGCGCTGGTGAACCTGGCCGGCGAGGTCGTCGGCATCAACACCGCGATCCTCACCGCCGGCCAGGACAGCAACGGCAACATCGGCGTCGGCTTCGCGATCTCCGCGAACCGGGCCCGCTCCGCCGCCGACCAGCTGGCGAAGGGCGGGAAGGTCAGCCACCCGTACCTCGGGGTGCAGCTCGGCGACGGCGACAACGGCGCCCTGATCGGCGGGGTCGTGGCCAGCGGGCCGGCGGACAAGGCCGGCATCAAGACCGGCGACCTGGTGACGAAGATCGGCACCACGACGATCAACGGCGCGACCGACCTCATCAACGCCGTCCAGGCCGCGAAGGTCGGCGACCAGGTCACGATGACCATCAAGCGCAACAACGCCGAGCAGCAGGTCACCGTCACGCTCGGCGAGTCGCCCTGAGACAGCAACTCCCTTTCGCAGCAACGGCCCGCGCTCGCCACAGCGCGGGCCGTTGTGTGTCACGGCCCCAGTTCACCGATCAGCGAGCGGAACCGCGCGAACGCGGGTTTCGGCGTGTAGTCCGAGCGGACCAGCCCGAACTGGAACATGAGGTCCGCGTGGTCCGAATCGGCGTCGCGCAGTGAGAAGTGCTCGTACGCGGTGATGTGCAGCGGCCCGGACAGCTCGTCGACGGTCCGCACCACCGTTTCCAGGACGTCGGCCTGCCGCTGGAACGAGCGGTCCGGGCCGGTCGCCCAGCCGTGCTCGGTCACGTGGATCGGCACCGACGCGGGGATGCCCGCCGCGGCGAGGCTGGCGGAGCGAAACCCGTCCAGCACCGCGCCGACGGCGCCGGCGAACGCCTCCACCGGTATCGGACGGAACACGTCGGGAAAGAAGTCCAGGCCGACGTAGCCGAGCGCGCCGGTGAACTCGGCGCCGCCGAGGCGGCCCAGCGCGGTCCAGAAGTCCTGCCCGGGGTCGAAGACCGGGGTGGAGTTGCAGCCGATCAGCACGTCCAGCCCGAGCCGGTCCACCTCGTCCCGGGCGGCCAGGACGCCTTCCACGATCGCCCGCCGGACCTGCGGGAACCCGCCGTCGCCACCGGGGCCGGCGTGGTTGGCCTCCTCGCCGACCTGCAGCGTCGCCAGGACGTCGCCGTGGTCGCGGATGAGCCCGCGCAGGTATGCCAGCCAGCCGGAGAGGTCGTCGCCCGGCTCGTGGAAGCAGGCGACGAGGTCGAGCCGCCGGCCGTTGGTGGCGTGCCGGGCCGGGCGGGGCGGCGCCTCCTGGTGCCCGCCGAGGGCGTCGCTGTAGTGCACGTAGCCGCGCACGAGCTGTGGTCGCAGCTCATCGAGCCGCTCGTCGATGCGGGCCGCGTCCTCCGGCGGTCCAGGGGTGATGACGCCGTTCAGGTCGGCGCCGAGGCCGCCCGGATAGATCCCGAAGTGCAACATGCGGCCACGGTACGACTAATCTTGGTGTGACACCAAATTTGTGGTGACGCTATGATTGTGGGCGTGGCACTGCGGGCGGAGAAGAAGGCGGCGACCAGGACGGCGATCGCGGACGCGGCGCTCGGCCTGTTCCTGGCGAAGGGGTTCGACCGGGTCACGGTCGCGGAGGTGGCCGACGCGGCCCGGGTCTCGGTGAACACCGCGTTCAACTACTTCCCGACGAAGGAGGACCTGTTCTTCGACCGGCAGGACGAGGTCGTCCAGCGCCTCGCCGGCGCGGTGCGCGCCCGCCGGCCGGGGGAGTCACCGGTCGCCGCGGTGCGACGGCTGTTCCTGGAGGAGCTCGACCGTGGCGAGCCGACCCTCGGCCTGTCCCCGGACGTGGCCGTGTTCTGGCAGGTCATCGACGACTCGCCGGCGCTGCAGGCCAGGGCCAGGCTGCTCTCCCAGCGCGCGGAGGAGGCCCTGGCCGAGGTGCTCGGCGGTGCGACCTGGCGGGCCGCCGTGCTGGCCGCCGTCGACCGGGCGTTGCACGCTGTCATCCGCGACCGGATGCGCGCCGGTGACGACCCGGCGGCCGTGCGCGCCGCCGTGCGGGACGAGGCGGAGACCGCCTACGCCGCGCTCGATCAGGTGCTGTGAACCAGGCTCGCCGGCAGGTCGAACAGCGGGAACAGGTCGGATCGGCCCAGGTAGGCGACCGACGACGTGATCAGCGGCCCGCCGGTGAGCAGCAGCAGCGCGAACGGCCGGCCGTCGCGGTACTGCCCGAACGCCGGCCCGCCGTTGGCCCGCACCTGCAGCAGGACGTCGCCCCGGCAGGCGTCGGAGGCGCGCATCGTGGCGCCGATCGCGTCCCGGCCGGACAGCCACCACGAGAACGGCGGCATCGACATCGTCGCGTCCTCGTGCAGCAGCGTCACGAGCGTGTCGACGTCGTGGTTGGTGAACGCGTCGACGTAGCGGTCCAGCAGCGCCTGGTCGATCTCCCCGTCGGTGGTCCGTCGCGGCGCGGGGACGGAGGGCAGTGCGGCCCTGGCCCGTTGCAGGGCGCTGTTGACCGACGGCACGGACGTCTCCAGCAGCGTGGCGACCTCCGCCGCCGACCACGACAGGACCTCGCGCAGGATCAGCACCGCCCGCTGCTTCGGCGGCAGCACCTGCAGCGCCGCGACGAACGCGAGCCGGATCGTGTCCCGCTGCACGGCCAGGTCCGCGGGGTCACCGCCGTCCGGCAGCACCCTGGCGTCCGGGACGGGGCCGACGAACGCGGACTCCGGCAGCGGCGCCCCGAAGTCCCCGCCGGGCGCCCCGGCCGGCGCCAGGTCGACGGCGAGGGCGCGGCGGCCGGCGGCGCGCAGCACGTCCGTGCACACGTTGGTGGCGATCGCGAACAGCCAGGTCCGCAGGCTGGCCCGGCGCTCGTCATACCGGCCGGCGGCGCGCCAGGCCCGCAGCATCGTCTCCTGCACCGCGTCCTCGGCGTCGAACGCGGAGCCCAGCATGCGGTAGCAGTACCCGGTGAGCGCCACCCGGTGCGTGTCGAGGTCCGGCCCGGAGATCACGTCCGGACACCGACCGCGGCCAGGACGGCGTAGGCGTCCGGGTCCTCGACCGGCGGGTCGCCCGGGTCGGCGTGCCACAGCGGCAGGTGGACCAGTCCCGGGTCGAGCAGCTCCCAGCCGTCGAGCAGGCCGAGGATCGCGGCCCGGTCGCGCAGCACCAGCGGTGTGCCGGTGCGCACGTACAGGTTCGCGAGGTCCTCCAGCCGGTCGGGGTGCGAGCCGGCGGTGCCGTGCGACACGGCGAGGACGCTGCCCGGGGCGAGCGCGTCCCGGTAACGGCGCAGGGCCGTGTGCAGCTCCGGCGAGTCCGGGATGAAGTGCAGCATTGCCACCAACAATAGGCAGACCGGCCGGTCGAAGTCGACCAGCGCGCGCACCGCCGGGTCGTCGAGGATCTGGTCCACGTGGTGCAGGTCCGCCTGCAGGACCACGGTGCGCGGGTCGTCACCGAGGATCTGCCGTGAGTGGATCACCGCGATCGGGTCGACGTCGACGTAGACGACCCTGGCGTCGGGGTCGGCGGCGTGGGCGGCCTCGTGGACGTTGCCCTCGGTCGGGATGCCGGAGCCGATGTCGATGAACTGGCGGATGCCGCGGGACGCGGCGAGCCGCACCGCGCGGCGCAGGAACGCCCGGTTGTCCCTGGCCATCTGCGGCAGGTCCGGGACCAGGGTGAACGCCCGTTCGGCGACCTCCCGGTCGACCGCGAAGTTGTGCGTGCCACCGAGGAAGTAGTCGTAGATGCGGGCGGCGCTGGGGCGGTTGGGATCAACGCTCACGCCACCACCTCTTTCCGAAACTCGACTACTGTCCGTTTTTGTCACCTTACGCTGAGTGTTTGGCGCATACGTGCGGGGGCGGTCAGGTGCGGTGGACGGAGACGCTCGCGAGCGGCCTGTTAGAGGTGGCGCCGGACGCGATCGTGGTGAGCGACGGATACGGCGAGATCGCGTTCGCCAACGCGGCCGCGCGGGACATGTTCGGCGCCGACGACCTCGTCGGCCAGTCCGTCAACGTGCTCGTGCCCCCGGCGAACCCGCCGATGGCCGAGCGGGTCCGCGCGTACCTGGGGGTCGCCCAGCCCGACAAGCGCGTGGGACAGCCGCTGCGGGCGGTCCGCCGCGACGGGACGCTGTTCTCCGCGGAGATCACGCTGTCGGTCGTGGAGGGGCACATCTTCGCGGTCCTGCACGACCTCGGCGGCCAGAGCGGCGCCGACCGGGCCCGGTCGCTGCTCGCCTCGATCGTGCAGTCCTCGCACGACGCGATCGTCTCCACCGACCTCGACGGGCTCGTCCTGTCCTGGAACCCGGGTGCCGAGCGGCTCTACGGCTACACCGCGGGGGAGGTGCTCGGCCGGTCGAAGGACCTCATCATCCCGCCGTCGCGCCGGGCCGACGAGGCGGAGATCCGCACGATCGTCGCGGCGGGAGGTCGCGTCGACCCGTACCGGACGCTGCGCCAACGCGCGGACGGCACCGTCTTCACCGTCTCGATGCTGGTCTCGCCCCTCACCGCGCCCGACGGCCGCACGATCGGCGTCACGACGACCACCCGTGACATCAGCGAGCGGGAGCGCGCCGAGGCGCAGATGCAGGCCGTCATCGACGCCGGACCGGACGCGCTCATCGGCGTCGACGAGAGCAACCGGGTCGCGCTGGTCAACAGCCAGGCGGAGCGGCTCTTCGGCTACCCCCGCTACGACCTGCTGGACCTGCCGGTGCGGCAGCTGCTGCCCGACGGCGCCGTGGCCGACGGCTGGTCCGGCCCGGCCGCCCGGCACCGCGACGGCACGCTCGTCCCGGTCGACATCACCCGCAGCGTCCTGCGCACCGACGAGGGCATGATCGAGCTGGCCGGCATCCGTGACGTCACCGACCGCATCGCCGCCCGGGCCGAGCAGGAGCGGCTGCGCGCCGAGGCGGAGCGGCAGATGGACGAGGTCCGCCAGCAGCGCACCCAGCGCCTGGAGAGCCTCGGCCAGCTCGCCGGCGGCGTCGCGCACGACTTCAACAACCTGCTCGCCGTCATCCTCAACTACGCCGAGTTCATCGTCGAGGACGGCGCCGGCACCCCGTTCGCCGAGGACGCCAAACAGATCCTGCGGGCCGGGCAGCGCGGCAGCGACCTCACCCACCAGCTGCTCGCGTTCGCCCGGCGGGAGGTGATCCGGCCCGTGCCGCTGGACGTCAACCGGGTCATCGCCGAGGTCGAGCAGATGCTGACCCGTTCCATCGGCGAGCACATCGAGCTCAGCACCACCCTCGCGGACGGGCTCCCGTCCGTCGTCGCCGACCCCGGCCAGCTCGAACAGGTCCTCGTCAACCTCGCCGTCAACGCCCGCGACGCGATGCCCGAAGGCGGCCGGCTCACCGTCGACACCGGCACCGTCGCCGTCGACGACGAGCACTCCATGACCCGCGACGGCTTCAAACCCGGCCTGTACGTGCGGCTCCGCGTCTCCGACACCGGCACCGGCATGCCCCGCGACGTGCAGGACAAGGCATTCGAGCCGTTCTTCACCACCAAGCCCAGCGGCGCCGGCACCGGCCTCGGCCTGGCCACCGTCTACGGCATCGTCGTGCAGGCCGGCGGCACCGTGCGCCTCTACTCGGAGCCGGGTCTCGGCACCACCATCACGATCCTGCTGCCGGCCACCGACGCCGCACCGCTCACCGCCGGCGACAGCCCGTGCGCCGACCTGCCCGGCGGCACCGGCCAGACGGTCCTCGTCGCCGAGGACGAGGAGGCGCTGCGCGAGGTCACCACCCGCATCCTCGGCCGCGGCGGATACACCGTCCTCGCCGCCTCCGACGGCGCCGACGCCCTGGAGGTCGCGGCCGCCCACGAAGGCCCGATCGACCTGCTGCTCAGCGACGTCGTCATGCCCGGCATGCTGGGCCGGGTCCTCGCCGAACGGCTCCGCCTGGCCCGGCCCGACACCAGGGTGCTGTTCATGTCCGGCTACGCCCAGCCGGTCCTGACCAGCAACGGCATCCTCGACCCCGGCGTCCACCTGGTGGAGAAGCCCTTCACCGGCGCCGACCTCCTCGCCGCCGTGGCGGAGCAACTCACCGCGTAGCGCGCCCGGTACGGTGCTGCGCATGGACTTCGATGCGATCGTGGTCGGGGCACGCGTCGCCGGCGCACCCACCGCCATGCTCCTGGCCCGCCGTGGCCACCGCGTGCTGCTGCTGGACCGGGCCGCCTTCCCCAGCGACGTGCTGTCCACGCACCTGCTGCACGTGCCGGCGATGGCACTGCTGCGGCAGTGGGGTCTGCACGAGCGGGTCGCCGCCTCGGGCGCGCCGCCCCTCGCCGGCTTCCGCATGGACTTCGGCCCGTTCGCCATCAGCGGCCCGCCACCGGCGGTCGACGGCGCCGCCCACCCGTACTGTGTCCGCCGCACCGTCCTGGACAAGATCCTGCTCGACGCCGCGGCCGCGGCCGGCGCCACCGTCCGCGAGTCCACCACGGTGCACGGCCTGCTGCGCGACGGCACCGGCCGGGTCGTCGGCGTGCACGGTGCCGACTTCGAGGCCCGGGCGCCGGTCGTCGTCGGCGCCGACGGGCTGCACTCGCTGGTGGCCCGCGAGGCCGGCGCCACGCTGTACGACGCGACGCCCTCCGCGACCGCCTGCTACTACACGTACTACCGCCTGCCTGCTTCGACCGTCGCGGAGATCTACCAGCTCGGCGACCGTGCCGTGGTGGTGTTCCCGACCAACGACGACCTCGCCTGCGTCTTCGTCGCCTGCCCCACCGCCCAGTTCCACGACTTCCGCACCGACATCGAGGGCAACTTCCTCGCCGCCGTCGCCCGCGTGCCCGGTCTCGCCGCTCGCGTCGCGGCGGGTACGCGGGCCGAACGCTTCCGCGGCACCGCCGACGTGCCGAACTTCTTCCGCACCTCACACGGCCCCGGCTGGGCGCTCGTCGGCGACGCCGGCTACCACAAGGACCCGTGCACCGCGTCCGGCATCACCGACGCCTTCGTCGGCGCCACCCTGCTCGCCGACGCGATCGACGCCGGCCTGCCGTCGGACCTCGACGCCGCGCTCGCCGAGTACCAACGCCGCCGCGACGAACGCTTCCTGCCGGCGCTGCACCTGACCCGCGACCTCGCCTCGATGGAACCGCCGGCCCCGGAGATGGCCGCGCTGTTCGCCACGATCGCCGCGTCGCCGGCGGAGAGCACCCGCTTCCTCGGCGCGATGCAGGGCAGCACCCCGATCCCGGAGTACTTCGCCCCGGACAACATCGCCCGCATCATGTCCACGGCGTGACCGCCCTCACGGCGCCTTGACCTTCCAATCGATGTGAAGGTTTAGCGTCGCCGCATGACCACCAGGAACGCCACCATGCGAGCCCTGCGGCAGGCCACGCTTGCCGGCCCCGACGACCTGCACCTGGTCACCGACGTGCCCGTGCCGGCACCGGGCCCCGGGGAGATCCTCGTCCGGGTCACCGCCGCCGGCGTCAACTTCGCCGACGTGATGCAGGGCCACGGGACGTACGGCGGGGGACCGCGGGCGCCGTACCTCGCCGGTTTCGAAGCGGCCGGCGAGGTCGTCGCGCTGGGCGACGGCGTGGCCGGGCCGCCGGTCGGTGCGCGCGTGGTGGGTGCCGGGCCGGGCGCGTTCGCCGAATACGTGGCGATGCCGGCGGTTTCGGCGGTACGCGTCCCGCCCGGCTGGGCCGACGAACAGGCGCTCGGCCTGGTCCTGAACTGGGCCACCGCCCTGGCCGCCCTCAAGCCGCTGGGCCGCGTCGGCGCCGGCGAGACCGTCGTGATCCACGCCGCGGCCGGCGGGGTCGGGCAGGCCGCGGTCCGCCTGGCCAAGCACTACGGCGCCACCGTCATCGGCGCCGCAGCGAGGGAGAAGCACGGCGTGGTGCGCGCCCTCGGCGCAGACCATGTGCTCGACCGTGCGGACATCGCCGCCGGGGTGCTCGAGCTGACCGCCGGCGCGGGCGCCGACCTGGTCCTGGAGTCGGCCGGCGGCAGCGCGTTCGCCGCCGGCCTGGCGGCCACCCGGCGTGTCACCGGCCGGGTCGTCGTCTACGGCCTGGCGTCCGGCGAGGCCGCGGTCACCAACGCGGACCTCGTGTTCCGGTACCCCATCCAGCTCATCGGCCTGCACATCGGCGTCCTGGCACAGTCGGCGCCGCACGTCTTCGCCTGGCTGACCGGGGAACTGCGCGCGCTCATCGCCGCCGGGGTCTACCCACCCGGGGCGCCGGCCGTCCACGACCTGGCGGACGGTCCGAAGGTGCTGGCGCAGCTCGCCGCCGGGTCCACCACCGGCAAGCTGGCCCTGCGTCCGTGATCGTCAGCGCCGCGCGTAGGGCGCGGCCCACTCGTGCCGGTCGGCGGCGTCGAGGCGCTCCACCTGGTCCGGGGTGAGCTTGAGCTCGACCCCGTCCAGCGCGGCGTCGAGCTGGTCGAGCTTGCTGCCGCCGAGCATCGGCCGGATACCCCGGCTCAGCAGCCAGGCCAGCACCACCTGGCCGCGGGCCGCCCCGGTCTCGGCGGTCACCGCGTCCAGGGCCGCCAGGCGGGCCGTGTTGCCGGGGTGGTCGTACACGTCGGGGATGTCCTTGGCCGGGTTGTCGTAGGCGCCGGACAGCAGCGGCGTGTACGCCCACACCTCCAGCCCGTGCACCGCGGCGTAATCGGCCTGCTCGTCGCTGAGCACGCCGAACCGGTGCGCGACGCCGGGCGGGAGGGTGCCGGGCCGCGGCCGCAGGTAGGTCGCGTTGAGCTGCAGCGCGTCGAACGGCGGCGCGCCGATCGTGCGGGCGTGCGCCCGGCCGCGCTCGACCAGCCAGGCCGGGTGGTTGGAGACACCGACCCGGTCCGCGGGCAGCCCGGCCAGGGCCTCGACGGTCTCCTCGATCGGCGTCGAGCGGTCCTCCTGGTGCAGCCACAGCAGGTCGACCCGGTCGATCCCGAGCCGGTCGAGGCTGCCGGCGAACGCGTCCCGCACGGCGGCGGGGGAGAGCCCCTCCCGGCGCTCCGGCCAGGAACCGGCCTCCAGGGGCTCGGCGCCGAGCTTGGTGGCGATCCGGAGGCCGCGGACGCCGGGCCGGGCGGCCAGCCAGCGGCCGATGACCCGCTCGCTGTCGCCGCCGAGGCCGGTGTCGCTCGCCCAGAACGCATAGCAGTTCGCGGTGTCGATCCACTCGCCGCCACGCTCGACGAACCGGTCCAGCAGGGCGAACGAGGTGTCCTCGTCGATGGTGGTGCCGAACATCATCGCCCCGAGCACCAGCGGGGACCGCGCCGTTTCCGTCATGGCACCGACCCTGGCACCTGGAGCGCGCTCCAGGTCAACCGCGGCCGGCAACCTCGGGGAAGGACCGCCGGAGCTCGGCGAGGAACACCGGGTGCCGGTCGGCGTACGTGGTGACCGCCGCCCAGACCGCCTCGAGGGCCGCCTGCAGCGGGTCCGGCGCCGCCGCGGCCAGCAGGGCGGGCAGCGCCATCGCCCGCGGCTCCACCGGTCCCTTCAGCGCGCTGTGGACCAGGTCCTCGCCCCTGCGGCGGCCCGCCGGGCGCAGCGAGCTGATGGAGTACGTGAAGGTCCGCGCACTCAGGATCCGGGTCAGCAGCGCCGCCATGTCGGTGAACTCGGCCGGCAGCGGGTCGCCGCGGTCCAGCGCCGCCCACGCCGGAGCCATCCAGTCGAGATCGGCGATGCGGGCAACGGTGAACGCCCGCCGCGCCGCCCAGATCGCCACCCGCCGCTGCGTGGCCGGGTCGGCTTGCGCCAGTCCGTCGACCAGGTCCCGGTCCACCAGGACGATGCCGTGGACGTTGCCGCGGACCTGCCGGAGCCGCTCGCTGGGCGCCCGGCCGCCCCACTGCCGCAGGTCGTCGAGCCGTCGGTACTCCTCGTCGCGTCGCTGCCGTTCCAACCGCTGCCGCAACTCCTCCTCGACCCGCTGCCACAGGCTCGGCGGGGGCGGCAGCTCGGCCGCCCAGCGGTGCCAGTACGCGGCGACGTCGCTGCCCTGCCGCAGGACCGCGTCGGCGCGCCCCGCGTCCGGCCCTGTCGGCCCTGTCGGCCCTGTCGGCCCTGTCGGCCAGAAGCACAGCAGGTAGCGGTCCGGCCGTTGGTCCGGGTAACCGATCTCGTCGATCTCGTCGGGGTCGAGCCCGCCGAACGGGTCCCGCCCTTCGTCCATGCCGGCGGCGCAGTACCGCACCCGGAAGGCGGGCAGCGGGCCGGTGCCGTCGGGGATCAGCGGCAGGTGCGCCAGCGACCCGTCGCCCCACGGGACCAGGTCGACGGTCGCGGCCCTCGGCACGAACGACACCTCCACCACGTCCTCCCACGCCCCGGCGGTGGGCGGCGCGGCGTCGTGCAGCTCGACCCTGAACCGGACCCGCCCGGTGTGCGTCCCGGTCATGAGGAACAACGCGCCTGCGTCGCCGGCCCCGCACAACCCGTTCACCTGTCCGGCGAACGCCCTGCTCATGTCCGGCAGCTCGCGGCTGGTGACGTAGATCTGGCCGTACGCGACCGGTGCCGTGCCGTCGAAGAGAACCCGCATCGACCGATCCTGCCATCGACGGACGCGAACCGACCGCGGGGCGGCAGACCTTGCCCTCAGGTCTGGCGGGGGAAGCCCATGGTCAGGCGCGGCGGGCCGCCCAGGGCCGTGGAAAGGATGTCGACGAGGTCCCATGTGGACCCGTCTCCGCTCGAGGTCAGGCTGGCCAGATCGTTCGCGATCAGCTTCCAGCGTGACCCGGTCATGGTGACCGGGGCCTGGGCCGTGCCGGGTGCGGCGCGCCGCACGGCGTCCTCGATCGGGGCCTGCTCCGGCCGGTCGCCGCCGGGGGAGGGCGGCACCGGTCCGAGGACCCGCAGGATCGCCTGCCACCTCGCGGTGGGCAGCGTGACCGTGTACGTGCGGCCGTCGTCCAGGTCCAGGGCGTCGGGTGCGGTCGCGGCGACGGTGAACTCGCACCACGACGACCAGCCGGCGTCGTCGCCGGGGTTCAGGTCCGGGGTGCCGCGGACCCGCCAGCGGTAGGTCACCCCATGCGCGAGGGTCGTGTGCCGGCGCAGGTCCAGGGTCGAGGTCCGCCCGGCGGCGACGGGTTCGCCGGGCAACGTCCCGGCCGGGTCGACGGCGTCGGTGTCGCGGCGGAGCTGGAACGTGGGCTGGACGTACTGCTCGGCCGGCACCCCGGTGAACGACGCGGACAGGGTCGGGTGGACGGTGTCCAGGACCGGGCGGTCCGGGCCGGTCACGCAGCCCCCGCCCGCCGTGGACAGGCCGACCGGCTGCGCGGCGGTGGCGGCCCGCGGCAGCCCGGCGCCCGGTTGTGGTGTTGCCGCCGGCTGTCGCGGGGCCGGCGGGTGCTGTGGGGTCGCCGGGTGCTTTGGGGTCGCCGTCCGGCCGGGATCCGAGGGGCGGGCCGCGACGGCGACGGCGAGCGCCAGGACGACGGCCACCGCGCCACCGACCGCCATCGGCACCAGCGACCGCCGGGCCTGTCTGTCCACAGTGGATGGCTCTGCGGTGAGCGGTCCGACGGTGGGCGGCTCATCGGCGAAAGGTCCGGCGGCGGAAGGCGTCATGGCCGTCGGAGGGTCGGCGGACGGCGACCGGACGTGGAGCGGCGGGTCGGTCGGCGCTGCTGCGGGCGGGACGAACTGCCTGGTCCGGACCTTGCGAGCGGCGGCGTACGCGCCGCCGGCGACGGCACCGGTCACCGCGAGCAGGGCCATCCAGTGGGAGCGGCGGGGCGTGGTCACGGCATGTGCCATCGGCGGCGCGCACCCGGATCTGAGCGGTTTCCGGCGGGACACATGGGGCGCGTGTGGTGTGCGAGACTGTCGCCGCTTTCGAGATCCACGTCGCGCCCGGAGACCTGATGACGCTGCACTACCGCCGCCCGAACTTCTTCCTGCTCGCGCTCTACTTCGCGGCCGGCCTCGGGATCATCTACGGGTCGCAGAACGGCTGGAGTGTGAGCCTGCTGTTCATCATCCCGCTGGGATCGACCGCGCTGCTGGTGCTCGGCGCCGTCGTCGTGCTGTTCGCGTTGTGGAGCGTGCGGCAGGCGTTCCGGCCCGACCCGGTGACCATCGAGCCGGCCGGCCTCCGGCTGCGCGTGGCCGGGATCAACCGGGAGGTGCCGTGGAGCGCGATCGACGCCGTGTTCCTTGAGCCTTACGTCAACCCCGGCGACGACTCCGGCACCCACCGTCTGGTCATCGTGCCGGCGGCCGGCGTCGACCTCGGCACGGCGGCGGACCACCGCAACCAGGCGGACGGGCGGCCGTCGATCGTCCTGCTCGCCCTCGACGAGACCCTCGAGAGCGCGGCCGAAGTGCACCAGGCCCTCGCCGCGCTCGCCGGTCCGCGGTTCGCGCCGCCGGCCGCGGCCGGCCCGTTCATCGCGGAGGGCTGAGCGCGGCCGGCCCGTTCACTGCGGAGGCCCGTTCACTGCGGAGGCCCGTTCACTGCGGAGGACTGGGCGGCGGGGGACTGAGCGCGGCCCGCAGCAGGTGTTCGGCGGCGGCGGCGAGCCGCTCGTGGTCCAGGGTGTCGTCGAGGACGGTCTGCAGCAGCAGGCCCTGATACACGGCGATGAAGATCCTGACCACCGCGTCCACGTCGACGCCCGGCGGCAAGGGGTTGCCGGCGAGCAGGTCCGCGGCGTGCGAGGCGGGACGGTCGACACCCGAACGGACCAGGGCGCGGATCGGCTCCGAGCGGACCGTCTCCGCCCACACCTGCAACGACAGCCGCAGGGCGTCGCGCCCGGCCGGGTCGGCGAGGCCGCGCAGCAGGTCGGCGTACGCGGCGAACGGATCCTCCCGCAGGCGGCGTTCGCGCTGCTCGTGGCGCTCGGCGACGATGGCGGCGATCATGTCGTCCTTGCTGGTGAAGTATCGGTAGACGAGGCCGGCGCTGACCCCCGACTCGCGGACGATGTCCTGCACCGACGTGCGGTGGAACCCTTCCCGGGCGAAGCACGCGGCGGCGGCGTCGAGGATCTGCCGGCGCCGCGCGGCGAAGTGGGCGTCGTCGACCTTCGGCATCAGCGACCACCGATCCCGGAAGCAGCGCCGCCTCCGGAAGCAGCGCCGTCCCCGGAAACGCCGACGTGAGCCAGGGCGACCCGGTAGAACTCGGCCGTCGGCTCGGCCTGGCGGGACGCGGGCAGGAGCCGCCGCGCCGCGTCCCGCGTCGACAGGTCCTCGACCAGGTCCAGCCCACGCTGCCGCAGGTAGCCGGGGACCTCGGCCGGGTCGAGGCCGAACGTCCACGGCTCGCCCTCGCGCCGGACCGCGTCGTGCCACTCGGCGGCGCCGGGGAACGTCGCGGTGCCGTCCAGGACGCCGCGGTCGACGTAGGTGAAGATGACGGTGCTGCCCGGTGGGCACAGCGCGGTGAGGTCCCGCAGCGTCGCGTCGACGGCCGCCGCGGTCAGGTAGTTGGTGACGCCTTCCCAGATGGCCACGGTGCGCACCGACGGCGCGAACCCCGCGTCCCGCAGCACCCTGCCGAGGTCGTCGACGCCCAGGTCGGCCGGCGCGAACACCACCCCCGGGCGGGCGTCGCGCCCGAGCCGCCGCAGCTTGGTCGCCTGGGTCGCGGGGTGGTCGACCTCGAAGAACGTCGCGCCGTCGAAGCGGGTGGCGCGGCTGTCGAACCCGGCGCCGAGCAGCACCACCTGCCGGGCACCGCCGGCCAGGGCGGCCGCCAGCCACTCGTCGATCAGCCGGGTCCGCACGACGGCGGAGGCGCGCGGGCCGCCGGACCAGCGCCGGTCGATGTAGCGCACCAGGGCGCCGTGCACTCCCGGCACCCGGCACAGGTCGATCACCGTGCGGTGCCGCCGGGGCAGCAACCGCCGCGCGGGCGGGTCGCGGAACAGGCCGCCGCCGGGGCGGACCGTCTCCAGGGCGCGGAACAGGGCGACGTGCTCGGCGGTGCGGCTGCTGCGGTCGATCACACCGTCGAGAATAATGAACGAACACCCATTTTTGAAGGGATGCCGTACGCCGCGTCGAGCACCTGCATCGCCGCGCCCGCCGCGATCACGTCGGCGCCCAGGTCGGCCAGGGTCACCGAGACGTCCAGCCAGTGCGAGCGGGGGATGGCGTCGCGCGTCGTCGTCTCGTACACCTCGGAAGAACGGAGCAGATCCGCGCCGGCGAGGACCACGTGGTTGACGTCCGTGGTCTGCAACAGGTTGACGATGCCGGTCGCCAGCACCCGGGCGGCCGTGCCCAGCTGCCCGTCCGCCACCGCGGTGTCGTGCAGGATCTCCAGGCAGCCGGACCGGCCGCAGACGCATCGAGGGCCGTCGAGCTGCAGGACCGTGTGGCCGAACTCGCCCGCGTTGGTGTGCGCGCCCCGGTAGGCCGCGCCGCCGAGCCACAGGCCCGCGCCGATGCCCGACTCCACCATGATGAGCGCGCCGTCGCGGAAGGCGGGCCCACGCCGCCAGGCCTCCGCGGTGACGCCGGCCGTGACGTCCTTGTCCAGGTGCACGGGCAGCGCCAGGCACTCCTGGGCCAGCTCGCGCAGCGGCACGTCGTGCCAGTGCCGCAGCCGGTGGGCGTCGCGGACGATGCCGGCGGCGTGGTCGAGCGGGCCGACCATGCCGATGCCGGCGCCGACCGGGTTGACGCCGGCCTTCCGCACCGCTTCGCGCATGGCGTCCAGCAGCTGGCCGGGCGTGAAGTCGGGCGGCAGCGGCGTGACGGTCGAGGTGAGCACGGTGCCGGCGAGGTCGGTCAGGACCGTGCGCAGCGTGCGGCGGGCCACGTGGAAGCCGACCGCGTGCCGGCTGCCCGGCACGAGCCGGTAGATGCTGGCCGGCTTGCCGACGCCTTGCCGGCGGACCCCGCAGACCTCGACCAGGCCGTGCTCGACGAGACGGCCGAGCACCTTCGACACGGCCTGCGGTGTCAGCCCGGTCGCCTCGGCGACGCCGGCCCGGTCGAACTCGGCCCGGCTCCGGGCGAGCGCGACGACGAGCGACTCGTTGTAGTCGCGCAGGTGCTCCAGGTGCGCGCCGGGCGTGTCCATCACCACATCGTATAACGCAACAGCGTTGCTAAACTCCCCTCATGGACCACCTCACCGCGTCCCGGCGCTGGACCGCGCTGCTCGCCCTCGCCCTGGGCGGCTTCGCCATCGGGCTGACCGAGTTCGTCGCGATGGGGCTGCTCCCCGACATCGCCCGCAACCTCCTGCCGTCGCTGTACGAACGCTCCAGCGCCAGAGCCGTCGCCCACGGCGGCTGGATGATCACCGTCTACGCCCTCGGTGTCGTGGTCGGCGCCCCGACCATCGCCGCGCTGACCGCCCGCGTGCCCCGCAAGCTGCTGGTCGTCGGGCTCCTCGCCCTGTTCACCCTGGGCACCGTCGCGTCCGCGCTCGCCCCGACGTTCGAGCTGGTCCTGGTCGCCCGCTTCGTCGCCGCGCTGCCCCACGGCGCCTACTTCGGCGCCGCCGGCCTCCTCGCCGCGGCGATCATGGGCCCCGGCAACCGGGCCAAGGGCTTCGCGATCGTCCTCGGCGGCCTCACCGCCGCCAACCTCGTCGGTGTCCCCGCCATCACCAGGCTCGGCCAGGCCGCCAGCTGGCGCACCGCGTACATGGTGATCGCCCTCATGTTCCTCCTGACGCTCTTCGCCGTGGCCGCCACCGTCCCCGCCGTCGCCGCGGCCGTCGACGGCTCACCCCGCGCCGAGCTCGCCGCCTTCCGCGCCCCGCAGGTGTGGCTCGTCGCCGCCATCGCCGCCCTGGGCTTCGCCGGCTTCTTCGCCATCGACAGCTACATCGCCCCCGTCACCACCCATGTCGCCGGCCTGTCCACCGGCGCCGTCCCCTGGGTCCTCGTCGCCGTCGGCCTCGGCATGACCGTCGGCAACGCCGCCGGCGGCTACTTCTCCGACCGCGACCTGCGCCGCAGCATCCTCGGTGGCTTCGTCGTGTTCATCGCCGCCATGGTCGTCTTCGCCCTCGTCGCCGGCTCCGCCACCGGCCTGTTCGTCGGCGCGTTCCTGATCGGCGCCAGCGGCCTCTTCCTTGGCCCCGCCATGCAGTCCCGCCTGATCAGCGTCGCCCCGACCGCCCAGCTCATGGGCGCCGCGGTCAACCAGTCCGCGATGAACATCGCCAACAGCCTCGGCGCCGCCCTCGGCGGTCTGGTGATCGCCCGCGGCTGGGGCTACGTCGCGCCGGCCTGGGTCGGCGTCGCCCTCGGCGTCGTGGGCCTGGTTCTGGCCGCGGTGAGCTTCGCCGTCGAGGACCGCACCACCCGCCGCACCGCCACCCACGAACCGGCACTCACCCTCGGCTGACCGCGCGCGGGCGTCTCCTGCGAGGGACTGGTTCCAGATCGACCGACCGCCGAATAACATGCCTCTATGTCACCAGAGGTACGGGGTGTCGACACGGTCGGCAACATTGATGATCGCAATTGTCACCCCGACGCTTCCATTGCGCTCCAACGGGTGACGCGAGGCACCGGGGCGGCCCGTGCCTGAAACGGATCAGCAGCCCAACGCCGAGGCGATCGCCCACCGGCGCCGCATCCGCAAGGAGCTGATCCAGGCGCTGGCGGCGGCGTCGGTGCTTCAGGACGCGGACGGCTGGTCGCTGTTTCTGCAGGAGTTGAGCCTGACGCTGGGGTCCGGCGTTCCTGCGGTCGGCCACAGTTCGTTTCACGTCCGCGTGATCAAGGTGGTCAACCATTGCTCCCGGCGGGCCGATGGGATGCGATCAATCGCCGAGAGTGTCAACCTGCTCGATCCCGAGAGCACGGATACGGCCGCCATCCTTCGCTGCGTGGACGAATGGCACGTTGTCGACCTGTTCGCCGACGTCGATGTCCTCTGGCTCCGGGAAGAACTGCAGGTGCTCCGTGCGACGACCGGTGACCTGCACCGGTGGGCGATCGAGATCCGGATGACCGAACAGCCCGGCTACTGCACCACCGCATGGCAGTTGTTCGCCAGTCTGGCCGGCGAGAACGCCAGCGAGGGGGTGCTGCCCTGCCTCCGCTTTCTGGAGAGAATCCCCCCGCTGCTCTCCGCGGCGGCCGGCGCACGGCTGCGGGAACTGCTGGCCACCCTCTCGAACCGGTGGGAACTGGCCGACTACCGCGCCGAGCACCCGGCCGAGTCGGCCGTGCCGGCGGCGCCCGCCGACATGGCATACCTGATCATCCAGTTCGACAAGTACGGGGGTGACGGCGACTCGTACCTGGTCTCGCACTGGCGCCAATGGGCGACCGTGTGGCAGCCGGTGCGGGGAGAGGACCGCCGGGTGCTCGAATCGGACCTCGAGGCCACCGTGGTGGAGATCGTCGCCGAAGCGGAGCGCAGATGGGCGGAGCACATGGGGCCGGTGACGATCGAGTTCATTCTCCCGGATCCGCTTCTCGACCTGCCGGTCGAGGAATTTCGACGGGAGCTCCAATCGGTCGAGGCGACCCCACTGGCCATCAAATATCCGGTCTACGTCCGGAGCTTGAATCGCCTGCGGTCAACGGAGTGGCACCGGGTCTGGCGAAACCGGTGGCAGCGACGGGCGACTGCCCGGGTCGCCGACCATGTGGTGCATTGCGCCGCGGACGGAAGCGGGGCCGTTCAGGTCGAGGCAAGCCTCGGTGGCGGAGCCGTGGTCATGATGCTCAGCGAACCGCCGCAACTCGGAAGCGCGGGCGAACGGCAACTCCTGGCCGGACTCCGGGCCGGACTTCCCGCGGTCCTCTGGCATCGCCGGACGTATCCACGCCCGCAACGATGCGAAACGGTCACATCGATGATCCGTGATGCCCTTTTGGGCTCAGGGCTGGCGGAACTTCCGATTCATGTTGCAGAGTTGAGAAAACGGGCCTGGGGAGAGGACCCGGCGCAGCGGCATTACCACGTCGGCAATGGAATCGTGATTCTGTGGGACGACCCCGATCGTCTGCCAGACCGTGCCGCGGCCGGCCCGATTACCGGAGAGGCCCGCGGATGAGCGGCAACGGAAACCACGGTGCGGCGGGATCCGGCTGGTGGATCTATGGCGGATCCGACCGGTCGGTCGGGATCGCCGCCGAGACCGATTGGCCGGCCCCGCCGCCGTGGCGTGACTTTCGCGGTGGTCCCGATCTCCTCCCGCCCCCCGATGATCCCGACGAGGCCGCACGCAGGCTCGGCCGGACTGCGGCAATGCGCCCGAAGCGCGACCAGCTCGACATCATCAACGCCGCACTGATGCTGCGCCGTCCTCTCCTGGTGACCGGCAATCCGGGCGTGGGGAAGTCCGGTCTCGCCTATCAGATCGCCCGCGACCTCGGGCTCGGCCGGGTCCTGCACTGGTCGATCACGTCGAGGTCGACGATGCGCTCCGGACTCTACGACTACGACGCGATCGGTCGGGCGCAGGCGGCGGCCGACGCCGGTGACGCCACCACCGGCGCATCGCTTGTCGGGGACTTCATCCACCTCGGACCACTCGGCACGGCGTTGCTTCCGCACGCCCGTCCACGTGTGCTGCTCATCGACGAGCTCGACAAGTGCGACGTCGACCTGCCGAACGACCTGCTCAACGTCTTCGAGGACGGCACCTACACCGTGCCGGAGCTGATCCGGCTGCGGAGCCGGCAGGAAGCGGTCGAGGTGCACATCGCCGACCCGGGCCGCCGGGCCACGATCCGGGACGGCGTGGTGACCTGCCACGCGTTCCCGGTCATCGTCATCACCTCCAACGGGGAGCGCGACTTCCCCGCGCCGTTCCTGCGTCGCTGTCTGCGGCTCGACCTGCCGGACCTCGACGAGTCCGCCCTGGCTGACCTGGTCGCGGCGCATCTGTCGGTGTCCGACGAGCACGTCCGGGAACTCATCAGGACGTTCGTCGAGCGGCGCGGGGAGCACGGGACCGTCGCTGCCGACCAACTGCTCAATGCGGTGTTCCTCGCCCTGTCGGGCGTCGACTCGCTGGCCTCGGCGAGCGAGTGGGACAGGCTCTTCGACGCGGTATGGCGCAGGCTCGCCCCAGGCAGGCTGTAGTGGTCGATTCCACGCCGTCCGCGCGTCCGTCGCCGGGGGTTCCCCGCCAGTGGCCCACGGTGGCCGGGCTCGCCGGGTTCGAGATCGCCGACGCGCTGTGGCTGGCCAGCCGTCCGGGGTTCGGCCGGGCCGCTGTGGACGACGGCGCCGCGACCGAGGCGCCGCGGAAGTCACCGGACGACGTCGTCGACGTCGCGGATCCGCCCACCGGGGGTCCGGGCCTGCCCACCGCCCGGCCGCCGGCGGACGACGGTCCCTACTTCGTTCCGGTCCCGCCGGACGGCTCCGGCGAGACCGGATCCGCGGTCTGGGAGGGCCGGCTCGCAGCCAGATCCGTGGTCGGGTCGCACCGCGTGCCGAGCCGGGCCGACACGCTGGGCGCGCTGCGCCTGGTTGTGGCGTCGCCCGTGACCCGCGAACTCGACGAGGAGTCGACGGCCGAGCTGGGTGTCGTCACCCGGCGATGGACGCCGGTCCTGCGACCGACCGCCGAACGCCGCTGGGACGCGGTCGTCGTCATCGACGAGAGTCCGCTGATCGACGCCTGGCACGACGCCATCGCCGACTTCGTGGCCGGCCTGCGCCGCCAGGCGGTGTTCCGCACCATCCAGGTGCGATGGCTGGTCGAGGGCGAGCACGGCGGCGTCATGCTCCGGTCGGGTCCGGGCGGCGCGCCTGAGACGGCCGCGAGCGTGGTCGACCTCACGGGCCGGCGGATGGTCTTCGTGCTGACCCAGAGCTGGTCCGGGCTGTGGCGCCGCGGTGCCGTGCAACGGGTCGCGGCGAGGTGGGCGGCGAGCATGGTCGTCACCACCGTGCACCTGATGCCGCAGGAGCTCTGGCGGCAGACGCTCGCCACCACCGCGGTCACGTGGCATCCGGACGGGCCGGCCAGGTGCACCGGAAGCATGTCCTGGACGGAGAGCGGCCTCGGCAGGCGGGGAGCGTCCGACTTCCCGGAGCCCGGCACGGTGGCCATTCCCGTGCTCGAACTCGGCGAGGGGTGGCTGAGGCGGTGGTCCCGGCTGGTGGCCGGCACCGGAACGGGTCCGGTCACCATGCCGGCGGTGATCACCTCGCCGCATTACCAGCCACCACCGGCCAGTGGCGGCGCCTCGGCGTCGGACCTCGTCATCGAGTTCCGGGCCTCGCGGTCGCCGACCGCACGGGTGTTGGCGACCCTGCTCGCGGCCGCTCCGCTGACCGACGAGATGATCTGGGCCATCCAGCGGTTCACGCCGAGGGCCGGCCCGAGCCACCTGGTCGAGGTGCTGTCGAGCGATCTGATCCAGCCGACCGGCCTGCCGGGCGCCCGCCGGGACCGGGGCGCCATCGCCTATGAATTCGCCGACGGTGTCCGGGAACGCCTGTTGTCACTGGGACAGCGCGACCGCACGATCGCGGTGCAGGATCTGGTCGAGGAGATACTGGCCGGCGATGTTCCCGGCGTGCGCGGGCTCGGCAGCCGGGTGCGACATCCGCACAGTGTGGCCGCCCATCAGGTGGACCCGGCAAGCCGTCCGCACGCGCGGGTCGAGCTGAAGGTCTACCAGGCCCTGAGCGGTCCTCATCTCGTGGCCCACCGACACCTCAAACAGGTGATCGGGGGACCGTTGCCCATGCTCGGCCGAAATGTCGACCCAGTTCACCTCAACCCGGGCGCATCTACGGAGCGGATCATGTCTGAATCATCGTACTTGCCTACCTCGGGCGCTGATTCACTGCCGGAAGCAGGCGCCGGGTCGGCCGGCGTCGCCAACCCCCGGACCGACCCGGCGTCCGACGGCCGGCCCGACGCCATCACCAACAACCTCCCGCCCCGGAATCTCAACTTCACCGGCCGGCGCGACCTGCTCGACGCGCTGCACCGGCGCCTGCGGTCGGGCACGACAGCGGTGCTACCGGAGGCCGTGCACGGATCGGGCGGCGTGGGCAAGTCCCAGCTCGTGATCGAGTACGTCCATCAGCGGCTCAAGGACTACGACCTGATCTGGTGGATCCCGGCCGAACGCCCGGCACAGATCACGTCGGCCCTGGTGGAGCTGGCCCAGAAGCTCGGCATCTCCGCCACCGCGACGGCTACCACCGCGGTGCCCCTCGTCCTTGACGCGTTGCGGCTCGGCCGGCCGCACTCCAACTGGCTGTTGATCTTCGACAATGCCGAGTCGCCGGAGGAGGTCCAGCGGTTCTTCCCCCTGGAAGGAACCGGCAGCATCGTCGTGACGTCCCGAAATCCACAGTGGACAGATGTGGCCGATGGCCTGCGGGTCGACGTGTTCGATCGGCACGAGAGCATCGAGCTGCTCCGCAAGCGGAGCCCGGCGCTGCTGTTCGACGAGGCCGACCGGTTGTCCGCCGCCCTGGGTGACCTGCCGCTGGCCATCGAGCTGGCGGCGGCGTATCGCGCGGCGACCGAAATGCCTGCCGACGAGTACCTCGAAAAGCTCAACGGAAGCCTTGCCTACTTCCAGGACGACGTGGGTGGGCAGGACTTCCCGGACTTTGTGGCCGCCGCCTGGAACATCGCCCTCGACGCGGTGGAGAAACGCGACCGGGAGGCACTGCGCCTGCTGCAGGTCGTCGCGTTCCTGGCGCCGGAGCCCATCAGCGAGGCACTGCTGCAGCGCTCCGGAACCGCGAATGTGCATCCCGACCTCGACCGCGTGCTCCGCAACAAGAATCGGCTGACGCAGGCGATCCGGTCGATCAGCCGATTCTCCCTGGCACGGATGGACTACCGGACGAACTCGTTTCAGTTGCACAGGCTCGCCCAGCGGGTGCTGATCGCACAGTTGAGCGCCGAGGATCGGGAGGCCATGCGACAGACCGCGCACCTGTTGCTGGCCGGCGCCAACCCGGGATTCCCGGACGAGGCACAGAAATGGCCGCTGTTCGCCGAGCTCTACCCTCACATCATCGCGTCGGCGGCGGAGCGCTCGGTTGACGAACGAGTGCACACCCTGATCCTGGACGAGGCGAAGTACCTGTGGCGGTGGGGAGACCTGACCGGCGCCCGCGACTTTGCCCTTCGCGCCCACGACGCGTGGACCGAGGCACTGGGTGAGGACCATCCCGACACGTTGAACATGGCGTACTGGCTCGGGTTCATGTACTTCGTCGTCGGTGACTACCCCGCCGCCGCCCGTATCAACGCGCGCACCGTCGAGCTGAACCGTGAGACCTTCGGGGAGAACAGCCAGGAGACGCTCAGTGCGATCGGTGCGGTGGCAGCCGACTACCGCATCGCCGGCGACTTCGCCAGCGCCCTCGATCAGTCGAGCACGGTGTACGAACGAGCGCAACGCAACTTCGGCGACGAGGTTCCGGAGACCCTGAGGGCGGCACACAACCTGGCGGTCAGCATGCGTCTGTCGGGCAGGTACGACCAGGCCCTCCAGGTGGGCAGGCAGACACACAACCGTCTCATCCTGATGTACGGAACGAACCACCTCATCACCCTGGACACCTACGGCGGCGTCAACCTCGACAGTCGCGAGCTCGGAGACTGGATCACAGCACGCAACCAGCAGGAGAACGTCGTCGACGCCGTTCGCCGGCTGGTCGGTGACGAGGACCATCCGGACCTGCTCCGGCAGTCCCACAGCCTGGCCATCTTCCGGCGCAAGGCCGGTGACCAGGCCGGTGCGTTGCAGAGCTCGACCGACGTGCTCAAGCGCTACAGGTACCGGTACGGGGACAGGCATCCGGACACCGTGCTGGCAACGCTGACGTCCTCGATCGACCTGCGGGTCACCGGTGACCTCTCAGCCGCGCTCGTGGCCGGAGCGTTCGCCGTGGACCGCCTGCGGGAGCTGTACGGACCCACGCACCCGCACACCGCCGGCGCCGAAGTGGACCACGCCATCATCCTGCGACTGTCCGGGGGGACCGAGGACGCTCGCATCTGGGGCGAGCGCGCCCATCGGGTGCTGGCCGATCGGCTCGACGAGCAGCATGCCCTGGTGCTGGCGAGCGGGATCAACCTCGCCAGTGCCTACTACGCGCTCGGAGCGCTCCAGGCGGCCCACGACCTCGACTTCGACATGCTGCGCCGGTGCCGCAGCCAGCTTGGCGTCAACCATCCCACCACGCTGTGCTGCGCTCACAACCTCGGCCTCGACCTGCGTGGGCTCAGCCGGGAGTCGGACGCCGTCGCCCTTCTGGAGGACACGATGGCAAGGTTCCGGGCAGTGCTCGGCCCGGACCATCCGGCGACCGTCGCGGCGGTGGAGGGCATCCGCGCGAACTGCGACATCGACCTGATGCCGCTCTGAGCGGGGCCGTCAGACCGCCCGCCATCCGATCGGGTCGGGCCGGTCCGGCGGGAGCGCAGCGCCGATCCAGGCAGCGAGCCTGACGACGTCCACGGCGCCGGAAACGGACAACCGGGCGGCCATCGCGCGCACCAGCTCGGGCCGCCGGAGCAGCGCCCGGGCCACCGGGTCGGCGGTCCGGTCCGGCCGTGACAGGCCCAGCCCCACCAGGCCGTGAACGTCGTCCGACGCGGTTTCGACCCGAACCCGGTATGCGCGACCAGCTGCTTCCCGATCCCCGGCGATGAGGGCGACATCGGCCGCGGACGCGCCCAGGACGCTCGCGCTCACCGTCTCCGGGTCATTCTGGAACTGTTCGAAGGCCGATGCTCGCGTCAAGCGATACCTGGCGAGCACCGCACGACTGTCCAGCAGTCCCACGTCAGGGGTCGCCCGAACGGCCGACGATGCCTCGGCCGGGATCGGTGCCGAGGCTCCGCGTGCCCAAGCGGCGACCAGATCCGCGACAACGAGGTCCGGGACGACGATGTTGTGTGCCCGCCACAGCGCCTCGTGGTCGAGCGCCAGGTCGGCGGCCAACGTGGCCTCGACCCTCGGCACCGGCTCGCGCTCGTGCTCCTCGACCTGCTGCAGGAGGTCGCCGACGAACCGGCTGCCGTGGCCGGTCAGGCGACCCGATCCTGCCAGCGTGCGGAGCACCCGCAGCGTCTGCCGGCGCCACAAGGCGAACTCGAAATGGGCCAGGGCCGCTGCGGCCGGTCGGCAACGGAACCGGTGTGTCCGCCAGAACTCCGTCACCCCGGCGAACGCGTAGGCGCCCTGCAGGAGACCACCCGCGGGCCGGGGATCATCGCGCCATCCGGCGTAGTACCGGACTGACGGCTCGTCGGTGGTCAGGGTCAACAGGTGGAGCAGCGCTCCGAGCTTCTGATGCTGAAACTCGTGCACCAGCGTGACGGCGAGCTGGGTGGAGTCGTCCGGAAACGACAGCAGCATGCCGCCGAAGGCCTCACCACCGGAGGCGGAGAGCTGCCGGAACGGCTCCTTGGCGGGCACCGGCGACAGGACCCGGATGCCGGCGGCGATCGCCCTGGCGGCCGGCTGATGGTCCCGGATGAGGATCGCCCATGCCTCGCTGAGCATGCTTCGCCAACGGGCCGTCTCAGCCGGATGCAACGGCCGTGGCGCGGAGGGCCCGCGGAGGTCCCGGTACGCGTCGCGGTCCGCGAGCTCCACCCGGAGATCGGTCTCGTCGTGGCCCACCCGCACGCGGATCGGCTCGTGCCAGGCGGGGCAATCGGTGGCGATCCGCACCACCGCACCCGAAGCGGAGATCTCGGTGCCGCCAGGGCCCGTCCGGACGTGCGCCGTGCCGAACGGGCTGTCCAGCGGCAGCATCGCCGACCCGACGGTGGGAATGACCGCGGTCCCGTGCCGGACCGGGATGTCGAGTTCGGCTGTCAGGCCGGTCCGGATCGCGGCCGCCGCAGCCAACGCGTGCAGGTATCCGAGCTCGGCCCACAGCGGGATGTCCGACGGCGGGTTGCGCCGCAGCCGTCGCAACGTGTGCGACGCCCAGACGCCCACCTCCGGACGGCCCATCAGGTCCTCGGTGACATCGCGATCGACATCGGACGCCCGGGCGAGAAGCGCCCAAGCGGTGTCCAGACCGGCCAGCGGGCTGTCAACCATGGTGCCGTCGGAGACGGAGCCGAGAAGGCTGAACACCAGTGTCAGCCGCCAGCTTCGCTCCGACTGCAACAGGGCGGCAATGAGCGCTTCGTCCCCGGCGCCATGGGCGAGCGACTGGAAATCGCGGACTGATACGGAATGGAATGAGCCAAGAGAACCGACGTCAGTCGACACGGTCCGCCGGCGCCTCAGAATCCGGCCTCATCCGTCCGGAGAACGAACCGCTGTAGCCGCTGATGCTGCCTTCGGTGTCGGCAATGCGCGCGACGACCCGGGTGGTCGCCGCGTCCAGACCCGCCAGGTCTGCTTTTCGTAGCGTCGCGATGGTGACCGACGACAAGTCCAGCAGCTCGGACTCGATATCGGTCGGCGCTCCATCCATCCTAGGGATGCCCCTTCGCGTGGTGTGGCGGTCCCATCCTCCCACGGCATGCGTGCTCCGAGTGGACCGCATTGGCAACGTCTCGTTGCGATTATCACAACCAGCGGTCGGGTCCAGACGATGGGGGGCACCGTCCCAAAGGCGCCGACATCCGGGGGCCGCCGGCCTGACCCGACCGGCATGAGCCGGGCGCAGTCGTCGAGGCGCGAACGGCCAGACGTTGCGGACAAGGGTCCTGTTTCTCACCACCGGAAGTCGCGTCGGCGGGCGCCCGAGGTGACGTTGCGGGGGATTCCTTGGAGCCCCGCGCTCGGCGGCGTGCGGCGGGCGCGCCCGCTGTCAGCGGTGAACGCGCGCTGATCGGGGCTGTCAGCGGGCTGTTAGGGCGCTGTCAGCGGGCCCGGCCAATCTCTGTGCACAGCGGACGACCGGTCCGCACAGCCAGAGGAGCAGGCGATGCAGCAGTTCGAAACCCCCAACCCGATCTCGGCCGTGCTGGACATCCCCGCGGGGCGGGTGCGGTTCGTCGCCGGTGACCGGGCGGACACGACCGTTGAGGTGCTGCCGGTGGACGCGTCGAAGAGCCGCGACGTGAAGGTGGCGCAGGAGACCACGGTCGAATACGGCGACGGCGTCCTGCGGGTGGTGGCGCCGGCGAAACATCAGATCCTCGGCAGTTCGGGATACGTCGAGGTGACGGTCGAGCTGCCGGCCGGATCGCAGGTCGAGGTGAAGGCGGCCAGCGCGGAGTTCCGGGCGGTCGGGCGATACGGCGACGTCGTGTTCGACGCCGCGCACGGGGCGGTCAAGGTCGACGAGGCGGCGAGCGTCCGCCTCACCACCCTCGTCGGTGACGTGTCCGTCGGGCGGGTCAACGGTTCCGCGGAGATCAGCACCGCGAAGGGCGACATCCGCGTCGCCGAGGCCGTGCGCGGCACCGTCACGCTGCGGACCCAGGCCGGCGACGTGTCGATCAGCGCCGCCAACGGTGTCTCCGCCTCGCTGGACGCCGGCACCGGTCACGGTCGCATCCACAACGCGCTGAGGAACACCGACGGCACCCCGGACCTGACCATCCACGCGAGCACCGCATACGGCGACATCCTCGCCCGCAGCCTCTGACACCACCATCACCGAGGAGCCCCCCACCATGTCCAGCCTGGCCATCGCAGCGAACAACCTCCACAAGTCCTACGGCGACAAGGTCGTGCTCGACGGTGTCGACCTGACCGTCCCGGAAGGCACCATCTTCTCCCTGCTCGGCCCGAACGGCGCCGGCAAGACCACCGCCGTCAAGATCCTGTCCACGCTCACCTCCCCGGGCACGGGCACCGGCGCCGTCCGGATCGGCGGCCACGACCTCGCCACGGACCCGCAGAAGGTGCGCGCGTCGATCGGGGTCACCGGCCAGTTCTCCGCCGTCGACAACCTGATCACCGGCGAGGAGAACATGCTCCTCATGGCCGACCTGCACCACCTGACCAAGCGGGAGGGCCGCCGCACCGCCGCGAACCTCCTGGCCCGCTTCGACCTCACCGACGCGGCGAAGAAGCCCGCGTCGACCTACTCCGGTGGCATGAAACGCCGCCTCGACCTGGCCATGACGCTGGTCGGCAACCCGAGCATCATCTTCCTCGACGAACCCACCACCGGCCTCGACCCCCGCAGCCGCCACAACATGTGGCAGATCATCCGCGAGCTGGTCACCGACGGCGCCACCGTCTTCCTCACCACCCAGTACCTCGAGGAGGCCGACCAGCTCGCCGACCGCATCGCGGTGCTCAACCACGGCAGGATCGCCGCCGAGGGCACCGCCGGCGAGCTCAAGCGGCTCATTCCCGGCGGGCACATCCGGCTCCGCTTCACCGATCCCATCGCGTACCGGTCCGCGGGTCTCGCGCTGCGCGACGCCACCGGCGACGACGACGCCCTCGCCCTGCAGATCCCCAGCGGTGGCAGCCAGCGCGAGCTGCGCTCCGTCCTGGACCGGCTGGACTCCGCCGGCATCGAGGCGGACGAGCTGACCGTGCACACCCCCGACCTCGACGACGTGTTCTTCGCCCTCACCGGCGACGCCCACGCCACCGACGCCCGCACCACCAACGCCCACGCCACCAACGCCCACGCCACCGTCCCCGCCCAGGCCAAGGAGGCCGTCCGATGAGCACTCTCGCCCTCACCGTCCGCGACTCGTCCACGATGCTGCGCCGCAACCTCCTGCACGCCCGGCGCTACCCGTCGCTCACGCTGAACCTGCTGCTGACGCCGATCATGTTGCTGCTGCTCTTCGTCTACATCTTCGGCGACGCGATGGGCTCCGGGATCGGCGGCGGGCGGACGGAGTACATCGGGTACATCGTCCCCGGGCTGCTCCTCATGACCATCGGCAGCACGGTCGTCGGCACCGCGGTGTCCGTCTCCAACGACATGACCGAGGGCATCATCGCCCGCTTCCGCACCATGGCCATCCACCGCGGATCGGTCCTCGTCGGGCACGTCATCGGCAGCGTCCTGCAGTCCGTCATGAGCGTGACCGTGGTCGGCGCGGTCGGCGTCGCCATCGGGTTCCGGTCCTCCGGCGCCGGCGTGCTGGAGTGGCTGGCGGCATTCGGCCTGCTCGTCCTCTTCGCCACCGCGCTCACCTGGATCGCCGTGGGGATGGGCCTGGTCAGCCCGAACGCCGAGGCGGCCAGCAACAACGCCACGCCGCTCATCCTGCTGCCGCTGCTGTCCAGCGCCTTCGTCCCGATCCACGCGATGCCGGGCTGGTTCCAGCCGATCGCCGAGTACCAGCCGTTCACGCCGGCCATCGAGACCCTCCGCGGGCTGCTGCTCGGCAGCGAGATCGGCCACAACGGCTGGCTCGCGGTGGCCTGGTGCGTCGGGCTCTCCGTCCTCGGCTACTCCTGGTCCACCTCGAAGTTCAACAGCGAATCGAAGTGACCGCTGGAAGACGGCGCACATCGGCAACACGCCGGTGTGCGCCGCTTCAGTGCGTGCCGATCGTCCCGGTCAGCCGGTCCAGCGCGTCCTGCCGGGACAGCCGGGCACCCCGCTCGTACGCGTCGCGGTAGCCGTCCTCGCCGAGGCGTCCGACGAGCCCGGCGACCAGGACGCGCAACGCCGGCTCGCCGTGGTCGAAGGCACCGCGGATCGCCTCGCTCCAGCCCAGCACCGTGGCCGCGTCGACCGGCCGGTCCTCCAGGGCGAGCAGCTCGCCGACCTGCTCGGCGGCCCAGGCGAGCCCGTTGCTCTGGTTGCGGGTGATGTTGGGCCGCACCGCCCTCGGCAGCAGGTCCCGGGCTCCGGCGGCATCGCGCGCCGCGAGCCGGTTCATCAGCCGGGTGCCGTCGATGAGGTCCCGGGCCATCTGCTCCGGATACGGCAACCGGTCCACCAGGGTCAGCATGGTGTCGAGCGTGCGCTCCGACGCGTCGAGCTCGCCCGCGCGACGCTGCCAGCCGGCGACGCTGAACAGGATCGCCGCCTCCCGCCGTCGCTGGCCCAGCTGCTCGGCCCGGTCCTGCATCGCCCGCAGGTCGCGCCGGGCGCCGTCCAGGTCACCGGCGCGCATCCGTTCCCGGGCCAGCCGGTTCCTGGTCCAGTACAGGTAGTCCTCGGTGCCGAGCTCGGCGCTGATCGCGACCGCGCGTTCGAACGCGGCGATCGAGGTCGCGAAGTCGCCGCGCAGCGACGGCACCCGCCCGATGGCGAGCAGGCTCATGACCAGCCCCCAGCGGTCACCGACCTCCTCGAAGCCGCGCACCGCCTCCTCGCGCGCCGCGGCGCCGCCCTCCAGGTCGCCCTGTTCGACGAGGGTGAAGTTGTGCGCCCAGTGCGCGGTGGCCCGTACCCACGGATCCGGCGACGTCAGCGACTGCTGGAACTGCCCGTCGTCGGAGGCGGCGTCGGGGGTGAACGCCCGTTGCGAGATCCACAGCAGCCGGGCGGGGTGGATCTCCTGCGTGCCGGACGTCGACCGCACCAGGTCGACGGCACGCCGGGCCTCGTCCGGCACGGCGGCACCGAGGTCGGACAGCGCGCCCATGAACGTCTCGAGCTGGTTGTTCAGGCCGCGGTTTCCCCAGTACCAGAACAGCGCCTTGATGAAGCGCGCCGTCCTGGCGACGTCACCGGCGTCCAGGGCGGAACGCAGCGCCGCCGTCATGTTGTCGTGCTCGGCGTCGAAGACCGCGAAGGCCCGCAGCTGCTCCCGCCCGCGCAGCAGCGGCTCGTGCTGCTCGGCCAGGGTCAGGTAGTAGTCGGCGAAGCGGGTCGACACGTCGTCACCCGAGGCGGCCAGCTGCTCCGCCCCGTACGCACGAACCGTCTCCAGCATCCGGTACCGGCCGCCGGTCTGCTGCACGATGGACTTCTCCACCAGCGAGTCCAGCACGTAGAGCACGTCCCGCGACGGCAGGGACGCGTCGGCGCAGACCGCTTCCAGCGCGGTCAGGACGGCCCCGCCGGGGAACGCCGACAGCCGGCGCGCCAGGGTCCGCTCCGCCTCGTCGAGCAGGTCCCAGCTCCACTCGACCATCGCCAGCAGGGTCCGCTGCCGCGGCAACGCGGCCCGGCTGCCCGACGTCAGCAGCCGGAACCGGTCGTCGAGCCGGCGGGCGACCTGGTCGACCGTCATCGAGCGCAGCTTCACCGCCGCCAGCTCCAGCGCGAGCGGCATCCCGTCCAGCCGCCGGCAGATCTCCACCACCGCGTCCACTGTGGACTCGTCCAGCGCGAAGCCTGGTCGTACACCTCCGGCCCGGTCGACGAACAACCGCACCGCTGCCGCCTCGGCCGCCGTGGCGAGGTCCGGTTCCCCGGCGGGCAGTGCGAGGGGTCCGAGGTGGCACAACGCCTCCCCGGTGATCGCCAGGGGCTCCCGGCTGGTGGCGAGGATCCGCAGCTGCGCCAGCCCGCCGAGCAGCTCGTCGGCGAGCTGCGCGGCCGCCCCGACGAGATGCTCGCAGTTGTCCAGCATCAGCACGGCGTCGCCGACGTCGAGCATCTCGGTGAGCCGGTCGACGGCCGCCGCCATCGGCTTCGCGCCGTCGTAGAGGCGCCCGTGCGCCGAGCCGACCACGCTGAGGACGGTGTCGGCCAGCCGCTCCGGGTCGTCCTCGCTGAGCCCGGCCAGCGGCACGAACCACACCCGGCCGCGCTCGTATGCCGGGTCGCGCCGCGCCGCCTCCAGCGACAGCCTGGTCTTGCCGGCGCCGCCGGGCCCGACGATGGTGACCAGCCGCGCGGCGCCCATCAGCCGGGCGACCCGGCCGAGCTCGTCCTCCCGGCCGATGAAACTGGTGACGCTGGCCGGCAACCGGCTCGGCGCGACCTCCACCGCCTGCGTCGCGGGCCGGTCCAGCTCCCCGCGGAGCAACGCCAGGTGCACCTCCCGCAGCTCCACCGTCGGATCGACGCCGAGCTCGTCGCCGAGCCTGGCCCGCACCTCCTCGTAGACGGCGAGCGCGTCCGACTGCCGCCCGGCCGCCGACAGCGCCCGCATGCGGAGCGTGGCGAGCCGCTCGCTGAGGGGCCGTTCCGCGGCGGCCGCCGCGAGACCGGTCAGCGCCTCGGCGTGACGGCCCAGTTGCAGCTCCGCCTCGAAGAGGTCCTCGACGGCGTCGGCCCGCATCTCGTCGAGCCGGGTCGCCGCGGTGCGGGCGAACGGCGCCTCCAGCACGTCGGCGAGGGCCGCCCCGCGCCACAGGCGCCTGGCGGCGGCGAGCGTCGACGCGGCCTCCCTGGCCCGACCGGCCGCCAGCTCGCGGCGGCCCTGCGCGGCCAGCTGCTCGAACCGGTGCACATCCACGTCCTCGCCGCGCACCGGCAGCCGGTAGCCACCGGCGGCGAACTGGACCGCGCCGGCCCCGCCCAGCACCCTGCGCAGCCGGGACGCGAGGCCCTGCAGGGCCGCGGCGGCCCCGGCGGGCGGCTGCTCCCCCCACAGGTCGTCGACCAGGGTGTCGGGGTGCACCGGCCGGCCCTCCTCCAGCGCCAGCCTCGCCAGCAGCATCCGGACCCGGGCGCCGGGCACGGTCACCGGCGTCCCGTCGTCCTCGGTGGCCACGACCGGACCCAGCAGCTCGACACGCACGCGAGCATGATCGCAAAGCCCGGCGCGGGCCGCTGCCCACGGTCCGCGCAGCGTGCCGTTCGTTACGTCGGCCGGGTCGGTGGTACCTGGCCGTCGGCTCGGTCGTCAGCCCGCTAGTGCGTTGACCACATAGGTTGCCGGTATTGGCCTGCTCACGCCGCTACCGTGGTGGTCAACGCACTAGCGCCGATGACGCTGCTGTCAGGTGACGTCGCGCAATAGGTCGGGCAAGAACGCGGCGAACTCCGCGCAGGCATCGGTCCCCAGGATGCCATCGCCCAACGGCAGGCTCACGGTCGAGCCGTCGGCGAACGTGGCAGTGATCCGAGCATCAGTCGGCCAGAACGGCTTGTCCCGCTTGCCCCAGTGGTGCGTGGCGTTCGCCGAGAACTCGAAACTGTGCAGGTCCCGGCGCGGCGTCACCGCCACGTCAAGGTCGCCCTGGTCGCTGCGCTTGATCGAGATGATCTTACCATCGGTGAAGATCATGACCTTGCCCTCGGGGTGCGACGTCCCGCTGAGGTCCGCCGTCACCCAGCGGATCGCCCGTCCGGTCGTGAGCGTCGCGGCCAAGTACGTCACGTCGGGCGGCGCGTTCGACAACGGTGCGGGATTCGTGCGTTCGATGCCGTCGGCGATAACCTTGATCTGGTCCTCGTAATTGTTGGTGCTCATGAGCGGTGTGGTGCCTCCGTCGATATTGGAACCTGTTCAACTGTCACGCGATCCGCAGCGCCGTCCGGCGCCTGGGCGCCTCGACATCGCGGCCAGTGATTCAGCGTCACGGAAGCCTATATCGTAATCGGGCGAACACCAAAAGTGATATCCAGCGTCGTTGGGCTGGTGCCGTCGTCGCCGTGGGCGCAGACGGGTGCTGGTCGTGCGCGATGTCCTGGGAGTCGTTGACATGGCCCGGTGCCCGCAGGATGAGTCGGTTGCACCTCGACCGGTCGCCGGATCGAGTCCTCATCAGCCTGAACCAGCCTCGCAATGACCGGCACACCGTTCCCGCCGGCGGAGGCGAGGACTATCACGGCCCGCCGCAGCCGATTCGCTGAACCGGTCCCACGCCGGGTTGTTCGAAGCAGTTGCCGACCTTCCTGGTCAGACAGCCGCCGCACACGCGCGGGTTCTGCCACCGCCACAGCCTGAGCGCAGATACACCGCCCGGCCTGGAGGCTGAACCGCATGTCATCCAACGCCGTGAACGTTTATGGTCATGCAAGGAGCTCCGGTACTTGATCGGTCCGGGTTCCAGGTTTGCATGAGGATCCCGGTTGGTCCGGTGGGTGGCGTTGAAATGGGGTCTGAGGGAGAGCCTCGTGGCCCTGATTGCCACCGCTGGTCTGGCCCCTCAGCAAGCCCACACGGGGCATGACAGGTCGCGCGCACGCGGCGCAGACAAACGAGGCAACCTGCCCCACCAGCGATCCTCCGACCAGAAGCTAGCCCGGTCAAGCCGGGCCTTGACACCAGATCCCCGATAGGGAATCAGAGCACATGCTTGACGTCGAGGACCTCGAGGTTCAGCAGGATCGAGTGCTCGCCGAACAGGCCGCCGTCATCGAAGTACAGGGTGAGGCGGTCTTCGTCGACGTCGACGAAGGGTCGGCCGGATCTTGGCGCAGAAGCCGTCGCGGTCCAAGCGCTCGTCGTCGTCCTGGCGCCAGGTGCTGTTGTACAGCTCCAGGGAGTCCTCAGCGACGATGTCGTGCAGGACCTGCGGGTCCAGCCGGGCGGGGGTTGCGGCCACCTCGTCCAGACGTCCGGCGGGCAGCTCCGAGTCGTCGAGGACCGTCAGGACGACCCCGTCCTCGTCGGTGTCGCCCAGCGGCGCCGACGAGGACGCCTTCCATACGGCAATCGGGGCGTAGGTCACGGTGCCGAGCGCGGGATGGTGATGAACGGTGCGGTCGCTCATCGCCCGATCGTCGCGGGCACCCGCACAGCTGCGGCTGAGGCGGCCGACGCCGCCGGGGCGGGCGTGGGGGTGCGCGTGCCCAGGACGACGGCGGCGAGGACCGCGGTCGCGCCCAGCAGCTGGCCCGGCGACAGGGACTGGTCCAGCACCAGCCACCCGAGCAGCGCCGCCACCACGGGGCTGAGCAGGCCGAGCAGCGTGACCCGGGCCGGTGCGAGCGCCGTCACCCCGCGGAACCACAGGAAGTAGGCGCCCGCGGTGCCGACCAGCGACAGGTACCCGAAGCCGCCGAGGTTCGTCCACGTCAGCGCGGGTGGCGGGCCCTCCACGAGCAGCATCACGGGTGCGAGCAGCAGCCCGCCGACGGTCAGCTGCCAGCCGGTCAGTGCCAGCAGCGCCGTGCGGCGGTCCGGCAGGCCGGTCGGGGTGCCCCAGCGGCGGCCGAGCACGGTGCCGAACGACATGGACACCATCCCGGCGGCGGCCGCGGCGAGGCCGAGCGGGTCGAGGGCCGCGTCGGAGCGCAGCACCAGCAGGGCGACGCCGGCCAGACCGGCCGCGCCGGCGAGCAGCACGCGGACGGCGGGGCGCTGGTCGAGCAGGGCGAAGGCGATGGCGGCGACGACGAACGGGCCGAGGGCGCCGAGGACCGCCGCGATCCCGCCCGGCAGCCGGTACGCCGCGACGAACAGCAGCGCGAAGAACAGGCCGATGTTCAGGAAGCCGAGCACCGCGGCGCGCCACCACCAGGCGCCGGTGGGCAGGGCGCGGCGGCCGGCGAGGGTCGCGACGACGGCGATCAGCAGCAGGCCGGCGGGCAGGGCCCGCAGCGTCCCGGCGAGCAGCGGGCGGCCGTCCGGCAGCAGCTCGGTGGTGACGAGGTAGGTGGTGCCCCACAGCGCGGGAGCGACGGCGGTGGTCACGGCAAGGTTCCTCATGACTAAGTAGCTTAGCACTAAGCTACTTAGAAACAAGATGTGCGAGGATGGTGTCCGTGACAGACGACGTCGACCGGATCGTCGAGCAGTGGGGGCGCGAGCGACCGGACCTCGAGACCGACGCGATGGCGGTGTTCGGCCGCATCTACCGGCTGGCCCGCATCGTCGGCGACCGGCAGGAGCGCGTCTACGGCGCGCTCGGCATCAACCGCGGCGAGTTCGACGTGCTGGCCACCCTGCGCCGTGCGGGCGAGCCGTTCCAGCTGTCGCCGAAGGCGCTGACCGCGTCGCTGATGCTCACCTCCGGCGGCATGACCGGGCGGCTCGACCGGCTCGAGCGGGCCGGCCTGGTCGCCCGCTCGCCGGACCCCGCCGACCGCCGCGGTCTCGTCATCACGCTGACCTCCGCCGGCCGGACCCTCATCGACGAGGCCGTCACGGTCGGGCTGGCCGCGCAGCGGGAGGTCCTCGAGCGGCTGCCCGAGCCGCGCCGCCGCCAGCTCGGCGCCCTCCTCCGGGACCTCCTGGCCGCCACGGAAATCTGAGCGGGCGATGTTTGGACATTGATCGGCGCGGCAACGACAGGAGGTAGAGCCCTCCGCCCCCGTACTGCCCTATCGACTGCGGAGGCGAGCGGCGACACCGACGGCGGGTCCCGGCACACGAAGCCTGGCCCGCCGTCGTCGCGCATCCCGGCTCCTCCCGGCGGCGTAGATTGCCTACACCCGTGATCGAGGAGGTGCCGTGCTCCGGTTGGTGCTGGGCGCGCTGCGGGCGCGCACCGCGCAGGCGTGGACCGTGTTCGCGCTCGCCGTCCTGCTCGTCACCGCGGCGACCGCCGGTCCGTGGTACGCGGCCGCCGCCGAACGCCGGGCCGCGGCCGCCGACGTCGCCGTCGCGCCGGTCGAGCAGCGCATGCTGTCCGTGCGGCGCCAGCTCGACCCGGACGGCGACGCGCCCGTCGCGCTCACCACCTTCCGCGCCACCGTGGACCGGCTGCTGACCGTCCGCGACGGCGCGCCGGTGCTCGGCATGGCCGTGTCCATGTCGTTCGGCAAGGGCGGCGAGTCCAGCGTCACCGCCGCGTACCGCGACGGCGTGTGTGGGCACCTGCGGATCGAGGGCGACTGCCCGCGGGCGGCCGGCGAGACGATCGTCAGCGGCGCCACCGCCGAGGTGTACGGCCTGCACATCGGCGACACCGTCGTGTTCAGCTCGCAGCCGGGCGCCCCGCAGGAGCAGGCCCGGGTCGTCGGGCGCTACGAGCTCGCCGACCCGGCGGGCGCCTACTGGGCCAACCCGATCTTCCGCCGGGAGGTGGCGGGCAACATCGACCCGTTCTTCCTCGCCGCCGACGCGTTCTCCAGCGGGCGGTTCGTCGACCCGACGTTCGACTACACCACGACGGTGCCCCCGGCGGCCCTCGCCGGAGCGGACCTCGCCGACCAGCTGCGCCGGGCCGACTACACGCTGCGCGGCGCCGGGTACTACCTCATCGCGCCGACCCAGGACCTGCTCGACCGCATCGCCGCCGACCGGGCCGCGATCCGCCGCGGCGTGCTCACCGGTGCCCTGCAGGCGGTGATCCTGTGCTGGTTCGCGCTCGGGCTCGCCGGCCGGCACACCGCCGGGGACCGGCGCGGTGACATCGCCCTGTTGAAACTGCGCGGCAGCACCAGGCGGCGGGTGCTTCGCCTGGCCGCCGGACAGCATCTGGTCCCGTTGTTCCTCGCGCTGCCGGTTGGGTACGGAATAGGCCCCCTCCTCGCCCGTACCCTGGCCGGAGTGGTGCCGGCCGAGGAGTCGGGTGCCGTCTGGCGCTCGTGCCTCGTCGCCGCCGCCGTGGCACTCGCCGGCGGTGCCGCCGCCCTGATCGGCGCCGAGCTGCCGGTGCTGCGGGCGCCGGTCGCGCTGCTGCTGCGCGAGGTGCCGGGCCGCCGGCGCGGCTGGCGGCGCGGCGCCGTCGACGCGGTGCTCGTGGTCCTCGCCGCCGTCGGCGCGTTCCAGCTCGGCCGCAACGGCTTCGCCGCCGCCGTCCCGGTCCTGGTCGCGGTCGTCCTCGCCGTCCCGCTCGCCCGGCTCCTCGGGGCCGCCGCGGACCGGGCCGGCGCGGGCGCGCTCCGGGCCGGGCGGCTGCGGCTCGGGCTCACCGCGGTGCAGGTCTCCCGCCGGCCGGGCGCCGACCGGGTCTTCGCCGTCGTCGCCGTCGCGGTCGCCGGGCTCACCGCCGCCACCGCCGCCCAGGCCGCCGGCGACACCGCCCGCGCCGACCGCAGCGGCCAGGAGCTCGGCGCGGCCCGGGTGCTCAGCGTGCAGGTCGCCAACCCGACGGCGCTGCTGCGCGCGGTCCGCGAGGCCGACCCCGGCGGCCGCTACGCGATGGCCGCCGTCGTCGACGACACCGCCCGCCCGGCGATCCTGGCCGTGGACGCGGCCCGGCTCGGTGCCGTCGGCCGCTGGCTGCCCGCGTACGGGCCGCTGCCGTCGCTGACCGCTGGGGATGCCCCGCCGGCCACGGTCTCCGCGGGGCAGCTCGTCCTGCGGGCCCGCAATGCCGGTGAGCGACCGATGGCGCTGGCCGTGCACCTCCAGGACATCGCGGACGGGTCGCTGCTGACGGTCGCGTTCGGGCCGGTCCCCGCCGGTGAGCACGAGGTCACCGCGGCGGTCGAGGGCTGCGCCGGCGGCTGCCGGGTCACCCGGCTCGATCTGGTCCGCGCCGGCGCCGGTGACTCGCTCACCGTGCAGGCGCTGCGGCAGGCGGACCGGGCCGTGTTCGACAGCGCCGCGCTCGGCGATCCCAGGCTGTGGCGGGGTTCGGCGAAGGGACCGGCGATGTCGGTGGTCGCCCGGCAGGGCACGCTCACGCTCGCGCAGGCGCCGCCGCCGTACCGCGGCGACAGCAGCGCGTTCCCGATGGCGGCCGGCCTGCCGCTGCCCGTCGTCGTCGCCGGTGCCGTGCCCGACGGGTGGCGCCTCGGCGACCCGTCCGTGGACGTGTTCGGCAGCGGCGCCGTCCCGGTCCGGATCGCCGGCACCACGGCTGTGCTGCCCAGCGTCGGGACCTCGGGGATCCTGCTCGACCTCGACGCCGCCCAGCGGCTCGGCACCGGCGGCGGCGGTCGCACCGAGGTGTGGCTGGCACCCGGCGCGCCCGCCTCCGTCGTCGCCGGGCTCACCGCCGCCGGGCTGGTGGTCCTCGGCGACGACACGGTCAGCGCCCGCGCCGACCGGCTCGCCGGGCAGGGCCCCGCCGTCGCGACCCGGCTGCAGCTGATCACCGCCGGGCTCGGCCTGCTCGCCGCGGCGGCCGCCCTCGCCGTCGCGGTCGTCGTGGAGCGCCGCCGGCGCCTCACCGAGCTGCGCGCCCTGCGGCGGCAGGGGCTGCCGGCCCGGGCCGCGGTCACCGCCGGCCGGGCCGGCTACGCCGCGGTCGTCGTCCTCGGCGCCGCGGCCGGGCTCCTCGCCGCCGTCGTCGCGCGCCTGGTGAGCGGGCCGCCGGGCCGGCCGTTCGTCGACGACTGGCAGGTGCTGCCGGCGCCGCCCGCGCTGCCACCGGCGGCGCTCGGCGCGGCGGTGGGTGCCGCGGTGTGCGTGCTCGGCCTGACCTGGTGGCTGGCCGCACTGCCGCTGGCCCGCCAGGTCGCCGGCACCGCACCCAGTGTGTTTGCGGGCGACGGTTCAGGTTCGGAAACGGGTGGGAGGGCGGCGCGATGACGTCGTTGGTGTTGAGCATGCTGCGGGCCCGGCGCGGGCAGGCGGTCACCCTCGCGCTCCTCGCCCTGTTCGCGGTCGCCGCCGCGGTCGCCGCGCCCGCCTACCTGCAGGCCGTCGACCGGGCCGCCGTCGCCGGGCTGGTAGCCACCGCCACCCCAGCCGAGCGGTCCCTGACCGTCCGCGCCGCCGTCAACGAGCAGCGGGAGCCCGGCGGGGTCTCGTTCGCCGACGTCGGCGGCGCGCTCGTCGCGCTGCCCGGGTTCACGCAGGTGTACGCCGAGGAGTTCCCCGCCATCGGCATCGAACCCGACCCGGCGGTGGCGTCGCGGCTGCTGTTCCGGCAGGGCGCCTGCGCCCACCTCACCATCGTCACCGGCCGGTGCCTCGCCGCCGCCGGTGAGGTCGTCGTGGGGGAGCGGACCGCGGCCCGGCTCCACCTCGCCGCCGGCGACCTCATCACCCTGACGTTCGCCTACATCAGCACCGACCCGACCCGGCCGTTCTACGTCGCCGACGGCGACGCCACCCCGCTGACCGTCGCCGGCACGTACCGCACCCCGGACCCCGACGGACCGTACTGGGGCGAGCACGAGTACTTCCGCCTCGACCACACCGGACAGCCCGGCGAGCCGGTCTTCACCGCCGCCGAGACGGTCCGCACCATGTCACACGGCCCGAGCGACGTGTCCATCGACGCGACCGCCGGCCCCGGCACCATCACCGCGTCGACCGTCGACGCCGTGCGCCGCGACCTCGCCGGCCTCGACACCCGCGGTGAGCGCCTCGGCCGTGCGATCACGCTCAGCTCCGCCATCCCGCAGCTGCTCGACCGCATCGACCGCAGCCGTGACCTCGCCCGGCGCAGCATCCCCGTCGGGGCCGCGCCGCTGCTGCTGCTCGCGTACGCCGTCATCTTCATCGCCGCCGACTACGGCACCGAGGGCCGGCGACCCGAGCTCGCGGTCGTCGCGCTGCGCGGCGCCCGCTGGTGGACCCGCTGGTGGCTCACCATCGGCGAGAGCCTCGTCGCGCTGCTCGCCGGTGGCCTCGCCGGCTGCGTCGCCGGCCAGCTGCTCGTCGCCGCCGTCGTCGCCTGGCGCCTCCCCGGCGTCGACGCGCCCGTGCTCAGCCTCGACGCGCTGCGGTGGGCGCCGTGGGCGCTGCTCGGCGCCGTCGCGGCCATGCTGCTCGCCCAGCGGCGGCACCTGGTCAGCAGCGTCGTGGACCTGATGCGGCGGGTCCGGGCCCAGCTGACCGGCTGGCGCCTGATCACCGCCGAGATCGTGGTCGGGCTCCTCGCCGTCACCGCCACCGCCCAGCTGTTCCTCACCGGCGGCACCCTGTCCGGGGTCGCCCTCCTCGCGCCGGCGCTCGTCATCATCGCCCTCGCCGTGGCCGCCGCACGCGCCGTCGTCCCACTCGCCCGCCTGGCCGGGGACCGGGCGCTGCGGCGGGGGCGGCTCGGGGCCGCGCTCGCCGCGTTCCAGCTGGCCCGCCGCCCCGGCGCGCAGCGGCTGCTGCTGCTTCTCGTCGCCGCCGTCGGGGTGCTCGGCTACGCGGTGACCGCCGCCGACGTCGCCGCCCGCGACCGGGACCTCGCCGCCCGGATCGGCACCGGCGCGCCGCGGGTGCTCGACGTCGCCCCGCTCACCCGTTCGCAGCTGCTACACGCGGTGCGGGCGGCCGACCCCGACGGCGCCTACGCGATGGCCGTCGCCTCGCTGCCCGCCGGCGGGCCGGGCGAGGCACCGAAGCTCGCCGTCGACGCGACCCGCCTCGCGACCGCCGCCACCTGGCTCGACGAGTACGGCGACCTCGACGCGGGCACCGTCGGCCGGCGGCTGCGCCCGACCGCCCCGCAACCCGTCGTCATCGCCGGCCGGGACGTGTCCGTCGACGTCACCGTCAAGGGCGCCGTCGCCGACAAGCCGATCGGTTTCAGCGTCGTGCTGTCGTCCGTCAGCGGCCGCGGCACGGCCACCGTCGGCTTCGGCGTGCTCCACGACGGCCCGTACACCTTCCAGCAACGCTCGGCCGTCTGCGCCGACGGCTGCCGGCTCGCCGGCGTGCACTTCACCCCGGACACCACCGCCACCGGCGTCAAGCTCACCGTCGTGCTGCGCGGCATCGGCAGCATCAACCCGCCAGCGGTCGCCGCGGGCGGCGCCGACCTCGCCGAACCGGCCCGCTGGCGCTCCACCGGCGCGACCCTCACCGCCGCGCCCGACGGGCTCCGGATCACCCTCGACGCCCCCGACGGCCTGCCGCACGGCGCCTGGGTCCAGGCCGCCGACGCCCCCACCCCGCTGCCCGTGGTGAGCACCGCCGCGCTGCCCGGGACGCTCGCCGGCCTGGACGGCGCACCGGTCGAGGTGCACCCCGTCGGCCGCCTCACCGCCGTGCCCCGCCTCGGCACCCACGGGACGCTGGTCGACCTCGAGTACGCCGACCGCGCCGCCACCGACGCCGGCGAGGCCCGGCACCCACAGGTGTGGCTCGGCCCCGGCGCACCCCCGGACGTCCTGGACCGGCTGACCGCGCAGGGCCTCATCGTCACCGGCGACACCGGCGTGGCGGACCTCGCGGCCCGGCTCGCCGTCCAGGGCCCGGCACTCGCCGTCTGGTTCCACATCCTGTCCGGGGTCCTCGCCCTCGTCCTCGGCGCCGGCGGCCTCGCCCTCGTCATCGCCGTCGACCGCCGGGAACGCCTCGCCGACCTCGCCGCGCTGCGGGCCCAGGGCCTGGGCCGCCGGGCCGCGGCGCGGACGCTGCTGTGGACGTATCCGGTGCTGGTCGCCACGTCCGGGGTGCTGGGCCTGGCCACGGCGCTGATCGCGTGGCGGTTGACGGGCTGGGCGCTGCCGGTGTTCGGCGAGGACCTGCCGGCCCTGCCGTTGCCGCACTGGCCGGGCCCGCTGCTCGTGCCGGCGACCTGGCTCCTGGCGGTCCTGTCGCTGATGGCGGTCGCGCTCGCCACGGGCCGCCCCCGCGCCGCCACCCCACCCACCCCGGCGGCCGCGGCCCCGCGCGCCTGACCCGCCGCCCACATCGCTCCGGCGAGCATCGCGGCGCCGGTGTGCGGCGGCCGGCTTCTGCGTTGCCGGTGTGCGGCGCCCGGCTCCTGCGTTGCCGTGTGCGGCGGCCGGCTCCCTGCGTTGCCGTGTGCGGCGGCCCGCCCCTGCCGTGCCGCCGATGGCCCGCGTCCACCCGAACCCAGATCGCCCCGGGATGTTCCGGCAGCGTCCAGAGACGGGACGACGGGCCAGGACCTACCCGGATATCGCGCGGTGATCGGCGAGGACGCCCGCGATGACCGCGACCGCCTGCCGGGACCTCGCGCTGTCGCCCGGTCCGAGCCGGGTCGTGAACCATGCGTCGTCCGCCGCCACCGCCCGGATCGCCTCGAGCGCCAGCTGGATCAGGTCATCGCCCGGTGCCGTGACCGCCGCGGCGGCGACCTCCTCGTCGAAGTCCATCTGCGGGATCCCGTCGATCCGTGCCCCGCCCGGGCGACCAGCGCGGCCCCGGCGACGACCTCGGTGTTATCGACCGGCTCGAACGGGCCGTCGGGATGCCGGGGGCCACCCAGGAACACCGCGCGAAGGTTGTCGAGGCGCTCCTCCCGCGTCAGCTCCGCAGAGAGTTCGAGCAGGTCCTGCGCGGTGTCACTGTCGAACGGCCCGGAGTTGTACCTCGCCACGGCGGCCTCCCGCGCCGAGGTTACCGCCGGTCGGGGAGGCGGGACAGGAGGTTCTCGCCCCAGGGGAAGTCAGTGTCGCCGATCAGGGCGTCCGCCGCGGTGCGTTCCGCGGCGGCGTCCTCGACCCGGCCCTGGGTGTTGAGGACCGCGGCGGCGCGAAGCCTGGCCTCGCCCTCGCGGATGCGGTCGCCGAGGCGGGCGTAGCGGGCGGTGGCGTCGCGGTAGTGGGTGAGCGCGGCGTCGAGGTCGCCGCGGCGTTCGGCGATCTGGCCGAGCCCCAGCAGCGCACTACCGACCCCGGCGCCGGTGCCGACGCGCTCGGCGAGGATGCGCATCTGGGTGAAGCCGCGTTCGGCGTCGTCCCAGCGGCCGTCGCCCTCGGCGGTCCAGGCGAGCTCCTGGTGGTAGTACGCGAGGAGGTAGTCGTCGCCGGCGCGGGTGGCGATGCCGGGGACCTCGGCGATGACCGCGTCGGACTCCTCGCGGCGGCCGGCGAAACGGTATGCCAGGCCCAGCGCCAGGAGCACCCAGCCGGCCTGCACGGTCTCGGCGGCGGGCAGCAGCTCGCGGGCGCGTTCCATCATCGGGAGGCTGAGCTCGTGGCGGTGGAAGTTGTTGTACAGGGTGCCGAGCGCGGTGCGTACCTCGACCTCCTCCTCGACCCGGCCGAGCTCGACGAACAGCTCCAGCGCCCGCAGCAGCGCCGCCTCCGACTCGGCGAACCGGTGCAGGTCCCGCAGGACCTCGCCGCGGCGGCGGACGGACTGGGCGATCTCCCACTGGTCGCCGGTGGCCTCGGCGAGCGCGAGGGCCTCGTCCGCGGGCGCCATCGCGCGCTGGACCTCCCCCGCGATCATCAGCGAGTGCGACATCCAGCGGACCGAACGGATCCGGCGGATCCGGTCGTCGCCGGCGGCCTCGGCCGCGGCGGACCACATGGCGTAACGGTCGAACGGGTCGGTGACGTCCGGGTGCACGACGTCGACCAGCGCCAGCACCGCGGCGTGCCGGCCCGCCGAGACGCCCTCGGCGAGCACGGCGGGCAACCCCACGACGTCCTCGGTCCGGTGCGTGCGCAGCCAGGTGAGCAGGCGCTCCGACGCGTCCGCGTGCTCCTGGGCGGTCAGGGTCTCGGTCGCGAACAGGCGCAGCAGGTCATGCAGGTGGAACCGGTCCGGTCCGGGCGACTCGATCAGGAACGCGTCGACGAGCCGGTCCATGGCCGCCTCGGCTCGCGGCAGGTCGACGCCGGCCCGGATCGCCGCGGCGGCAAGTGTGAACACCTGGCCGGGGTGCGAGCCGGCCCGGCGGAACACCAGACGGTCCACTTCGGACAGCTCGGCGTACGCGGCCTGGAACGTCGAGCGGACCGCCAGGTCGCCCTGCCGCAGCTCGTCCAGGCGCCGGTGCTCACCGGCGAGCCGCTCCGCGAGGGCCGACGGCGTCCACTGTGGACGAGCGCGGAGCCGGCCGGCGACGATGAGGACCGCGAGCGGCAGCCCGGCACAGGCGGCGACCAGCGCCCGCGCGCCCGCCGGGTCGCGGCGGACGGTCTCGTCACCCGCGACGCGGGCGATGAGCTCGACGGCCGCTGCTTCCGGGAGCGCTGCCACGGGTACACCATGCGCATTGGCGACACCGGTCAGCTGCCGCCGGCTGGTGACGATCGTGGCGCACCGGGACCCGCCCGGCAGGAGCGCGGCCACGTGCGCGGCGTCGCGGGCGTCGTCGAGCAGGACCAGCACCGCGCGGTCGGCGACGGCGGACCGGAACCGGGCGGCGAGCTCCTCGGTGCCGCCCCGCCGCTCGTCCTCGGGCACGCCGAGCGCGGTCAGGAACCGGACCAGGACCGCCTCGGGCGCGACCGGCTCCGTGGACGCGCCGCGCAGGGTCGCGAACAGCTGCCCGTCGGGGAACCGGGCCCGCACCGCGTGCGCGGCGCCGAGCGCGAGGGACGTCTTGCCGGTGCCGGGCGCGGCGGCGAGGGTGACGACCGGGGACCCGCCGCTCAGCACCCGGACGATCTCGGCGACCTCGGCGTCCCGGCCGAAGAGCGGGGTCGCCGCGGGCAGCTCCGCGGGCACGGGGTGCGGCGGTGGGTCCTGCCCCGGCGGCGGCCCGGGCGGCGGTGGCAGCGCCGGCGGCGTCGACTGCTGCCAGAACGCCAGCGCGGCACCGGCCACGCCGAGGACCCCGACGGCCGGCCAGGCCAGCCACGACACCTCGTCCAGCGGGGCCGGCAGCGTCCCGCCGGTGGCGACGTTGACGGCGACCGCCAGCAGCACCGAGAAGAGGCCGGACACGACCGCCAGCAGCACGCCCAACCTCGTCCGCATGCAGCGATCTTCGCCGATCCGGCGCCGGGTCACCAACCCGGCGTCGTTCCGGTGCCGCGTCACCGAGCCCCGAGCCGTTCCGGTACCGGGTCACCAACCCCGGCGGAGGTCCGGTGCCGTGTCACCAACCCAGGGCGTCGTTCCGGTGCCGCGTCGCCGACCCGAGCGTCGTTCCGGTGCCGCGTCGCCGACCCGAGCGTCGTTCCGGTGCCGGGTCACCAACCCCGGCGGAGGGAGACGGACTCGGCGAGGCGGATCAGGTCGTCGTCGGTGAGCGCGGCGATCGCCGGGTCGACCGCCGGGGTCGGGGTGCGCACCTCGACGTAGCCGGGCACGACCAGGATCACCTCGGTCTCGGTCCGGTCCAGCCAGCCGATCTGCCCGCGGACCGTGACCCGGCGCCCGTTCGCGGTCGGGGTGCTCGCCGCGTCCCGCGCCTGCACGCACCGCGGCGTGTGCTGGTTGTCCCCGGTCCGCGGGCACCACGCCTCGATGTTCGTGCCCGCCTGCACCAGGACGTAGTCGCGGGGCATCAGCCCGAACCGGATCGGCCGGTCCAGCTCCATCGGCCGCTCGACGAGCCCGCGCGCCACCTGCCGGGCGGTGGCGCAGGCGACGCCGGGCGTGACGCCCTTCGCCCGGGCGCGCACGCTGAGCCGCAGCCGGCCGTCCTGCCACAGCAGCTGGCACGACTGCTCGCCCTGCTGCTCGTCGACGCGCTCATACTCGGCGGCGCTGTGCCCGAGCACGTCGACCGGCGGCCCGGTCGGCGGCACCACCGCCGAGGACGGGTCGATGACCGGCGGCTTGGTGCTGGTGCGCAGCTCCACGGCGAGGACGCCGCCGGCGCCGCCACCGAAGTCGTAGTCGACCACCCACACCCCCTCGGCGAGGTTGGCGTCCACGTATGTCCTGGTGACCACCGCCTCCGGCAGCCACGTCGGGGTGACCGGCAGCGTCACGTGGGTGTCGCCGGCCGCGACGAGCGCGTCCCGGCGCGGCCCGTCGGCCCCGCCGGCGAGCACCGGCACGGCCACGGCGGCGGCGATCACGGCGAGGGCCGCCGCGGCCCATCGCTGCCGGGTCCGCCGCCGGTGCACCGGGATGCCGCGCAGGATCCGGCCGGTGGTCCGGTCCGCGTCGGGCGCGAACGGCTCCCGCTCCGTGAACATCTCCCGCAGCTCGTCGTCGATCATCGTGCATCACCTGTCCGGTGGGTCAGCGGGACGCCCCGCTCCGCCCCGTCGCGCAGGGTGGCGAGCGCCCGGGAGATCTGGGACCGCACGGTGCTGACCGAGCAGCCCAGCACGTCGGCGATCGCGGCGTCGTCGAGGTCCTCGTAGAACCGCAGCACCACCGCGGCCCGTTGCCTGGGCGGCAGCGCGGTCAGGCGTTGCCACAGCTCGTGGCGTACCGCCGACGACTCCGCCGGATCGGGCACGCTCTCGCGCTCCGGCACGTCCGCGACCGGCACCGCCCGCCGGAACCAGCCGCCGCGCCGCCAGCCGAGGTAGGTGTTGGTGACCATGCGCTTGACGTACCGGTCGGGCAGGTCGGCGCGCTGCACCCGCCGCCAGTGCAGGTGGGCGCGGACCATCGTCTCCTGCACCACGTCCTCGGCCAGGTGCGGGTCGCCGGTGAGCATGAGCGCATAGCGCAGCAGCGCCGGCAGCCGCAGCGCGAGGTAGGCCTCGAACGTCACCTTCTCCAGATGCGGGCTCCCCCACCGGACATTGCATCCCCGATGGAATTTCTGCCGGCGCTCACGAAGGGCGGAGCAGCTCGGCGACGTCGCGGGCGCGGGACGGGGTGCCGCCGGAGTCGGCGGTCCACACCTCGGACAGGACGGCCTTGACGAAGCCCCAGGCGGCGAGGCGGTCCACCGGCTCGCCCAGCGCCGCCGACAGCTGCCGCAGCCGGGCCGGGACGAGGGCGGTGAGCGCCGGGTCGCGGTCGCCGGGGTCGGGGTTGAACAGGATCGAGCCGATCTCGTAGCCGGGGTCGCCGACCAGGCCGTGCGGGTCGATCACCAGCCACGGGTCGCGGGTGCCGCGCAGCACGTTGTCGTGGTGCAGGTCGCCGTGCAGGACCGCCTCGCGGGTCGCCGTCGCGCACAGGAACCGCATGGCGGCCGCCGCCGGGCCGACCAGGTCGGCGGGGACGGCGCCGCGGTGCCCGTCCAGGGCCGAGACCTGCGACAGCACCGTCGGCAGCCCAGCGACCGGCGGCACGTGCAGGCGGCGCATCAGGCCCGCCAGGACCTCGGTCGCCTCGGGATCGCGGTCCGGGACGAGGTCGCGGAGCCGGTCGCCGGGGGACACCTGCTCCAGGAGCAGGGCGCCGCGGTCGGGGTCGGCGCGCAGCAGGCGGGCGGCGCCGCGGCCGTCGAACGCGGCGAGGGCGGCGGCCTCGACCGACAGCTCGAAGCCGACCTTCAGCACCGCCCGGGTGCCGTCGGCGCACCGCACGGCCGCGACGTAGTGGAACGTCAGGTCATACGGCGGGCCGAGGACGAGGTCCCAGTCCGCGGCGAGGCCGGCGAGCAGGTCGGGCAGGTCGGCGAGCCAGCGTTCACCGGCCGCGCCCCACGCGCCGGCGACGTTGCGCCGCAGCGCCGTCAGGATGCGAACCACGCTCGCAGCTGCGCGGCCGCCTGGGCCAGGGCGACGCGGCTCTCGTCGACGCTCCCGGCCATCGCGAAGAAGCCGTGGGACATGCCGTCGTAGCGGGCGAGGGTGACCGGGACGGCGTCGTCGGCGAGCCGCTTCGCGTAGCGTTCGCCCTGGTCGCGCAGCGGGTCGTATTCGGCGGTGATGATCAGCGCCGGGGGCAGGCCCTTGAGGGTCTCCGCGCGCAGCGGCGACGCCAGGGGGTTCTCGGCGTCGTCGGGGTCGATCAGGTAGTGCCGGCGGTACCAGGCGACGGAGTGGTGGTTGAACTGGAACGGGTCGTCGTTGGCGCGCATGGACTCGTCGTCGGCGAGCTGGTCGGTGTTGGGGTAGACGAGCAGCTGCCCGGCGAGCGCGAGGTCGCCGGCCTCCTGCGCGATCAGCGTCACCCCGGCGGCGAGGTTGCCGCCGGCGCTGTCACCGCCGACCGCGATGCGGGCCGGGTCCGCGCCGAGCTCGGCGGCGCTGTCGGCGACCCAGCGGACCGCGGCGTAGCAGTCCTCGATCGACGCGGGGAACGGATGCTCGGGCGCGAGCCGGTAGCCGGGGACGACGACCAGGCAGCCGGCGCTGTTGGCGAGCGTGCGGGCGATGCCGTCGGCGGTGTCGATGGTACCCAGGACCCAGCCGCCGCCGAAGAAGTAGACCAGCACCGGCAACGGGCGGTCACCGCTCGGGCGGTACACCCGGACCTGCAGCTGACCGTCGGGTCCGGCGATCCAGTGGTCGGTGACGTCCTCGACCGGCTCGGGCGTGCCGCCGGCGGCCTTGATGGAGGCGAGGTCGGCGGCCCGGGCGGCCTCGAGGGTCATCGAGTACAGCGGGGCGACGCCGTCGCGTTCGCGCTGGTTGCGCATCGCCTGCAGCTGCGGGTCGAGTGGCATCTCTAGGCTCCCTGGATCTCACGGGACAGGCGGCGGATCATCTCCGCCGCGGCGATGGCGTGGCTGCGACCGTTGCCGTGCAGGCCGTCGGCGCCGGTGAGGGCGTCACCGGTGCCGATCGCCGGGTGCGTGGCGAGGTCGACGTGGATCGTGCCGAGGGTCTCGGCGAGTGCGGTGGTGCGCCGGCCGAGCATGCTCATTCTGCGGGAGAACGCCGGGCCGAGCCAGGCCGGCATCGACGGGTAGGCCGGCATGACGAACAGCGACACGGTGACGACCCGGGCGCCGGCCGCCTGCAACGGGCGGATCAGCGCGGCCAGCGTCGCGTCGACGGCGTCGGCGCGGGCCTCGTAGCCGGGGCGCATCGCGTCGTTGGCGCCGCAGATCACCAGCGCCAGGTCGGGGCGGAACGCCAGCGCCGGACCCAGCTGGGTCGCCAGGACCTCGGCGGCGCGCAGGTTGCGCACGCCGAGGTTGCGGTGCGCGAGGCCGGGCCGGTGCCGGGCCAGCTCCACCCGCACCCGGTCCGGGAACGCGAGAGGGTGGTAGCCGTCGACCGGGTCGGTGAGGCCTTCGGCGACGCTGTCGCCGAGGATCGCGAACCGGTGCCAGGGGTGGCCGTCGAGGAGGGTGTCGGCCTCCCCGGCGGTGAGGCAGAACGGGTCGGACAGCTCGGCGATCAGCATGCTATCGATGGCCATGTAAGACTTTCGGCTCATGTCGATCCTGGCGTGGCACCGATAGGCTACCGCCTATGGAGCGCCGGTGACACGACCTCGGACGGGGCCGGTGTTGACCGCCTCCGACTATCAGCACCTCGCCCGCGACCTCGTCGATCCCGACGTGTGGGACTTCATCGAGGGCGGTGCGGAGTCCGAGCGCACCCTGGCCGCCAACGTCGCCGCGTTCGACCGGGTGCGGCTGCGGCCCCGGGTGCTGACCGACGTGTCCACAGTCGACACCACCGTGTCGCTGTTCGGCGCGGACTTCGCGACCCCGATCGGGGTGGCACCCACCGCGTATCACCGCCTCGTCGACGCCGAGGGCGAGGTCGCCACCGCGCAGGGCGCGGGCGCCGCGGGGGCCCTGTTCGTGGTCAGCGTCTTCGCCAGCCGCACCGTCGAGGACATCGCGAAGGCGTCCACCGGTGGGCTCTGGCTGCACCTGTACTGGCTCAGCCGCCGCGACGTGCTGGCCGACCTGATCCGGCGGGCCGCCGACGCCGGATACCAGGCGCTGCTGCTCACCGTCGACGCGCCCCGGATCGGCCGGCGCTGGCGCGACATGCGCAACGGCTTCGCGATCCCCGGCGACGTCACCGCCGTCAACGTCGACGAGGCGGTCATGGCCGTGACCCACCGCGGCGGCACGGGCCGCTCCGCGATCGCCGAGCACGCCGCCCAGTCCTTCGACCAGACCGTCACCTGGGCGGACCTGGCCTGGCTCCGGTCGCAGACGAGCCTGCCGATCGTGCTCAAGGGCATCCTGACCGCCGAGGACGCGGCCCTGGCGGTCGAGCACGGCGTCGACGGGATCGTGGTGTCCAACCACGGCGGCCGCCAGCTCGACGGCGCCGTCGCCGCCCTCGACGCGCTGCCCGAGGTCGTCGACGCGGTCGCCGGGGCGATGCCGGTGCTGTTCGACGGCGGGGTCCGGCGCGGCACGGACGCGCTCGTCGCCCTCGCGCTCGGCGCCCGCATGGTGCTGCTCGGCCGGCCGCCGTTGTGGGCCCTCGCCGCCGGGGGCGCCGACGGGGTGGCCGGGTTGCTGCAGACGGCGACCGGGGAGCTGGCGCACGCGATGGCGCTGACCGGCCGGCCCCGCCTCGCCGACCTGGACCGGACCGTGCTGTCGTATCGAGTGGGAGGCGAGCGGTGATGGTGGAGCTGCGCAGGGAAGCGTTGCACGTGTCGGTGTCCGACCCGGTGTCCGCCTCGATGAACTTCCTCAACGAGGTCGCCGGCCGGTACCCCGACGCGATCTCGCTCGCCGCGGGGCGCCCGTTCGACGAGTTCCACTCCGTCACCGACATCGACAAACACATCCAGACCTACCTGACGCACCTGCGCGAGCGCGGCCTCAGCGCCGCGCAGAGCCGGTCGCTGCTGACGATGTACGGGCGGACGAACGGTCACGTCGGCGGGCTCATCGCCAGGATGCTGGACGTCGACGAGGACATCCGCGTGCCCGACGAGGCGGTCATGGTGACCACCGGCTGCCAGGAGGCGATGGTCATCGCGCTGCGCGGCCTGTGCGCCGGCCCCGGCGACGTCGTGCTCGCCGCCGAGCCGTGCTACGTCGGGTTCACCGGCGCCGCGCGGATCCTCGGCATCGACGTGGTGCCGGTGCCGGAGTCGGAGGACGGGCTGCGCCCGTCGACGGTCGCCTCGGTGGCGGCCGCGGTCCGGGCCGGCGGCCGCACCCCGAAGGCGCTCTACCTGGTGCCCAACTTCGCCAACCCGTCCGGTGTCTCGCTGCCGGTGGAGACCCGTCGCGAGCTGCTCGACGTCGCCGCCGAGGCGGACCTGCTGATCCTGGAGGACGACCCGTATGGACTGTTCGGCCTCGACGACGAGCCACGGCCGACGCTGAAGTCCCTCGACACGGACCAGCGCGTCATCTACCTCGGTTCGTTCGCCAAGTCCTACTTCCCGGGCGTGCGGGTCGGGTTCCTCGTCGCCGACCAGACCGTCGTCGACGCGGCCGGCCGCCGGACGGTGCTGGCCGAGGAGCTGTCGACGGTCAAGAGCATGATCACTGTCAACACCTCCGCGCTGTCGCAGGCGGTGGTCGGCGGGATGCTGCTGGACAGCGGGTTCAGCCTGCGCGGCGCCAACCAGGCGAAGATCCGCTTCTACCGGCAGAACCTGCAGACCCTCCTGGCCGCGCTTTCGCAGCACTTCAGCGGCACGCCGGTGCGCTGGAACAGCCCCAGCGGCGGGTTCTTCGTCGTCGTGGACGTGCCGGTCGACGCGTCCGAGGAGCTCCTCGAGGTCTCCGCCCAGGAGCACGGGGTGCTGTGGACCCCGATGCGGTTCTTCTATCTCGGTGGCGGCGGCAGCCACCAGATCCGGCTGTCGTGCAGCGCCCTGGAGCCGGCCCAGATCGAGGAGGGCGTCCGCCGCTTCGCGCGTCTCATCGCGGCCGCATGAGCACCGACGTCGTCCAGGTCTGGCTCGCCGACGCGCGGGTGCCGCAGACCGCGCTGCCGGCCATGTTCACCCTGCTGGACGACGAGGAGCGGCGCCGGCACGCGTCGATCGTCCACCCGATCGACCGGCGGCGGTTCGTGGTGGCGCACGCGGTCACCCGCCGCATCGCCGGCGCCGCCCTCGACGCGCCGCCGCAGTCGCTGAGCTGGGCGTACAACCCGAACGGCAAACCGTCCCTGGCCGGCGCGCACACCGGCGTCGAGGTGAACCTGTCCCACTCGGGCGACCTCATCATGGTGGCCGTCTCGCCCCACCGCCCCGTCGGCGTGGACCTGCAACGGGTCGTGCCGACCCTGGACTGCGCGGCGATGGCCCGCCGCTTCTACCCACCCGCCGAGGCCGCCGAGATCGCCGCCGGCGGCGGGCACGAACGCTTCGCCGAGCTGTGGGCACGCAAGGAGTCCCTGGTGAAGGCGGCCGGTGCCCGGCTCACCCGCGGCCTGGCCACCCCGGTCGCCGGCCCCGCGCCCGTGGTGGTCGAGCACGACGGCCCGTTCCGCATCGAGGACCTCGACGCGCCGGAGGGGTTCCGGGCCGCGGTGGCCCTGGCGGGCGACGCCCCGTTCACCGTCACCCGGCACGGATGTTGAACCTCGGTGACGTGGGTGCTCTTCGCCCGTCACGGATCCTGCCGCCGTGATCGAAGGCGTATGCCGGCTGTGATGACGGCCGGGGTGCGACTTCGATCAATCCGCTGTGACCGATCACGCCCGGACGGCGACTATCCATCGGCGAGCCGGTGCGCGCCGGCGTCGAAACGGCGATCTCTCGTCCTCGGCCTCGATCGAAGGAGCGTCGTGGTCGTCCACACGGCCATCCGAAGACTTCGATCAAGCCGCCAAGATCGTCAGACCTCGGCGCGGGTCCTGCTGGCGCCCCGATTCGGGAAATTTGGTCGAATTTCTGGAAGCTGACGACGACCTGCGTCCCGGACCACCGCCAATCACCGGCGACGTCAATGTGCAACGGCCTCCCGGGCGGCCGCGGGACGACCGCGACGACGTGTCGGCGCTGGTGCAAGGGCACCGAACTGTCCACCCCCGTGAGCAGACGGGCCGTCGTGGGAGGAAGGCGGTCAGCCGAAGGTGGCCACGCAGAGGTAGCGCAGTGCCGGGTCGTAGTCGGCGACCACGATCCGCCCCGCGGTGTCCAGGTCGAGCGCGGCCAGGGCCTCCCACACGCCGGTCATCGGCTGCGCCGGATCCGCCAGGACGACCCGGTCGGCCTTCACGTCATCGGCGAGCCCGGCCAGGCCGCCGCCGAGCACGACCGTGGCAGCGTCGAGACCGTCGAGGCTGTCGAGGACCGCGTCGGAGTCCGGGGTGACGGTGACCGACGCCGGCGGCGCGTCCGCGGCCAGGTGCAGGGCGATGCCGGCGTGGGCGGCCGGCAGCGTCACGGGCACGCCCGGGTCGTAGGGCAGGTCGGCCTGTTCGACGGCGATGAGGACCGCCCGCGGGTGCGTCGCGGCGTAGGTCTGCATCAGGGACAGCGCCGTGAACGCCGCCGCCCGGCCCTGGTCGGACACCGCGAACGACATCGGCGACCCCGGGCAGACGTGCGTCAGGTACGTGCTGACCGCCCGCCCCGGTGAGATGTCCGGCACGTCGTAGGCGAGCACCAGCAGGTCGACCGGATCCGCGGGCAGCAGCGGAACCGCCATCTCACCGTAGGACTGGCCCCGGACCGGGGTGAGCGCGTCCGGTGCGAGCGTCAACCCCTGTGGTGCGAGCAGGTCGGTGAGATACGTCGACAGCCGGGCGGCGTGCCCGGCGTCGGCGGCAAGCAGCGCCGGGGTGGGGTACCGGCGCGACACCGCGCGCCGGAGACCAAGGGCGAACACCGTCACTCCTCCGGGAGCAGGTTTCCGGCGACGTAGTCGGCGAGGCTGCCGACCGTCTCGAAGTTGTCGCGGCCCATGTCCTCGACGCTGATCTCCCGCTCCAGCTTGTCCTCCAGCTCGAGGACCAGCTCCAGGCCGGTGGTGGAGCTCATCCCCAGGTCGTCCATGAGCGTGGTGGTCTCCGAGGCGCCGGACACCTCCCGCTTCAGCACGCGCGGCAGCAGCTCGCAGATCGTGTCGACGACCTGCTGGCGCAGGTCCGGGTCGATCGTCGTGGTGTCGCTCATCGTCAGCAAACCCTTTCAAGAGAACCTAATGCGAGAAGACCATGGCGGAGAACGTCGCGCCGCGACCCGCGCCCGCGGCGGCGATGACATAGTGGTCCCCGGGTTGCAGCAACCCCCGCGCGACGGCGGTGCGGTGGTTGAGGAACGCGTCGGCGCAGAAGACGTGGCCGTAGTCGGCGACGTGGTCCAGCAGGACCCGGTCGAGGGGATAGCCGATCCGCTTGCACACCCGCTGCCACGCCACCACGTTGACGTTGTGCGGCAGGATCAGCGCGATGTCCGACAGCGAAAGACCAGCCGAGGAGACGGCGGACGTGACGGCGGCGCCGAGCGCGTCGTGGTAGATGCGCTGGAACTCCCCGGCGACCTCCTCCAGCTCCCCGTCGAACTCGCCGCGCAGCGAGGCCACATAGGACAGTTGGCGGTCCCGCGGGCCCGACGCGGCGACGAGGCACGCGGCGGCCCCCTCGCCGAACATCGACGTCTCCGGCACGAAGCGGGCCTCGCCGGTGAACGCCTTCTCCCCGGTGAGGACCAGGGCGAGGGCGTCGGGCGGCGCGGAGGCGAGGAGCCGGCCGGCGAGGTCGACGGCGAGCAGCCCGGACGCGCACGCGTGATGCCCGACCGCGAACGCGGAAGCATGTTGTAACCCGAACGACCGGCACACCTCGTGCAGCGGGTTCAGCGGGTAGGGCACCACGCCGGGGAACGTCCGCGCGTAGAGCACGTACCGGATCCGCGCCGCCTGTTCAACAGTCAGCCGCAGGTCGGCGACCGCCAGGCCGAGCAGCTCGGTGAGCGACAATGACGGGGCGTGCGCGGCGGAGCCGAGCTTGTGGTAGCGCCGGAACACCCGTAGTTGCATGGGCGTCAGCTCGAACTCGTCCGCGAGCGACTCGATCGGGACGCGGTCCGGGGGCACGTAGGTGCCGATGGCGACGAGTGCGGTCACGGCGTCTGCCTTTCAAGAGCCTCGAGCGCATGGTGTACGGCCAGCGCCTCCACCTCCCGTGCCAGGGCCTCCACCCGGGCCGGAGGGGTCCGCCACGTGTCCGTGAACCAGGTCAGCCGGAACCGGCCCGGTTCGTCGTCGACGTCGACGTTCAGCGGGTCGTACGGGTCGTCCTGCGCGACGGTCCAGCGGAACTCGCCCGGCCCGGCGGCGCGGACCTGATCCGCGTCCGGACGGGACCCGGGGAACATCTGCCGGCTGATGGTCCGCCGGTCGTTGAGCCAGATCCCGGCCTCGAGGTCGACGTCGAGCGTGGCCGACAACGACGACACCGTCTCCGGGTCGTGATACGCCCACTTGTAGGCCAGCATCGCCGCGATCCCGGTCTTGCGCATCGCGTCCTCGAAGGACAGACCGGCCACGTCCGCCACGCAGATCCCGTGCTGCGCCACCATCGCGACGACGTCGCCGAGCCCCCGGCGGAACCGGTTGTCCACCATGGGCCGGATGATCGCGGGCCGTCCTTCGCCGGCGAGGGCGAGCGCCAGGCAGGTCATCAGCACCTGCGAGGTGTCGATGTCGAAGACGACCGAGGTGGCATGGGTGGCGGTGTAGAGCGCAGCCGACGTGAACTCGCCCCGGTGATACCGCGGCCCGCCGGCCGGCACCAGCGGCGCGACGGGAGGCAGCTGCCGCAGCATCTTGTCCCAGTGCCGCAGCGCCTTCTCGCGCTGCTTCTGCCCGTCGGGGGAGGCCTGCCAGCGCACCTGCTCCAGTGGTTGCATGCCGAGGGTCGGGCCGCACTCGTGCCGCGCGGCGACCTCGCGGAGCATCAGCAGCCCGCCGACGCCGTCGGTGACGAGGTGGCAGGTGACGGTCGACAGGTAGGCGGGCACACCGTCGACCCGGACGACCCCCATCCGCACCGGCCACTGCGACGCGAAGTCGTAGGGCTCGGCCCGGTAGTGGGCGTCGACCGCGGCCGTGAACGACGCGGGGTCGGCACCGGGCGGCACGTCGAACACGTCGAGCCAGATCGTGCCCGACGCGGCGACGGACTGCGCCGGCACGCCGTCGAAGCCGTCAACGTCGAAGCGCAGCCGGGTCCGGAACGTGGGGTACCGCCGCATCGCCCACCGCAGATCGGCCGCGACGTCCTCGAGCGTGGTCCCGTCCGGGACCGCCGCCCATCCGCCGATGGGCAGCCAGGAACGCTGGCGGACCATGTCCTGCCAGATGGATCGCTGTCCCCACGACAGCGGGCCGATCCCGGCCCCCTCGCCGTCGAACCGCACCGGGATCCGGGTGGTGGCGACGAGCTCGAGGGCCGGCAGGATCGTGTCAGGCATTCGCCATCTCGGCGAGGTGCCGTTGCCGCATCAGGAACTTGCGGACCTTGCCGGTGGGGCCGGTGACGATGTTCTCGTCGGGGAACACGACGACCTTGCGCAGCGTCGCCGCGGCCGCCGGGGTCAACGCCGCCGTGACGGCGGAGGTGTGGTCGACGGTCGGGTCGGCGCTCTCGTGCAGCGACAGCAGCACGTCGGAGACGACGCCGGCGTCGGTCTTGAACGACACGATGGTGCAGTCCCGCACGTCGGGCACGGCCCGCAGGATCTGCTCCTCCGACATGGCGGTGTAGAGCCAGTTGCCGCCGCCGAGGTCGACGGAGTCGACGGCCCGGTCGACGTGGTAGTAGTAGCCCTCCTCGTCGCGGAACATCAGGTCGCCGGTGAGGTAGTAGCCGTTGAGGCGGTTCTTGTACGTGTTGACGTGGTCGTTCCAGTACCCCGGCGCGAGCGTGGGCGACTTCAGGCCGAAGTGGCCGACCTGCCCGACGGGGACCTCCTCGCCCGTCACGGTGTCCAGCAGCGCCACGTCGGCGAAGACGTGCGGGACGCCGACGCAGCGGCCGTAGCGTTCGGTGTCGGGCCGGTGGGTGATGTGGAAGGCGGAGTGCCCCATCTCGGTCGAGCCGAGCCCGTCGACGAACATCGAGCCCTTCACCCGGGAGACGCCGGCTCGCGTGACGGTGTTGCGGCTACCGACGTTGACCAGGTTGCGGATGTGCGGCTCGTGCGCGCAGTCGCCGGTGTTGAACCACAGCGCCACCGAGTCCATCTCGTGCTGCGACAGGTCGAAGCGGGCCAGCTCGGACCAGGTGACGGCGAAGCCGAACACGCCGGTCGGCTTCCACTTCTCGATCGCGTCGAGCACCGCGCCGCCGTCGCTCTGCTGCGACAGGAACAGCAGCTCGGACCGGTTGCTCAGGGCGTGGTTGATGGTCATGATGCCGGCCGCGTGCGGGGCTGGCAGGGCACTGAGGATCCGCTCGGTGCCCTGGGCCCTCGGGCCGCTCAGCCGGATCTTGCGGGTGGCGTGGAACAGGCTGGCGTGCGAGTGCACGACGGCGGTCGGCATGCGGGTGGTGCCGGAGGAATGGGTGATCGCGATCGGGTCGTCGGCGTGGTGCCGGAACGGCGCGGGCGCCTGCGCCGGGTCGCCGGTGCCGGTGTCGGCCGCGTCCAGCACGGGGATGCCGACGTCGTGGCCGTCCAGGCGGGCGATGTGCGCGGCGTCGGTGATGAGCGCCGTCGCCCGGAGCTTGCCGATGTACGCGGCGGCGATGTCGCCGGGGATGTTCGGGTTCATCAGCGCCGGGATCGCGCCGAGCCAGACCAGGCCCATCCAGTTGAGGAAGCAGTCCGCGGAGCTGGTCACGTAGATCGCGACCGGGTCGCGGCGGGTGATGCCGTAGGCGTGCAGCCACGCCGCCCGGGCCGCGGCCCGCTCCCGCAGCTCGCCGAGGGTGAGGCCCTGCCAGGCGGGGAAGCCGTCGACGTCGACGTCGAAGGCGATGCCCGGCCCGTCCAGTGCCGCGCCGTGCTCGATGAGCTTGTGCAGCACGTTGCCGGCACCGACGTCGGGGTCGGCGGCGAGCGCCGCCCGGATGCTCGTGGACGCCATGGGTCTACTCCTCGGTCTGCGTTGAATATGAGGTCTTCGCGACCTGTTCGATCGCGGTGCGGATCTGCGCGCGGGTCGGCTGCAGCGCCAGGTCCAGCTCGCGGGCGAAGGGCAGCACCGCCCCGTCCGGCCGGGTGATCCGTTTCGGTGGCGCGACGAGACGCAGCTGTTCCGCGGCGGTCGCCAGGATCTCCCCGCCGATGCCGCAGGAGCGGTTGGAGTCGTCGACGACGACGAGCCGGCCGGTGCGCTCCAGCGACTCGGCCAGCCCGTTCCAGTCGAAGGGGTGCAGCGTCCGCGGGTCGAACACCTCCACCGACACGGTGCCTTCGAGCTCCTCGGCGACGGCGAGAGCGTCGTGGACGAGGTGGCCCACGGCGACGACCGTCACGTCGTCGCCGGGTCGGTGGATGCGGCCAACGCCGAGGGGCACCGGGGCGAGGGCGGCGAAGTCGACGTTGTCGCGGACCCCGATCGCGCCGGCCGGGGCGAAGACGATGACCGGGTCGTCGTCGCGGATCGCGGTCAGCAGCAGCCCGTAGGCGTCGGCGGGGGTCGCGGGCACGACCGTCTTCACGCCGACGTGGGCGAAGAGGCTGTACGGGTGGTCGGAGTGCTGCCCGGCCCAGCCGCCGCGGGAGCCGGAGCTGGGCAGCAGGTAGGTGACCGGGACGTTGACCTGCCCGCCGGTCATCAGGGAGAACTTGTGGGCCTGGTTGACGATCTGCTCGAACGCCAGGAACAGCAGCGCCGGGATCTGGAACTCGATCACGGGGCGCTGCCCGGCCATCGCGGCGCCGGTCGCGAAGCTGGTGAACGCCTGCTCCGAGATCGGCATGTCGACGACCCGTTCGGGGCCGAACTTCTTGAGCAGGCCGGTGGTGACGTTGCTGACCGCGACGCCGACGTCCTCGCCGAACACCACGACGCTCGGGTCGGCCTCCATCTCGGTGCTCAGCGCCCGGTTCAGTGCCTTGAGATACGACAGGATCGGCATCAGGAGACCCCCGCCCTGGCCCGCAGGCCGTCCGCGTACAGATGGTCCAGCGCGCCGGCCGGGTCGGGCAGCGGGCTGTCGACGGCGAAGCGGACCGCCTCGTCGAGCAGCGCCTCGATCTCCGCGTCGATGCGCTCCCGGTCCGCGGCCGGGATGCGCGAGCCCTGCAGGGCCACCGGATCGCGCCGCATCCCGACGGCGACCTCGTCGTCGGTGCGGTACCGCGGCCGGGCGCTGTGCTCCCACGTGTGGTGGGCGTCGAAGCGGTAGGCGACGCATTCGATGAACGACGGGCCGCCGCCGGACCGGGCCCGGTCGACGGCCTCCCGCGCCGCGCCGAGGACCGCCTCCGGGTCACTGCCATCCACTGTGGACGCCGGGATGCCGAACGCCTCGGCCCGGCCGGTGATGGACCCGGCCACCGCGTCGGCGACCCGGGTCGTGGTGGCGAAGCCGTTGTTCTCGCAGACGAGCACGACCGGCACCTTCCACAGCGACGCGAGGTTCATCGTCTCCAGGACGACCCCCTGGCTGACCGCGCCGTCGCCGAAGTAGGTGACGGCGACGAGGTCCTTGCCGGCCCGCCGCGCCGCCCAGGCGGCACCCGTCGCGATCGGCACCGCGGCGCCCACGATCGCGTTGGCGCCGAGGATGCCGAGGCTGAAGTCCGCGGCGTGCATCGAGCCGCCGCGGCCGCCGTTGAGCCCGGTGGCCCGGCCCGCCAGCTCGGCGAGCATGCGGGCCGGGTCGGCACCCTTCGCGAGGACGTGACCGTGACCGCGGTGGGTGCTGGTGATGACGTCGCCGGGGCGCAGCGCGCCGCAGGTCCCGGCCGCGATCGCCTCCTGTCCCAGGTACGGGTGGATCCCGCCGACGATCGTGCCGTCCTTGACCAGTTCGATCGCACGCTCCTCGAACCGTCGGATCAGGCGGACCGTGCGGTACAGCCCGGCGGCGTCAGTCACTTGCCACTCCTTGTAAGAGGCGGAATTACGCCGCGAGGACCTTCTCGTCGATCTTGGCGAGGATGCCGCTCCAGAGCTTGGCGCGGGCGACGAGCGCGAGGTTGATGGTCTCCACGCACTCGTTCCACTTGTTCTCGTCGTCGCCGCACAGGTCGGTGACCATCTGCATGGCCATCGGCGTGTGGAACTCGCCGTCGACCTCGATGTGCCGCTCCAGGTAGTCGACGAACGTGTCGAGCTGCCCGCCCTGCTCGTTGACCTTCACGACCTGGGTGAACATGTCCGGGATCAGGTCCTCCCGGCCGAACGCGAACGCCGCCGCCTGGCAGTGGATCGGCGCGGTGTCGATGAGGTGCCAGGTCAGCCCGACGAACTCCGCGGACGCCTCGGGGACGCCCGCGGCGGCCATCGCGGCCGGCACCGGGGTCTTGTCGCGCAGCAGACCGATGAAGGTGTCGATGACGGTCGTGTCGGCGCCGGCCTCCCGCATGCCGAGCAGGTACAGCTCGAAGTGGCTGATGAAGCCGCCGCGCAGCTCGTCGCTCTCCTCGACCAGCACGATGTCGTTGATGAGCCGCCGGCTGCCGGTCGGCCCGGTCGGGATCCACGGCACCTCGACGCAGGTCAGGTTGCGCTGCAACGACTTCAGGAGCGACATGAAGTCCCACACCGCGAAGACGTGGTGCTCCAGGAACGTCTGGATCGCCGGCAGGCTGTCCAGGCGGGCGTAGATCGGGTGGGACACGACGTCGTTGCGGGCATCGGCGATCAGCGCCTCCAGCCGGTCGATGCCCGGGTGTCGCTGACCCCAGTCATAACGGGACATGATGAGCCTCCTGAAAGGGTTAGGGCGTACGCCACAACACGGGGCAGTACTCGGGATCGGAGTAGTCGGGACGGCCGTCTTCGGTGCGCCGCACCAGCACGTCGTGGTTGTAGGTCACGACGTCGCCCGTGCTGAGCTCGAACCGGCGGTACTCGTTCGCACCGTCCTGCAGGTGGAAGGAGACCGCGCGGCGGGGTTTGTCGCTGCGGTTGGGTCCGCTGCCGTGATACGTGCGGCAGTGGTGGAAGCTCATGTGCCCCTTGGGAATGACCATCGGGACCTTGACGACCTCGACGTGGTTGTACGCGGCGTTCTCCGCGAGCATGACCTCCAGGTCGTTGCGGTCCCGCTCGGCGAAGTGCTTCGTCGTGGTGTCGTCGCGGAGGATCTCCTCCCACCGGTGCGACCCGTCGACCATCGTGATCGTGCCCATCTCCTCACCGCAGTCGTGGAAGGGGATGAACGCCGTGAGCATGTTCTCCGACGTGCACGGCGACCAGTAGTGCCGGTCGAAGTGCCACGGGACCACGTTGCTGGGCTCGCCGACGATCGGCGGCTTGTAGATCAGCGTCGACTGGAAGACCCGGATCTCGTCGGCCTTCGCCAGCCGTGCCGCTACCGCGCCGATGAGCGGTTTGCGCAGGATCCGCGCGATCGGGTCGCTCTCGTAGTGCACGTAGTCGTGGTGGCGTTGCACGTCACCGTGCGACGGATCCCAGTACGCCAGCCGCGGCGGGCGGATCGGCAGCGTGCGGCTGCGCTCGCCGGCGTAGAAGCGTTCGCTTGCCGCGACGAGCTCGTCGACCTCGTCGTCGGTGAAGAGCTTCTTCGTCAGGTACCAGCCGTGCCGGGCATAGTGCTCGACGTCATCGTCCGACGGCAGCAGCGCCAGCTCGTCGTCGGACAACGAGAATGCCTGGCTCACTGAGATGGTCAAGGTCATGTCCTTTCGAAAGTCGTGGCAAGGATCAGCTGCGCAGGCCGTCTGTGGTGTCGCGCACCGCGGCGAGCTCGCGCTCCTTCGCCGCGTACAGCGCCGGGATGTTGCTGGTGCCGAAGGTCCGGGCGCCGTGCCGGTCGATGAGCTCGAGGAAGTACGTCCGGCGGATGTGTGTCGACTTGGCGAAGATCTGGTACATCTGGCCCCAGTGGTCCCGGTCGACGAGGATGCCCAGCGGCCGCAGCTGCTCCACGGGCACGTCCACCGCGCCGAGCCGCGCCTCGAGCATGTCGTAGTAGCTGGCCGGGGTCTGCGCGAACTCGACGCCCCTGGCGCTGTAGGCGCGCACCGCGGTCACGATGTCGTGGGTGCTGTAGGCGATGTGCTGCACGCCGGCGCCCTCGTGCCAGGACAGGAAGTCGTCGATCTGGCCGGCGCGGCGGCTCAGGTCCGGCTGGATCAGCGTGAACGTCACGCCACCCGACGGGCTCTGCACCACCTTGGACTGCATGCCCTGCTCGCCGACCTCGATGTACTCCTGGAAGATCATGGTGAAGCCGAAGACCCGCTCGTAGTACTGCACCGTCGGGTCGAGCTCGCCGGCCTGCAGGCAGATCGCGGCGTGGTCGATGGTGTGCAGCAGGTCCGCGTCCGTGGTCGGCACCGGCGTCTCGGCGATCGCCCCGGGCAGGAACTGCTCACCGCTGACGCGCTGGACGAGGCGGTGGGTCACGTCGCCGAAGCCGGACACCTCCGCCGTCACCACCACCGAGCCGTCGTGTTCGAGGCGCCGTGGTGCCTCGATCGGGGTGGCGCCGGCGGCGACGGCCTCGTCGAAGGCGGCCTGCACGTCGGTGCAGCCGAAGGCGATGACGGACACGCCGTCGCCGTGCTGCGCGACGTAGCGGCTCGCGCGGTGGTCGCCGTTGAGCCCCGAGGTGAGCAGGATCCGGATGTCGCGCTGGCCGAGCAGCACGCTGCGCTGACCCGTGAGGCCGGTCTCCGGGCCGCCGTGCCCGTAGACGTGGAAGCCGTATGTGGCGCACAGCTGGTGCGCCGCCTGGCGCGCGTCGCCGACGAACATTTCGATGTGGTCGGTGTCGAGGATCTGCATGGCCTGCTTCCCTTTCGGGTTCTGATCGGTCGTTCCCAGGTGGCTGCGACGAGCGGGCGTCACGCCGTGCGTGTCTCTGGGCCTGTGTCTGAGCGTGTCCAGGCGGACTCCGGCCGGCCGAAGATCAGGCTCACGTTGTGGCCGCCGAAGCCGAAGGAGTTGGACAGCACGTGGGTCACCTCGGCGGGGCGGGGCTTGATGAGGTGGTCCACGTCGCAGGCGGGGTCGGGCTCGTCCAGGTTGTGTGTCGGCGGGAGCAGCCCGCGGAGCATGGCGTGCACCGACACCGCGGCTTCCACCACCCCGGAGGCGCCGAGCATGTGGCCGGTCACGCCCTTCGTCGAGCTGACCGGCGGGGTACCGGCACCGAACACCGCACGGATCGCGGTGGACTCGGCCACGTCGCCGAGTTTGGTGCTGGTGCCGTGCGCGTTGACGTAACCGACGTCGCCGGGTGTGATGCCCGCGTCGGCGATGGCCCGGCTCATGCAGGCGGCGGCGGCCGACCCGTCGGGGCGCGGGGTGGTCGGGTGGTGGGCGTCGTTGGTGGCGCCCCAGCCGACGAGGTCGGCGTAGCGGCGGGCCCGGCGGGCCTCGGCGTGCTCGGCGCGTTCGACGACGAACACCCCGGCGCCCTCGCCGAGGACGAGCCCGTTGCGGCGGCGGTCGAAGGGGCGGCTCGCCGCGGTCGGGTCGTCCCAGCCGCGGGCGAGCGCCCGGGCGTTGCCGAACGTGTCGGCGAGCGTCGGGAACAGCGGGGCCTCGCTGCACCCGGCGACGACGACGTCCGCCTCGCCGGCCCGCAGCAGCCGCACGGCCTCGCCGATCGACTGGGCGCCGGCCGCGCAGGCGGTGCCGATGGAGGAGCTGTACCCCTGGATCCCGTGGCGCATCGCGACCCGCGCCGCGCCCATGTTCGGCAGCATGCCGGGCAGCAGGTAGGGGCTGACGCCGAGGCGGCCCTTCTGCGAACGCAGCACCGCCTGCGCGTCGAGGGTCGCGAGACCGCCGGTGCCGGACAGGATGATGGCGATGCGGTAGGGGTCGACGTCGCGGCCGACCTCGATGCCGGCGTCGGCGAGGGCCCGTTCGGCGGCGGCCATCGCCATGATGATGTACCGGTCGACCACCCGCGTCTCCGGCGCCGGCAGCACCGACGTCGGGTCGATCGGCGGGGAGAACGCGGCCACGTCGGTCGATCCGAAGAGAGGATGGTCGGCGGCGGGCCGGGTCAGGCCGGAGCGCCCGTCGCACATCGCGTCGAAGACCTCGGCGCCGGTGCTACCGACCGGGGTGACGAGCCCGATCCCCGTGACAGCTATGGACCTGCTCATGACGCACCTCTTTCGACGGTTCGTTCAGCGAGGAGCACCACTGCCGCGGTGTCGTGGCTGGTTCCGGTGATGGCCTCGGGCGCGGCGGCCTGCTCGAGGAGGACGACGAGGACCTCGCCGGCGTCGCCGTCGGCGAGCAACAGCCGGGCCACGGTGAGCCCGGCGTCGGTGCTGTCGACGCACACGACCGGGCCGGTCAGCCGCCAGCGGGAGGCGACGTGACCGGCGACGGCGTTGGGCACCGACTGGAAGAAGAACAGCGGCCCGACCCGGCCGCCGGTGTCGACGGCCTCGGCGACGTGCGCGGCGCTGGCCACGTCGCCGAGGGAGGTGACGAGCACGATCGCGGTGACCGCGGGTGGAGCGCTCTCAGGGCGGCGCTGGAGGCAGCGCCCGGCGGCGGCGGCGACGAGCGGGTTGAATGTCGAGTGCACGAAACCGGCGAGCTTCGGCAGCTCCTCGTCGCCCGGCTCGGGCCAGTCGGCGGCGGCGAGGACCTCCAGGCCGGCCCGCGCGGCGAGCGCGGTCAGCGGCGGGATGTCCTCGACGAACAGTTCCGCCGTGCCGAGTCCCTGCTCCTGCTCTTCGGGGCCGACCAGTAAGCCGCTCATGCTGATCCCACCAGCAGGGCGGTGTTGGCGCCGCCGAAGGCCGCGTTCAACGACAGGGCGTAGGTGGGCGTCACCGCGGTGAAGCCGTCCAGGACCAGGTTCAGCGGGCAGTGCCCGTCCGCGGCCAGGAACCCGGCGTTGACCGGCAGCCGCCCCGAGCGCAGCGCGTGCAGGGTGACGATCAGCTCCAGCACCCCGGACGCTTCGAGGGCCTGGCCGTGCAACGACTTCGTCGAGGAGACCGGCACGGTGCCGGCGTGCTCGCCGAGCGCGGTGTGCAGCGCCGCGGACTCCGCGACGTCGCTCTGCGCGGTGCCGGAGCCGTGCGCGTTGACGTAGCCGAGGTCCGCCGGGCCGATGCCCGCGCGCTGCAGGGCGGCGGTGATCGCGCGGGCGAGCCCGTGCCCCTCCGGGTGCGGCTGGCACGGGTGATACGCGTCGCCGGCGCGACCCCAGCCGGCGAGCCGGGCCAGCGCCGGGACGCCACGCTCGCGGGCCGCCGCGGCGGACTCCACGACGACCGCGCCGGCACCGTCGCCGAGCAGCAGCCCGCGCCGTCCCTCGCTGAACGGCCGGACCTGTCCGTCAGTGGACAGTGCACGGCCCGCGTCGAAGAGGGAGAACTGATCAGCGTCCACCAGGTAGCCGCCGGCCACGACGACCCGGTCGAGCTCGCCGCGGGCGATCGCCGCCGCCGCGTCGGCGACCGCGGTGCTCGCCGCGACGCACGCCGTGGTGTACGCCCGGATGCCCGCGCCGAGCGGGAGATCGGCGAGTCCGGTCGTGGTGGCGATCGCGGCGGTGAACGCGGTGCTGCTGTGCCGGCGGCGGTCGGCCTCGGCCACCCGGGCCAGGGCGGGGTCGCCGTGCAGGGCGAGGAAGAGTGGCGCGCCGGCCCGCTCGGCGGTGCTGAGCTTGGCCTCGTCACAGGCCTCGTCCACCACGCGCACGAGCTCGTCGGTGAGGGCGGGGGAGCCGGGCACGGCCGCGGCCACCCCGACCCGCCGTCCCGTCACGTCGAACCGGTCGACCGGCTGGAACGCCGGCGTCCCCGCGTCGAGGCCGTCGGCCAGGGCGGTCATGCCCCGGCCGAACGCGCTCAGCACGGCCGCTCCGGTCAGCACCACCTCACCCGGACCGCGCCGAGCGGTCATGGTGGTGGTCATCGCGAACCCGTCTCGACCTTCAGTTCCTGGAGGACTTCGAGCGTGCCGCTCACCGTCGACATCCGGGCGAGGGCTTCGTCGTCGAGGTCGAGCGGCCCGCCGTAGTGCTGTTCGAGTTGGTGGACGAGCCAGGCGAGTTCCAGGGAGTCGATCCCCTCGGCGATGTCAGCCGGCGAGCGGTCGCCGTAAGTGGCGAGCATGGCCAGGACGTCGTCGCGGGTTGGTGCAGTGGCCACGCTCAGCTGCCCGCCGTTGCAGCGGCGGACCGGCGCTCGGCGACGGCGGCGATGAACTCGCCGACGGTCATCCCGGCCAGCTTCTCCGCCTCGTCGTCGTCGAAGCGGACGCCGAAGCGGTCCTCGACGCGCACCGCGAGCTCGGCGAGCGACAGCGACTCGAGGTCGGCGCCGGCCGGGCCGAGCGCGGTGTCGTCGTCGACGTCCTCGACGCTGTAGTTCATCTCGGTCAACGAGTCGAGCAGGAACTGGCGAATTTCCTGATTCGTGGTGTCGTTCATCAACGGTTCCCTTCCTTCACGGGTGCCGGCGCGACCGGGTCGGTCGCGCCATCGGTCACGTCTTGTCCCGCACGCTGCCCTGGGATCACGGCTGAGATCGCCGCCGGGATCGCGGGCGCGGCATCGGCGGCGGCTGCGAGCAGCGCGGCGCGGTCCCGGACGAGCTTGCCGGTGGCGGTGCGCGGCAGCTGTTCCACGACCTTCAGCACGCGTGGGCGCTTGAAGCCGGCGAGGCGCTCGGCCAGCCGCTCCTGGACCTGCGCCGAGGTGGCGCCGTCGCGCAGCATCACGTACGCCTCGATGGCCTTGTCGAACGTCACGACGGCGCTGGCGACACCGGGCAGTGCGGCCAAGGTGTGCTCGACCTCGGTCAGGTCGACCTTGAGGCCGCCGACGGAGACCTGCGAGTCGCGCCGGCCGTGGATGCGCACGCGGCCGGTGGCCGCATCGACGCTGCCGGCGTCCTTGGTGTGCAGCCAGCCGTCGGCCCAGCGGGCCGGGTCGACGAGGCCGAGGTACGGCGACGCGGGCAGCGACACGAGCAGCTCGCCGGCTTCCTCGCGGACGGTGAGGCCGGGTGCGGGGGTGAGGGAAGGGCGGTGTTCGCCGAACAGGTCGGTGGCGATGACGCCGACCTCGGTCATCCCGTACATGTTGCCGAGCCGGATGCCGTAGCGGTCGACGAAGCCTCCGTAGACCTCGGCGCGGACCAGTTCCCCGCCGGTGGTCATGCCGGTCAGCTGTGGAAGTTTCATCGGGTGTTGCACCGACGAGAGCAGCTCGATGTGGAACGGGACGCCGAGCAGCGTGGTCGGCGCCGGGTCGGCGGCGACCGTGGACAGGATGCCGTCGGCGGTCATCCGCGCCGGCACCACGAACTGAACGCCGGCGTGCAGGCCGTAGAGCAGGCCGCCGACCAGACCGAGCACGTGCACCATCGACGCGAGCGAGACGATCCGCTCGCCGCCCTGCGGCACCCCGGCGCCGATCTTCACGTACCGCTCGACCTCCTCGACGAGGTTCGCCGCGGTGCGGGCGATGACCTTCGACGGGCCGGTCGAGCCGGAACTGAGCTGGATGAGCGCGTGCGCGGTGTCGGCGGGCCGCCCCGGGTAGGTGGCGACGCGCTCCTCGATCTCGACGAAGCCGCGCAGCGGCCCGCCGGTGACGTGCTTGGCGGTGACCACGACCTGCGGCGCCAGCCGTTGCAGGGCGTTGTCGACCTCGAAGGCGGTGAGGCGGTGGTCGAGCAGCGCCGCGCGGGCGCCGAGGCGCCAGGCGGCGAGCAGGTTGGTGACGAACGCGAGCGACGGGGCGAGGCACAGCGCGACGGAACCGCCGCGGCCGAGCCCGGCGGCGGCGAGGACGGACTGCTTGGCGGAGATCAATCTGCGCAGGTCGGCGCGGGTGACGGGGGTCTCGAAGACCAGGGCGACCTGGTCCGCGGGGCCGGCCAGCAGCACCTCGTCGACCCACGAGGGGTCGATGCCCGGGGTCGGTTGGGCGTCGTCGGTCACCCGGAACCCCTTTCTGCGCACACGGCTGCCCCGCTGACCGGACGGCCCACGTTGGCCGGCGATCAGCGTGTGCAACCCCCGAATGACACACTGCGAACGTCGAGCGAGCCTGCTGCCGCCGGTGCGAATCACGCCCGGACACAATGCGCAGGAATTAGTCGGCTCGACTAGCCATAGACCTTACGCAATCAAAGCGGTTTTACAAGAGTGCACAACCCGACCGTGCAGCCGTATGTCCGTTCTGCCACGCCTACGCCCGCTAAAAATCGTTTGCATCGATACGTTCTGCGCCGTCTTCGGTCCTGGGATCGTTTTACAAAACCCCGAGGTCAGCCCGGTTCCGGAACTTGTTGTGACAGCCAAATGGGGCAATATGCGACGCTAACCGGCGCACCGGATAGAACCGGTATCTACCCTGAGAACACTCTCCTCACGCCCAAGCTCATACGGTACGGTGCGCAACCGTCACGATTGACACCCGTGAACGTCCGCCCAGGTTGATATACCGTTTCCCCATGTATGGCGGCATGATGAGCGTCCGCCTGCGCGATCAGCGACAGTGCAGGCCGGGGGCGGTTGCCGGCCGGGTAACGTGCATTGACAAGCGTCGGCGCGTCGCCCATACAATGGCCGGGCTCCGTGCGTCCCTAAACCGGGAACGCGCCCAAAGCTGGTGATCCCATTCGGAGATTTGCGACTGTGAAAGCAAATGCCGGTTCCGCATACCCGTCCGCACCGGCCGGGCCCGGGCTGAACGCCGCCGTCGAACGGTATTACGACACGACCCTGGACCTGTACGAGGACCTGTGGGGCCAGCACGTGCACCACGGCTTCTGGGACATCGGCGAGCGGCCGGGCAACGACGACGACCGGCACACCGCGACCGACCGGCTCGTGCGCGAGCTGGTCGACTTCGCCGGCATCCCGGCCGGCGCCCGGGTCCTCGACGTCGGCTGCGGCATCGGCGGACCGGCGATGCACCTCGCCGGACCCCTCGGCTGCACCGTCGAGGGCGTCACCCTCAGCGCCGCGCAGGCCGCCCGGGCCAACGAGAAGGCCGCGGAGCTCGGCCTCGGCGAGCGGACGAGGTTCCGCCAGTGCGACTTCATGGCCAACGACTACCCGGACGGATCGTTCGACGTGGTCTGGGCCGTCGAGAGCCTCATGCACATCGCGGACCGGGAGGCGTTCTTCGCCGAGGTCCTGCGGGTGCTCAGACCGGGCGGCCTGGTCGCGATCGCCACCTGGTCGGTCCGTGACGGCGAGCTCACCGCGGAGGAGACCCGCACCGTCGACCAGATCCTGCGCCACCAGGTCATGCCCAGCTTCTCCTCCCTGGAGGAGCACGAGCGGCTCGCCGCCGCGGCCGGGTTCACCGGGATCGCGTTCGTCGACTGGAGCGCCAACGTCGCCAACTCCTGGGAGCCCGGGTTCGCCCAGGTCAAGGAGCTCGACAACGGCCGGTCGATGATGCGCGACCTGGCCCGCGACCGGGGTGTCGACGTGCTCGGCTTCTTCTACGCCGGCCCGCTGATGCTCAAGGGTTTCCAGACCGGCGCGGTGACCTACGGCGCCGTGCGCGCCACGAAGCCGGCGGCAGGGGACTGATCGTCATGGCCGCGCCGCCCCACCAGGAGATCGTGGAGCTGCTGCGCCAGGTCACCGGCGAGGACGAGGCCTGGGCGGCGGCGGTCACCCCCGCCACCCGGGTTGACACAGACCTGTTCATCGACAGCCTCGAGATCGTTGCCCTGAGCGTCAGGATGCGGGAGGTGTACGGGGTCGACCTCGCCTCGCACCTCACCGGCCTGGACCTGCCCGGGCTGATCGACCTGACCGTCGGGGACCTGGCGGAGCTTGCCGGAGCCCGTACATGAGCCGGTTCTTGTTCTTGTCCTTGCCGTTGACGGGCCACGTCAACCCGATGGTGGCCGTGGCCAAGGTGCTCCTGGCGCGCGGCCACGAGGTGCTGTGGGCCGGGTCGGAGTCGTTCCTGCGGCCCCTCGCCGGCCCGGACGCGGCGATCCACCCGATCCCGCTGCGCGCCCACCGTGGCCAGGCCGAACGCGGCCTCGACGCGACCCGCTCGCGGTGGGAGGGCTACATCCTGCCGCACACGAAGTACACCCGCAAAGGTGTCGAGGCGGCGGTCGAGGCGTTCCGGCCGGACCTGCTCGTCGTCGACCAGCACGCGATCGCCGGCCCGATCGTGGCGCACCGCTTCGGGCTGCCGTGGGCCACCGTCGCGTCCAGCGCGATGGAGCTGACCAGGCCGTTCGCCCGTGGCCTGCCCCGCGTGGAGGAGTGGATCCAGCAGCAGATGCGGGCCGCGTGGACCACCGCGGGGCACCCCGGCGAACCGCCGTGGGACCTGCGGTTCTCGCCGGACCTGGTGATCAGCTTCCTCGGCGAGGACCTGCTGGACGACCCGGCGCAGCTGCCGCCGAACACGGTCACCGTCGGCCCGTCGATCGCCCCGCGCGCACCGGATCCGGACTTCCCGTTCGACTGGCTGGACCCGGCCCGCAAGCACGTCCTGGTCACCATGGGCACGCTGAACATGGACCAGGCCGCGCACTTCTACCCGCGGGTCCTGGCCGGCCTCGAACCGCTCGGCGAGCAGCTGCAGGCGGTCGTGGTCGCGCCGCAGGGCACCATCACCGGCGAGCCGGGCCACGTGCTCGTCCGCCGGCCCGTGCCCGTGCTCGACCTGCTGCCGCACCTGCACGCGGTGGTCAGCCACGGCGGCGCCAACACCGTCAACGAGTCCCTGGTGCACGGCGTGCCGCTGCTCGTCGCCCCGATCAAGGGCGACCAGGCGCTCATGGCCTCGGCGGTGGCGCGGGCCGGCGCCGGGCTGCGGGTGTCGATCGACCACAGCCGGCCCGAGGCGCTGCGGGCCGCGCTGCTCGACCTCCTCGACGACCCCCGCTACGCCGAGGCGGCGCGGGTGACCGGCAAGCGACTGCTCGCGGGCGGCGGCGCCGACGCCGCCGCGACGGCCCTGATCCAGCTGGCACGCCGGTCCGGCAGCTCCTCGATCCTCCCCGAACGCACGACGTCTGAAAGCGAGCAAGCGCGTGAAACTCCTGCGTGACACCTGGTTGATCTTCCAGCGGCACATGCTGCTGATGCTCCGCTCGCCGCTGTGGGTGGTCCTCGGCGTGGCCCAGCCGGCGGTCTACCTGATCCTCTTCGCGCCGCTGCTCAAGCCGGCGCTCGCCTCGGTCGGGGCGAACACGATGAGCGACGCGTACAAGATCTACGTGCCCGGCATGCTCATCGCCCTGGCGCTCGCCGGCGGGCTCTACGTCGGCTTCGGCCTGCTCGGCGACCTCGCCAACGGCGTCATCGAGCGGTCCCGGGTGACCACGGTCAGCCGGGTCGCGCTGCTGCTGGGCCGGTCGCTGCGCGACGTCGTCACGGTCATCGTGCAGTGCATCATCATCACCGTCCTGTCGCTGCCGTTCGGTGTGTTCGTCAACATCGGCAGCCTGCTGCTCGGTTACGCGATCCTGGCCCTGTGCGCGCTGTCGTCGGCGTCGATCTCCTACGGCATCGCGATCCGCGTCGCCAACCCCAGCGTGCTCGGGCAGGTCGTCAACAACATCGCCCAGCCGTTGATGCTGCTGTCCGGCACCCTGCTGCCGCTCGCCCTCGCGCCGCTGTGGCTGCGCACGGTCGCCGACTTCAACCCGTTCAACTGGGCCGCCAAGGGCCTGCGTGCGCTGTTCATCGGGGACACCGGCAACCCGGCGATCTGGCAGAGCATCGTCATCGCCGCCGGCCTCATGGTGGTCGCCGTGATCTGGTCGGCCCGCACATTCTCGCGTTCGGTCCGGTAGTCCGGTCGGTATAGGAGCACTGTCATGATCAAGATCAAGGGCCTGAAGAAGGTCTACAAGTCCGGCCGCGGCAAGAAGGCGACCAGCGTCGAGGCGGTCAAGGGCATCGACCTGGACGTCGCGCAGGGCGAGATCTTCGGCTTCCTCGGCCCGAACGGCGCCGGCAAGACCACCACACTGCGCATCCTCGCCACCCTGCTGTCGGCCTCCGACGGCGAGGCGACGATCGCCGGGGCGAACCTGCGCACCGAGCCCGAGGCGGTGCGGCGCCTCATCGGCTTCGTGGCGCAGGGCGGCGGCACCACCGACGACGTGACCGGCCGCGAGGAGATCGTGCTGCAGGCGCGCATGTACGGCATCGGCAAGGCCGAGGCGGAGAAGCGCGCCGAGGCGGCCCTGGCGGCGTTCGACCTCACCGAGTACGCCGACCGCAAGTGCAAGACGTACTCCGGTGGGCAGCGCCGCCGCGTCGACATCGCCATGGGCGTCATCCACCAGCCGCAGGTGCTGTTCCTGGACGAGCCGACCTCCGGCCTGGACCCGCAGAGCCGCGCCCACATGTGGGACGAGATCCGCCGGCTGCGCGCCGAGGGCATGACGGTCTTCATCACCACGCACTACCTCGACGAGGCCGACGCGCTCTGCGACCGGATCGCGATCATCGACCACGGCGAGATCGTCGCCGAGGGCACCCCGGCCGACCTGAAGCGGGAGATCTCCGGCGACGTCGTCACCGTCGTGGTCGCCGAGGAGGCCGAGCGGGCCGGTGAGCTGCTGGGCAAGGAGTCCTACTCCAACGGCGTCGAGGTCCGCGAGGACAACGAGCTGCGGCTCAACGTCGACGCCGGGGACTCGGCGATCCCGCAGATCATGCGCACCCTCGAGGGCGCCGGGATCAAGCTGGAGACGATCGAGCTGCACCGTCCGACGCTGGACGACGTCTTCCTCACCAAGACCGGACGGTCGCTGCGCGACTGATCCGCCCGGGCACGACGAAGGGCGCGACCCGGAGCGGGTCGCGCCCTTGTCGCCTGCTCAGAGCCGTTCGCCGCCGATCGTGCCGGCGAGGTGGTCCTGGATCGTGTGCAGCATCGTCGTCATCGCGGCGTCGTCGAAGCCGTGCCGCCTGGTGCGGAAGACCAGGTCCAGCGACGTCAGGCCGCGCACGATCAGGTAGAAGCCGGGACCGGTCGCGCGGGCCGGCTCGAAGCGCTCGATCCGCGGCGCGACCAGGCGGTCCTCGGACGGGAAGCCGGGCGGCGCGAGCATCGGGTTGTAGGAGAAGCCGGGGTCGACGGGCGGGTCGAGGCGCTCGTGCTCGTCACGGATCACCCACATCGCGTCCGGTGAGCAGACGCCGTTCTTCAGCGCGTTGAACGCCTTCCAGTGCACCTTGGGCAGGATCTCCTCGAACGGCTCGTCCGGCTCGAACTGCAGCAGCAGCGGAGTCCACTGGTTGAGGCTGGTGACGACCCGCGCGTGCGTCTCGTCGAAGCGGTTGGACGACATGAGCAGCAGCAGCACCGCGTCCTGCCCGGTAGCCGCCTGGATGCCGCGGTAGTAGGCGGCGAGGATGAGGCTGGCCAGGGTCACCTCGAACTTGCCGATGGCCTCGTTGGCCAGCGGCATCGGGATGCCGGTGTGCAGCACCGCGCCGAGCGGCTCCGCGTCGCCGCCCGGGGGCCGGTGGGGTGCGGCGCTGATGGTCCGCCGCCAGTAGCGCTCGGCGTTGCGCAGCCGCCCGCTGCCCTCGCCCTGCTGGTCGAGGGCGAGCTCGATCGGCCCCGGCGCCGGCGGCAGCTCGGTGCCGCCGAGGATGGTCTCGAAGTCCTCGCGCAGGACGAGCCCGCCGACCCCGTCCGCGGCCATGTGGTTGAACACGACGAGGACCTGCTTCGGGGTCCCGCCGTCGAGCAGGATCCAGGCGCGCCAGGGCAGCTCCGCGGTGGTGTCGATCGCCCGCTGCAGCTCGGCCGTGTCCTTGGCCTCGCGCTCGGCGACGTCGGCGGTGCCCTGCCTGACCTGGGCGAGGACCTCCTGCACGGAGTGCGCGGCGACGCGCTGCCGGGGGAATCCGCCCTCGTCGAGCACGTAGGTGGTGCGCATCGAGGCGTGCCGCATGGCGGCGGCGCCGAGCGCCGACCAGATCCGCTCCTCGCCCCAGTCGCCCTCGGGTAGGTCCCAGACGGAGGAGAGGTTCGCCTCCCACAGCCGGTCGGCCGGCAGCCGCTCGATCTCGCGCCAGACGGACAGCTGTCCGACGGTCGCCGGATACGTCTCATCGCCGGACACGCTGTGCCTCCAGGGTGCTGCTCGCTGCGGTGGTCGTGCGGAGGAGGGGAACCCGGCCGGACCCTGGTGACACCCATGCCCGTCGGGTGCCGTCCGGGGGTGCCGGTGCGGGCTCCCCACCTGTGCGGTGGTGCTCGGTTCGGTGGTGCCGTCAGGTCAGCCCGAGATGGCGCGGCGGCCCGAGATGGCGCGACCCGAAATGGCCCGGCCGGAGATCGCCCGACCCGAGATAGCGCGGCCGGAGATGGCCCGACCCGAGATGGCGCGGCCCGAGATGGCCCGGCCCGAGATGGCGTTCGACATGTTCACCTCCTCATATCGTTTGGCACATCACAGTGCGATATGGAATGGCAGGGCACACCTCATCCGTCGACTTCACGACGAATCTGCAGAAGCCCCTGCGGTCATTTTGAACGACCGAAGTCTATGACCGACAGAAGCATCGCCCGGGGTTTGCAGCGTGTCAACCGCCGGTGTTCCCACTTCGTAAACTTTCAATGCCTTTCGCATTTCCCCGACGCTTCCACGGAAATCGGACATAACGATCGTTAAAATTCGGACCTTCGGGCATTGATTGGATGAGATCAATACTCACCTCTTTCGTCAGGTAGAAGACAGCCGATAGGCTCCGGTGCAGTGCTTGCAGGGTGGGCCCGCGCGATCGTCCGGGTCCGAACAGGTCTGGAACCGGACAACACGCCAGTGGTCCCTTTCGAGCACTTTCCAGTGACCAGGCAAGGGAGGTGCGAAATGAAGGCTGCTCAGCTGCGTGGTAGCAACGCTCAGCTCCGTAACGCCCGGCTCTAACCCTGTCGTGGCGGCCGGCCGGCACGGCGCAGGCGGCGCCGGCCGGCCGCCCCGCAGTCCCTTCGGCCGGCGTTTGCACCGACGATTACGAGGCGAGAGGTCATGGCGGAGACTGCAACGGCGCAGCGCATCCCGGTCCGATTCAAGGGTGAGGGATCGGGTGTCGAGGAATTGACGTGGGGCCAATGGGCGGCATGGAGATCCATGGAGCTCGGCGGTGGCCGGGTCGACTGGGCCGGCGGCACGATGCCGCTGCTCGACGGCCAGACGATCGACCAGATCGTCATGGAGCTCGCGTTTCTCATCGGCCGGCACCAATCACTGCGGACCCGCTACCGGCTCGGCGAGGACGGCCTGCCCCGGCAGGTCCTGTCCGGCGAAGGCGAGATCCTCATCGAGATCGTCGAGGCGGGCGAGGACGACCCGGCCGAGGTCGCCGCGGCCCTCGACGCCGCGCTCCAGGACGCGCCGTTCGACAACGCCGAGGACTGGCCGGTGCGCGCCGCGGTCGTGTGCCGCGACGGGACCCCGGCGTGGTTCGTCGTGCTGTACTCCCACATGGCGATCGACGCCTACGGCATCGAGGCGCTCATCGCCGACATGGCCAACCTGGACCGGGCCACCGGCGAGCACCTCGCCCCGGTCGCCGGCGTCCAGCCCGCCGACCTGGCCCGCCGGCAGCGCGGGGGCGCGGGGCGGCGGCAGCACAACACGTCGCTGCGGCACTGGGAGAAGCAGCTGCGCGAGATCGCGCCGGAGCGCTTCCCGCCGGTGCCGGACCCGCCGTCGCCGCGGTACTGGGAGGCGAGCTACTCCTCACCCGCCGCCTACCTCGCCCTCGGCCGGATCGCCGAGCGGACCAAGGCGCACAGCAGCACGATCCTGCTCGCCGCCTACGTGCTGATGCTGGCGCGGATCTCCGGCGACCCCACCACGGTGGTGCGGATGCTGGTGAGCAACCGCTTCCGGCCCGGCTTCAAGGAATCGGTCGCGGGTCTGGCGCAGAGCGCCCTGTGCGTGGTGGACACCGCGGACGTGAGTTTCGACGAGGTCGTCGCCCGCGTCTGGAAGACCCAGCTGACCGCCGGCATGCACGCCTACTACGACCCTCGCGACCTGTGGGACATGATCGCCCGGGTGGGCGAGGAGCGCGGCGCCGCCCTCGACCTGCAGTCCTACTTCAACGACCGGCGCCGGACCATGGCGACGGCGGAGGTCCTGCCGCACGCGAGCGCGAGCGACATCACCGACGCGTTGCCGGAGAGCCGGCTGCGGTGGGGCACGAACTCCGACGACCCGTACGCCACGGTGTTCTTCCTGATCAATCCGGTGCCGGACACGGTCGACATCAGCCTGCGCGTTGACACCCAGCGGGTGGCACCGGACGATCTGGTGGCGATTCTTCGTGGAATCGAGGAACTGGTGGTCGTCGCCGCGCTGCAGGAGTAGCCGATGCACGTTGCCACGTCCCGCCTGGCCGTGCCGTTCCACGGCGACGGCGCCGGCACCGCGCCGCTCACCTGGGGCCAGTGGGAGATCTGGCAGACGATGCGGCGCACCGGCCGGACCCTGAACATCGGCGGCACCGTGGCCCTCGGCCCGGACGCGTCCGTCGCCGAGCTCGCCGGCACGCTCGGCCGGCTGGTGAGCCGGCACCAGGCGCTGCGCACCCGCTTCAGCCTCGCCGGGGAACCACCGCGACAGATCCTGTCCGCGTCCGGCGCCGTCGACCTCGACGTCATCGCGTCCACATCGGACGGTGCCGCGGCGGCGGCCGAGGCGCTGCGCAGCCGATACGAGTTCACCCCGTTCGACCTGGCCACCGAGTTTCCGGTCCGGTGGGGCGTGGTCACCGTCGACGGCACGCCGAGCCACCTCGTCGTGCAGTACTCCCACCTCGCCGTCGACGGCTTCGGCATCGAGGCCCTCGTGCGGGATCTCCCGCACCTCGCCGACGACGCACCGGCCGGCGGTGTCCGTCCCCTGGACCTCGCCCACCGCCAGGCGCTGCCCGCCGAGCGCCGGCACAGCGCGAAGTCGCTGCGGCACTGGGAGGCGGCGCTGCGGGACCTGCCGGCGGCCCGGTTCGGCACCTCCGACGACCCGCGCACCCCGCGCTTCTGGGAGGTCGTCTGCCACTCGCCGGCGCTGCACCTGGCCCTGCAGGTCGTCGCCGCGCGGGCCGGCGTGGAGACCGGGCACGTGCTGCTGGCCGCCTACGGGGTCGCCCTGTCCCGGGTCACCGGACGCACCCCGAGCGTCGCGCAGGTCCTGGTGAGCAACCGGTTCCGCCCCGGCTTCGCCGACGCGGTGTGCCACCTGACCCAGCCCGGCATCTGCGTCATCGACGTCTCCATCGGCGACGTCTCCATCGGCGCCGGCGACGGCGGCGGTGGAGACGGCGGCGGCTACCTGGACGCCGTCGCGAAACGGGTGTGGCGGGCCGCGACGAGTGCCTACCTGCACGGCTACTACGACCCCGCCGACCACCGGGCGATGCTGGACCGCCTCGCCGCCGACCGCGGCGAGCCGATCGACATCTCGTGCTTCGTCAACGACCGGCGCGGCCCGGCGGCGGCACTGCCCGCGGTGCCGCCCACCGCCGACCAGGTCCGCGCCGCGCTGCCGGGCACCACGCTGCGCTGGGACCGGACCCTGCCGACCTACGACGGCACCTTCTACCTGCAGGTCGACGCCGCCGACGCGGCCGTCGACCTGGCCATCTGGGCGGACACGCACCGGCTGTCCCCGGCGCAGGTCGAGGCGTGCGCCCGCGGCATCGAGTCCGCCGCCGTCGACGCCGCGCTCAACCCGCCCGGGTGAAGTCCATGACCCAGTTCGTCTCCCACGTCCGCCCGCCGTCGGCGGAGAACTCCTGCTCCCACCGGGCCGACTCCGGCGTGATCGCCGACCAGATGTAGTTGCAGCGGATCGGCGTGCCGTCGTGCACGTCGTCGCCGCTGAACACGCCGCGCCCGTCATCGCCGAACCGGCCCACCATCGGCGGCAGTACCAGCCCGGTGCGGGTGGTGGCCCAGTACAGCGACCACAGCTCCGTCGCAGGGTCGTACAGCCGCAGCGTCATGCCGCTGGTGCCCTGGTCGGGGAACTCGATCTCGTCGACGTTGGCAGCCCCACCCATGACGTTCCAGCAGCGGACGTTGCCGGGAAACTCGTACCAGTCGTCACTTCCGGCGAGGATCTTGCGCAGCCGCCGTTGCGTCGAGGTCCACGTGCCGACGAAAAAGTCGAAGTTGTTCATGGCGGCGACGCTATCCAGGGTCCCCTGACACCTGCTGTCAGTGGAAAATGATCAGGTGCGCGCCGGTCGACTGGTCTCCCTGATCCTGCTGCTGCAGGCGCGCGGCCGGATGACCGCCGACGCCCTGGCCGCGGAGCTCGAGGTGTCGGTGCGCACGGTGTACCGCGACATCGAGGCCCTGCACGGCGCCGGCGTCCCGCTGCACGGGGAGCCCGGCCACGACGGCGGCTACCGGCTGCTGCCCGGCTACCGCACCCAGCTGACCGGCCTCACCGGCGACGAGGCCGCCGCGCTCGCCCTGAGCATGCTCCCAGCCGCCGCCGCAGATCTCGGCCTCGGCCCGGCCGCCGCCGGCGCGGCGACGAAGCTGCGCGCCGCCCTCACCGACGACCTGAGGGCCCGCGCCGACCACGTCCAGCACCGGCTGCACATCGACCTGCCCAACTGGTACGACGAACAGCACGACCACCCGCTGCTCGCCCCGGTCGCCGACGCCCTGTGGCGGCAGCGGCGGCTGCGGGTCGGGTACCGCCGCTGGGAGGCACCCCAGGAGGTCACCCGCGTCCTGGAACCGTTCGGCCTGGTGCTCAAGGGCGGCCGCTGGTATGTGGTGGCCCGCGTCGACGGGCAGATGCGCACCTACAAGGTCGCGAACCTGCTCAGCGCCGTCGCGACCGGGGAGCGGTTCGAGCGGCCGGACGGGTTCGACCTCGCCGCGCACTGGCGGCGCTATCTCGATGACTTCGCCGAGCGGCGGCACACCGGCACCGCCACGGTCCGGCTGTCCGCGGAGGGCCTGCGACGGCTGCCGGACCTGTGCGCGCCGGCGGTCACGCGGGCGGCGCTCAGCTCGGCCGGCCCGCCGGACGCCGGCGGCCGGGTCGAGCTGACGCTGCCGATCGAGTCGGTCGACCACGCGCACGGCGAGCTGCTCCGCTTCGGCACCGACCTGGAGGTCCTCGCCCCGCCGGAGCTGCGGGCCCGGCTGGCGGCGACCGCCGCCGGGCTCGCCGCCCGCTACGGCAGCCGGATCGACTGCGGGGTCGAGAACACGTCGTCCGGGTCGTAGCGCAGCTTCACCTGCTGCAGGCGGGGGTAGTTCGCGCCGTAGTAGGCGCCCGCCCAGTCGGTCAGGTCGCGGCTGGCGTAGTTCTGGTACACCTCGCCGGTCAGGTGCGGGGCGAGCTGCTCGACGAAGTCGTCGATCCACGTCACGTTGGCGTCGGTCTCCTCGTCGCCCTGCCACTGCGCGATGACCGAGATGTAGTGCACCGGCGCCCGGTGCACGAACGCGGTCGCGTCGGGAGCGACCCGGCCGATCGCGCCGCCGCCGAGCAGGTCGAACCGGACCATGGAGTAGCCCGACGGCAGCCGCCGGAAGTTGTCCAGGATCGTGGCGAACGCGGGCTCGTCGAACCCGGCCGGGCCGAAGTAGCCGCCGAGCCACTTCGACTGCAGCCCGTACATGATCTCCTCGCCCATGCCCTGCATGAGGTCGAAGTACGACGTCTCCCCGATCGAGCTGAACAGCGGCTCCCCGAGCGCCTCGATCGGTGTGAGCGCCTCCGCCGCCTCGCCGGGCGGGCCGACGTACAGGCCGTACATGACGACGACCGGCTCGCCGTCCGGATACGGCTCGGTGGTCAGCAGCAGGCAGAACGCGAGCCGTTCGTCGGTGCGCCCCTCGTACAGGTCGCGGTAGGCGGCGAAGACCTCCTCGGCCTTCGACAGCGGCCACGCCACGACCCCGCCGACGACGGTCTTCGGCAGCGGGTTCAGCCGGTACGTCAGCGACGTCACCACCCCGAACCCGGCCCCACCGGCGCCGCGCAGCGCCCAGAACAGGTCCGGGTGCTCGTCCGCCGTGACCCGTAGCACGGTCCCGGTCGCGTCGACGACCTCCGCGGCGACGATGTGATCGCAGCCCAGCCCGAACGTGCGGCCGAGCGGGCCGTAGCCGCCGCCGAGGCTGTAGCCGGCGTTGCTCACCGTCGGGCACTCACCGCCGGGACCGGCGAGACCGTACTCCAGGCCGTCGTCGCCGGTGAACGAGTGCTCCACGTAGGTGACCTTGTCGATGTCGCGCCACCCGACGCCGGGCCCGACCGTCACCGTGCGCGCCCCGGCGTCCAGGCTGACCGATCGCAGGCCGCCGACGTCGACGACGACGCCACCCTCGACCAGCGACAGCCCGGCCGCGTGGTGCCCGCCACCGCGGACGGCCAGGGGCAGCCCCGCCTCCCGGGCGAACCCGATCGCGGCGGCGACGTCGGCGGCGTCCGCGCACTGCGCGATCAGCGCCGGCCGGGTCCGCACCCGGGTGTTGAACAGCACCCGAGCCGCCTCGTAACCGGGGTCGTAGGGGGTCACCAGGGTGCCGTGGAACGTGTCGCGAAGTTCTGCAAGATCGAGCCGCACCCGCAGATACTGTCATCGACCCGATGCGTCGGCAAGCAGCTCCAGGACCGCCGCCCCGGACCGCTCCCGGGTGCCGGTCCACATAGGACGCCCGGAGGCCCGGGCGTTACGGTGGCAACCGGCCACCTGGCAGTTCAGCCGGGCTCGGAGCACAGGCAGAACGGCTTGCCCACCGGGTCCAGGAAGACGCGGAAGGTCGTGCCGGTGCTCGGGACCCTGGTGGCGCCCAGCGCCAGGGTCGCCGCCTCGGCCGCGTCGAGGTCGTCGACCAGGACGTCGAGGTGGAGCTGCTGCGGGTGGGCCGGGTCGGGCCAGCGGGGCGGGTGGTAGTCGTCGACCTGCTGGAACATCATCGGCTGCGCACCCACCTCCCCGATCATGGTGAACCCGTCGTCGTCGTTGTGGGTCAGCGGCTTGCCCAGCAGGGCGGTGTAGAAGAAGCTCAGCGTCAGTGCGTCCGGGCAGTCCAGAACCGGGGCGAGCAGCTCGAACCCGGCGCCCCCAGGCTGCCAGGCCAGGTCGAAGGGGTGCCCGGCCGGGTCGGCGACGGTGAGCCAGCGCTCGTTGCGGCGCAGCAGGGTGCCGCCCAGGGCCAGGACCCGCTCCAGGGCCGGCTCCAGGTCGGGGACCCGGAGGTCCAGGTGCGCCTGCTGCGGGTGCTCCTGGCCGGGCCAGTGCGGCGGGCGGTGGTCGGGGGACAGCTGGAAGCCGACCTTCCAACCGTCGTTGGCGCGCAATGTGACCCAGTCGTCGTCGGCGTAGGTCTGCTCCCAGCCGGTCAGCTCGCCGTAGAACGCGGCCAGGCCCTGGTAGTCGGCGGCGTCGAGGACGACCACGTCCAGCTTCCCGATCATGTACCTGAGCATATGACGCCTCAGGACAGCCGGCGGCGGGACCTTCGCCCCGCCGGCGCGGCGTTGTGCCGGTCGCGTCTCAGGACAGCCAGCGGCGGACCTTCGCGCGGCCGGCGCGGCGCCGGGCCCGTGGCAGCGCCGCCAGGGCGGCCCGCCCGTGCTCGGCCTGGCGGGCGTGCAGCAGCCCGTAGGTGAACGCGTTCTCCCCCTCGGCGAACGCCCGCAGCCCGTAGGTCCGCAGCAGTTCGGCGGTGACGATCGCGTCCTGGTGCGAGCCCAGCACGTCCTGCAGGTCGGTGAACCGGTCGGCGAGCTTCGCCGCGGGCGTCCCGGCGATCGGGGTGGCCAGCTCGGCGGCGTACCGCGCGCGCTTGTAGGCCTTGCGCGCCTCGTGCAACCGCTCGTCGGTCTGCGCGCCTGCGCCCGCCGCGGCGGCGAGGCGCCGGTCGGCGCGGCGGACCGCCCGGCGGGCGAGGTGGCGCACCTCGCGCTTGCCGACCCGGCCGGCCCCGCCGACCGCCGCGACCAGCGCGTCGAGGTCGTTGAGCAGGGTGATGTACCGCTGGCCGTCCAGCTCCGCGATGAGTCGCCGCCGGGCGTCCTCGGTGCTCGCGGCGAGCCGCTGCGCGATGCGGGCCGGCACCGGGCCGATCACGAGCTCCACCGGCTCGGCGGCGAGCAGGTCCGCGAGGCGCTGGGCCATGACGTCGCCGTCGCGCACCTCGCCGAGCAGCCCGGTGAGCCACTTGACCTCGTCGTGCAGCCGGTCCAGGTCGCCCTCGGACACGTCCAGCAGCGGCGCGAACGTGCGCAGGGTGGAGCGCAGCCGCCGGGTCGCGACCCGCATCCTGTGCACCGCCTCGGCGTCGCCCGCGCGCACCTCGGGGTCGTGGCCGACGACGGCGTCGCGAGCTGCCGCCACGTAGTCGGCGAGGGCGCGCCGGCCCGCGGAGCGCGGCGCGGCGGCGGTGGCCGGGCGCGGGTGGTCGGGGCCGAGCGCCAGGGACAGCTTCGACGGCGACGCCGACGGCCGGGCGCCCGCGGCGCGTAGTGCCTTGTCGATGCGGGTGAGATCGGCGGGGGAGCCGTCGACCAGCTCGACCTCCAGCTCCCGCCAGTGCTGCACGACACCGGCGCCGATCAGCGACTCGGTGTCGACGGTATCGTCGGCGACGAGCGCGATCGTCGCGCCGGCGGCGTTCTGCAGGCCCCGCTCGATGCGGTGGGTGCGCACGCGCGCGATCGGCTGCAGCGGCTCGCCGCGGGTGAGCGCCCGCACCTGCGTGGTGATCTCGGGTGGCGCGGTGCGCTGCCTGGCCTTCGCGGGCACCTGCAACTCGCTGCGCTCCCCGCCGGACGGCCGTTTGAGGTGCCAGCCCGCGTCGTTTCCGCCAGTGCGACGGCGCAACGTCACCCTGCCGGAGGTGAGGCGCAGTCCCACTGTGTCGTAGTAGGTCGCGTCCAGACGTTGGTCATCAGGAGCTGTAACCCTGGCCACACCAGCGATTCCGATCATCGAGGGCATCGCGAAGTCCTCGGGCAGCTCGTACTTCCGTTCTACCTCAAGCTTTTCGGCCATATCGACAGCCTACCGAGCGAACACCTCGTCGCGAAAAGGTAAACAGGAGACCAAGAAAAGGTGACCGAGACCCTGTCGATTTCCGTCAACTGCCGCTACGGTGTTGACAGCGCAAGGATTTGAGGCCGATCGAGGCCCCGGACGGCGCATGTTCACTGGGGAGAGGAGAGCGTCATGGCGAAGAAGTCGAAGAAGGACAAGAAGGGCAAGAAGGGCAAGAAGAAGTAGTTCCGCCCGCCCTGTGCCGCCCCCGCTCCGTCATCGGTGCGGGGGCGTCAGTGCGTTCGGGCCCGGTCGGCCCGGTCCGGACCGCGGTCACCCGCTCGGATGAGCGTACTGTTTCCAGGGTGTTTCGTTCGGAAATGCGCGTGATCAGCGAGACGTAACCTTGGTCGGGTGAGCTGGCTGATGCGTGTCCTGACGTCGTCCGTGATCGGGCAGCGGGTCCGCTTCGCCGTGCGCATGCTTCGGGACTGGCGGCTCACCATCGCCTGGGGCAAGTCGCTGCTGCGCAGCGGCATCACCTCCGTCGTGGTCCTCGCGGCCACGTTCTGGCTCCTGCCCGGCGTCACCGCGACCGGGGGACCGGCCGCACTGGTGGAGCTGGCCGTCCTGCTCGCGCTCATCGGCACCCTCATGCGGCTCGTCCTGTTCGGCGTCGCCGTCGTCGTCGGCGGGCTCGGGGTCCTGCTCGTCGGGGTCCTGCTGCAGACCGGCGTCATGTTCACCGCCCTGCGGGTCGCCGAGGGTGTCTCGGTCGGCAGCGTGCTGGACGCCTGGGTGGCCAGCTGGACCGCGGCCGTCCTCACCGCGCTGGTCAACTGGCTCGCCGACGCCGGCAGCGACGATGTGTTCCTCGGCCAGACGCTGCGGCAGATGGTGCGGCGCAACCACGACCGGCCCGCCACCGATCCCGGCGTGCTGTTCGTGCAGCTCGACGGGCTGTCCGCGCCGCTGCTGTCGTGGGCGGTCAAGGCCGGCAACCTGCCCAACCTCGGCAAGTGGCTGCGCACCGGCACGCACTCGCTGGTGCCGTGGCACACCGGCCTGCCCGCGACGACCCCGGCGAGCCAGGCCGGGATCCTGCACGGCAGCGAGTCCGAGGTGCCGGCGTTCCGCTGGTACGAGAAAGCCACCGGCAGGCTCGTCGTCACCAACCGCCCCAGGGATGCCGCCGAGGTCGAGGCCCGGATCTCCACGGGGCGCGGGCTGCTCGCCGACGGCGGCGCCAGCATCAGCAACGTCTTCTCCGGCGACGCCCCCACCAGCCTGCTCACCTTCAGCAATGCCGGCCTGCCGGGCCGCACCGCCCGCGGCTACCTGGCGTTCGTCGCCAGCCCCTACGGCTTCGCGCGGGCCATCGTGCTGTCGGTCGGCGAGATGCTCAAGGAGATCCAGCAGGCGCGCCGGCAGCGGTTTCGCAACGTGTACCCGCGGGTGCCCCGCACCGGCGCGTACGTGGCCCTGCGAGCCGTCACCAACGTGCTCCTGCGCGACCTCAACGTCTCGCTCATCGCGGAGCAGATGACCCGCGGCGCGCCGGCCATCTTCTGCGACTTCGTCGACTACGACGAGGTCGCCCACCACGCCGGTCCGCTGCGCCCGGAGGCCATGCAGACCCTCGAAGGCCTCGACCGGGTCCTCGGCGCCCTGCACCGCCTCGCGCAGGTCGCCCACCGCCGCTACGAGATCGTCGTGCTGTCCGACCACGGCCAGAGCCAGGGCGCCACGTTCTCCCAGCGCTACGGCCAGACCCTCGAGGAGGTCGTCGCCTCGATGGCCGGGCAGGTCGCCGCCGCGATCCCGGACCCGAACGACGACGAGCGCGCCCGCGCCCACAACCTGCTGCTGGCCGTGGCGGGCCGCCCGGACCGCTCGACCCCGCCCGCCCCGCCCGCACCCGTGGTCACCGTCGCCTCGGGCAACCTCGCGATGCTGTACCTCACCGAACACCCCGGCCGCGCCACCGTCGAAGAGATCGGCGCCGCCCGGCCCTCCCTCATCCAGGGTCTCGCCGAACACCCGGGAATCGGCCTCGTCGTCGGCCTGTCCGCCGTCGACGGCCCCGTCGTGTTCGGCCCGGCCGGCCGGCACCGCCTGCGCGACGGCCACGTCGACGGCGAAGACCCCCTGCTGCCCTACGGCCCGCACGCCGTCCGCGACCTGCTCGCCCACCAGGCGATGGCAAACGTCGGCGACCTGGTCCTGGTCAGCCGCGTCGACCAGGGCACCGAGGAGGTCGCCGCGTTCGAGGAACTGGTCGGCTCGCACGGCGGCATCGGCGGCTGGCAGACCGAGGCGATCCTGGTGTACCCGGCGGCCTGGTCCTGCCTGAACCGCGCGCCGGTCGGCCCCGCCGCGGTGCACCGGCAGCTGGTCCAGTGGCTGGACGACCTCGGCCTCCGCGCCGACGACACGGACACCACCGACCCGGACGCCGCGCGAGCGCTGCCCGAGCCCCGCGGGGCGTTGCAGTCCGCTGAGGCCGCTTCTTCTCCCAAGAGCCTGTGACGGCTCCCCAAGCGCCGGTGACGGCTGCCGGTCGAGGTTCCTGGTGAGGGCAATCCGCGTGGCGCCAAGCTGGTGTCGTCCTTGGGGTTCGGCGGTTCCGCGCAGCTGCTCCCCGAGCCCCGCGCAGCTGCTCCCCGAGCCCGCGCAGCTGCTCCCCGAGCCCGCGCAGCTGCTCCCCGAGCCCGCGCAGTTGCTCCCCGAGCCCCACGGGCCTGACCTCCCGCTGCAACCTGCGGGCCGCCAGCACAGGCCGGGCCCCGCTCAGGACCGTGGCAACCTGCCGGCCACCGGCACAGGCCCGGACCCGCTCAGGACCGCGGCAACCCGCCGGCCGTCAGCACTGACCAGGCCCCGCTCAGGACACCAGGCCCCGCTCAGGACACCAGGCCCCGCTCAGGAACAGCTCACGTCACGGCCCGGACGGATCGCGCCGGGCGGTGCTGAGTGGCCGTCTTTCATCACGCTACCCCCACCGTCCTAATCGATCTCCAGTCTCGTCGCTGTCCGTAGTTTACCCTGCTGGACGTGACTGCCTGTCGGTCTCTGCTGGTGCTGGAACCGCTGCGCGGCGTTCGCGGCGGTGGCGGAGCCAGCTTGCCAGTTGCGTGGCGCCCAGGGCGATGACGAGCGCCGCCACCACGCCCTGCCACGGCTGTGGGAAGACCGACCGGCCGAGCAGGCCGATCGCCGCGTACGTCGAGGACCACAGCAGGCACGCGGCCACGTTCGCCGCCGCGAACCGGCGCCACGACAGGCCGACGATCGCGGCGGTCAGCAGCACCGGGATTCGGCCGCCGGGGACCAGGCGGGACACGAGCAGCGCGCTCACCGGGTTCGCCGTCAGCCGTCGCTTCACCGCCTCGGCGAGTTCGAGCCGGACCGGCTGGCGCAGGATGCGCAGGCGGCGGGTGAGGGCCTCGCCACCGGCCCGGCAGATGGCGTAGGTGGCGGCGTCGCCGCAGTACGCCCCGACGGCGCCGGCCAGCACGACGGCGAGCAGGGCGAACGGGCTGCGGTGTGCGGCTACGACCGCGGTCGCGCTGACCGCGGCGCCGGTCGGCAGGATCGGCACGGTGGAGCCGACGGCGACGACCGCGAAGAGGCCGCCGAGCGCCGCGAGCAGGCCGGCGAAGGTCGTCACGCAGCCACCGTGAGCGACTCGCCGGGTGCGAGGACCCGCACGTCGGTCTTCGGGGCGGCGGCGGCGCTCAGCTCCGCGAACTCGTCGCCGGGGCGGTGGAAGCGGTCCGGCCGGACCCGTTTGCAGCCGACGGGCCACAGGGTGCCCCAGTGGATCGGGACGGCCTGGGCGGGGTTGATGATGCGCATCGCCTCGGCGGCGCCGGCCGGGTCGAGGTGTCCGGCGCCGAGGGTCCAGCCCCAGCCCCACACCGGGACCAGCGCCAGGTCCAGCGGGCCGAGGGTGCTCATCTCGTCGAAGAGCCCGGTGTCGCCGCCGAACCACGCGGAGCGGCTGCCCTCGATCACGTAGCCGAGTGCCTCGGCGCGGATGCGGGATTTCGGGGTGCGTTCGCCGGAGTGGTTTGCGGGCACCGCGCGGACGCGGAGTTCACCGACGTCGACGGACTCGCCGGCGGAGACCTCGACGATGTCCCGGCCCGGCCCGAGCCGGGAGGGGCCCGGGCCGAGCCGGGAGCGCAGGAACGCGCCGGCGCCGCGCGGCACCACCAGCCGGGTCGAGGGTGGCAGGGACCGCAGCGACGGCAGGTCGCAGTGGTCGCCGTGCAGGTGGGAGATGACGACCGCGTCCGGCGCCGCGGCCAGGGCCGGGCGGGGGCCGCGGCGGCGGTGCAGGTGCGCCAGCCGGTTGCGCAGCACCGGGTCGGTGAGGATCGTGGTGCCGCGGTCGGCGACCGCCACCGTGGCGTGGCCCCACCAGGTGATGTTCATGCACCCATACTGCCCGACCGGCTGTCACGCTCCGCTGCTTGTGGGCCACTGCACGACATGTTTAGATCAATCAACTTTTGCGTGGAAGGAATCCCCAACGATGTCCACCGATGCAGCGGGCTTAGCCTGGGACTGGGAAGACCCGCAGGGGATCGAGGCGGTGGTCGATTCGTTCACCGCTGACCTCGGCAAGTGCGAGAAGCTCGAGCTCCTGGTCAGCACGGATCTCATCACCCGTGAGCAGCTCGAACAGCTGGGCATCACCGGCATCGAGTTCGCGGCGTTCAAGACCGACCACCCGCAGGCGCTCGGCACCGACCTGGTGTCCGTCAGCAGCCCGGAGCTCACCACTGAGCGGGGCAACATCTACCGGGTCGACGGGTCGGCGTTCTTCGCCGAAATGGACATCTCGCAGCCGCTGCCGGTCGTCGACGACGCCGTGGACTGGGTCTACGCGGAGCATCTCATCGAGCACGTGTCGATGAAGATCGGCATCGGGTGGCTGAAGGAGGTCAAGCGGGTGCTCAAGCCGGGCGGGTTCGTCCGGATCACCACGCCCGACCTGAAGATCTACGCGCAGAGCTATGTGAACGGCGACGGCTTCTTCGGCAAGCACCGCCGCCGGGTCGACCGTGCGTTGACGGGGGTGGCACCGAAGATGCCGCCGCGCGGCGCGTTCATGTTCAACCAGCTGTTCTACGTGTACGGGCACCGCTGGATCTACGACCTCGAAGAGTTGCGGCACGTCCTGACCGCGGCCGGGTTCGACCCGGAGGGGATCACGGTGCGCGCGTACCGCGACGGCGCCCGGCAGGACGTGGCCGACCTCGACCAGGTCCTGCGCAACGACGAGAGCATCTACATCGAGGCAACGGCCTGATCTGACACCGCAGCGGCGGCGGAGACCGTGAAGGTCTCCATCGCCGGAAGCAGCCGGCGTACCTCCGCCAGCGGCATGTGGTGCGCGTCGAAGTCGACGGTGATCTGGGCGGTGCCGACGGCGTCGTCGATGTTCACCATCAGCTTCTCGTTGAAGAAGACCACCGGCGTCTCGGAGACCATCCCGGTCAGCGGCATCGCTGAGCGGATCTCGTCCATGCTCGGCATCGTCTCCAGGGGGTCCTGGGTCTGGATCACGCCGACCCGCCGGTCGTTGTAGAACACGGAGAGGTCGAACGGCTCGTCGTGCTCGCGGCCGATCCGGTCGATCAGGGCGAGCCGGGCTTCCGGCTCGTAGTAGGCGTGCTTGGACGCGTTCATCGACGCCCGGCGGGCCCGGCCGATGGCCTCCTGGGCGGTGACACCGTCACCGCTCACGTCGAAGACGACGATGCCGTTCTGCGCCATGGGGCTGACGATGTCGGCGAGGCCGGGCCGGAACCGGTTGCCGACGATGACCTGCGTGGCGAACGGTGCCGTCTGGCCGGTCACGGTGTTGAACGCGGCACCGTACGCAGCGAGCAGCACCGGCGCGGTGTCGATGCCGAGCGCGGCCGCGACCCGCTCCGCGGCCAGCATGAGCGCCGTGGAACGCCACGTCACCCGCCACCACCGGGGGCCGTCCTGGTCGGCGACGGCGCCCGGCGGGAACGGGTCATGCGAAGCGCGAGGCGGGAACGGGTCATGCGAAGCGCGAGGCGGGAACGGGTCATGCGAAGCGCGAGACGGGAACGGGTCACGCGAAGCGCGAGACGGGAAGCGGCGCGGCCGGATCGAGCGCAGTTGCGCCTCCCAGTAGCGCATCGCGGTGTCGGTCTGCCGCTGGGTGGTGCGCTGCGCGGCGACGAGTTCGAGCGGCTGCATCGCCGTGTACGGCCGGAGCGGCGTGTCCCGTTCGCCCAGCTCGCGGATCATCGTGCCGAGGCCGCTGCCGTCGGTGGCGACGTGGCAGATGACCACGACGACGTGGGTGATCGTGCCGTCCTGCCGGACGACGGCCTCGCGGATCGGCCATTCGGTGGTGTAGTCGAACTTGCGGGCCTTCCACGCCACGTGGAGGGCGTCGGCGACGGCGGCCGGGTCCTCCCCGGGGCCGGCGTCGTGGACCTCCAGGACCGTCTCGCCGCGGGCGACGATCTCCTGCCGCACCAGGTGGCACACGTCGAGCGAGGTGGCGTGCCACGGCTCGTCGAACACCAGGCGGGAGCGCAGCGCCGCGTAGCGGCTCATCAGGAACCTCAGCTCGTCGACGAAGTCCGCCACGGTGCGGCCGTCGGTGACGGGCACGACCCCGCCCATGCTCATGGAGGTGTCGATCTCGACCATCGCCCGCCAGACCTGCTGCTGGCCCCAGGTGAGGCCGCCGACTCCGGCGCCGTCGCCTTCGAACGGGACGACGATCCGCTGCACGATCCGCTCCACCATGACCGACCTCCACACGCCGCGCGCCAGGACGCGTGGATCGTCGCACAGGGATCGACGGCGATCATATCGACGAACGGCGGCCTATGAGTGCCGGTGCGGACAGTGCCGCGACGTCGTGTGGCGCCAAAGGTCGTGCGTACAGGTAGCCCTGCCCGAAGCGGTATCCGAGGCTGCGCAGCATCCGCGCCTGTGCCTCGGTCTCGATGCCCTCGGCGACCGCGGACAGCTCCAGGGCCTGCGCCATGCGGATGACGGCGGTGGCGACGGCCTCCTGCCGGGCGACGGTGGTGATCCCGTCGACGAACGTGCGGTCCAGCTTCAGCGACGTCACCGGGCACGTGAGCAGCAGCCCCAGCGACGACGCGGCGGTGCCGAAGTCGTCCAGGGCGAGCTTGACCCGCAGCCCGCGCAGCGCGTGGAGGGCCGCGATCGCCTCGGCCCGGTCCAGGACGGCGGTCTCGGTCACCTCCAGGGTGAGCCGCCCGGCGTCGAGGCCGGCGTCGTCGAGGGCGGCGACGACGTCGGCGACGAACTGCGGGTCGGTCAGCTGCCGGCCGGCGACGTTGACGCTGACGGACTGCGGCGCTTCGTCGCCGAGGTCGCGCAGCCACCGCGCCTGCTGCCGGCACGCCTCCCGCAGCACCCAGCGGCCGAGCGCCACGATCAGGCCGGTCTGCTCCGCGGCGGGGATGAAGTCGCACGGCGGCACGACCCCGCGCTCCGGGTGCCGCCACCGCACGAGGGCCTCGGTGGCGGTGGTCCGCCCGTCGTCGAGGCGCACGATCGGCTGGTACAGCAGGAACAGCTGACCCAGTTCGATCGCGTCGCGCAGCTGGGCGCCGAGCTCGGCGTGCGCGACGATCCGGGTGGTCATGCCCGGCACGTAGACGAAATGGCCGCCCTTGCCGTGTTCCTTCGCGGCGTACATGGCGAGGTCGGCGTTGCGCAGCAGGGTGTCGAGGCGGTCGCCGGGGGCGGAGGCGGCGACGCCGACGGAGGCGTGCACGAGCAGGTCGTGGCCCGCGGTGTGGATGGGGGTGCCGAGGGTGTCGCGGATGCGCCCGGCCACGTCGACGGCGTGCGCACCGTCGACGTCGTGCAGCAGCATCGCGAACTCGTCGCCGCCGAGCCTGGCGACCACGTCGTCGTGGCGCACCGCCCGCCGCAGCCGCTCGGCGACGGTGACCAGGACCTCGTCGCCGACGGCGTGGCCGAGCGTGTCGTTGATGAGTTTGAAGTCGTCGAGGTCGATGAGCAGCACCGCGACCGGCCGGGTGGCGGTGCTGAGGGCCGCGTCGAGCAGCTCGGTGAAGTGCGCCCGGTTCACCAGCGTGGTGAGCGCGTCGTGGCTGGCCTGGTAGCGCAGCCGCTGCTCGTGCCGGCGGACCGAGGTGAGCAGCTGCGCGTTGTCGCGCAGCGCGACCAGCTGGCGCAGCCCGACGACGGCGCTGACCGCGATCGCGCCGGTGGCGACGGGGCCGACGCCGGCGTGGTCACCATAGGCGACGGCGGCGAGCAGCAGTGACGTGGCGGCGACGGCGAAGTACGGCAGCTTGCTGTAGGTGCGGGTGCGCGCGGCGGCGACCGGCTCCGAAACCGGCCGGGTCTGCGCGTGCGCGGCCCACGCCACCAGCAGCGCCTCGAACAGGGTGATCATCGGCTGGATGCCCACCAGGCGTGGCGAGGCGATCAGCGGCGACACGGCCGAGCCGAGCCCGCCGGCGAGGATCGCCGAGGCGAGCAGCCGCATCGAGCGGGGGCTGACCGGGCCGCTGCCGAGCAGGACGACCTTCATCACCGCCACCAGCGCGACCAGGCAGGTCGTGGCCAGCATCAGCAGGCCCAGCGCGAGCCGCACGTCGGTGTGCCGCTCGACCATCGGCCGGAGCGCCAGGTGCCACAGGAACAGGGCGGTGGTGATGAGCACGGTCAGCCCGTCCAGCCCGAGCCGGACCCACTCTCCCCGGGACTGGGCCCGCACGGGCAGCCGCAGCAGCGCGTACATCGCCAGCCCGATGCCCAGCACGAGCGCCGGCGCCGACAGCTGGATGATCCGCAGGGCGTTCGGCATGTCCGGGTTGAGCCTCGCCTGGCCCATGATCGTCGCGCCGACCCCGGTCAGCAGGATGCACACGGTCAGCTGCCGCCAGAACCGGGGCCCGCCCGGGGCCAGTCCCGGCGTGCGGGCCGCGACCAGCGCGGTCAGCCCGGCCAGCCCCATCGCCGCCGGCACCAGCAGCAACGCCAGCACCTTCGGCACCGGCAGCCCCGCCGCGTACGCGGTCGTCCAGGCGGCCTCGGCGAGCAGGCACCCGGCGACCGCACCGACGAGCCGCCGCGACGACGGCAGGCGCAACGCAGCCGGCACCCGTACCTCCTCCTGTGATCTTCCGGTAGCTCATCGGCAACGCCCGCCCGGAGGTGAGCGGAGGTGCCGGGTAGCATTGCCGGACATGTACCGCCCCGTGCCCGCCCAGGTGGACCTGGCCGCCCTCGACCATGACGTGCTGCGCTTCTGGGAGAGCGGCGACGTCTTCACCCGCAGCCTCGAGCAGTCCCGTGGCCGGCCGGAGTGGGTCTTCTACGAGGGGCCGCCGACCGCCAACGGCATGCCCGGCGCGCACCACATCGAGGCGCGGGTGTTCAAGGACGTGTTCCCGCGGTACCGGACGATGAAGGGCTTCCACGTCGAGCGCAAGGCCGGCTGGGACTGCCACGGCCTGCCGGTGGAGCTGGCGGTGGAGAAGGAGCTCGGCTTCGCCGGTAAACAGGACATCGAGGACTACGGCATCGCCGCGTTCAACGCGAAGTGCCGCGAGTCGGTGACCCGGCACACCGACGCGTTCGCCGAGCTCACCCACCGCATGGGCTACTGGGTCGACATGGACGACGCGTACCGCACGATGGACGCGCCCTACATCGAGTCCGTCTGGTGGTCGCTCAAGCAGATCTTCGACAAGGGCCTGCTGGTCGAGGACTTCCGGGTCGCGCCGTGGTGCCCGCGGGACCAGACCGCGCTGTCCGACCACGAGCTCGCCCAGGGCTACGAGACCGACGTGGACCCGTCGGTGTTCGTCCGGTTCCCGCTCACCTCCGGCCCCCTGGCCGGCCGGGTCGCGCTGCTGGTGTGGACGACCACGCCGTGGACCCTGGTGTCCAACACGGCGGTCGCCGTGAACCCCGACGTCACCTACGTGGTCGCCACCGACGGCACCGAGCAGCTGCTGCTCGCCGAGCCGCTGGTCGCGTCGGTGCTGGGGGAGGGGTGGACGCTCACCGGCGAGTCGTTCACCGGCAAGGAGCTGGAGCGCTGGACGTACCGGCCGCCGTTCGACCTGGTCGACGTCCCCGACGCGCACATCGTCATCCTCGCCTCCTACGTCACCACCGACAGCGGCACCGGCCTGGTCCACCAGTCGCCGGCGTTCGGCGCCGACGACCTCGCCAGCTGCCGGGCCTACGGCCTGCCGATGATCAACCCGGTGCGCCGCGACGGCACCTTCGAGGCGGAGATCGCGCTGGTCGGCGGGCTGTTCTTCCGCACCGCGAACACGCCGCTCGTCGATGACCTCCGGGAGCGTGGCCTGCTGTTCCGGCACGTGCCCTACGAGCACAGCTACCCGCACTGCTGGCGCTGCCACACCGCGCTGATCTACTACGCGCAGCCGTCGTGGTACGTGCGGACCACCGCGATCCGGGACGACCTGCTGCGCGAGAACGAGCGCACCAACTGGCAGCCGGAGAGCGTCAAGCACGGCCGCTACGGTGACTGGCTGGTCAACAACGTCGACTGGGCGCTGTCCCGGCAACGCTACTGGGGCACCCCGCTGCCGATCTGGCGCTGCCCCGAAGGGCACCTCACCTGCGTCGGCTCCCTCGCCGAGCTCGGTGAGCGGGCCGGACGGGACCTGGCGGACCTCGACCCGCACCGGCCGTTCATCGACGAGATCACCTTCGCCTGCCACTGCGGCGCGACCGCGACCCGCGTCCCGGACGTCATCGACGCCTGGTACGACTCGGGGGCGATGCCGTTCGCGCAGTTCGGGTACCCCTACCGCAACGCCGACCTGTTCGAGAAGCGCTTCCCGGCGCAGTTCATCTCCGAGGCGATCGACCAGACCCGCGGCTGGTTCTACACGCTGATGGCCGTCAGCACCCTCGTCTTCGGCCGCAACTCGTACGAGAACGTGGTCTGCCTCGGCCACATCCTCGCCGAGGACGGCCGCAAGATGTCCAAGCACCTCGGCAACATCCTCGAACCGATCCCGCTGCTCGACCTGCACGGCGCCGACGCCGTCCGGTGGTTCATGGCCGCCGTCGGCTCGCCCTGGTCGGCGCGCCGGGTCGGGCACACCACGCTGCAGGAGGTCGTCCGCAAGACCCTCCTGACCTACTGGAACACGGTCGCGTTCCAGGCCCTGTACGGCCGCACCGCCGGCTGGACCCCGTCCCCGTCGGACCCGTCGCCGGCCGACCGGCCCGTCATGGACCGCTGGGTGCTGTCGGAGCTGCACACGCTGGTCGGCAAGGTCGACGCCGCGATGGACGCGTTCGACACCCACGAGACCGGCAAGCTCCTCGCCGCGTTCGTCGACGACCTGTCCAACTGGTACGTGCGCCGCAGCCGCCGCCGCTTCTGGCGCGGCGACCCGGCCGCCCTCGCCACCCTGCACGAGGTCGTGTCGACGGTGACGCTGCTGCTCGCCCCGATCGTCCCGTTCATCACCGAACGGGTCTGGCAGGACGTCGTCGTGCCCGTTTCGCCGGGCGCGCCGGCGTCGGTGCACCTGGCGACCTACCCGGCCGTCGACGCCGCGCTGGTCGACCCGGCCCTGTCGGCGCAGATGGCCGTCGCCCGCCGCCTCGTGGAGCTCGGCCGGGCCGCCCGCGCCGACTCCGGCATCCGCGTGCGGCAGCCGCTGTCGCGGGCCCTCGCGTCGGCGAACGGCTTCGACAAGCTCTCCGCGGAACTCCTCGCCGAGATCGCGTCGGAGCTCAACGTCGGCTCGGTCGTCCCCGTCGACGCCGCCGGGTCGTCGCTGGTCGACGCGACCGCCAAGGCCAACTTCCGGGCGCTCGGCAAGCGGTTCGGCAAGGGCGTCCAGGACGTCGCGAAGGTCATCGCCGCCGCGGATGCCCTGGTACTGCGGGACGCGTTGCGTGACACCGGCACGGCGACGGTCCTCGTGGCCGGCGAGCCGGTCGAGCTGACCCCGGACGAGGTCTTCATCACCGAGACCCCGCGGGAGGGCTGGACGGTCGCCGCCGACTCGGGCGCGACCCTCGCCCTGGACCTGCGGCTCACCCCGGAGCTGGAGCGGGCCGGCCTGGCCCGTGACGCCGTCCGGCAGATCCAGGAGGCGCGCAAGTCCAGTGGCCTGGACGTCGTGGACCGCATCGAGCTGCGGTACACCACCACCCGCGACGACACCGCGCTCGCCCTGACGGAGCACCGGGACCTGGTCACCGACGACGTCCTCGCCACCGCCTACGCCGAGGGCGAGCCGACCTGGCCGGACGCCACCGCGTTCACCGACGAGTCGCTCGGCCTCACCTTCTGGCTCCGCAAGGCCTGACCCGTCCCGCCGCGCCGCTGTCCTGATCGATCAGGACAGCGGCGCCCGCTTTCAGCTCGACACCCACGGGCGGATCGCATCCGCCCGCCCTTCCGGCTGCCCATATGTTACGTAACTCATATTGTCTGAGTCGCGAACTCATTTAATATGGAACTCGTATCGTACGGGATGTGAACTGGCAGGAGCTGAGCATGAGACTCGTCATCTTCGCCGCGACCGGGGGCATCGGCCGGCATCTGCTCGAACAGGCCCTCGCCGCGGGTCACGACGTCACCGCCGTGGCCCGGAACCCGAGGAGCCTGCCGGCCGGGGTGCGGACCGTCGCCGCCGACCTCGCCGATCCGGACCCGGCGGCGCTCGCGGCCGCGGTCGACGGTGCCGACGCGGTCCTGTCCGGCCTCGGCCCGCGCAACCCGAGGTCCGACGCGGGCATCACCTCGCGCGGCACCCGCGCCATCGTGGCGGCGATGCAGGCGGGCCACGTCCGGCGCATCATCGTGGTCAGCGCCGCGCCGGTCGGCACCGTGCCGTCACCCGGCCGCCCGAACCCGCCGAAACACGATCCCGGCGACGGGTTCTTCATGCGGCACCTGGGCGCCCGGATCGCCAACACCCTGTTCCGCGCGCACTACGCCGACCTCGCGCTGATGGAGGACATCCTCGCCGGCAGCGGCCTGGACTGGACCGTCTCACGACCGCCGAAACTGACCGACAAGCCCCTGACCGGCGTGTACCGGACGGCATTCGGGCAGAACATCCGCGGCGGCTTCTCCGTCCCGCGCGCCGACGTCGCCCACCACATGCTCCGCATGCTCGATCAACCCGGGACGGTCAAGCAGGTCGTCGGCATCGCCCACTGACGGACGGGAACCACCATGACCGACAGCCTGACCGGCACCATCGCGCGCGCCGCGGGCCTGCTCTTCGGCGGGCTCTTCACCGGGTTCCTCCTCACGGTCCTCGTCCTCGAGTCGACGCTGCGAAGCGCAGGCGGCCCGGTGTACACCCAGGTCCGCCAGGTCGAGTTGGACCGGTTGGACAGCCTCGCCTCCGCCACCCTCATCCCGGCCCTGGTCGCCACGGCGATTCTCGTCGCGTCCGCGGTCCGCGGCCGCCGGCGCGTGCTCTGGCCGGCGGTGGCCCTCGTCCTGCTGCTGAGCGTCGTGGCGACGACGCTCGTGTTCAACGTCCCGATCAACACCGATCAGCTGACCTGGAACGTGCAGGCACCCCCGTCGGACTGGGCGGACGTCCGCGACCGCTGGCAGCTCGCCCATGCCGTGCGGACCGGCGCGGCCGGGCTCGCGTTCGGCTGCCTGATCGCGGCGACCACCCGTCGGGCGCCGGCGCCCTGACCGGTCGCTTCGCCCTGCGATCGTCGAAGCATGTCGACGGGTTCGAGGTGTGCCGGCGGCTGCGGGCGGCCGACCGGGATCAGTCCAGCGGCGGCCGGTACAGCACCTCGATGTGGACGATGATGCCCCGCACCACGTCGAGGACGAGGTACCCCGGCCAGGGCGGGTCGAGCCACACGTTGCGGTGCCCTGGCCCGTAGGCCTTGCCGGTCGCCGGCGCGGTCCGGAAGCTCTGGCAGAAGTCGTCCTCGCACGAGCACATCTGCACGACCCGCAGCCGCGAGGCCCGGCGCCGCAGCGACTTCTCGCCGACCGCTGCCAGCGCGGCGTCGAGCTCACCGGCGAGCACCGGCCACCGCTCCCGCAGCAGCGGCGCCTGCCCCGGGTCTCCGTCCACCGGGCGAGCCTATCCAGCTGCGTTGGCCCGGTGGTGCCGGTCTGCGACCATCCAGGTGTGTCGGAGCTGGTGTTGGCTGGTGTGGTGACGGCCGGCGCGGCCGCGTTCTACGCCGGGCTGCTGGCGGTGTGGCTGCGGCGGTGCAGGAGGCACCGGAGGGCGGGGGCCGGATACCTGCGCGACATCGAGATCGAACCGTTCCACGCGCTCGCCAAGACGGGGTGGTCCAGCAAGGTGGTGAACCACGCCGCGATGGAAGACGCCGCGGTCGCCACGCTGCTGATCGACGAGCTCGTCGTGATCGACACCGAGGGCAAGCTGACGCCGACGGCTCGCGGCGGCGATCCGACGTACGCGCCCGAGCACGGCGTCGTGGCCGCATGGCTCGAGTGTCTGCGTCGCGCCGAGGGACCGGCAACCGTGTCGCAACTGCGTGACGACCCCGAGCTGCGGCAGCGGTGCGAGGCGTTCGTGCAGGAGCAGGACGCGCTGCTGGACCCTCCGACCAGTCCGCCGTCAGACTCCTTCATCTGGGTCCTCTACCTGGTCGCACCGGCGCTCGGCCTCTTCTACGCCACCCTGATGGTGTCCCCTGGTGAGCCCGGCCTGACCGCTCAGTTCCTCGGTGGGGTCTTCGAAGTCGCGCTTTTCGGGCTGACGTACCTCACCGCGGCGATCTTCATGATCCTCGCCTACGGCCTCTACGGCCTCGCCGGCTACCCCCACTACCCGGACGTGGTCCGGGAGCACTGCGTCGGGCTGCCGCCGCATCCGGCCACCGCCGCGCTCGGCGCCGACGAGCGGGCGTTGCTGCTGACCAGCGCCGGATCAGCGGCGACGCCGGCAGGTGCCGACAGCTAGCCGTCTGCGTCAGCGCAGGTTGAGGCCGCCGTCCAGGAGGATCACCTCGCCGGTCAGGTAGGTGTTGCCGATGACGGCGGCGATGAGGTCGGCCACGTCCGACGGCTGCGCCGGGCGGCGCATCGGGCTGGCCGTGTTCCACAAGGTGTGCGCGTCGGCCCAGTCGGCGGTCAGCGGGGTGTCGACGAGCCCCGGGGCGACGGCGTTGACCCGCACGTCCGGCCCGAGCGCCGCGGCCAGCAGTCTGGTGACGTGGTTCAGGGCGGCCTTGCTCGCGGCGTACGCGATCGAGCTGCCCTTCGGGCGCACCCCGGCGTGGCTGGTCACGTTCACGACGCAGCCGGTCGACTCCCGCAGCGCCGGGAGGGCCGCGGTGCACAACAGCCACGGCGCGATCAGGTTCACGTCCAGCAGCCGGCGCCAGTCGGCGGCGGTGAGCGCGCCCAGGTCCGTGTGCGGCACGGGCCAACTGATCCCGGCGTTGTTCACCAGCACGTCGAGCCGCCCGTGCTCGGCCAGCACCCGGGGGACCAGCGCCGCCGCCGCGTCGTCGTCGGCGAGATCGGCCTGCAGGTAGGTCCCGCGGAGCTCGGCGGCAAGAGCGGTGCCGGCCGCCCGGCTCGCCCGCGAGTGGACCACCACGGTCATCCCGTCGGCCGCCAGCCGCCGCGCCGTCGCCGCCCCGATCCCGGACGCCGACCCGGTCACCAACGCCACCTTCCGCATCCGCCGAGCCTACGTCCGTGGTGGTGCCGCTCTGCGACCATCCAGGTGAGTCGGATCGGGCGTTGGCAGTTGTCGTGACAGCGGCCACGGCCGCGATCTTCGGCTAGTGGACGGCGCCGACCTGCTTGACGTGGCGCAGGGCGGGGGCGGTCTCGACGCGCTCGACGCCCGGGAGCGGGCCGATGCGGTGGGTGAGGTAGTCGTACAGGCCGGCCATGTCGGGGCAGATGATCGTGGCGACGAGGTTGGTCGCGCCGGTCGTCGCCGCCGCGAACACGACCTCCGGGTGGGTGCACAGGGCCCGGCCGACCGTCTCCAGGTGCGCGGGGGCGACGGACATCCACAGCAGGATGCGGGCGTTGTAGCCGAACAGGACCGGGTTCACCTCGACGTCGAAGAAGATCGCGCCGGTGTGCAGCAGGTGCTCGAGGCGGCGGCGGACGGTCGACTCCGACCAGCCGGTGGCGGCCGCGAGCTCGGGCAGCCCGGTGCGGCCGTCGCGGGCGAGGGCGGCAACGAGCGGCTGGTCGGAGTCGAGCAGCACGGCCGGCCCCTCGGCGGCCGGCGGCCGCACCGCGGCGGCCTGCTCCGGGGTGAGCGCGTTCGGGCCGGCGGCGTCCACGGCGCCGCCGGCGAAGTAGTGGATGAGGCAGTGCGCCCGCACCGACACCAGCCGCGGGGTGTTCGGCAGCTTCCGCAGCAGCAGCGCGTCGCGGTCGGCGGTGCCGGGGTTCTGCACGATGCAGGTCACCTCGGCGCCGCCGGAGGCGATGGTCACCCACGTCGTGTCGGGGCGGCGGGCGAGGGCCTCCGCGATGGCCGACGCACCGCCGGGGGTGCTCTGCACGCGGATCATCCACTTGTCGTAGCCGAGGCGGATGCCGTTGGGCAGGCCGACGACCCGGACGCCCGCCTCGGTGCGCAGCCGGCGGAACCGGCGGGCGACCGTCTGGTCGGAGACGCCGAGGAGCTCGGCGATCCGGCTGAACCCGGCCCGGCCGTCGACTCGCAACGCGTCCACGATCTGCCGGTCCAGCGTGTCGATTTCCACCAGCGAAGCGTAACGCAACGTCGGAATACGCCACCTCATCGCGGATGGCTTCGTCAGGCGGTCAGCGGTGTCCCATGCTCGCCGGCATGCGCAAATGGTCTCCGCTGATCGCCGTGTCGATCGGCACCTTCATGCTCCTCGTCGACGTCACGATCGTGACGGTGGCGCTGCCGGCGATCGCCGGTGACCTGCACGCCTCGCTGGACGGGCTGCAGTGGGTCCTCGACGGTTACGCCCTGGCCCTCGCGGCGCTGCTCCTCGGCGCCGGGGCCCTGGCCGACCGGCACGGCCGGCGCCGGATGTACCTGGCCGGGACGGTGGTGTTCGCCGCGGCGTCGCTGCTGTGCGCGGTCGCGAACGACGCCGGCGTCCTGGTCGCGGCACGCTTCCTGCAGGGGATCGGCGGGGCGGCGATGTTCGCCACGACGGTGGCGCTGCTCAACGTCACGTACCACGGCAAGGACCGCGGCGTCGCGTTCGGCGTCTGGGGCGCGGTCAACGGCGCCGCCGCGGCCGCCGGGCCGATCGTCGGCGGGCTGCTCACCGAGCACCTCGGCTGGCGCTGGATCTTCCTGGTGAACCTGCCGGTCAGCCTCCTCGCGGTGTGGTTCACGGTCCGCGGGGTCACCGAGTCCCGGGGACGCGCCGACGCGCGCTTCGACCTGCCGGGCACCGTCGCGTTCACGATCAGCGCGGCCGCGGTCACCTACGGCCTCATCCGCGGCGGCGAGGCCGGCTGGACCGCGGCGTCGACCCTGACCGCGTTCGCGGTCTCCGCCGCCGCGCTGCTGGTGTTCGTGCTCGTCGAACGGGCCACCGACCACCCGATGCTGGACCTGCGGCTGTTCCGCAGCGGGTCGTTCACCACGCTGATGGTGGCGGCGGTGCTCGCGCAGGCGGCGGCGTTCGCGTACCTGCCGTTCGTCACCGTCTGGCTGCAGCAGTTCCTCGGCAAGGGCCCGGTCGACGCGGGCCTGCTCGGCGCGCTGCCGATGAGCGTCGCGTCGTTCGTCGTCGCCGCGTTCGGCGGGCGGCTGCTGCAGCGGGTCGCCCCACGGTGGACGATCGGGCTGGGGCTGCTGCTCGTCGGCGCCGGGGACCTGCTGCAGGCCCGGCTCACCGCGTCCAGCCCGGGCACGGCGCTCATCCCGGGCCTGGTCGTGGCCGGTGTCGGGGTGGCCATGGTGCTGCCGGTCCTCGCCTCGGCGGCCCTCGCCGCGGCGCCGCCGGAGCGCAGCGGCATGGCCAGCGGCGCGGTCAACACGTTCCGCCAGCTCGGGTTCGCGCTCGGCGTCGCCGTGTTCGGGGCGGTGTTCAGCCACCGTCTCGCCGCGCACCGGGACCCGCGCGCCGGGGTCGCCGACGCGCTGGACCAGACGCTGCTCGTGGCCGGAGTGGTCGCATTGGCGGCGGGTGTACTGGTGCTGCTGTTCGTCCGCCGTCCGGCCGGCGCCACGCCGGCCTCAGCCGGGGATCGGGTGCAGGTCCGGCTCGACCCAGCCGTTTCTGGCGGCCACTGACGCGAGGGTGGTGCTGCGGTAGAACCGGGTCAGCAGCCGCTTGTCGAGCAGGTCCGGGCAGCGGGCGAGGAAGGCGTCGAAGTCGTCCTCGCCCGCCTCGGTATGGCAGGCGACGAGCTCGACCCAGGCCCGGCTGATCGTGACGTGGTACCTCTGCGGCACCCCGGCGTATCGGGCGGTCCGGAGTATCACGGCAAGGCGGTGATCCAGGCGTCGTCGACGTGGGTGGCGTACGGGCCGCCCGGCGGGTCCACCACCCACACGTGGATCATCTCCGGCAGGGTCGTGGCGAACGTGAACCCCGGGCACGAGCCGAACGGGGACACCACGCCGAAGCCGAGCGGCAGCAGGCTGACGCACACGTCGTGGGCGTGCCACCGGGTGTCGGCGCCGCCGATCGCGGGCCCCCGGTCACCGGCGACCGGCACCTGGAACACCACGCCGAGCAGGCGCGTGCGGTCGCCGCGGACGGCGTAGACGAGCTGCTCCGGCGCCGCCGGGTCGAGCACCCGGTCGTCGTTCTGGTGCCCCTTGTGCTCGAAGTGCACCTGCAGGCCGGTCCGCGGGCCGGTGGCGTGATACCCGTCGGCCTCCGCCGCCGCCAGGGTCGCGTAGCGGGCGGTGGACGCGCGGACCTGCGCGGCGAGGTCCCGGGCCGCGGCCCGCTGGACCGCGGTCGAGGCCGGCCCGGCCGGGCGCTGCACGGTGCCGGCCTGGATGCGGTCGACGCCGTCTCCGTCGTGGTGCTCGTCGTGCCCGGCGATGGACACGACCCACATCGCGGTGCCGAACACGACCACGAGCGCGACCGTCCCGACCCGGGCGAGGGCCCGCCGGCACGAGATGGACAGCAGCATCAGTTCCAGGGCGGCGACGGTCAGGCCGACCTGATCGGGAGTCGCTGCCCGTACCCCTGCCGCGGCGACGAACAGCAGCAACTGCGCCGTCACGAGGAACCCGGCCTGGACCCGCCACGACCGGCCGGCGACGCACCGCACGGCCAGCCATCCGAACAGCCCCGCCGACAGCACCGACCCGAACCACACCGGCAGTCCCAGGTGGACGACGGCGAGGGTGCCGAGCAGGCCCGAGCACCACCGGACCTCGGTGGGCGCGGCCCGCCAGGGCCGGATCTGGACGAGCAGCAGCGGCGCCGCGAGGAGGCACAGCAGGCCGACGCGGTGCTCGGGGGCGATGCCGAGCCAGAAGTCACGCACGCGCGGTCACGCGGCTCGCGCACAGGACCAGCACCGTCACCGGCAACGCCAGGGTGGTGAGCAGGCCGGTGAGGTTGACGGTGAAGTCCAGCTGCGGCAACAGCCCGAGCAGCAGCTGCAGCTCCCAGCCGGCGACGGCGAGGACCTCGGCGACGATGACGGTGACGAGCGCCCACCGGCGCCGCCGCAGCAGCGCGCCGAGCGTCATGAGCAGCGCGGCGTGCGCGACCGGCGCGACCGCGTAGAGGGGGTTGAACCCCATCAGCGTGAGCACGCCGAGGGTGCCGGTGAGCCCGAACGCACCCTGCAGCACGAGCAGTCCCCGCACCACGGCCATGCCGCCAAGCGTCGCCCCGCCCGATGAGCGGTCGATGAGCGGAGGTTAAGAAGACGATGAGAGCGGCAGGTCCGCGACGAACGACGCACCGCCGGTGGCGTTGTTGGCCGCGACGATCGTGCCGCCGTGGGCGTCCACGATGGACAGTGCGATGGCCAGGCCGAGGCCGGCGCCGGGGCCGGTGCGGGCCTCGTCGCCGCGGTGGAACCGTTCGAAGATCCGACGTTCGGCGCCGGGCGGGATGCCGGTGCCGTCGTCGGTGACGTTGAGCTGGGCCCGGTCGCCGCGCTGCGTCACGGTGACCCACACGTTGCCGCCGGCCGCGGAGTACTTCACGGCGTTGTCGAGCAGGATCCACACCAGTTGGGTGAGCGCGTCGACGGACCCGTGCACCGGCGGGGCGGGCGTGATCGCCCGGTGGAACGTCCGGCCGGGGTGCTGCGCCTCCGCCTGCCGGCACACGTCGGCGACGAGCGCACCCAGGTCGACCGCGGCCAGCTCGAGCCCCGACGCGTCGGACCGGGCGAGGGTCAGCAGATGCTCGACGAGGCGGCTCATCCGGGCACTCTCCCCGGCGATGTCCCGCACCGCGGCGGCCACGTCCTCGGGCGCCGCGTCCGGATGCCGTTGCAGGAACCCGGCGTTGTTGCGGATCGTGGTCAGCGGCGTGCGCAGCTCGTGCGACGCGTCGGCGACGAACCGCCGCTGCGCGGCGTAACCGCCCTGCAGGCGTTCCATCATCGTATTGAACGCGGCGGTGAGCCTGCCCACGTCGTCGCGGACCGGCACCGGCGGCAGCCGCCGGCTGAAGTCCTGCTCCCGCCCGATCTGCTCCACGTGCCCGGTCAGCTGCCGCAGCGGTCGCAGTGCCCTGCCGGTGACGAGCCAGGTCGCGCCGGCCGCGGCGGCGAGCGCGAGGACCGCGTAGACGCAGACCAGCACGAACAGCCCCCGCCGGTCGTCGGTGACCTTCCGGGTCGGCTGCGCCGCGATCACGTGCCCACCGGCGGCCTGCCGCACCGCGACCCGCACCGGCACCCCGATGTCCACAGTGGACTTCTGATCGGTCAGCGCCGCCGCCGGTACCGATGGGAAACGCCCGTCGAACGCGCCGGTGCTGTAGAGCACGCGCCCCTGCGGGTCGACGAGCATGACGAAGATGTCGGAACTGGTCCGCACGTCGACCGCGGCCGGTGCCGGGCCCTCCGCGGCGGCCGGCAGCCCGGTCACGGACGCCGCGACCGCGTCGGCTCGGGCCGCGAGGGCGGTGTCCTGTCCGGCGGCGGCACCGGCGGCCAGCAGCAGATACACCGCGGCGCAGAACAGCCCGAGGACCGCCCCGGCGACGCCGAGCCCGAACAGCGTGATCCGCAGCCTGATCGACATCACGGCGCCTTGAGGACGTAGCCGACGCCGCGGATCGTGTGCAGCAGCCGCGGCTCCCCGAGCTTCGCCCGCAGGTAGCCGACGTAGACGTCGACGACGTTGCTGGCGGTGGCGAAGTCCATGCCCCACACCGCGTCGAGCAGCTGCGCCCGGCTCAGCACCTGCCGCGGGTGGGCGAGGAAGTGCTCCAGGAGCCGGAACTCGAGGGCGGTCAGGTCGAGCGTGAGGTCGCCGCGGCGGCACTCGTGCGCGGCCGGGTCCAGCCACACGTCCTGGAACTCGAGGCGTTCGGGGCGGGCCCGCCGCAGCAGTGCCCGCACCCGGGCGAGGAGCTCGTCGTAGTCGAACGGTTTGACGAGGTAGTCGTCGGCGCCGGCGTCGAGGCCCTCGACCCGGTCGGCGGTGGCGTCGCGGGCGGTGAGCATGAGCACCGGCAGGTCCCGGTCGGCCGCCCGCAGCCGCCGGCACACCCCGACCCCGTCGAGCCCCGGCAGCATCCGGTCGAGCACCACCAGGTCGGGCCGCTCCGCCGCGACGGCGTCCAGCGCCGCGGGACCGGTCGCGGCGACGGTGACCCGGTAGCCGCCGTAGACGAGCGCACGGCGCAGCGAGTCCGCGAGGGGTGGGTCGTCGTCGACCACCAGCACGTGCGCCACGGCACGCATCATAGGCCCGCGCGGCCACCGTCCTGACCGGCGCTCTTGCTGATCAGCTCCTGGTCGGCGGCGAGCCCCGCGAGGGCCGGATGCGGCGGCAGCCGGGTGCGGTATTCGCGGAGCAGGTTGGGGCGGTCCGTCGCGGCGAGCGCCGCCGCCTTCCTGACGGCAAGTGCCACCGCCGCCGCGCCGGCCGGCCTCGTGTCGCCCGTCGTCCAGCCGGGCCAGCCCGCCGCCACGGCGAGCGCGTGGAACGGGTCGAGCTCGACCTCGGGCAGCCGCGCGGCCGCCGCCCTGCGCCTCGCGGCGAAGCGCCGGCGTTCGAGGAAGGCGAGCCCCGTGAACAGCACCACGGCGCCCGCCGTCACCACGCCCGCCAGGATCAGGCTCGACATCCTTCGATGATTGCAGGGCCGGTCATGGCCGCGGGCGCTCAGGAGCCGGTGGTGAAGCGTTCCGCGTCGGTGCTGCCGTTGAACTTCTTCGCGGTGCTGTACCCACCGACGGCGTACACGGTCTTGCCGGCGGTCGCGACGGCCATGCCGGCGCGCGGGACGGCGAGCTTCGGCAGCCGCGAGGCGACGCCGTCCTTCGCGCACCACCACTGGTAGACCTTGTCGCCGTTGTTGCCGCCCAGCACGCACAGGCCGAAGCCCGCCAGGTTGACGGCGGAGGCGCCCTCGCGGGGCTGAGGCAGCTTGCGCGGGTTGCCGGGCTTGCGCTGCACGAGCACGTCGATGTCGTCGTACGTGTGACCGCCGCCGCTGCCGCCGATGAACCAGGCGGTGCCGGCGCCGTCGGTGGCCGCGGTCAGCTTCGCCCTGGGCTGCGCCAGCCGGGCGGGCAGTTCCTCCCAGCTCTGGCCGTCGGACTTCAGCGCCCAGATCGTGTCCTTGGGCTGGCCGTCGCTGCCGACGCCGCCGGCGAAAATGACCGTGGTGCCGTCGTGGACCGCAGCACCCGCCAGGCGGGCCTCGGGCAATGACGTCTTCTCGTCCCAGCGCCCGGCGGCGGCGTTGAGCTGGTAGGTGTTCTCGGTGGCGCCGGTCTCCGTGTAGCCGCCGATGATGTACAGCTGATCGGTCGGCGTCACCACGACCGCCATCTGGGACGTCCCGAAGTCCAGTCCCGGGCCCGGTGACCAGGTGTTGGATGCCGGGTCGAAGATCCACACAGTGTTGAGCCACTTGCGGGGCGGGTCTGCGGTGTAGCCGCCGATGACGTACAGCTTGCCGTGGAAGAACGCGGCGCCGGCGCCTTCGATGCCGATGGAGGTGCCGTCGAGCGCGGTCGGCACCTTCGGCAGGGTCTCCCAGCTGGGCCGGGTGAGGTACCAGGCGGCACCACCGGCGACGAGCAGCAGCGCCACAACCGCCGCGGCGACCAGCGCGAGCCGGCGCCGCTTCGCGGGCCGTGCCGGCACGTGCGGGAGCACCGGAGCGGTCGCGGGAGCGCCGGCGGTGTGCACGGGCGGCGCCGAGACCGGTGGCCCGGAGACCGGCATGCCGGAGACGGGAATGCCGGACACCGGCAGGCCGGACACCGGCACGGCGGAGACGGGCGCGTCAGCCGGAGAGACCGGAGAGACCGGAGAGACCGGAGAGTGCGGGGATGCCGGGCTGACCGGAGGCGCCGAGGTGGGCTGCGTGCCGTAGACGACACCGCTCTGGCCGGTGAGCTGCTGCGCCGGATACCCCTGGGTCTGATACGCCACGCCCGGTGACGTCTGGCGCGGCAGCTGGCCGGCGACGGACGCGGTGCCGGTCGCGCTGGTGCCGGTGAGCTCCGCCGGGTGGACGACGGCGCCCTCGGCGACCGGCAGCTCCGGCTGCTCCAGGACGGTGGGCACGACGCCGAGGGCGCGGTGCAGCATGCGGGCGACCAGCGGCACCCGCGACGACCCGCCGACGAGCATGATCCCGGTGAGCTGGTTCGGGGCCAGCCGGCAGCTCGCCACGACCCGGGACGTCTCGGCGATCGTCTGGCGCAGCATCGGCTCGACGAGCGCCTCGAGCTCGTCGCGGGTGAGGTGCAGCGCCGCCTCGATGCCGGGGACGGAGATCGGGGCGGCGGCGGTGCGCGACAGCATCTCCTTCGCGCCGCGGACGTCCTCCCAGAACAGCCGCCGGTCGCGGCGGTCCTGCGCGGTGACCGGTGCCTGCAGGCGCTGCCACACGGCGGGGTCGGAGCGGCGCAGGTGGGCGCCGACGTGCTCGACGAGGGTGGCGTCGATGTCGAGGCCGCCGATGTCCTGCAGGCCGCCGGCGCCGACGACGGTGAAGCCGTCCGGGGAGTGGCGGACGACGGCGATGTCGACGGTGCCGCCGCCGAAGTCGTAGACGACCATGGCCGCGCCGAGCGGCAGCGGATGGTTGAGGGTGCTGATGAAGTAGCGGGCGGCGGCGACCGGCTCCGGGACCAGGCTCACCTGGCGCCAGCCCGCGAGGGTCGCGGCCTCCTGGAGCAGGGAGCGGCGGGTGTGCGCCCACGACGCCGGATAGGTGAGCACGACCGGCGGTGGGGTGCGGGTGATCTCCGCGACGCCGACGGCGGCGGCCCACAGCACCGAGGCGAGCATCTCCCGGGTCGGGACCTCGGTGTTGCCGAGCAGGACGGTGGTCTCGTCGATGCGGCGCTTCGGGTTGGGTTCGTAGCGGCCCGGGTCGAGCTGGGCCAGCCGCTGCGCGTCGCGGCCGACCGCGAGCTGACCGTTGTCCTGCAGGAACACCGCGGACGGCATGAGCGGGGCGCCGTCGAAGAGGACCGGGCGGCGCCGGCCGTCGGGGGAGCGGATCACCGCGACGGTGTTGGAGGTGCCGAGGTCGATGCCGACGACGTATCCCGTCACGATGTGCTCCCGGAGCGACGAACGACCAGCGGCACCATGTCAGGAGCGTAGGACGCGGTGAAGTAGGGCTGCGAGATCCCGGTCGCGAACGCCTTGGACGCCGCTGGGGTCGCCGCGATCCGCCAGTCGGTCTCCTTGACCGACTCGTACCAGAGGAACCCGATGATCTCCGGGTGCTTCGGCAGGGTCTTGAGCAGGTCGGTGATCCACTCAGCCTTGCGGCCGGCGGCGTCGGTGGCGGCGACCTCGGTGACGACGATCGGCCGCTTCGAGATCGCGGTGACCGACGTCAGGGTCTTGCGGTAGATCTGGTCGAAGGTCTGGTACTGCTCGAGCCCGCCGGTGCCGTAGTAGCCGGACAGGCCGACCCAGTCGACGTAGTCGTCGCCGGGGTACAGCTGCTGCAGCGGGGTCGAGCCGTCGTAGGCGACGTTGGGGCTCCACACCCAGGTGACGTTGTCGGCGCCGGCGGCCTCGAAGAGGTCGTGCACGTGCCGCCACGCGGCGACGTAGTCGCCCTTGCGGTTGCCGTTGGCGGACTCGCACCACGGGTACCAGTAGCCGTTCATCTCGTGCGCGAAGCGGATCGCGACCGGGTAGCCGAGGCTCTTCACACCGGCCGCCCACGCCTTGATGTAGCCGTCGTAGGCGCCGCCGCTGATCTTCGACAGCCGGTAGTCGGGCTGGTTGCCGCGGGAACTGTCCTGTTTGGACTCGGAGCGGAAGTTCCACGGCTCCCAGCCGAGCATCGGCAGCATGCCCCGGTTCATGATGCGGTCGAACGGCTGCCGGTCGAACGTCTTGGCGACCGCCCACCCCTGCGAGAACATCATCACCTGCGGTGCCTTGCCGGCGGCGGCGACGAACCCGTCGTATTCGGTCAGGTCGGTCGGGCCGCGGGAGGTGAACACGCCGAAGAACGCCTTGCTCGCCTGCGGGAAGGCGACCTTCCGGCCAGGGGAGGGGGTGAAGGTCGGGCGCGGCTCGGCCCGGGAGGTCTCCCAGCGGACCGCGGGGCCGGTCGCGGCGGCGACCCGCGGCGCGACCACGAACGTGTAGCCGCCGACGAGCAGCAGCGCGGCGAGCATGAGCCGGGGCAGCGTGATCACACCGGCTCCTTCGCAACCACCGCTGGTCGCTGGCCGGGCACGATCAGGTCGAGGCCGGGCACGTGCGGCAGGTCCGACAGCCGGATCGTCGACGTCGTGGTGATCGACTCGCGGACCACGGCGGCCTTGCCGCGCACGGTCATGACGAGCGGGCCGGTGGACGTGGTCAGGTCGGCCTCCTGCTCGGTGATCCGCCGGTTGCGCAGCCACGTGATCCACGCGATGAGCGGTGGCGAGACCCCGGCGACGATGCTGAGCGCCGACCAGAACCACAGCGCGCCGGAGTGGTGACCGAGCCACCCGCTCACCCCGAGCAGCGCCGCGGACACCCCCGCCCATGCCGCGTGCAGCCGGAACGACTTCGGCCCGTCGGCGCTGGCGAGGCGGCCCTTCGCGGTGACCGCGTAGGCGAGCGGGCGGCGCAGCAGGGCGGCGACCCCGGCTACGACGTACACCGGGACCGCGAACAGGGCAAGGAGCATGCCGTGCACGCCGAGCTCGCGACGCTCGTGCTCCGCGAGGTTGAACCGGCGCAACCACAGCCAGAGCAGTGCCCAGCTGCCCATGCTCGCCGACCACAGGAGCAGCCACAGCTGCCACTCGACCCGCATCGCGCCGATGCCGAGGCCCAGATAGGCGGCGGTGGCGAGGGTGCCCGACACCGCGGACAGCGCGACGCTCGGGTAGTAGGACTGCACGAGGCCGTAGCAGAGCCGCTGCCCGGCACTGAGGTTCCTCAGGTGTTTCCGGCTGCTGCGCAGCAGGATCTCCCACACCCCGTAGGCCCAGCGCTTCTGCTGGTTGAAGTAGTCCGTCCAGGTTGTCGGGCCCTCACCGACGGCGATGACGTCGGGGGTGTAGACGCCCTTCCAGCGGCGGTCGGTGAGCGGGTTGTTCGATCCCATGACGACCATCGAGGTGAGATGGTCCTCGATGATGCTGTCCTGGTACCCGTCGATCAGCGCCCACGCCAGGGGCCGGTAGAGGTGGTTCGTGCCGATGAGCAGCGGCGCGCCGAGCCCGTTGCCGCCGCGTTCGATCAGGCCGCTGAAGAGGTACTGCTGCACCGACGCGCCGTGCACGACCCAGCCGCCGTACATGTTGCCGTACACCTGCGGGGCGACGACGAACGCGACGTCGGGGTCGCGGAAGTAGCCGACGGTGCGCTCCAGGAAGCTCGGCAGCGGCACGTGGTCGGGGTCCATCTGCGCCACCACGTCGTAGACGTGCTCGTGGGTGAAGCGCCACGCGTTGTGGTTGCCGGCCTTGGTCTTGGCCCGGAACGGGCCGTCGGGCTGGTTGAACTCCGGCCTGCCGCGGCGGCTGAAGTGCTTCACGCCGAGCTTCTTCGCCATCGCCTTGACCCGCGGGTCGTTGCCCTCGTCCAGGATCCAGATGTCGACGTGCCCGGGGTAGCGGACCTTCTGCATCGCCTTCAGCGACCGTTCGACGACGTCGATCGGCTCCTTGGCCGGCACGATCGTGGTGAGCATCGCGATGCGCAGGCCCGGCTCCGGCACCATCGGCACCGGGTCGGCGGCCTTCCACGCGAACACCCACACCGCCAGGTTCTGCAGCAGCCGGACCAGCTCGACCAGGATCACGAAGCAGAACGCGACCCGCGCGACGATCACGTGCCAGTCGGTGGCGTCCGCCTGGGACATGGCGCCTGGGATGTGCCGCGGCAGGGCGAGCCAGCCGATGAAGACGATCGCGGTCAGGAAGTTCAGCGAAATGAGGACGCTGAGCATGAACCGCTGCGCCGGGCGGGCCGTGCTTCTGTACACGACCGGCAAATGGGGACCGGCAGGGGTGGTGAGGGGACCGGTGAGGGTGTTGCAGGCCGCATAGGCGCGGTGGGTGTCGGCGTCGCGCAGGCGTCGCGCCAGCGCTCGTTTTTCGGCGGGCGTGGTGCGGACGGTCGCGAGCTGCTCGTCCGTCACGTTGCCTGCCTCCTCACCGGTCCTTGCGCGATTGCCGAAACGGCTTGAACTAGCCCGATCGTAGGTGAGCCCGCCCATCGCGCCGAGTCCACTTCCGGCTGCTATCGCATTGGTACGGGTGAATTGTTGTGCCGATGTTCTGCCAGGTGGAAGCGGTTCAGGCGGGACGCATTACCAGTCTTTCCGGCCTGATACACGGGAGAATGTAGAAGATCCGACAGCCGTCACACGTTCGGATTACCGGACTTTTCCTGACATGCGACGGCCTTCACCGGTTCGTGCTGGGGCGCCGCTCCGGCCGCGGGTGCCGCCGTCGGCAGCAGCGGGTCGACCAGCAGCGCGCTGAGCGCCGCGGCGATGAGCAGCGCGGCAGCGAGCGCGACCGCCCGCACGCTGACGTCCTCGATGATCACGCCGCCGATGAACGAGCCGGCCGAGATGCCGATGTTGAACGAGGAGCTGCTGCCGGCCGACGCCATGTCGGTGCTGCCGGGCGCGACCTGCAGCACCCGGTTCTGCACCGCCGCCGCGAACGCCGCATATGCCGCGCCGGTCGCCGCGAGGGACGCGATGGTGAAGGCCCGCACGGTGCCGCCGGCATACAGGACCACGGCCGCCGCGCACAGCAGCGCCACCGGCACCGCCAGGGCGGGCCAGGGGTGCCGGTCGAGGAAACGGCCGACGACGAGCGTGCCGACGACCCCACCGGCACCGGAGACCAGCAGCAGCGGCCCGAGCGACGAGGCGTCGAAGTGCGTCACGTCCAGCAGGAACGGGGTCACGTAGGTCTGCGCCGTCATTGACCCCGCCACGCCCAGCGAGGTGACGAGCAGCAGCAGCAGGTAGCGCCGCCGGTCCGGGGTCATCGCGCGGGCGGAGGCGGCACCCGACGGCAGCGACGCCGGCAGCAGCGTCACGACCGCCACGCACGTCGCCGCCCCGATGACCGCCATCACCCCGAACGCCGCCCGCCACCCCAGCTGCTGGCCCAGCCACGTGCCGAGCGGCACCCCGAGCACCGGCGCGAGCGACGCCCCGATCGACATCCTGGCCACCGTGCGCCCCCGCTGCGACGGCGGGAACATCGCGGTCGCGGTCGACGCCACGATCGACCAGAACAGCGCCTGCGTCAACGCGACGACCAGCCGCGCCCCGAGCAGCATCGCGTATCCCTGCGCGACCGCCGACATCGCCGTCGCCGCCGCCGACACCCCGAGGGTCGCGCCGAGCAGCAGCCGCCGCGGCAGCCTGCGGGTCAGCGCCGCCATCGGCACCGACAGCAGGACCACGACCGCCGCATACCCCGTGAGCAGCAGCCCGACCTCGGCCCGGCTGCGGTGCAGGTCGTCCGCGATCAAGGTCAACAGGCCGATCGGCATCACCTCGACGGTGACGAACGTGAATGTCGCCACCGACAACGCGGCGAGGGCGGCGTTGGCGCGGCGTTCCACAAGAGCCACTTTAAGGCGTGTTTAGGTTGGTGGATGGCACTCGTTCGCTGTGATTTCTTCTCCGACGTCCTCGGCTTCAGCACCTCGATGACCGTCGTGCTGCCCCAGCGCACCACCGGGCAGATCGGCATGTCCGGCAGCGGCCGCGACGGTGACCTGCCGACCCTGTTCCTGCTGCACGGCCTCAGCGACGACGACACCGTCTGGACCCGGCGCACGTCGATCGAGCGCTACGTCGCCGACCTCGGCATCGCCGTGGTCATGCCGCAGGTCCACCGCAGCTTCTACGCCGACGAGGTGTGGGGCCGCCCGTACTGGACCTTCGTCGCCGAGGAACTGCCGGCGATCGCCCGCAGCTTCTTCCGGCTGTCCAGCGACCCGGCGGAGACCTACGTGGCCGGCCTGTCGATGGGCGGCTACGGCGCGTTCAAGCTCGCCCTGCGCCACCCGTCGCGGTTCGGCGCGGCCGCGAGCCTGTCCGGCGTCCTCGACCTCGGCGACCGGATGCGCACCATGACCTCCGAGGTCGATCCCTTGATGTGGCGGCGCGTCTTCGGCGACGACCCCTTCGACGGCGGCGACAACGACCTCCTCGCCCTGCTGGACCAGGTCACCGACCCACCGCCGCTGTTCCAGTGGTGCGGCACCGAGGACCCGCTGTATGCGGGCAACGTCCGCTTCCGCGACGCCTGCGCCGAGCGCGACATCCCGCTGACGTCGCAGTTCAGCGCCGGCACCCACGACTGGTCGCACTGGGACGACAAGATCCGTGACGTCCTCGCCTGGCTGCCCCTGCCGTCCGTCAGGCCGTGAGGATGATCTTCCCGCGGGTCCGGCCCGCCTCTGCCTCCCGGTGCACCAGGGCCAGGTCGGTGAGGGGGTGGGACCCGGCGACGTCGACCCGGACCGTGCCGGCGTCGATCAGCTCGACCAGGGCGGCGAGGTGGCGGGTGTCGTTGCGGGCCACGAAGTGCACCCCGATCGGGACGGTGGCCGACACGAAGACGCCACCCTCGGCGAGCAGCGGCAGCAGCGACCCGGCCGCCGCGGCGCTGGTCGGGACGAGGTGCAGGATCGCGTCGACGGGTCCGTCGAGCGCCTCGTGGAGGGTGGTCGCCGTGTAGTCGACGACCTCGTCGGCACCCTGCCGGCGGACCAGGTCGGCGCTGCGGGCGCTGGCGGTGGCGATCACTTGCGCCCCGGCGTGCCGGGCGAGCTGGACGGCGAACCCGCCGACGCCGCCACCGGCGCCGTTGACCAGCACCCGCTGCCCGGGCCGGACGTCCGCGTGCTCGAACACCGCCTGCCAGGCGGTGAGGCCCGCGACCGGGATGGCGGCGGCGTGCGCGAGCGGGATGGTGCGCGGCGCGGCGACGAGCGTGGCGGCGTCGGCGGTGACGTAGTCGGCCGTGGCCCCGTGGACCCGGCCGATGACCTGGTCGCCGGAGGTGTGGCCGGATACGCCGCTGCCGGCCTCGACGACCGTGCCGGCGACGTCGCCGCCGAGCGTGAGCGGCAGCTCCATCGGGAGGATCTCGCGCAGCAGCCCGCGGCGCAGCCCGACGTCGGACGGGTTGAACGAGGTCGCGGCGACCCGGATCAGCACCTCACCCGGACCGGGCACCGGCAGTGGGATGTCGTCGGCCCGGATCTCGGTCGCGTCGCCGTACCGGTGGATTCGCATGGCTCTCATGGTTTCGAACCTACGGCGATGCTGGGAGACGAACCATGCGTCACAGTCCCTCGTTCATACCTGATCGTCTCGCTGGCGATACTGTGGCGGGCATGGACGTGCTCAGTGACGTGATCACGGTGATGCGGACCGGCCGGCCCCGCTCGGCGCGGGTGGCCTGGCACGCGCCGTGGGCGCAGCAGTTCGCGGCCGTGCCCGGCGCCGCCGGCTTCCACGTGATCCTGCAGGGGCCGTGCTGGCTCGTCCTGCCCGGCGCCGACCCGGTGCCCCTCGGGGCCGGCGACGTGGTGTTCCGGCCCCACGGAGACGGGCACACCCTGGCCGGCAGCCCGTCGACCCGGCCGACCACCCCCGCGTGCGACCCGAACGACCCGCAGCTGCTCCAGCGCTACGCCACCGACACCGTCGGCGTCCCCACCGGCGCACCGGTCACCGTGACGCTCTGCGGGGCCTACGAGGTCGACCCGGCCCGGGTCCATCCGCTGGTGCGCGACCTGCCCGAGCTCATCCACCTCCCCGCGCACCTCGGCCGGCACCCTTCGCTGCGAGCCACCGTCGACCTGCTCGCCGCCGAGCTGGAGCGGCCCGGGCTCGGCACGGACGCCATCGTGCCCGCGCTGCTCGACACGCTGCTGCTGCACATCCTGCGGGCGTGGCTGGAGCGGCCGCCCGCCCTCGCGACCACGACCGGCTGGGCCGCCGCGCTCAACGACCCGGCCACCACCGCGGCGTTGCAGGCCATGCACCGGGATCCGGCGCGGCCGTGGACCGTCGCGGCCCTCGCCGCGGAGGCCGGGCTGTCCCGGGCGCCGTTCGCGCGCCGCTTCACCACCCTGCTCGGCCAGCCGCCACTGACCTACCTGACCTGGTGGCGGATGACCACCGCGGCCCGACTGCTGCAGGAGTCCGACGCGCCGCTCGGTGTCATCGCGGCCAAGGTCGGCTACTCGTCCGAGTTCGCCTTCGCCGCCGCGTTCAAACGCCGGCACGGCACCGCGCCGGGCCGATACCGCCGCGGACCGGCGGACGGGTGATCCGCCGCGGACCGGCGGACGGGTGATCCGCCGGTCCACAGTGGACGTTCAGTGGGCAATGTCGACGACGACCCTGGTCGGGTTCGACAACAGCAGCACCCGGTAGCCGGTGCGGTGGCCGGTGGTGATGAACGCCGACACCGTCCCGTTGTCGTAGACGTTGAACGACACCGATTTCGCCTGCCCGAGTCCGACCGGGGCCGGGTTCGGGCCGCCGACCACCCCGCGCTGGGTGGTGGCGGCGGTGAACCCGACGAAGACCGTCGACGGGTTCGGCCCGGTGTAGGCGACCGTGACCAGCGGGGTGGTCGCGGTGGCCAGGTCGAACACGACCCGGTCGTAGCCGGGGTGGGTGGCCGACCGGACGCCGGTGATCTGGACCTGCGCGGCGGTCCCGGCGCCGCCGCTGAACCGTTCGGTGGTGAACGGCTGGGTCGGCTGGTGCGCCACGTCGACGGCGAGCCGCGGCGGGTCGGTCAGGCGCAGCACCCGGAACCCGACCCGGTCCGCGACGCCGAGCCCGAAGGTGATGTGCCCCTCGGACGCACCGCCGGACCTGATCTGCAGCAGGGTCGGCAGCCGGGGGTCGTAGACCCGGGTGAGGTCGACGGCGGGGTACGCGCCGTCGAACACGACCCGCAGGGTGGCCGCGCCGGCGAGCGGGATCCGCTGGCCGGAGCCCTCGGCGACGAGCGGGGCGTATTCGACGCGGTAGCCGGGGGTGCCGCCGGTGAAGTCGAAGACCGTCCGGTCGTAGGCGTCGTGGCGGCCGGTCCGCAGCCCCACCAGGGTCGGCGGGTTCGGGTCCCAGGGCGGGACCGTCGCGGTGCCGGTGACGGGGGTGACGCTCGTCGGGGCGGGCAGGTCACCCGCCGCCGACGCGGTGCCGGTCACGAGGAGCACCGGCAGGAGGACGGCGGCGACGGACAGGATTCGGAGCGGGTTCATCCGCATGGTGATGGCCTTTCAGGGGTGGCGATCGATGACACGTCGCAGACGCCCCAGTCGCCGCCCCGGTTTACCGCCCCTCGCGCCCGCGTCCTTGATCGGACAGCCCGCCGCCGCGCCACCCGCCCGCCCGGAGCTGATCGGTACCAGTCGATGAACGGACACGCTGTGTTCACCTTCCGCTATCCGCAGGCAATCCGGCGCTGCCAGGGTGGGCGCGGAAGCGCCCAATGCACGACGACCGGGCGTTCAGCACGATGCACCGGAAGGCTGCGCCCAACGTGAGTTCTGCCGACGCCGCCCGCGACCTCGGTGACCAGCGCGCCGCCCTGCACCGCTACGTGACCAGGCTCGTCGCCCCCGACCTGCACCAGGCCGAGGACATCGTCCAGGAGACCCTGCTGCGCGCGTGGCAGCACGCCGACCAGCTCGACTGGGCCCAACGCCCGATCCGGCAATGGCTGTTCCGGATCGCGCGGAATCTCGTCGTCGACGCCTGGCGCAAGGATCGCAGCGTGCCGATCGGCATCGCCGCCGACCTGTTCCCCGAGCGCGCCGACCGCAGCGACCTGGCCGAGACCGTCGCCGATCGGCACCTCCTGCTCCACGGTCTGCGGCAGCTGCCGGCCCAGCACCGGGAGATCCTGGTGCACGTCCACCTGCTCGGGCGCGGCGGCGACGACACCGCCCACGCCCTCGGCATCCCCCGCGGCACCGTGAAGTCGCGCACCCACCATGCCCTGCGGGCCATGCGTGTCGCCCTTGGAGAGGCCGCATGACGTCGTTCCTCTCCGCGCAGCGCGGCCCGATCAGCGCCCTGCTCGGCGGGCTCGGCCTGCTCATCCTGGCGCTGGTCCTGCTGCAACGCTCCGTGCGCCGGGCCGGCGGCTGGCGGGTCGTGCGGCGCCGCCTCGCGCGCGAGGTGCGGCAGACCGCGGCGGCGTTCGTGCGTCCGGTGCGCCGGTGGTGGCGCTACCGGCGGCGGCTCCAGCTGCTCCGCCGCCTGCTCGCCGACCCGCAGACCTGGTCAGCGGTCGAGACCGCGTTGTGCGACGTCCCGGCACCCGGCCGGCAGCCGTACGCGGCGATCGTCTCGGGCGGTTCGGTCGGCGTGTACCTGACCGGCGCGCCCAGCGCCGCGCCGGACGACCCGGCCTGGACGGCCGACGAGGACGACCCGTCGCTCTGGTGGACACCGATCGACCCGGCCGCGCCCGGCGGCGCCGGCCCGGTGCTGGTCGCGGCCGGCGTGGAGGACCTGCGCGGCGGTGCCGTCTTCCTCGACCTGGCCGCCGGCCCCGCCACCCACGCCACGACCGGTGACGAACGCACCGCCCTCGCTCTCGTCCAGTCCGTCGCGGCCCAGCTGGAGGTCCGCCAGCCGGACGGCACCGTCACCATCGGCCCGGGCGTCCATCCCCGCTTCGAGGGCGCGACCACGACCACCGCGACCGAGTTCCTGATCTCCGCCGGTGTCCCGGACACCATCCGCCCGGACATCCGCACCGTCCGGCTCGGCGGCGCCCGCGGCCACGCCAGGCTCCTCGTCGCGGACCGCGCGGGTCTCGTGCGCCCGCTCGGCACCCCCCTCGTCCTGGACGTCACGCCGCTGCCGAGGTCGGTCGCCCGCGCCTTGGGCACCATCCCGCCGGCACCTCGCCGGCCGGCCCCCGGCCCGGCCCTCGACGAGGACGCCTTCGTCGCGCTGCTCGACAACCTCCCACCCCAGCGGACCGCTCCCACCGCGCCGCCGCCCCGGACCTCGACCGCACCGCCCGTGCCCGCCCTGCCCGTGCCCGCCCCGCCCGTGCCCGCCCTGCCCGCGACCGCCCCGCCCGCGACCGCGCCGCCCGCGGCGGTACCGGCTGCGACCGCGCCGCCCGTGGCGGCACCGGCTGCGGCGGCACTGGCCGCGGCGACGGCGGCCGGCCCGGCCCGGCCTCCGGTGTCGCCGCGGGTCGCCGACGCCGGCGAACCGCCGGCGGGCGGGTCCGGCGAGGACGAGTTCGACGAGCCCGGGCCCACCGCGCTCGGGGTTTCCGCCAGCCTCGTGGGAGGCGCCCGGGCGGCCACGAGAGGCGAGTTGCCGTGAACCTCACCCTCAGCACCGTCGACGGGATCGACGGGACCCGCCGGGACCACCTCGTCGACCTGCCCGGTGGGTGCACCGTCGCCGAGCTCAGCGCCGCGCTCGACCGGCCCGCCGACGACGGGCCCGGCAGGTTCCTCGCCGGTGCCGGTCCGGCGAGGAAGATCTTCCTCGGCGGTGCCGAGGTGCCGCTCACCGCCGCCGTGCACGGCTCCGGCATCAGATCCGGGACCGTCCTCGGCCTCGGCCGGCCCGTCCGGCACCGGGATCAGGTCCGGGTCCCGTCACCCGACGCCGGGCCCGTCCTCGCCGAGGTCCACGTCGTGTCCGGCCCGGCCGCCGGGCGGAGCTGGCTGCTGACCGCGGGCAGCTGGGAGGTCGGCACCGCCGGGCACTGCGCGATCCGCGTCGCCGGCCCCGACGCGCCGGCCCACGGACTCTGGGTGACCGTGTCGACCCGGGGCACCGTGACCTGGCACCGGGAGTCCGGCGGCGAAGACGGCGAGGTCCGGCCCGCTGTCGTGGAGCCGCCGTACGCGTTCGACCCGGACACCGGGATGACGCTCGAGGGAGGGGAGCGGCCGGCCGTACCGGACGCGCAGCAGGACGACCAGCACGGCAGTCGCTGGGAGGCCGGCACGGACCTGGCCGTCGGGCCGGTGCTGCTGCGGCTCGTGGCGCCCGTGGTCGCGGACGCGGCGATCACCGAGGCTGCCGACGGGATCGCGCTGGACTACAACCGGCCGCCGCGGATCGCGCCGCACCTGGACGCCGAGCGGGTGCGGCTGCCGAACCCGCCGACCCGCCCGCCGCGGCAACCGTTTCCGCTGCTGATGCTCATCGCCCCCATCGTGCTCGGACTCGTCCTCGTCGGGGTGTTCCGGTCGTACTTCTACCTGGTCTTCATCCTGTTCACCCCGGTCATGGCGATCACCAACTGGATGGTGGGGCGGCGCGGCAACCGCAAGCAGCACGAGGACCAGTGGCGGCGGTATCGGCTGCGGATGGACTCCCTGCAACGGGAGATCCACGAAGCGGTCCGGCAGGAACGGCACGTGCGGTGCGTGACCGGCCCCGACCCGGCGACCCTCGGCCTCGTCGCGACCGGGCCCGGCGTGCGGCTGTGGGAGCGGCGCCGGCGGGACCCCGACCATCTGCTGGTGCGGCTCGGCACCGCGGACCTGCCGTCGGTGAAGGAGATCGACGACCCGGGCCGCGACGAGAACCACCGAACGGTGCGCTGGAACATCCGCGACGTGCCGGTCGGCCTCGAGCTCGCCGAGTACGGCGTCGTCGGGGTCGCCGGGCCGGTCGCGCCGGTGCAGGCCCTGGCGCGGTGGTTCGTCGCGCAGAGCGCCGTGCTGCACAGCCCCCGGGACCTGCGGGTCGTGGTGCTCACCGAGCCGCAGCGCAGTGACGGCTGGAGCTGGGTCCGCTGGCTGCCGCACCTGCGGCCGGCCGGTGGTGGGGGCGGGCCGATGATCAGTGTCGGCAGCGACCCGGAGAGCGTCGCCAACCGCGTCGCTGAGCTCGTCGCACAGCTGCAGGCCCGGCAGCGGGCGCTCGGCTCGTCGCTGGGCAAGGCCATGTTCACCGACCCGGACGTGCTCGTCATCCTCGACGGCGCCCGGCAGCTGCGGGACGTGCCCGGGGTGGTGCAGCTGCTCACCGCCGGGCCCCGGGTGCGGCTGTTCAGCATCTGCCTCGACGAGCAGGAACGCCTCCTGCCGGAGGAGTGCACCGCCGTCGTGGTGGCCGCCGCGACGACGGTGACCCTGCGCCGCACCGGCAACGCCGACCTCACCGGCGTCCGCGCCGACCTCGTCGACGTCGACTGGTGCGAGCGGCTGGCCCGCGCCCTCGCCCCGCTGCGCGACGTCAGCCCCGAACATGACGCCGGGCTGCCCCGCGAGGTGCGGCTGCTGGACCTGCTCGACCTCGAGCCGCCCGACCCGGCCGAGCTGCTGCGTCGGTGGGAGCGGCGGCCGGCGAGCACCACCTTCATGCTCGGCCGCAGCTACGACGGCCCGCTGGCCCTGGACCTGGTTCGCGACGGCCCGCACGGGCTCGTCGCCGGCACCACCGGATCCGGCAAGTCGGAGCTGTTGCAGGCGTTCGTGGCGTCGCTCGCCGCCGCGAACCGGCCCGACGAACTGACCTTCGTCCTCGTCGACTACAAGGGCGGCAGCGCGTTCCGGGAGTGCGCCGAACTGCCGCACACCCTCGGCATGGTCACCGACCTCGACGCGCACCTCGTCCAGCGGGCGATGGAGTCCCTCGGCGCCGAACTGCGCCGCCGGGAACGGATCCTGGCCGACGCGGAGTGCAAGGACCTGCCCGCGTACCGCGCGAAACGGGCCGTGGACCCGGCGCTGCCCCGCCTGCCGCGGCTGCTGCTGGTCATCGACGAGTTCGCCACCCTCGTGCGCGAGGTGCCCGACTTCGTGCCCGGCCTGATCGGCATCGCCCAGCGCGGCCGGTCCCTCGGTATCCACCTGATCCTCGCCACCCAGCGGCCCGCCGGGGCGGTCACCCCCGACATCAAGGCCAACACCAACCTGCGGATCGCGTTGCGGGTCACCGACACCGTCGAGAGCCAGGACATCATCGACACCGGCGAGGCCGTCAACATCTCACCCGGCAACCCCGGCCGCGCCCTGGTCCGCGCCGGGCACCGCACCGCGGTGCCGTTCCAGGCCGCCTGGGTCGGCGCCGGCCGGCACCCCGACGGCGCCGCACCCGTCGCGGCGGCGCCGCTACGCACCGCCGAGCTGTCCTGGCAGCGCCTCGGCCGGCCCGTCGACCTTCCCGCCCCCGACCTCGACCCGCACGCCCCCGCCGCCATCGTCCCGACGGACCTGCAGGCATTCGTCGCCGCGGTCGTCGCGGCCGCCGGCGGTCTCGCCGACCTCGTCGCGCAGCCGAGCCCGTGGCTGCCGGCGCTGCAGGACCGGGCGCTGCTCGCCGAGCTGGCAGTGCGGCGGGAGGGTGCGGTGCACGAGAGCGTGCCGCCGCTGATCCCGTACGCCCTCGAAGACGTCCCGCAGCTCCAGCAGCGCCGGGTCGCGACCGTCGACCTCGGCACGTTCGGCCACCTCTACGTGATCGGTGCGCCGCGCTCCGGCCGCACCCAGGTGCTGCGGAGCATCGCGGGCGCAGCCGCGCAGCGGGTCAGGGTCCGCGACGTGCACCTGTACGGCATCGACGCCGCCGGCGGTGGCCTCACGGCACTGGAGGCGTTGCCGCACTGCGGCGGGGTCGTGTCCCGGCACGACATGGAACGCCTCGAACGGCTCCTGCGCCGGCTCGGCCGCGAGCTGACCGAACGGCAGGAACGCTGCGCCGCGCTCAGCTGCGCCGGGCTCGTCGAGCTGCGCCGCCGGGTGCCCGCCGCCGAGCGGCCACCGCACATCCTGCTGTTCATCGACGGCTGGGACGCCCTCGCCCCCGTCCTCGACGAGCACGACCAGGGCCGGCTCCTCGGCGACGTGACCCGCATCGTGCGGGAGGGCGCCGCCGCCGGCATCCACGTGATCGCCACCTCCGAGCGGGCCCTGCTGGGCGGGCGGCTCGCCGCGCACAACGACCACAAGCTGCTGCTGCGCCAGGCCGACCGCAACGACTACCAGCTCGTCGGCATCCTGCCGAGCAAGGTCCCGGCGACGATCCCGGCCGGTCGGGGCTGGCACGTGCTGTCCCGCACCGAGACGCAGGTCGCGCTCCTGGACCCCGACGACAGCGGCCAGGCCCAGGCCGCCGCCCTGCGCAGGATCGGCGCCGCGGCGACCTCGTCCGCGGTCGAGGACCGGCCGTTCACGGTCGCCGGGCTACCGGCGAGCGTCGCGTTCACCGACGCCTACGAGCAGGTCCCCGCGGCGCTGCGGCGCCCGATGTGGGGGCTGCTCGGCGTCGGCGGCGACGACGGCACCGCGGTCGGCGTCGACCTCGCCACCACGTCGGCGTTCTACGTCGGCGGCCCACCCGGCACCGGCCGCAGCAACGTCCTGGCCACCCTGGCCGTGTCGCTGCTCGCGGGCGGCACCGGGCTGATCGTCTTCACCCCGCGGGAGTCGCCGCTGCGGGCCCTCGCCCGGCACGCCCAGGTCCGGCTGTTCACCGACCCGGACCCGGGCAACGACGCCGTGCAGGCCGCGCTGGCCGAGCTGCGGGCCCCGGCGGTGATCCTGGTGGACGACGCCGACCTGCTCACCACCCCCGCCGCGGACAAGGTGCTCCGGGCGGTCGCGACGTCGGGCCGCGACCACGGGCAGTGCGTCGTGTACGCCGGTGCGGCCGACGCGCTGTCGATCGGCCTCGGCGCCTGGCTCACCGCGGCCCGCCGGGCCCGGCGGGGGCTGCTGCTGGCCCCCCGGTCCGTCACGGAGGGCGACGCGATCGGCGCCCGGCTCACCTCCAGCCAGGTCCGTGGCGCCGCCCCGGTCGGCCGGGCGTACACGTCCGGGCCGGCCGGCACCGCGCTCGCCGTGCAGGTCCCCCTGACGGTCCTGCGCGACTAGCCGGCGGGTGGTTCTGGGGTCCGGCGCACGAAGACCGTGCCGGAAGGGTGTGCCGCCGACGATAATTGCGGCAGCGTCTCAGAGGAGCTGATCCGGCATGGCGGCACGACTCGTCAGTGTGTGGCAACCGTTCTTCCTCCGCAGCGAGGACCTGACCGCGGCCCTCGACGCCGCGAGCGAACTGGAGGAGCTCGGCTACTCCCGGATCTGGTTCTCGGCCGGGTTCGGGGCCGGCGTCCCCCCGCGCTTCCGGGAGATCCTGGACGGGACCAAACGCATCGGGGTGGCCCCGGGCATCCTCTCCATCTGGCATGCGCCGCCGGCCGAGGTGGCGGCGTTCACGGCCGACGCGGAGCGGACCCATCCCGGCAGGTTCCTGGCCGGTCTCGGCGCCAGCCACGCACCGATGGTCGAGGAGAAGGGCGACGCATACCGCAAGCCCTACTCGAAGATGGTGGAGTATCTCGACGCCCTCGACGCGTCCGGGGGCACGGCCGACCGGCGGGTCCTGGCCGCGCTCGGGCCGCGGATGCTGGAACTCGCCCGCGACCGTGCGGCCGGCGCGCACCCGTACTTCATCACCGTCGAGCACACCGCTGAGGCGCGGGCGGTCCTCGGCCCCGACCGGCTGCTCGCGCCGGAGGTCGCCGTCGTCGTCGACCCGGACGCCGCCACCGCGCGCACCACCGCCCGCCAGTACATGGCCGCGTACCTCGAGCTGCCCAACTACACCAGGAACCTGCGCCGGCTCGGGTGGACCGAGGACGACCTGACCGGCGGCGGCAGCGACCGGCTCGTCGACGCGGTCATCCCCTGGGGCACGGTCGAGCAGGTCGCCGCCGGGATCGAACGGCACTACCAGGCCGGTGCGAATGAGGTGGCGATCCAGGTGCTCAACGGCGGCAACGCCACGGTGTTCCCGGCCAGGGCGTTCCGCGCCCTCGCCGCGGCGCTGATCTGACCCCGGCCGGGAGCCGGCCGGGAGCCGGCCGGGAGCCGGCCCGCGGCGGCCACAACGGGCCGCCGCGGCCGGTGGGTCAGGAGCCGGCGGAGCGGATCTTGCCAGCCATGTCGACGTCCATCTCCTCCATCGAGGTGCGGATGTCGCGGAACTGCTTGGCGAAGTCGTTGATGCCCTTCATCGCGGCGAGGAGGCTGGTGTTGAACTTGTCGTAGGACTCCTTCATCGCCGGGCTGGACTGCTGGAACACCAGGCCGTCCTCGAGGAGGTTGGACACGTCGCTGCGCAGGGACTCCAGCATCGGCAGGATGTCGCGGACAGCGCCGTCCAGGCGGGTCGAGGTCGCCTCGATCTTGTCGTAGTCGAGTGAGATGTTGGGCATGCGGGGCTCCTTCAGTCAGACGGCGGTCGGGTAGCTGGAGTAGTCGGTGTCGTCCTCGGGGGTGGTCTTCTCGACCTCGTCCCAGCGCGCGTACTGGTCGCCGCGCGTGTACTTGGTCACCGTGCCGTCGCTCTCGGTCACGGTCATGGTGCCGCCGCCGCCCTCGTTCAGGGCGATCACCGTGTGCGTGGTCGAGCCGTCGCCGGACGTCGTGTCGGTCACCGACGAGCCGTGCTCGCCCGTCGTCGTCACGGAGTGCGTCGTGCTGCCGTCGCTGTACGTGGTGTCCGTCGTGTACGACTTGTGATCCGGCGTGTACGTGGTCGTCGAGGTGTACCGCTGGTCGCCGTTGACGACCGTGGTCTCCTCCTTGATCACGTTGTTGTTCTCGTCGAGGGTGAGGTGGGTGTGCACCGACCCGGTCTCGGTCGTGATCGTCGAGTCCGTCGGCGGCGGCCCGGGGTCGGTCGCGGAGCAGAATCCCGGCATCGACCCGTCCGGCCCCGGGACGCAGTCACCCCGGTGCGCCTGCAGGTAGTCCCAGGCGGCCTTGTCGTCCTTCCACCGGTCCAGGTCCAGGCTGGCGCCCATCATGCCCATCCCGTTGGCGATCTGGGCGTCGACGTCGAAGTAGCCGTCGGCGACCGCGCCGAAGATGTCGCCGAGCTCCCGCAGGTCCGATTCGGCCTTGCTCATCGGGTGCTGGGCGATCCGGTACAGGCTGCGAAACGACTCAGCCAGCCCGTCGTTGCCGAACACCGCGTCGGAGTCCTCGTACTCGATGCTGCCGACCTGCGAGAACGCCGTGTCGCCGAGCTTCGGCCCGATCCGGTCGGCGAGATCGTGCAGATCCTTCTTGGCCTCGTGCAACAGCCCGTAGTCGATGGCGAAGTCGGGCACCGCGGCCTCCTCTCGTGGTTCCGCTCGGGTCCCGCCCAGACCACGTGTGAACCGTCCGGCGGGTTCACACGTGGTCATGCAGATCCGGTGAGAGGGGGTTGCCCGCGTGCCACGACCCACCGACTGGGACAAGGTCGGCCTCGGCGCCGACCCGACCCCCGGCGACCCCGCCCGTATCGACGAGGTCATCACCTCGCTGCGGAACCTCGGCACCGTTGCCCGGGAGGTCGACACCGCGCTCGCCGCCGTCCTGGACACCGCCGGCCCGGAGGCGTTCGCCGGCAAGACCGCCGAGGCGCTCCGGGAGAAGATCAGCGGTCGCCTCCGCGGCTTCGTGCAGAGTCTCGCCGAGGCGTTCGAGTGGTCCACCACCGCGCTCACCACCTACGTGGCGGTGATGCGCGACGAGCAGTGGCGCGCCGACCAGGCCCTCACCCAGGCCCGTGGCATGGCCGAGGACGACCCCGGCCGGCAGGCGCTCACCGACACGGCCCGCACGGCGGGCGAGCACCAGCGCACCGCCGCCGACAGCGCGTCGAGCCGCATCGTCGAGGCGTACCAGAACATCAAGCAGCCCGTGTCCGGCTGCGAGGAGTTCTGGGAGATCTTCAAGTGGATCGCGATCGCCCTGATCCTGCCGGCGCTGGTCTTCGGCGGCCCGATCGCGCTCGTCGCCATCGGCGTCAACCTGGCCCTGTTCATCAAGACCGCGGTCGACTTCGCCCACGGCAACGCCACCGCCCTGGAGTTCTTCCTCTCCGCCCTGGGCATCCTCGCCCCGACCACCCGCGCCGTGCCGATCTTCCAGCTGATCGCGGCGGGCGCGAAGTTTGCCTGGGCCGGCATCAAGGCCGGCGCGTTCGCCGTGTTCAAGTTCTTCGGCAACGCCTTCCGCGGCATCATCAGCCACCCGTTCGTGCTCTTCCCGAGCCTGCACGACATCGCGACCGTGGCGGGGACCTGGGTCCGCAACGGCGCCCTCTGGGTCCGCAACGGCATCACCGACCTGCCCGGCCTGGCCGGCATCGCCCTGTCCAAGACCGGCCTGTTCATCGTCAACGGGGTCAAGGGCATCCAGGCGTTCGCCACCGGCATCCCGTCGATGGTCGCGAAGTTCGGCACCAGCACCTGGCAGTTCCTGAAGACCGAGTTCGGCGGCAACCGCTGGCTGCGGCTGTTCCTGCCCGCCGAGGCCGACGAGCTGCACCTCGGGGTGTGGAAGGCGATGAAGCTCGCCGTCGTCGACCGCGGGATCATGGGCAACCACCTGTACGGCCTGCCCCGCCCCCACGTCTTCGTCCCCGAGAGCGGCGGCGGTGGCGTCCACCTCGACCTCAACGACGTGCGCACCGGCAACCTCGCCGTCCCGCCGCGGATCGAGACCGCGCACGTCGGATCGTTCGAGGGCCTCGGCCGGATCACCCCGACCCCGCCGACGCTGCAGCTGCACTCCACCATCGGCGACGGCTTCCACTTCAGCGCCGACGCGGTGCGCACCATCGACACCATCATGCTGTCGCCGGTCGACACCCTGTCCCGGCTGCGGCTGGAGGGTCTGACCAGCGGCGCGCCGGTCCTGCACACCGTCGACCCGGGGACCGGCGTCAGCGCCGGCGTGCACCTGCAGCCGGTGTCACCGGCCCAGCACGCCGGCGCCGGGAGCAACCTGCACCTGCCCGGCATCTCCGCGGTCACCGCCCCGCCGCCGGGCACGTTGCTCGGCGGGATCCACCTGGGTGAGACCGGGTCGATGGCCGGCGCGGTCCACCTGACCCCGCCGGGCGCGATCACACACAGCGCGGTCCCGCCGGCGAGCGTCCTCGCCACTGCGGTGCCCCCGCCGACCGCCGTGACCCATCTGGGCGCCTCGCCGGTGCTCGCGAACGCTGTGCCGCCGCCGGCGGGCCTCACCCACGCGGGTGCCGCACCGGTGGTGGTGGCCAATGCCGCGCCCCCACCCGCCGGCCTCACCCACGGCGGCCCGGCCCCGGTCACCCTCGGCGACCTGGGCCCCGCCGGCCTGCCCGCCGTCCACAATGGATTCACGACCGCGACGCACCTCGGCACGCCGCCGCCGTCGGTGCACGCCGGGGCGATGGACCTGCTCGCCCAGCACCCCGGCGCGGCACCGGCGGCCCACACGCTGATCGGCGCCCCGGGCGGCGCGGTCAACGGTGCCGGGGCCCGCATCGGCGACCACACCGGCCTCGCGATCGGCGCCCAGCACGTGACCCAGGACCTCGGCACCCTGGGCCGCAACCTGGACACCCCACCGGTGTCGCAGCTCGTCGTCACCCGCCTCGACGGCGTCTCAGCCCACGCGGGCCCGACCGGACCGGGGGTCACGCCCGCCCACCTCGCCGGCGCCCCGCCCGCCCTGCACGGCACCACCGTCCAGGCCCTGCACGCCACCCCGACCCCGATGCCGCACGGCGGTGCCACATCGGAGCTGACCGGCCTCTCCGCCGGAGGCGGAGCACTGGGCCGTGGCCTCGACGTGCCGCCGGGCACGGGTCGCGGCCTCGACGTGCCGCCGGGCGGGGGAGCGGGTCGCGGCCTCGACGTGCCGCCGGGCGGAGGAGCGGGTCACGGCCTCGACGTGCCGCCCGGCGCCGCGATGCACGGGCCGCCACCGGGCGTCTCCACCAACCCGGCACATCTCGCCGGCACCCCGGGCGGCGGCGGCACGCACCTCGGCGCGCCACGAAACCTCACACCGGACGAACTGATCGCGCCCCAGCCGGTCACCGTGCACATGCCCGACACCCGGGCCCTCAACGGCTCCGGCACGCGGATCGCCGACCACACCGGCCTGGCCGACAGCGCCCGCCACGCCGCACCCCCACCGGCCCTCGGTCCGGTCGGCCGCACCGGCGAGGACATCGGAGCCGGCGCCCCCCCACCACCCGGCGGGGCGGCCGACGCCGGGGTCGACCCGGTCACCGTGACCCTCGCGCTGGGCCTGCTGCAGACCCAGATCGGCCGCGGCGCGCCGCACGCGGGAAGCGCCGCGGTCCGGGACGTCGCCACGACCCCGCCACCGCCGGCGAGCGGGCGACCGACCGGTGCCCAGCTCGACGCGGCCTGGCAGCGCGACAGCAACCGCATCGCCGGGCTGTTCGGTGCCCTCGACGACCCGCTGCGCCGGCAACGGCTGGACGCCTGGGGCTCCTACACCGCGGCCCGCAACGAACTCGGCCGCGTCGAGGCGATGTGGGACGACATCCGGGCCCGGCCCGGCCAGTCCTCCAGCGGCCCCGGCCTCGCCCACGTGCACGCCGAACGCACCCACCAGGCGGCGCTGACCAAGGTCGCGCGCCTGGAGACCGACCTGCGCGGCCTCGGCGTCAACCCGGCCGCGATGGACGCCCGGATCTCCGAGCTGACCGCCGGTTCGCTGCGGGACCGGCCGCGGATGCTCGGCGGCGGCCAGAACCTCTCGCAGATGATCAACGATCTGTGGGCCGGCGCCCCGATCGACGGGCACGTCGTGCTGCGCGGCGCCGACGGCGGCGGGCTCGGGCTGCGGGTCGAGGAGCTCGCCGACGGTGCCGGCGCGGTGCAGCTGCGGCTCCTGGACGACGACGGCGCCGTGGTCGTCAACCGCACGGTGACCGAGCACGACGGCGGCTACCAGATCAGCGACGGCACCGGCTTCCAGCGCTTCGACGCCGACGGTGATCTCACCGAGGTCGGCACGATCCTGAGGGGGCTGGACGGGCACGACCTCGACGGCCGATTCGTGGTGGAGCCCACCGGCGGATACGCGGCCGGCGGCGTGCGGATCGAGAGCACCGGCGGGCACGCGATCACCCAGCACGGCAACGGGTTCCAGGTCGCCGACGGCGCCGGGTTCCACCGCTTCGACGCGGCCGGCGCCGCGACCGCCGCCGGCCGGCCGCTGCGGGACGCGACCGGCGCCCCGATCGGCGGGCAGTTCGTCGTCACCCACGGCGCCGGCGGCACCGTCGTCGAGGTCGCCGACCCCCGGTTCACCGTCGCGGCGCACGGCGGCGGCGGGTTCCAGGTCACGGACACGCTCGGCCACCACGCGTTCCAGCGCTTCGACGGCACCGGCGCGCTCACCGAGACCGGCCGGCCGCTGCGGGACGCGGGCGGTGGCGTGCTCGGCGACCGGTTCCTGGTCACGCCGACCGGCGGCGCCCCCACCCGCATCGAGGTCACCGACGCCCGCTACACCGTGGCGGCGCACGGCGCCGGGTTCCAGATCACGGACACCGCCGCCCACCACGCGTTCCAGCGCTTCGACGGCGCCGGTGCCCTGACCGCGACCGGGCGGCCGCTGACCGACGCGGGCGGCGGGGTCCTCGGCAACCGGTTCTTCGTGACGGATGCGCACGGTGCCGGCGGCCGGATCGAGGTGACCGACGCCAGGTTCACGGTCGCGGCGCACGGCGGCGGGTTCCAGATCACCGACACCGCCGCGCACCATGCTTTCCAGCGCTTCGACAACGCCGGCACCCTGACCGCCACCGGCCGGCCGTTGACCGACGCCGGCGGGGGTGTGCTCGGCAACCGGTTCTTCGTCACGGACGCACACGGCGGCCGGATCGAGGTGACCGACGCCAGGTTCACGGTCGCGGCCCACGGCGGCGGCACCCAGATCACCGACACCGCCGCGGGCAACGCGTTCCAGCGGTTCGACGGCACCGGCGCACACATCGAGACCGGCACACCGGCACACAACCTCGCCGGGCAGGCCGACCGGGTCGTGGTCAACCCCGCCGCCGGCGGTGCCGGGCACGTGGAGAGCCTCACCGGCGTCCGCCTCCACGGCTGGCAGGTCGCCCCGGACGGGGCCGGCTACCGCATCACCGACCAACTGGGCCTGCACACGGGGGAGTTCCGCCGCTACGACGCCGCCGGCAACCTCCTGGAGCAGTCCTTCAACGTGCTGCGCGACGCGGCACCCACGACCCGGCAGTTCGTCGTCGACGCGGCCGGCCGCACCTGGCGCCTCCACGACAACGGCCTGCCGACGCCCGCCACCGGCGCGTTCCATGCCGGGACGCTCGACGCGGCGGCCGCCGGCACCGGCCGGGTGCGGCTGCTGAACCGGACCGGCGTCGAGGTCTTCGACCGGCGCCCCATCCCCGGCGGCACCACCCTCGACGTGTTCCGCCGCATCGACGGCGACTTCGGCCGCACCTCGCAGCGCCCGCAGTGGGTGCAGCTCACCGCCGACGGCCGGGTCGTGGACCACGGCGTGCGGCGTTTCGACACCAACGCCGTCGGCTGGCGCGACGTCAACCACAACGGCCGGCTCGTCCACGAGATCCGGCAGGGCATCGGCGGCGGCGACGTGGTCGGGCTGCGCGGCGCGCTCGGCGACTGGACCTGGCACCGCTTCGACAACGCCGGCAACCGGCTCGGCCACGGCCCCCGTGCCCTGGACCGCGACGGTGGCTGGACCGACCGGCTGCCCCCGGTGGGCGGCAACCCGGGCCCCGTCGTGCAGCGGCAGTGGGGCACCGCGCACGCACCCGCCAACGCCGGCATGTATCAGCAGTTCGACCTCGGCGCCGGCGGCGTGCGCCGGGACACCTGGCAGGCGCAGTCCCCGCACGGCAAGGACGCCGGCAAGCTGGAGTCCCTGCCCACCGGCGACCGCCTCGAGACCCGCCGCTGGTCGGAGCAGCGGCCGCCGCAGTGGGCCCGCAAGTTCCTCGCCGGCGTCGACGAGGACGTGTTCCGCGCCAACCCGCACCTGCGCACCGACACCCGCTTCCAGCTCTTCGAGTGGCGCCGCCTCGACCAGCACGGCAACGTGCGGGCGCAGGGCTTCCGGTTCGTCAGCATGAACGACAGCACCTACGACTTCAACAACACCGGCCGGTTCGTGCGGTCCAGCGCGAAACTCGACCACGGCAACACGCTCAAGGTCGGCCACGACGTCGTCGACCTCCCGCCGGCCGCGGTCCGCGACGCCAACCGCATCCCGTGGAGCGAGGGCAACGGCCGGCTGTCCGGGCACCGTGTCAACGTCGGCCCGCACCCCGACGGGCGGATCTGGGAGGACCGGTTCGTCGTCGGGCAGCAGCACGGCAACTGGTACGAGTTCGGCGGCCAGCAGCACTCCGTGGCCCGGGCCGGCTACGCCGACGGCTCGATCAAGGAGTTCCACCGCCCGCCCGCGCCCGGCGCCGCCGACGGCGGCATCGCCAGCCGCGGCGCCGCCCACGAGGGCACCGGCGTCTGGGTGCGCAAAGATCCGCACGGCGTCATCATCGGCCGCGCCGACGACTGGCCCGACCCCGCCGGCGGCGTCCACCGCGTCGAGGCCAACGCCCCGGATCGCGCCGGGAACTGGAGCTGGTCCGGATACGACGCGCGCAGCGACAGCCGGACCTGGCAGTGGCGCGACGGCGCCGGGCAGACCGGCTCCCGCGAGTACGGGCGCGGCTTCAACGGCCCGCACACCACCTACGACGACTCGTTCCGTGACACCGTCCGCGGCGCCGACGGCCACCAGGTCCTCATCCGGGAACGGCGGATGCTCGACAGCGGCGGCCACGTCGACTCGTGGCGGGTCGACCTGCCCGGCGGCGGCCACGAGTGGCACTGGCGGAAGGTCGACAGGTACGGCAACGTCGCCGCCGCGCCCGGCGCGAACCCGCTGCGCCGCTGGTGGGACACCAACGCCAACGGCGGCGCCGGCGGCTGGGTCGCGGACTGGTTCGGCGGCGCCACCCGCTTCCGCGACGAGGTCACCGACGGCGCCGGAGCGGCCGTCACCGTCCGGGAGATCCCGGCCGGCGCCGAGATCGGCCGGATCCGCGAATACAACCTCGGCACCCCCGGCGCGTGGCGCGAGTTCGACATGGGCACCACCGTCCGCGAACGCTCGCAGATCCCCGGCGGGTTCCTGGAGCGCGACGCCTGGCGCGGGCAGTGGCGGCAGTACGACAACACCGGCCTCACCATCGCCCGCCGCACCGACGACGGCTACGTGTTCGAACGCGCCAATGGCGCCTGGGAGTCCGTCGGCCGCGAACTGGACTACCGCGGCGGTGTCACCGAGCTGCGCGGCTGGAACCGGCGCATTCGCGAGGCGAACCGCATGGAATGGGGCGGCGAGCTGCGCCTCGGCACGCACACCGAGGCGCTGTACGAGCCGTACTGGAAACTCGCCCTGCAGAAGGCCGCGCTGGAGTTCACCCAGGAGTTCCTGCTCGAGTTCGCGGCGAACCTCGCCGTCAACGGCATCGTCGACGCGATCGCCGGCACCGAGTTCAACGGCAAGGACGTGCTGAAGGCGTTCGCCAACGCGGCCGTCGGCGCGGCCGTCAAACAGGCGGTCGGCTCGCTCGTGCACGACAACAAGTTCGGCGCCATGCAACGCTCCGGCGACTGGAAGGCCGGTCTCGCCAACATCGACGGCGGCAAGGGCTGGCACCGCAAGCCGCTCAACCACGACAAGCACTGGTCCAACGAATGGGCCGGCAACGAGACCGCGACCCGCTGGCGTGGCGGCACCTACGACTTCGCGTTCAACGTGCCGGTCGCCGGGCTCACCGGGTTCGTCAACGGCAGCATGAACGCCGCCGTCTTCGGCATCACCAACGCCAACGGCGAGACCGTCTACCTCACCGGTGGCGCCGCCGCCTTCGACGGGCTGCTGTCCGCCGCGGCCGGCGTCACCGGCGCGGTCACCACCAGCATCGCCAAGACGCTGTTCAACTCCGGGCTCGGCGGGCGCGCGTTCCACCGCCAGGGCCTGGCCGAGTTCGCGTTCCAACTGCCCTGGAAGATCATCGAGAAGACGGTCACGTCGCAGCTCCTCAAGGAGTTCCGCATGCACGACAACCCCTGGTACTACGCCAAATGACCAGGGTTCTCACCGTCAGCCCGGCACGCGGCCGCGGCACCCACCGCAGCATCACCGAGGCGCTGCGCGCCGCCGCGCCCGGCGACACCATCACCGTCGCCCCGGGTCGCTATCCCGAGGAGGTCCACGTCGATCAGGACGTGCACCTGCGCCCCGAGCACGGCACCGGCAGCGTCGAGGTCGGACCGATGACCCTCACCGCGGCGGCCGTCACCCTCACCGGGCTCGTCGTGCGCGGCCTGGACCCCTCGCGCCCAGCGGTGTCCGTCCTGGACGGTGCCGGCGCCGTCCTGGATCACGTCGAGGTCCACAACGGACGGATCGAGGCCCGCGCCGTCAACGACGTCGCCGCCCTCGTCCTGCGCGACGTCGCCGTCCACGGCGCCGCCGGCACCGCGCTGCACCTGGCCGGCGACGTGAAGGCCGAGGGGCACGACGTGCGCCTCGACACCGTCGCCGGGGTCGGGATCGTGCTGTCCGGAGCGGCCCAGCTCGCCGCCACCCGGCTGCTCGTCCGCGCCACCGACGGCTCCGGGATCCGGGTCCGCGGCACTGCCCGGCTCACCCTCACCGACTGCCGGATCGACCGGGCCGGCCGCAACGGCCTCCTCGTCGAGGACGCCGCCGCCGCGGTCGCCGAGGAGACCCGCATCGACACGTCCGGCGCCGCCGCCGTCCAGGCCTCCGGGGCGGCACGGGTGCGGCTCACCGACTGCCGGATCACCGCCCCCGGCGCCAGCGGCCTCGTCGTCGCCGACGACGCCGAGCTCACCGCGACCGGCTGCACCGTCCGCGACACCGTGGCCAACGCGCTGCTCGCGGTCGGCGCGGCCCGCGCCGTCCTCGACGGTTGCCGGCTCACCGCCGCCGGTTTCAGCGCCGTGCACACCGCCGGCACCGCCGACGTCCACCTCACCGGCTGCCGGGTGCTGCGCGGCGCTGAGCACGGCGTGCACGCCGTCGAGCAGTCCCGGGTCAGGCTCACCGACTGCGACCTGCGCGAGCTCACCATGACCGGCCTGCACGCCGGGGACCGGGCCAGTCTCACCGTCGCCGGCTGCACCGTCGCCGACGTCGCCACCGGAGTCCGGATCGCCTCGTCGGAGCCCGCCGAACTGCGCCAGTGCACGGTGCTGCGGCCCAGCGAGGTCGGCGTCGAGGTCGTTGCCGGTGGCGCGCTCACCTTCGCGGGCGGCCGCGTCGTCGATGCCGGAGCTGCGGGGATCGTCGTCGACACCGCCGCCGCGGTGCGGGTGAGCGCCACCGACATCACCGGCGGCGGTGGCTCCGGCCTCGTCGCGTGGACCGGGGCCCGGCCGCACGTCGAGGGCCTGCGTGTCGACGGGGTCGCGAAGAACGGCATCTACGTCGCCCCCGGCGCCGGTGGGCAGTACACGCGATGCGACGTGACCGGCTCCAAGTTCGCCGGCGTGCACATCGGCGCCGACGCCGACCCGGCCTTCGAGCACTGCCGCATCCCGGACACCAGCACCGAACCCGGCTCCCGCGCCGCCTTCTCGCAGTGCACCATCGGCGACGGGCTCCTGGCACCCGCCCTGCCGCAGCCCGGATCGTCGGACATCCCGGACGTTCCAGATGAATCCCTTGATGATCTCCTGGGTGAGCTCGCCGAGCTCGTCGGCCTCGACCGGGTCAAACGCGACGTGAGCACCCTCGTCAAGCTCATGCAGACCGTCCGCCGCCGCGAGGAGGCCGGCCTGCCCGCCCCGCCGCTGAGCCGGCACCTCGTCTTCGCCGGTAACCCCGGCACCGGCAAGACGACCGTCGCCCGCCTCTACGGCCGCCTGCTCAAAGCCCTCGGCCTGCTCCGCCGCGGCCACCTCATCGAGGTGGACCGCAGTGCCCTGGTCGGCGAGTACGTCGGCCACACCGGCCCCAAGACCGCCGCCGCCGTCACGAGCGCGCTCGGCGGCGTCCTCTTCATCGACGAGGCCTACTCGCTCGTGCCCCGCTTCGGCGGCAACGACTTCGGCCAGGAAGCCATCGCCACCCTCGTCAAGATGATGGAGGACCACCGCGACGACGTCGTCATCATCGCCGCCGGCTATCCCGGCGAGATGGACCGCTTCATCGGCGCCAACCCCGGCCTCGCCTCCCGCTTCACCCGCACGCTGCACTTCGACGACTACGACAGCGCCGAACTGGTCTCCATCGTCGAGCACCAGGCCGCCGGGCACCGCTACGAGCTCACCGACGTCTCCCGCGCCGGCCTCGCCGACTACTTCACCGCCCTGCCCCGCGGTGCGGGGTTCGGCAACGGCCGCCTCGCCCGCCAGGTCTTCCAGGAGATGACCGAACGGCAGGCCCAACGCGTCGCCGAACTCCCCGCCGCCACCGGCGACGACCTCGTCCTGCTCGCCCCCGAAGACCTCCCGACCCGATAGCCGACTGGAGCAGCCATGTCCCCGTTCGCCGACGCCTTCACCCGACGGCCCACCGTGCCCCGCCGGGGGTTCGTCCCGGCGCCCCGTGTGTTCGTGGTGGTGGGTGTGGTACTGGCGGCGACGACCCTGCCGTTCGTCCTGCCGGGCGGCTCATCGGCGGGTGCCGACCGGAGCGCCGCACGTGAGCCTGCCGGCGCCCCGCGCCCCGCGGCGGTGACCTCCGCTGCCACGTCCGCGACGCCGGCACCGGGCACCGTCACCTCCGGCCCCGCATCGGGGACGCCCACCTCCGCCGCCTCGGCTCCGGGCGGTTCGGGCTCCGCGGCCGGCGGTGGTTCGGGCTCCGGTGGCTCGGGCTCGGCGGCGGGTGGTTCCGGCGGCTCGGGCTCCGCGGCGGGCGGTGGGACGACCACGGCGGCGGCTCCGCCCGCGGTGGCTCCACCGGCGCCGGCGAAGACCACCGCGAAGGCCGCCGCGCCGCCGATTCCCGGCCGGGCGATCGTCGGTGTGCAGTCCCGCCTGTGTCTCAGCGCCGCCGCCGGCAAGGACGGCGCCGCCCTCGTCATCGCCACCTGCGACGGCTCCGCGGTCCAGCACTGGGAGGCACTGTCCGACGGCACGATCCGCTCCGTCGGGCTGTGCATGGACGCCGCCTGGGGCGGCACGGACGTCTTCACCGTCGTCCAGGTCGCCTACTGCAGGGGTAACAGCGCCCAGCAGTGGCGCCTCAACACCTCCAACGACCTGGTCAGCGTCAACGCCGACAAATGCGCCGACGTCATCGACCGGCGCACCGGCAACGGCAGCCCGGTGAAGCTGTACTGGTGCAACGGCCAGGACAACCAGAAGTGGTTCTGGCGCTGAGGCCTTCGCCGGTCGGCCGGTCCGGGTGCGCCGGCCGCTGACCGGCGAATCGTGCGTTGAGCTGCACGTGCCGGGTAGTGGGCTGCGGGTCCGCCCCTCGTCCCGTGGAGATCTCCGTGGAAGCAGTGGAACAGCTGGCCATCTCGGTCGAGCCGCTCCTGGTCCGAGACGCGCAGCTGGTGCGAGCCGCCGGCCGTCTCACCGCCCGCAACCGGCACCGGCTGCGCAGGGCGGTCCAGAAACGCCTCGTCGAGTGCCCGATCGCCGTCATCCTCGACATCACCGGGCTGGAGCTCGCCGACCCGCCCGCCGCGGCGACGTTCGTGGCGATGCACCGCGACGCCGCCGCCGCGGACGTCGAACTGCTGCTGCACGGCGGCCACGGCCCCCTCACCCAGCGGATCCGGGTGCTGGACCCGGCGCTGCCGCAGTTCCGGACGCTCGCCGAGGCCGTCGCCGCCGCCGGCGAGCCACCCCGCACCGGCCGCTGGACGCACCGGCGGTTCGCGCCGGGGCCGCAGACCTTGCGCCTGGCCGGTTGCCTCGTCGCCGACGCGTGCACGGCGTGGCACCTACCGGACCTCGTCCACCCGGCCCGGTCCGCGCTGCACGAGCTGTTCCAACTCGGGCACCGGTGCCCGGCGGCGCAGCTGCACATCGTCGTCGCGCTGCGCCGGACCGGGCTGCTGCTGAGCGTGCGCAGCCAACTCGTCGCCGGCCACCGGCCGGACTGTCAGGCGCCACAGTGCCCACCTGGCTCGGGGCCCGTCATCCGCCACTCGGCCGGCCCCGACTACCACGCGCGCTGGGCGCTGCTGCCGGTGACCGCGTCCTGACCGCGCCGGATCAGGGCAGGCTGAGCACGATCCGGTCGACCGACGGCGCGTGCCCGTCCGGGTTGGACACGGTGATGGTGTTGCCGTCCTTGCGCAGCTGCACCTTCAGTGTCGAGCCGGTGCAGCAGGTCGAACCGCCGGTGAGCGTGACCCGTTGCGGGTCCCGCCCGGCCACGGTGACGACCGCGGTCCGGGTCCGCTCGTTGTCGATGTTCACGTGGAACAGCCGCAACGTGTACGTGCCGGCGACCGGAACCGTGACGTTCTCGAACCGCAGGAATCCGTCACCGTCGCGGCTGCCCCAGTCGCCGATGTTGCGCACGATCGAACCGCCCGACGCGCCCGGGTACCGGTCCACCCACGCCGACCCGCCGCGCGTGTTGCCTGGCGCCTCCGCCTCGTACGTGACCGGCCCGAACGTCACCGGCGGCGACGACCGTGGCGACGACCGCGTCGAGGTGGTGGTCGCCGAGGCGGTGGTCGCCGACGCGACGGTCGACGGCGCCCGTGTTGCCTCGGCGGGCGTGGGACCGGGCATGGACACGTCGGACCAGGTGGGCGCCCCGGCCGGGGGAGCGGCCCGGCGGTCGGGGCCACCGCCGCCCCCGAGCAGCGCCGACACCAGCAGGATCGCCAGCAGCGACAGGGCCGTGGCGACGCCGGCCACGATCAGCCGCGGCCACCACGGCGTGAGCCGGCGGCGCAGCTCGGACGGCTCGTCGGTGGCGTGCCAGCCGTCCCGGTCCGGCGCCACCGGCCAGTCCGCCTCGTCGGCGACCACGTCGACCACGGCGGGCTCGGCACGCGGCTCGACCGGTGGCCTGACCGGCGGCTCGACCGGCGGCCTGACCGGCGGCTCGGCGCGCGGCTCGACCGGCGGCTCGACCGGGCCCGGCTCCGTCCCGGCGGCCGGCACGTGGCCGGCGAGCCACGGCGGCACCCGTAGCGGCTCGGCGTCTCCGTCGGGACCTGTCATGGACCCCGAAGATAACGATCCCGGTGGCCCTTGGCCAGTTGGCCGACCGGTTCGGATCCCCCCTTTAGGCTGCTATGGGTGAGCTACGACCTGTACTTCTGGCCCACCGGCGCGGTGCGCAACCCCGGCCGGACGGCCGGCCGGCTCGCGGAGGGGCGCCCCGGCCGGCTGGCGCCGGACCCGCGGGTGCTGGAGTTCCGCGCCGAGCTCGTGCGCCGCTGGCCGGACGTCGTCAATTACCTCGAGCCGTGGCACACCGACCAGCCGTGGCCGCGCCCCGCGGGCCCCGCCGACGCCGCCCACCGGTATGTCCTGCTCACGCTCCCGTACCACTGGCCCGCCACCGACGCGCTGCCCGTCCTCGCCGGCGCGTATGGCATGGACTGCTACGACCCGCAGTGCGACCAGCTGACCCGGCCCAGCCCGACCGGCCCGGGCGGGGCGGACCTCGACGCGATCGGGCACGTCGCCGGGCGGGTCGATGAGGACCGCCTCGGGTGGCTGCTCCAGCGGGTCGGCCGCTGCATCGGGTACGCCTACGACGACCTGGACGAGGCGGCACTGACTGGGGCGTTCGACGACCCGGGCGCCTCGTTCGAGTACCCCCTCGCGGGCACGCCGCCGCTGCTCGTCCGCCTCGCCCGGCCCCAGCCCTCCGCCGCGATCGACGTCCGCCTCGAAGGTGCCATGGACCTGGTCCTCGCCGCCCGGATCGAGGCCCTGATCGGCAGCGCCTCGGGAGAACGCATGAGCTGACCCGGCGATCAGGAGGCGTTGGTCAGCTCGTCGAAGGGTCGCACCTCGACCGGTCCGAAGCAGGCCACCGCGCACTTCCCGGCCCAGGCCAGCGCCTCGTCCAGGTCCGCGCACCGGATGACCCAGAACCCGGCGACGTGCTCCTTCGTCTCGGCGAACGGCCCGTCGGTCGTGGTGGCGGTGCCGCCCTGGATCCGCACGACGGCGGCGCTGTCCACCGGCAGGAGGCCGCCGGCGAAGACCCAGGCGCCCGCGGCCCGCAGTTCGTCGTTGACCCTGTCGGTCTCACGGAACATGGTCCGGGTGTCCTCGTCGGACAGCGGCTGCTCGCCCTCGACGGTGTGCACCGACAGCAGGTACAGCTTCATGGTGATCCTCCGTAGGTGAAAGGCTCTCATCAGGGCTACGAAAGGGACCACCCCGAATCGACACCTGCGCCCGGACCATTTTCCCAGGGCCTTCCGCGCCGCGCAGCGGCACGGGCGTGGATGCCTAAATACTAGTTACCCGATAGGGATTGACAACTAATACCGGGCTCCCTACCGTTTCAGTAGGCGGCCGCGAGGACGCACCGCCATCCCCCGAATCCCTTCACTGCTCGCGCTCCCGTGGTGCGGGCCTGCCGTCATACCCGATGGAGCCCTCGCATGAGTGAGCCCGTAACGCTGACACCGCCGTCCGAACATCCACCGATCAGCGATCACGTCACCCGGTTCGACCCGCAGGTGGCGCACCGCCGGGTCACCCCGCGGCTGCGCCCATGGCGCTGGATCGTCAGCGCGGCCGTGCTCGTGGTGCTCACCCAGTTCATCGTCGGCGTCTTCACCAACTCCCACTACGAGTGGAACAAGTTCTGGGCGTACTTCACCCGCGAGTCGATCCTCGACGGCGTCGTGGTCACGCTGCAGGTCGTCGCCCTGAGCGCGGTCGTCGGGCTGGTCCTCGGCGTGCTCGTCGCGCTCGGCCGGCTGTCGACGAACCCGCTGATCAACGGCCTGTCATGGGCGTACGTGTGGTTCTTCCGCGCGCTGCCGCTGCCGCTGCTACTGATCATCACGTTCAACTTCTCGTACTTCTACCCGCGGCTCGGCGTCGGCATCCCCTGGGGCCCGGTCTTCGCCGAGGTGCAGACCAGCGCGCTCACGCCGCTGGCGATCGGCGTCATCGCGCTGAGCCTCAACGAGGCGGCGTACGCGGCGGAGGTCATCCGCGGCGGCATCCTGTCCGTGGAGGGCGGCCAGATCGAGGCCGCCAACGCCCTCGGCCTCACCAAGGCCCGGCAGCTGCGCCGGATCGTGCTGCCGCAGGCGCTGCGCTCCATCGTGCCCGCCTACGGCAACCAGCTCGTCGGCCTGATCAAGGCCAGCTCGCTGGTGTACTACGTCTCGCTGCTCGACCTGTTCGGCGCGGTGTACGTGCTGGAGTCGCGGCACCCCGAGTCGATCGTGCCGATCCTGATCGTCGGTGCCACCTGGTATCTCGTCCTCACCGCCGTGCTGTCGGTCGTGCAGTTCTACGTCGAGCGGTTCTACGCCCGGGGCAACGCCCGCGCGCTGCCGCCGACCCCGATCCAGCGGCTGCGCAACTTCACCACCTCGTCCTACGTCCGCCTGACCCGGAGGGGCTTCTGATGACGGCGACGCTGAACGCGGCCGCGGCCCTGGAGATCCGCAACGTGCACAAGTCGTTCGGGACGCGCGAGGTCCTCAACGGCGTCGACCTCACCGTCAACCCCGGCGACGTCGTGGCGATCATCGGCCCGTCCGGCTCCGGCAAGTCGACGCTGCTGCGCACCGTCAACCACCTGGAGAAGCCCGACCTCGGTTACGTCGCGGTCCACGGCGACCTGATCGGTGTCGAGGTCCGCGGCACGCACCTGCACGAGCTGTCCCAGCGCGCCGTGCGGCACCAGCGGACCCGCATCGGGTTCGTCGCGCAGAGCTTCAACCTCTTCCCCAACCTCACCGCGCGGGACAACGTCGCCGAGCCGCTGATCGCGCACAAGCGGCTCGACAAGTCCGCCGCCTTCGAGCGGGCCGTCGAACTGCTCGCCAAGGTCGGCCTCGGTGACCGTGGCGACGCGTATCCGCGGCAGCTGTCCGGCGGCCAGCAGCAGCGCGTCGCGATCGCCCGCGCCCTCGCGCTGGAGCCGACGCTGCTGCTCTTCGACGAACCGACCTCGGCGCTGGACCCGGAACTGGTCGGGGAGGTGCTCTCGGTGATCCGGCAGCTCGCCGCGACCGGCACCACGCTCATCATCGTCACCCACGAGATCGGCTTCGCCCGTGAGGTCGCCGACACCGTCGTGTTCATCGACGAAGGCCTCGTCGTCGAACAGGGGCCGCCGGCCCAGGTGCTCACCGCGCCACACCATTCCCGCACCCGGGAATTCCTTTCCAAAGTGCTCTGATCTCCAGCTCTGAATTTTCCAGCTCTGATTTCCAGGGAGAACGAACCATGACCACCGTCAGACCTACCGGCCGGACGTTCTCGGCCGCAGCCCTTGCCGTCGTGCTCGCCGCGAGCCTCTCCGCCTGCGGCAGCGACGAGGACAAGGCGAACGCCGGCACCCCGGCCGGCGCAGGCACGGTGACCATCGGTGCCCAGGCCAACGGCATCGCCCAGAAGACCGAGATCAAGGTCGAGAAGCAACAGAAGATCGCGGATCTGGTGCCCGACGCCATCAAGTCCGACGGCAAGCTGACCATCGGCCTCGGCGCCCTGCCGACGGGTTTCCCGCCCCTCGCCTTCGTCGGTGACGACGACAAGACCCTCACCGGCGCCGAGCCCGACCTCGGCCGTCTCGTCGCGGCCGTGTTCGGTCTCACGCCCGAGATCAACAACGCCACGTGGGACAACCTGTTCGTCGGCATCGACTCCGGCAAGACCGAGGTCGGCTTCTCGAACATCACCGACACCGAACAGCGCAAGGAGAGGTACGACTTCGCCTCCTACCGGCAGGACAACCTGGGCTTCGCCGTGAAGGACGGCAACGCCTGGAACTTCGACAAGGACTACAGGAAGCTCGCCGGGCTCAAGGTCGCCGTCGGCGCCGGCACCAACCAGGAGAAGATCCTGGTCGCGTGGCAGGAGAAGCTGAAGGCCGAGGGCAAGCCCTTCGAGATCAAGTACTTCGCCGACACGCCGACCACGTTCAAGGCGCTCGTCTCCGGGCAGCTCGACGCCTACTTCGGCCCGAACCCGGGCATCGCCTACCAGCTCAGCCGGACCAAGGGCACCGCCGACGCCGTCCGCAACGCCGGCACCTACTCCGGCGCCGGTGAGACCCTCCAGGGCCTGATCGCGGCCACCACCAAGAAGGACAACCAGCTGGCCAAGGCCCTCGCCGAGGCGATCAACTACCTGATCGCCAACGGCCAGTACCAGCAGTGGCTCGCCGCCTACAACCTCGACACCGAGGCCGTGCCGACCTCCCAGGTGAACCCGCCCGGCCTGCCGAAGTCCAACGCCTGACCCAACCGACCGTGACGCCCGGGGGAAGGCTTCCCCGGGCGCCCCGGCGCGTCCCGGATCAGAACTCCAGGTGCTCCCAGGCCGGACCGGCGTACGCCGGCGGCTCCTCGCGGCCGCCCTGAATGCTGTGCCACTTCGCCGTCCAGTCCGCGGCCGGCCCGGCGAGCACGGCCCGCGCCTCGGCGGCACTCCCGTCGGGCCGCGCCTCGTCCCAGGGCAGCGTCACCCAGATCTGATACTCGTCCGGCTCCACGAGCTCCACCTCGATCGTGCCGGCCTGGCGGGCGTAGACCCTGACACTCTCGATCCCCGGTGGCAGGGCCAGGTCGACGAGGATGAGCCGCCCGGCCCGCAGCGCCGCCGTCTCCCAGCCGCGCTCCGCCCCGGCGCGGGCCACCTCGGCGTCATAGGCCACGGCGTCGAACAGCGCCGTGCGCCGCTCGGTCACCAGCGCCGCCGCGCCGGTCGGGCCCCACTCCCAGCGCACCGCGGCACCCTCGCGGCGGATCTGCGCCCGGACGGAGAAGCACCCCGGGCCGCAGCTCGGGCAGCGGGCGATCGTCGCGGTCGTGGTCTCGCCGGTCGCCACGAACCGGTTGACCGGCACCAGCACCTGCCACGGATCGGGGCCGGCGTGGCCGTCGGCGCGACTGACGTCCTCGCCGTCGATCCGCACGATCACCCGAAGATCCTCGACGGACAACGACAACACCGACGTCATGCCCGTCAATCTACTGGTCATCCGCCCCGCCCAGGGGGCGCAGGGCGGCGAACACCACCGGCCAGTTGCCCGGCAGGTCGGCCAGCGTCCGCGCCAGGTGCCGGCGCAGGATCAGCTGCGCGGCCGCCCGCGTCGCGCCGGTGCCGCCGAGGGCGTCCACCGCCTGCTCCAGGCTGTCGGCGTCGGCGCTCGGCACACCGAGCGTGGCGAAGGCGGCGACGACGTCAGGCTCGGCGTGGACGGTGTCGTCCCGCCAGCCCGTCGCGGCGCCCAGCAGGTATCGCAGGTGGTAGGAGAGGGCGGGTTCCCGGGCCAGCGCCGCGGTGTCGACGGTCCGGTCCTCGTCGTCGTCCGTCAGCGCGGACTCCGCCACCGACAGCTCGACCAGTTCGAGCCAGTACGCGGCGTCGTGCCGGCCGTCGGTCTGCGCCAGGTGCCGGGCGGCGAACGCGGCCATCTCGGCGGGGTCCTCGATCAGCGGGGTCAGCACCAGGTCGGAGCTGTAGGAGAAGCCGAAGAACCAGCGCCGGCCGTCGACCACCATCGACTCGATGCCGCCGACCTCACCGGCGAGTTCGATGCGGTCGTGCAACGGTTCCACCATGATCGAAGATCGTAGGCCCGGGACCGGATGAACGGTTCCCGGGTCCGGCACGCAGCGGCGAGGTCCATTGCTACGCCGTCGCGCGGGGGCTGGTGCTCTCCCGGATCTCCAGGCGGTGCGGCGCGGTGATCCTCTGGCGAGTTCGCACCATCGAAGGCCTGGTCATGGGAATCGCTAGGTGAGCCGCTTGGAGAACCAGTGGTGGGCATACGGCTCGTCGTTGTAGGCGGGGACCTCGGTGTAGCCGCTGGAGCGGTAGAGGCGGATCGCCTCGACCAGGTTGCGGTTGGTGTCCAGGCGCACCGAGTCCCGGCCGGCCTCGGCGGCGCGGCGTTCCAGCTCGCTCAGGATGCGCCGGCCGACGCCGAGACCGCGCACCGTCCCGGACACCCACAGGCGCTTGATCTCCGCCGGCACGTCCGGGAGCAGCTTCAGGGCGCCGCAGCCGACCGGCTCGCCGGACAGTGTGGCCAGGAGGAACACGCCCTTCGGCGGGACCAGGTCATCGTCGTCGACGGGCTTGCTGACCGCTGGGTCGAAGCCGGCGTCGAAGCGCTGGGACAGCTCCCGGGCGTAGGCGCGCAGGCACGAGCGGGCCCGCGGGTCGCCCGGCGGGCTCGGCGCCAGGTCGATCATCGAGGCCATGAGCAGGCGCTCGACCTCGGCCATCGCGGTCGCCAGGCGGCCCTGCTGGCCGGTGCTGAGGGGGCCGAGGATCGAGCGCGCCAGGTCGTCGGACTCGCGGTCGAGCACCGCCCACTCGGCCCGGCCTTCGGTGGTCAGGGTGGCCTCGCGGACGCGGGCGTCGCCACCCGTGCCGGCGCAGACGTCGACCAGGCCGTCGGCCTCGAGGGCCCGCAGCAACCGGCTCAGGTAGCCCGCGTCCAGGCCCAGGCGGGCGCGCAGGGCGGCGACCTCGGCGCCGGCCGGGCCGATCTCCCACAGCAGGCGAGCCTGGCCGAGCGGCCTGCCCCGGGACAGGTACTCGTCGTCGAGCGCGCCGACGCGCTGCGTCACGGTCCGGTTGAAGCGGCGGACGGTCGCCACCAGATCCTCGGTCATATGCCTGACTATAGTCAGGTAATTGGTGGCATGCGACGGGCATACTCGGCGCGGTGAGACGATCAATGCTCCTCGCCGTGGCCGCGGTGCTCCTGCTCGGCTGCATCGGGCCGTTCGCGGACACGTTCGACGAGGCGGTCCAGGACACCCCGGCCGACTACGACGAGTGCTGCATCAACGCCGACCGGGCCGTTCTCGGCAAGCTCGCCGGAGTGCCCGTCATCGCCGGCGCCGACCTCGACACGCTGCGGGTCGACGCCGTCGCCACATCGCAGCAGCTCGACGAGAGCGCGGCCGACTGGCACAGAGACGGCGACGGGCTGATCGCCGACGACGACACCCACGAATACGTCCTCGCCCTGGTCACCCGGCTGCCCGGCGGGGATCCTAAGATCCACCCGGTGAGCACCGTGATCGTCTCGGCCCGAATGACCGACGCCTGGCGGGTCGGCTGCCCGGCGGACGCAACCGGACCCTGCGCCGTCCCCACCCGCTACGAGTCGGCGCCGCTGGTCGACCCGCAGGACGGCGACCCGATCGCCGCGGCGATCCTCGCGGTGCGCGTCCCGGTCGGGCAGACCGTGCTGCTGACTGCCGGGGACCCCAAGCCGGGCGGCGCCGCGGTCGACCTGCGCACCGGGCGCGCCGTGAAGATCCCGCGTGCGTAGCCGCCTGTTGGCGCTGCTCGGCGCCGGGCTCGCGCTCGCCGTCGCCTTCGCCATCCGGGCCGTCGACGACGGTGCGCTGCGGCAATACTCCGGCACCGCCCTCTACGCGTCGATGATCTACGCCGGGGTCTTCTTCGTCCGGCCCCGGACGACCCCGCTCGTCGCCGGCGCCGCCGCGATCGCGTTCTGCTGGGCGATGGAGACCTTCCAGCTCACCGGCGTCCCGGCCGAGCTGTCGAGTCGCAGCCTTCTCGCCAGGTACGTGTTCGGGGTGACGTTCGACCCGGTCGACCTCATCTGGTACCCCGTCGGCGTCGTGCCGTTGGTGCTGGTCCACGTACTGATCACACGAAAGTTTCACGGCGTGAGCAGGGCGGACGGCATCCGCCAGGGGTGAGATCCCCTCGAAGGGGCGGTGACGGGGTTCAATCCGCGCACCGCACCCGGAGAGGAGCACCACCATGCGCAGGAGGATTCTCGGCGCAGTCGCGGCACTCGGGGTCGCCGCCGCCACGACGGTCATCGCCGTGGCAGCCTCGACCCCGGCCGCGGCCGCCCCCGCGTACAACTACGCCGAGGCACTGCAGAAGTCGATCTGGTTCTACGAGGCCCAGCAGGCCGGGACGAAACCGGCCTGGAGCCGCGTCGGCTGGCGCGGCAACGCGGCCACGACCGACGGCGCCGACGTCGGGCTCGACCTGACCGGCGGCTGGTTCGACGCCGGCGACCACGTCAAGTTCGGGTTCCCGATGGCGTTCTCGACCACCATGCTCGCGTGGGGCGCGGTCGAGTACCGCGACGCCTACGTGCAGTCGGGCCAGCTGACCAACCTCGTCAACAACCTCAAGTTCGTCAACGACTACTTCATCAAGGCACACCCGTCCGCGAACGTCCTCTATGGACAGATCGGCGCCGGCAACCCGGACCACGCCTGGTGGGGCCCCGCCGAGGTGATGCCGATGGCGCGGCCGTCGTACAAGATCGACGCGACCTGTGGCGGCTCCGACCTCGCCGGTGAGACGGCCGCCGCCATGGCCGCCTCCTCGATCGTGATCCGGCCCACCGACGCCGCCTACGCCGACAAGCTCGTCACCCACGCCAAGCAGCTGTACGCGTTCGCCGACGGCGTGCGCCGCAAGTACAGCGAGTGCATCACCGACGCGGCCAGCTACTACAACTCGTGGAGCGGCTTCAACGACGAGCTCGTCTGGGGCGCGATCTGGCTGTACCGCGCCACCAACGACGCCACCTATCTCGCCAAGGCCGAGGCCGGGTACGACAACCTCGGCAACGAGAACCAGACCACGACGAAGTCCTACAAGTGGACGATCGCCTGGGACGACAAGTCGTACGGCTGCTACGTGCTCCTCGCGAAGCTCACCGGCAAGCAGCGGTACGTCGACGACGCCAACCGCTGGCTCGACTACTGGAGCGTCGGCGTCAACGGGCAGAAGGTGCCCACCTCGCCGGGCGGCCAGGCGGTCCTGGACAGCTGGGGCTCGCTGCGGTACGCCGCCAACACCTCGTTCGTCGCGCTGCTCTACAGCGACTGGATCACCGACGCCACCCGCAAGGCCCGGTACCACGACTTCGGCGTCCGCCAGATCAACTACATCCTGGGCGACAACCCGCGCAACTCCAGCTACATGATCGGCTTCGGCGCCAACCCGCCGCGCAACCCGCACCACCGCACGGCGCACGGGTCCTGGACCGACCAGATCACCAACCCCGAGATCTCCCGGCACGTGCTGTACGGCGCGCTCGTCGGCGGACCTTCGTCACCGAACGACAGCTACACCGACAGCCGCTCCGACTACGTGATGAACGAGGTCGCCACCGACTACAATGCCGGGTTCACCTCGGCCCTGGCCCGCATGTACCGCGAGTACGGCGGCACGGCACTGGCGAACTTCCCGGTCGCGGAGACCCCGGACGGCGCCGAGATGTACGTCGAGTCGTCCATCAACACCCCAGGCACGACCTTCACCGAGATCAAGGCGATGGTCTACAACAAGTCGGCGTGGCCGGCGCGGACCCTCGACCAGGGCTCGTTCCGCTACTACTTCACCCTCGACGGCGCCACCACCGCGTCGCAGATCTCGCTCACCAGCGCCTACAACCAGTGCTCCGCGCCGGCCGGGCCGACGCTGGTCAGCGGCAGCACGTACTACGTCACCGTCAGCTGCGCCGGGCAGAAGATCGCGCCCGCCGGGCAGTCCGCGTGGCGGCGTGAGGTCCAGTTCCGCATCACGTCCGCCGGCACCTGGGACCCGAGCAACGACTGGTCCTACCCGTCCGCGGCGGGCCCGAACAACCACATCACCCTGTTCGACGGGGCCACCAAGGTCTGGGGCGACGCACCCGGCACCGGCCCGGTCGACACCACCCCGCCGTCGGCCCCGGGCACGCCGGCGTTCACCAACGTCACGTCGACGTCGGTCACCGCCTCGTGGGCGGCGTCCACGGACAACGTCGGGGTCGCGTCCTACCGGGTGTCCTCGGCCACCGGCGTCGTCGGCACCACGACCGGCACGTCCCTGGCCATCACCGGGCTGGCGCCGGCGACCGCGTACTCGTTCACGGTCGTCGCGCTGGACACCTCCGGCAACGCGTCGGCGGCGTCGCCGGCCGGCACCGTCACCACCGCACCGGCCACCGGCGACGTCACGCCGCCGTCGAAGCCCGGCACCCCGGTCGCGTCGGCGGTCACCAGCAGCGGGGCGACCCTCACCTGGGCCGCGTCCACCGATGCCGTCGGCGTCACCGGCTACGACGTCCTGCGCCTCGGCGGCACCGCCGGACCGGTCGTCGTGGCCACCACCACCGGCACCACCGCCACGGTCACCGGGCTGACGGCGTCCACGGCCTACCAGTTCGCGGTCCGCGCCCGCGACGCCGCCGGCAACCTGTCCACGCTGTCCGACCCGGTCACCGTCACCACCAGCGGCACCACGACCGGCAAGAGCTGCGAGGCCACGTATCGCGTCACGAACCAGTGGGGCGACGGCTTCAACGGCGAGGTGACCGTGCGCAACTCGGGCGGTCAGGCGATCACCGGCTGGACGGTGACGTTCACGTTCCCCGGCAACCAGCGGGTCACCAACGGCTGGTCCGGCGTCTGGTCGCAGACCGGTGCCGCCGTCACCGTCCGCAACGCCGACTGGAACGGCGCCCTCGCGCCCACCGCGTCGACGGCGGCCGGCTTCGGTGCCTCCTTCACCGGCACCAACACCAACCCGGCCACGGTCACCTGCACCGCGAGCTGAATGCTGGTAGCCCCGGCGCTCCCGGCGCCGGGGCTACCATCGGTGGTGATGACCGACGTCGTGATCGACCTCGACACGCCGGTGCGGCCGGAGCCGGCGCCGCGGCAGGTGAGGCTGCCCCGGGTCCTGCTGCTGGCCGCCTGCGCCCTGTTCGCCGCGGCCCCGGCCACCGCGCCGGTCACCGTGTCCTTCGCGCACCAGCTGCCGATCCCGAGCTACTGCACCGGCGCCCCGATGCCCGGCGGCCGCCTCAACATCGTCGAGGGCGACGTCTACGTCATCCTCGACGGCCAGAACGGCGTCGTCATCAGCACCGGCCCGTGCCCGCGCCGGTGAGCGACCGCAGCGAGGTGCTGTTCCTCGGCGGGCGGTCCGGCGTCGGCAAGAGCAGCGTCGCGGTCGAGCTGCACGTCCAGCTGTGCGACGCCGACGTGCGGCACTGCCTCATCGAAGGCGACAACCTCGACCTGGCCCACCCGCCGCCCTGGGAGCACCGCCTCGCCGAGCGCAACCTCGCCGCCATGTGGGCCAACTACCGCGACCTGGGCTACCGCCGCCTGATCTACACGAACACGGTGAGCGTCCAGCACGTCGACGCGCTCACCGCCGCGATGGGCGACGACCCGCGCGTCACCGCCGTGCTGCTCACGTCCTCGGACGCGACGGCCCGGGAGCGGCTGGCCCGCCGCGAGATCGGCAGCGCGCTGCAGCGGCACGTGGTGCGCAGCGACGCCGCGGCCAGGTCCCTCGAGGCGCACGCGCCGCCGTCGGTGCACCGGATCCCGACCGACGGCAGGGCTCTCAGCGAACTCGCAGCGCAGATCCTGGCATTGACCGGATGGCATCGGTACCATCAAGCCATGCCGCACTTCTAGGTTCGCACCCCGCGTCTCTATCTGGTCACCCGCGCCGATCTGCCGCCCGGGACCCAGGCCACGCAGGCGACCCATGCCGCGCTCGACTTCGCCGTCGCCCATCCTGACGCCTTCCGCGACTGGCACACCGCTTCCAACACGCTCGTCCTGGTCGCCGCGCGCGACGAGGACGCCCTGCGCCACCTGTGCGGCGCCGCGTCCGTCGCCGGGCACCGGCACACCAGGTTCCACGAGCCGGACCTCGGCGGCGCGCTGACCGCGGTCGCCCTCGAGCCGGCCGCGTACAAGCTTCTCTCGCACCTCCCCGTTGCCCTTCGTGGACCACGAGGGGAGGTGAAACCATGACCACCGACCTCATCGCGGACCCCTCGGACCTGCCGAAGGCGATCCGCTGGCTGCAGGCGAAGGTGCTGCGGCAGGCCGCGGCGCTCGACACCCTCAACCGGCGGGTCGTGTCCCAGCGGCTCGTGTTGCGCACGCTGGACGAGCTCGGCCGGTCGCTGACCGCGGCGGAGTTCCGCACGGCCCGCGACCGCGTCACCGACGAGCAGCTCCGGGACCGGATCGACGAGATGTCGCCCTGACCCTCCACACTGTGGGGGTGACCCCGGCGGTCACCCCCACCGAGCCTCAGAAGCCCGACGGCCGGGCAGCTGTCTCTAAAACAGCCCGTAGCGGGTTCGACTCCCGTCTGAGGCGCGTCGCGGCGGATCCGGTGTTCGATACGCCGGCGATATGCCGCCGCTCGTAGCATCGGGATCATGCGGGTACTGGTCGTCGAGGACGAGCCGTTCATGGCCGAGGCCATCCGGGACGGGCTGCGCCTGGCGGCGATCGCGGCCGACATCGCCGGCACCGGTGACATCGCACTGGAGCTGTTGAGCGTCAACGCCTACGACATCGCCGTCCTCGACCGTGACATTCCCGGGCCCTCCGGCGACGAGATCGCCGAACGTATCGTCGCCTCCGGCAGCGGGATGCCGATCCTGATGCTCACCGCCGCCGACCGGCTCGACGACAAGACCTCCGGGTTCGAGCTCGGCGCCGACGACTACCTCACGAAACCGTTCGAACTGCGGGAGCTGGTCCTGCGGCTCAGGGCGCTCGACCGCCGGCGGGCCCACAACCGGCCGCCCGTGCGGGAGATCGCGGGCCTGCGCCTGGACCCGTTCCGCCGCGAGGTGTACCGCGACGGCCGCTACGTCGCGCTCACCCGGAAACAGTTCGCCGTGCTCGAGGTCCTCGTCACCGCGGAAGGCGGTGTCGTCAGCGCCGAGGAGCTCCTGGAACGGGCCTGGGACGAGAACGCCGACCCCTTCACCAACGCCGTGCGCATCACCGTCTCGGCGTTACGCAAACGGCTCGGCGAACCCGCGATCATCGCCACCGTGGCCGGCGTCGGCTATCGCATCGAGACGGCAGCCGGCGCCGGAGGGGACCGTGGATAGGGCGCCCGGTCCGAGCGTCCGCCTGAAGTTGACCCTCAGCTACGCGGGGTTCCTCATGCTGGCCGGTGTCCTGCTGCTCGCCGTGGTGTGGGTGTTCCTGCTGCGCTACGTGCCCGAGGTGATCCAGTCCGGCACGGACGTGCCCACCATGGGGCAGGGCGGCCGGCGCCCGCCGTCGCCGATCATCGCGCCGAACCGCGCCGACCTGGAGGCCGCCTTCGCCCCGAAGGCCGCCGCGATGCTGGTCGTCCTGCTGATCTTCGGCCTGCTGGGAGGATGGATCCTCGCCGGCCGCATGCTCGCGCCCCTGACCCGCATCACCCGGGCCACCCGCCAGGCCGGGGACGGGTCGCTGTCCCACCGGATCGAGCTGGAAGGCCGCGGTGACGAGTTCCGCGAGCTCGCCGACGCCTTCGACGCCATGCTCGCGCGCCTGGAGGCCCACGTCGCCGAGCAGCGCAGATTCGCCGCCAACGCCTCCCACGAGCTGCGCACCCCCCTCGCGGTCACGCAGACGCTGCTCGACGTGGCCCGCAACGATCCGGACCGCGACAATGGCGAGCTCGTCGAGCGTCTCCGGGTGATCAACACCCGGGCGATCGACCTCACCGAGGCGCTGCTCCTGCTCAGCCGGGCCGAGCAACGCTCCTTCACCCGGGAGCACGTCGACCTGTCGCTCATCGCGGAGGAGGCCGCCGAGACGCTGCTCCCGCTCGCGGAGCGACGCGGCATCACCGTCGAGACCTCCGGCGACATCGCGCCCACGACCGGCTCCCACGCGCTGCTGCTGCAGCTGACGACGAACCTCGTGCACAATGCGATCGTCCACAACCTGGCGGGCGGCACGGTGTGGGTCACGACCGGTGTCGAGGCGACGACCGTGACGCTCACGGTCGACAACACCGGCGAGCGGCTCACCCCGACGCTGGTCGCCACCATCGTCGAGCCGTTCCAGCGCGGCACCGGCCGGATCCACGACGGCCACGCGGGTGTCGGCCTCGGCCTGGCCATCGTCAAGCGCATCGCCGAGGCACACGACGGGACCCTCACCCTCACCCCCCGCCCCGACGGTGGGCTCAGCGTCACGGTGCGGCTGCCAGGTGCTGGAGCCCGATCAGCTCGGTGATGGGAAAGTCGAAATAGGTGTCCGGGTACGGCTCGTCGCGCAACGTGTAGTGCCACCACTCGAAGTCGTAGCGGGCGAACCCGGCGGCCTCCATGACGGCGCAGAGGGTCTGCCGGTTGTCCGCCTCGACCGGCGTGATGCCCGCCGCCGCGTGATGCGAGACCGGGTCCATCAGGTCGTGGTCGCCGCCCATCGCGGCCAGCTCGCCGGTGGCGAGATGGTAGAGCGTCAGGTCGACGGTGCTGCCCCGGCTGTGGCCCGACCTGGTGGCCACATATCCGCGCTCGATCATCTCGGCCCGGTCGATGTTCGGGTAGTGCCGCGGTTTCGTCCGGCCGTCCTCGGGCTGCCGCGACCAGCGCACGAAGCAGTCGACGGCGCGTTGCGGGCGGTACCCGTCCCACAGCAGCAGGCCGAAGCCGCGCGACGCGGCCCCGTCCCGGGCCCTCCGCAGAGCGGCGCACAGGGCCGTCGTGCCGACGATCCGGTTGGCCCGGTATCCGTCCACCGGTTTGCCGGTGAAGTTGTCCCAGGTCGCATACTTGGCGTCCCAGCGGATTCCGGGCACGAACTCGTCGACGAACACGAAGACGTCGCTCATCGGAGTTTTCCCGTCAGTGCCAGCGACACGAGCCGGTCGATCACCTCGGCGAGCGGCCAACCCGCCGCCGCCATCATTCTCGGGTAGCGGCTGTACGAGGTCAGACCGGGGAGGGTGTTGACCTCGTTCAGGACCACCGTGCCATCGTCCTTGAGGAACAGGTCGACCCGCGCCAGCCCCCGGCAGCCCAGGGCGCGATAGACGGTCTTCGCCGTCTCCTGGACCAGCTCGCGCGACGCCGCCGGGATGTCGGCGGGGACGATCGGGGTCGAGTTCTCGGAGCCGGTCTCGGGTGCACGCTCCTGATGGATCCTGAAGAAGCCGTGGGACAGCGCGATCCGGTCCACCTCGCCGGTGACCAGGTCCGGTCCGTCGCCCAGGACCGCGCACCCGACCTCACGACCGGCGACGGCCGCTTCGATGAGCACCTTCGCGTCGTACCGCCTCGCGACCTCCACCGCGCCCGGGAGCTCCTCCCCTCGGGACACCTTGCTGACGCCGAAGGACGAGCCGGACCGGGCCGGTTTGACGAAGACGGGATAGGTGATCCGGTCGGGATCGGGGGTCTCGTCCGCCATGACGGTCCGGACGTCCGGCGTGGCGATGCCCGCGCTGCCGGCGACGAGGTAGGCCAGGGACTTGTCCATGCACAGTGCGGAACTCTGCACGTCGCAGCCCACGTAGGGGATGCCGGACAGCTCCAGCAACCCCTGCACCGCGCCGTCCTCGCCGAACCTGCCGTGCAGGACGGGCAGCACCAGGTCCAGCCCGATCGTCTCGTAGCGGCCCTGCTCCAGCACCAGCAACCCGGGCACGCCCCGGTCCGGTGACAGCACGGCCGGGCGTCCGCCGCCGCGCTCCCAACCCGCGCCGGGGCCGTCACACAGCCGCCAGGCGCCGTCCCTGGTGATCCCGATGTAGAACGGTTCGTACCGCTCGGGGTCCAGGCTCCGGGCGACCTCCCGCGCGGATGTGACGGAGACGGGGTGCTCCTCGGAGCATCCGCCGAACATGACGCCGATCTTCAACCTAGCCACGCTGGCTCCCGTTCTCGAATTCCAGGCAATTGACGATGGAGTGCTGCACGATGTCGCTCAGGGCGTGGTCCGTGTAGTAGGCCGTGTGCGGAGTGACGATCACGTTCGGCAGCCGCCGCAGCCGCAGCAGCCGCTCGTCGGCGACGGGCCGGTTCCTGCGGTCGGTGTAGAAGATCCCTTCCTCGCCTTCCAGGACGTCCAGCGCGGCACCGCCCAATCTGCCGCTCTCCAGCGCCTGCACCAGGGCATCGGTGTCCAGCAGCGGGCCGCGCCCGGTGTTGATGACGAACGCGCCGCGTTTCATCAGCTCGATCCGCCGCCGGTCCAGCAGGTGACGGGTGTCCGCGTGCAGCGGGGTGTGCAGGGTCACGATGTCGCTCTGCCGCAGCAGCGCGTCGAGCGGGACGTGGTCGGTGCCGGCCTTCGGGCGGCTGTCGCTGGCCAGGACCTTGCCGCCGAAGCCTCGCAGCCGGTCGATGACCGCCGCGCCGATGCGTCCCGTGCCCACCACCCCGACGGTCAGGTCGCGCAGTTCCCTCCCGCGGGTGGCGGGCAACCGGTAGTCATGGACGTCCACGCGGCGCAGGACGGATCTCGCGTCCCGGACCGCCATCAGCATCAGCATCAGCGTGTAGTCGGCCACGCTGTCGGGCGAGTAGGCGACGTTCCCCACGACGATGCCGAGCCGCTGCGCGGACCGCACATCGATGTGGTCGAACCCGACGCTCCGGGTGGAGACATAGGCGACGCCGGCGCGGCGCAGCGCGAGCAGCGTGGCGCCGGTGACCCGGGTCTTGTGGCCGACGCTGACGCACCGGTTGCCGAGCGCCAGGCCGGCGTCGGCCTCGGACACCGGCGCCGCCGTGATGGTCGGCACCACCCCGAGGTGCGGCGCCAGCTCCCGGAACAGGGCGGCCTCGTCGGGCTCGCACCCGTACACCGTGATGCCCGTCGCGGGGGTGCCTGCTCGTGCTGGTTCGCGGTGGGTCATGCGTTCCAGTCAAGGCAACCGGCTGTTGCCGGCACGTATTCGATTTCGGATACGCCGACGATATGTTCCGATGCTCCTGCGACTCTCGCAGGACGGGCTGGCTTCTCCTGCGACGCACGGACGGGGTGACAGCGCATGAGCGGCGACCGGGACGGCATCGGCGACCGGATGAAGGCCTACGAGCGGGTGACGAGGACGGTGCTGCCGAGGCGCACCCACACGCTGCTGCGCGTGGACGGCAGGTCGTTCGGGTCCTACCTGCGTGGTGCCGCCAGGCCGTTCGACGCGGCGTTCATGGCGGACATGGACGCGGTCGCCCAGGCGCTGTGCGCGGAGATCGCCGGCAGCGTGTTCGCCTACGTGCAGTCGGACGAGATCTCGGTCCTCGCCGTCGACTTCGCCGCGCCCGGGACACAGCCGTGGTTCGGCGGCGAGGTGCAGAAGTGGTGCTCCGTCGCCGCGTCCGTGGCGACCGCGACCCTCAACGCGCGGCGACCGGGACCGCCGGCGATGTTCGACGCCCGCGTGTTCACGATCGCCGACCCCACCGAGGTCGCCAACTACTTCATCTGGCGGCAACGGGACGCGGTCCGCAACAGCATTTCGATGGCGGCCCGGGCGGTGTTCCCGCACCAGCGCCTGCACGGCGTCAACTCCGGCCAGGCACAGGACCTGCTGTTCGCCGAGAAGGGCATCAACTGGAACGACTACCCCGCCGGCTGCAAGCGCGGCCGGGTGGTCGTGCGGGCGTCGGGTGAGCGGGCCGTGACGTTCGTGCACAAACGCAGCGGTGTCGAGGAGACCGTGACGGCGCTGCGGTCATGGTGGGAGGTCGGCGCGGCGCCGCACTTCACCCCGAACCCGGACGGCTTCCTCGCCGCCACGATCCCCACGCTGCCCGCCCTCGGGCCGGCCGGGTCGCGAGCGCAGTGCGCGGCGGGATACTTGGCGTCGTGACGATCAAGGCGCTGATCTTCGACTTCGACGGTCTGTTGATGGACACCGAGACCACGCTGCTGGAAAGCTGGCAGTGGGAGTGGCGGCGGCACGGTCTTGAGCTGGACCCGGCCGGCTTCTTCGCCGACCACGGCGGCGATGCGAACGAGCCACGGTATGCGGCGCTCGCCGCGGCGGTCGGGCCGGCGTACGACCGCGAATCCAGTCACACGCTGCGGATGGCGCACCGGCTGGCGTTGAACACGGTGCTGGAGCCGGCGCCCGGCGTCGTCGACTGGCTGGATCGGGCCGGGGAGCTGGGGCTGCGGCTGGCGGTGGCGAGCAGCTCGGCGGTCACCCACGTGGGCACGATGCTGGACCGGGCCGGTTTACGGGCGCGGTTCGAGGTGCTGGCCACCGGCGAGGAGGTGGCCGCGCACAAGCCGGACCCGGCCGTCTACCTGCTGGCGCTGGAGCGGCTCGGGCTGCCGGCACAGGAAGCGGTCGCGTTCGAGGACACCGTGCACGGCGTGGCCGCGGCGCACGCCGCCGGGTTGCGCTGCGTGGCGGTGCCGAACCCGCACGCGGACCACGCCCGCTTCACGGCCGCGGACCTGCTCCTGACCAGCGCCGCCGAGCTGCCCCTGGACGCGGTCCTGACCGGCCTGCCCCGGCGCGGCGGCCGCCCTGCACAAACCTGACAAGGTTGTTCCAGAAACATATGAGCATCTATTGACCCGGGTCTGGGTCGGGTCCAGACGGGCCCCCGGCGCTCCACCTGATCATGTCCGAGCACCGGATAACCCAGTGGGGCTGGGCCTGGGGCCATCGGTCTCGGGCCGTTCCTGACCAGCTGGCCGAGTCGCTCGCTGGGCTGACCTGCCGCCGCGGCACCGGCACACGGCAGGACGCGCGCCTGCCGTGTGCCATTCGACGCCGTGCACTTGACCGGGGCTGCAGCGGTACATATTGTGCAACGTCTATAAGTAAACCTAACTAACAACCATGGAAACGGAGACCCGATGCACTCCCCATGGATCAGGCGCACCCTTGCCGTCCTCGCCGCCGCGGCCTGCGTTGCCGCCCTCCAGATCGCGGGCGCCGCCCCGGCCAGCGCGGACACCGTCGGCCCGATCACCGGCGGCACGTCCGGCAAGTGCATCGACGTCCCGGCGGCGAGCACCGTCAACGGCACCCAGGTGCAGATCTACACGTGCAACGCCAGCGCGGCGCAGACCTGGACCGTCGGCACCGACGGCACGATCCGCGCGCTGGGCAACAAGTGCCTGGACGTCGCCGGCGGGGTCAACGCCAACGGCACCAAGGTCCAGATCTGGGACTGCGCCGCGGGCAACGCCAACCAGCAGTGGACCTACAACGCCACGGCCCGCACGCTGGTCAACCCGGCCACCGGCAAGTGCGTCGACGTGGTCGACGGCAGCACCGCCGACGCCGCCAAGCTGCACATCTGGGCCTGCAACGCCGCCGTGAGCAGCCAGCAGTGGAACCTGGGCGCCGCGCCGCCGCCCGCGTTCACCGACTACCAGGCCGAGAGCGCGACGATCTCGCAGGGCGTGGTCGAGGCGAACCACGCCGGCTACACGGGCACCGGTTTCGTCAACTACGACAACGTGGCCGGCTCCTACGTCCAGTTCACCGTGTCGGTGACCGCGGCGGGAAGCTATCCGCTGACGTTGCGCTACGCCAACGGCACCACCGTCGACCGGCCGATGGACGTCACGGTCAACGGCGCGCCGGCCGCTCCCGGGCTGTCCTTCCCCGGCACCGGCGCGTGGCCGACCTGGGCCGAGAAGACGGTCACCGCGACCCTGGCCGCCGGCACGAACACGGTGCGGGCCGCCGCCACCACCGTCAACGGCGGGCCCAACCTGGACCGGCTGCGGGTCACCGCGCCGTCGGACAGCCAGCCGCCCACCGCGCCGAGCAACCTCCGCGTGGTCGGCGCGGTCCGGCCCACGGGCGTCGACCTGGCCTGGAACGCCGCCACCGACAACGTCGGCGTGTCCCGCTACGTCGTCTACAACGGCGGCAACGTGGTCGCGGAGGTCGGCGGCAACATCCTCACCGCCACGCTGTCGTTGCAGCCCAACACGTCCTACGTGTTCAGCGTGCTGGCCTACGACGCGGCGGGCAACCCGTCGCAGGGCAGCAACAACCTGGCGGTCACCACGCCGCCGGGCACCGACACCCAGCCACCGGGCACGCCGGCGAACCTTCGCACCACCGCGATCACCGCCAACACGGTCACCCTGGCCTGGAACGCCGCCACCGACAACGTCGGGGTCCGTGGCTACCGGGTGTCGCGCAACGGCACCCAGATCGCCGACGTGCCGGACCTGACCGCGACGGACACCGGTCTGACCGCCGCGACCACGTACCAGTACACGGTGCTGGCCTACGACGCCAACGGCAACACCTCACCGGCGAGCGCGGCCCTCGCGGTGACCACGTCGACCCAGGCCGGCGGCGGCGACCCGATCTTCGACCGGAACGTCAACACCGCGCTGGACCTGCCGTGGGGGATCGCCTTCCTGCCCGACGGCAGCGCCCTGGTCGCCGAGCGGGACCGGTTCGAGATCGTCCGGGTGACGCTGGCCGGGCAGAAGACGGTGGTCGGCACCATCTCCGAGGCGGTCACCACCACCGGCGAGGGCGGCCTGCTGGGCCTCGCCGTCGGTCCGAACTTCGCCACCGATCACTGGGTGTACGCCTTCCACACCGCCGCGTCCGACAACCGCCTCGTGCGCTTCAAGTTCGAGAACGGCGCCATCGGGCCGCGTGAGGCCCTCGTCACCGGGATCGCCAAGAACCGGTTCCACAACGGCGGGCGGGTGAAGTTCGGCCCGGACGGCTACATCTACATCACCACCGGCGACGGGCAGGACAGCAGCCGCGCGCAGAACCTCAACTCGCTCAACGGCAAGATCCTGCGGGTCACCACCACCGGCGCGGCCGCGCCCGGCAACCCGTTCGGCACCCGGGTCTACAGCCTCGGCCACCGCAACCCGCAGGGCCTGGCCTGGGACTCCCAGGGACGGCTGTGGTCCTCGGAGTTCGGCGACAACACCTGGGACGAGCTCAACCTGATCACCCCGGGCGCCAACTACGGGTGGCCGACCTGCGAGGGAACCTGCAGCAACCCGAGCTTCGTCAACCCGGTGCGGCAGTGGAGCACCTCGTCCGCGTCGCCGAGCGGCATCGAGATCGTCAACGACTGGATCTACATGGCCGCCGTCCGTGGCACCCGGCTGTGGGTCATGAAGATCACCGGGGCCACCACCGACACGCCCCGGGCGTTCTTCAACGGCTCCTGGGGCCGGCTGCGGACCGTGGTCAAGACCCCGGACGGTGGGCTCTGGCTCACCTCGACGAACAACGACATGAACGGCGGCACACCGACGGTGCTGAACAACGTCATCGTGCGGCTGCGCTTCACACCTTGACCGTCGCGGGCCCGTGGACACGTGCCACGGGCCCGCACCCGGTCACCAGCCGCCGTCGAAGAACCCTCTGAGGCCGGGCAGGGGGTCCGCCGAGACCGTGGTGTTGGCCACCGCGACGACGGCCACCGCGAGGGTGGACAGCACCAGGAGCACCCCGAACGCCGCCCGCGCCACGCGCCGGTCGCGGGCCCTGACGAACCTCCGCCACGACGCGACGCTCAGGGCGGCGAGGGCGAGCGCCACGACGGTGGCGACGACCGCCATCACCGTGTGGTACCACGCGTAGTCGTCGATGATCACGGTGAGGGCGGGTGAGTGCGGGTCGCCGGCGAGCTGCTGCCGGATCTGGTCCGCCGGCCAGTCCACCGGCCCCTCGAGCAGCATCGGCAGCAGGGAGGCGAACGGCGCGGCCGCGCCCTGGACGTTGGCCATCACCACGGTCAGCGAGGACAGCGCGAGCACCGTGACGGCGGCTCCGGCGGTCGCGACGGCGGCGCCGCCGGAGGTGCGGTACGCCTGCCACAGCCTGGCGCCGAGCGCGACGAGGACGGCCAGCAGCAGCGCGGCGATCGCCGCCTTGGCCACGTGGTAGCGGAACCAGTAGTCGACGACCCGCTCCAGGTCGGGGGTGAAGCCCGGCCCGCCGGTGCGCCAGTATCCGGTGAACGCCGCATGGAGGGCGCCGATGAGGTCACGCTCGTCGGTGAACCCGTCCGAGCCCACACCGGCGAGGGCGGGCGGGGCGACGACGAAGGCCACGACGAGTGCGACGGCGCACCCGGCGAGTGTGGCTGAGCGTCTGTGCACAGGACTCCTTTTCACTGCTGTCCGCGCAGGTACGTGAGCACGGCCAGGACGCGCCGGTTCGTGTCGTCACTGACGGGCAGGTGCAGTTTGGTGAGGACGCTGCCGATGTGTTTGCCCACACCGGCCTCGGTCAGGATGAGGATGCGGGCGATCGCCGCGTTCGAGTGGCCTTCGGCGATCAGCGCGAGGACCTCGCGTTCGCGGGCGGAGAGCCGGCCGAGCGGGTCGCGGCCGCGCTGCATCAGCTGGCGGACCACCTCCGGGTCGACGACGGTGCCGCCCTCGGCGACCCGGCGCAGCTTGTCGACGAATTCCGCGACGTCGGCGATGTGGTCCTTCAGGAGGTAGCCGATGGCGCGGCCCTGACCCGAGGCGAGCAGCTCACCGGCGTAGCTGTGCTGCACGTACTGGCTGAGCGCCACCACGGCGAGATCCGGGTCGGCCGCGCGCAGCGCCACCGCGGCCCGGAGGCCCTCGTCGGTGAAGCCGGGCGGCATGCGCACGTCGGTGACGGTCAGGTCCGGGCGGTGCTCGCGGACGGCGGCGACGAGGGCGGCGGCGTCACCGACGGCGGCGACGACCTCGAAGCCGAAGCGGGTCAGCAGGCCGGCGAGGCCCTCGCGGAGCAGGACGGAGTCCTCCGCGATCACGACGCGCACGGCAGCTCCACCCGCAGGATCGTCGGACCGCCGGCCGGGCTCGACATGAGCAGCCGGCCGCCGGCCGCCGCGGCCCGGTCGGCGAGGCCGGTGATGCCCGTTCCCCGTGCCGGGTCGGCGCCGCCGCACCCGTCGTCGCGGACCTGGACCGTCAGCCTGCCGCCGGACCGCCGGGCGCTGACGACGGCCTCGGTGGCGGTGGCGTGCTTCACGGCGTTGGCGAGCGCCTCGGACACGGCGGCGAAGGCGACCGTCTCCACGGTGGGGGTGAACCGGCCCGCGTCGGCGTCGACGCGGACCCGTAGCGGGCTGCCGGCGGCGAGCTCCTCGACCGCGGCCCGCAGGCCGAGCTCGCGCAGCGTCCGTGGACTGATGCCGCGGACCAGGTCGCGCAGCTCGACCATGAGGACCTTCGCCTGCTCGTGTGCCGAGGCCACGGCCGCCGCCGCTGGGGAGTCGGGTGGCAGGTCGAGCTTGGCGAGGCCGAGCTGCATGGTGAGGCTGACGAGGCGCTGCTGGGCGACGTCGTGCAGGTCGCGCTCGATGCGGCGGCGCTCGGCGTCGAACGCGTCGGCGAGCCGGGCCCGGGATCTGGCCACCTCGACCAGTTCGGCGGCGGCCGGGTCGGGTTCGGCACACAGCAGCAGCCGGGCGAGGGCGGCGTGCGCACCGCCGAAGGCAGCGGCCAGGTACAACAGGACGGGGATCAGCGCCAGCCCGAGCAGGGTGCGGCCGACCGCGGTCCCGGGCGAGTGCAGGTTGACCACGTGGTGGTGCACCGACAGCGGTGTGGACACCACGAGCAGGGCGATCAGGGCGAGCACCGCGCCCCAGACCGGTGCGACGACGGCGAGCAGCAGCAGGTACGCCACCGCACGCCAGGTGGCCGGGTCGGTGTACAGGGTGCCCGTACGCCAGGTGGCCGGGTCGGTGCCCAGGGCGCCCGTGTGCCGGAAGGGCGCCGGGCCGTCGCCGGCCAGCCGGAGCCGCCACCGCTCCACGCGGGCGACGGCGAGGGCCAGCCCCGGCCCCACGAGCGCGAGCAGGCCCACCCCGACCAGGCCGAGCACGGCGGCGAGCAGCAGATGATGGGCCGCCCGCGGTGGGCGCAGCACCTCGACGGCGAGGACGAGCGGCGCCGCCGGGCCGGACAGCAGCAGCCACAGCACGCCGGAGGCCGCCGCCGTGGACGCGGCGTAGGCGATGCCGCGCCACGGCCACGCCGAAGCGAGGAACCGGGGACGCAGCACCGCCCGCAGCAAGGTGGTGCCTGGGGTCATGCGCCCAAGCTAGCCGTGGCCGGATGGGCCGGACCAGGACGCTGGACCGAGACTCGTGGTAGTGCCAGGCATACCTCAGAAGCGCTTCGCGGCCTCGATGGCGTCGGCGGTGGCGAGGACGCGGCCGGCGTCGGCGTCGGGGGTGGCGAGGTTCGGGCGGAACTCGACGGTGGTGATGTCGGTGATGCCGGCCCAGCGCAGCCAGTCGTCGAAGTACGGCCGCTGGAAGTCGGCGCCGAAGGCGGGGCCGCGGCCCTCGCCGTAGACGGCGCTGGTGTAGATGACCGCGGCCTTGCGGCCGGTGAGCAGGCCGCTGTAGCCGGCCGCCGGGTCGAAGCCGAAGACCAGGCCGGGCTGGCTCACCACGTCGATGAACTGCTTGAGGATGTAGGGGACGCCGGCGTTCCACATCGGCACCGAGAAGAGCACCTTGTCCGCGGCGGCGAGGCGGTCGAACGCGGCGCGGGCGGCGGCCCACGCGGCGGCGCCCGCGCCGGTGGGCTCGACGCCGGCGAAGACGTCCATCTTGGCGCCGGCGGCGGCGGGCCCGAACGCGGGCAGGGTGCCGTCCCACAGATCCCACTCGGCGGTTGCGTGCGTCGGGTTCTGCTCGCTGTACACCTCCAGAAAACGCGAGGCGAGCGCGAGTGACTCCGAACGGGCGCCGCGGGGGGACGCCGAGATGTGCAGCAGCGTGGTCATGTCCAACCTCCGGGACGAAGAAAGTGTGTGCGCACGCACTAAGTTAGCCAATTGTGTGCGCACGCACAAGAGTTGGTACGGTGTGACGATGGACAACACGGCCGCCTGGGCGGGCCTGCTGCGGGTGCACGCCGCGCTGGTCCCGGTGCTGGACCAGGAGCTGCAGGCCGCCCACGGCCTGCCACTGACCTGGTATGACGTGCTGCTCGAGCTCAACGCCGCGCCGGAGCGGCAGCTCACGATGGGGGAGCTGGGCGCGAAGGCGGTGGTCAGCCGCAGCCGGTCCAGCCGCGTCGTCGACGAGCTCACCCGGGCCGGCCTGGTCGAGCGGGTGGCCAACCCGGCGGACGGGCGGTCCGCGTTCGCCAGGATCACCACCGCCGGCCGGGCCAGGCTGCGCGCCGCGGCACCCACCTACCTCGCCGGCATCGAGGCCCACTTCACCAGCCGGATGACCGCGGCGGAGGCGCGCACCGTCGCCACGGCATTGGAAAAAGTGCTCAAGGGGTAGATACTCACCGGGCATGGAGAAGGGGTTGGGCCGCGATCTCGCGCACGCGCTGCGCACCGGCCCGTTCTCCGCCGCGCTCCACCTGGCCATCGAGGACCGGGGCATCCGTCTCGACGAGATCCAGGAGCAGCTCGCCAGCAAGGGCGTCAGCGTCAGCATCACCACGCTGAGCTACTGGCGGCGGGGTCGCAGCCGACCCGAACGACCCGATTCGCTCAAGGCGGTCCGGCTGCTCGAGCAGATCCTCGCGTTGCCCGAGGAGTCGCTCATGGTCCAGCTCGGGCCGCGCCGCCCGCGCGGGCGGTGGCTGAGCCAGCCGCCCGGGACGATCGAGATCGACCGGCTGTTCAGCGACGGGACCAGCGTCGCGAGGATGGTCGCCGAGCTGGACCGCTGGATGTATCACGAGCTGACCCGGTTGAGCCTGCACGACCTGTATCTCGTCGGCCCGCACCGGCAGGAGATCAGCCTCACCTGCCGGCAGGTGCTGCGCGCCAACATCGACCGGGTCTCGCGCACCGTGGCGGTGTTCCTCACCGACGACCCGAGCGCGCACGTGAGCGTCAACGCGATCCGCAACTGCCGCATCGGCCGGGTCCGCACCGACACCGGCGGGCTCGTCGCCGCCGAGATCATCTTCGACCGGATGCTGGCACAGGGGGAGACGGTGGTGCTGGAGTACGAGTACCGCAGCGACTCACTGTCCACAACGGACAACTACTACCGCGGCTTCTCCACCCCGGTCACCGAATACGTGCTGCAGGTCCAGTTCGACCACGACGCGGTGCCGGCGCGCTGCCAGCGGTTCGAGCGCCGCGGGCTGCACGCGCCGGACCAGGGCGTGTGGGAGACCTGGATCGGAGCGACCCACGGCGCCCACGTCATCGCCTCCGACGTTCCCCCCGGCATCGTCGGCATGCGGTGGGAGTGGGAGTGAACGTCATTGGTCACTCCCACTCCCGCGTGTCATGACGCGCTGACCGACACGTCGTCGAGCACGAAGCTGGTCTGCAGCGACCAGTCCTCGACCCCGTTGAACTTCAGCGTGACCGTCTGCCCCGCGAACGCGCTCGCGTCGACGACCTTCTCCACGTAGCCGTTGGTCCTGTCCAGGTTCGTGTACGTGGCCACGGTGGTGCTGCCGAGGGTGACGGTCAGCCTGTCGTAGACCAGGTTCTCGGTCTCCGCGGTGGTGATGCGGATCCAGAAGCGCAGCTGGACGGTCGAACAGCCGGACGGGATCGCCACCGGCTGCGAGACCGTGTCGGTCTGCACCTGGCCGCCGCCGTTGAGCCAGGCGTTGCGGGTGCCACTGCGCGCCGGGTACTGCGACCAGGTGCCGATCACGTTCGCGGTCGCGGTCCACGGCGAGGTGCCGCTCTCGAAGCCACCGTTGCCGACGGGCTGCGAGGGTGTGCAGCCACCGCCACCGGTGGTGACCGTCCAGGTGAACTGGGTCGACGCGGTCTTGTTGGCCGCGTCCTTCAGGGTCACCGTGACGTTCGAGGTGCCCGCGGTCGTCGCGCTGCCGGTGATCCGACCGGTCGACGCGCCGATGGACAGCCCGGCCGGGAGGCCGGACGCGCTCCAGGTGTACGGCGTGGTGCCGCCGCTGCCCTGGATCTGCAGGTCGACCGACTGGCCGACGACAGAGCTCTTGTTGCCCGGGTTCGTGACGGCGGGGTCGGTGGGCGTGCCGCCGCCGATGAACCCGGTGTACAGCAGCACGTTCGGCGAGCCGCTGCCCGGGCTGGTGATCTTGCCGGTGGTGCCGTTGCTGACCAGCGCGTCGCGGACCTGCGCCGGGGTCGCGTTGGGGTTGGCGCCCAGGTAGAGCGCCGCGGACCCGGCCACGTGCGGCGAGGCCATCGAGGTGCCCGTCATCGTCGCGCTGCCGGTGTTGCTGGAGTACGACGCCGACACGATGCTCGTTCCCGGCGCGAACAGGTCCAGGCAGGAGCCGTAGTTGCTGGAGCTGTTGCGCGCGTCGGAGCTGTTGCTGTTGCCGACCGTGATGGCCGCGGCCACCCCCTGCGGGCTGTAGTAGCAGGCGTCGTCGCCGTTGTTGCCGGCCGCCTGCACGAACTGCACGCCCGAGCTGATCAGGCTCGACACCGCGCTGTCCATGGCCTGGCTGCTGCACCGGCTGCCGCAGCCGATCGAGTAGTTCGCGACGGCCGGCTTCTGCGCGTTGGTCCGCACCCAGTTGATGCCCGCGATCAGGTCGTCGTTGGTGCCGGTGCCCTGGCAGTCCAGGACCCGGACCGAGACGAGGCTCGCCTTCTTCGCGATGCCGTACGTCGTGCCGACCGCCGTCCCGGCGACGTGCGTGCCGTGACCGTGGCAGTCGGCGGGGTTGCTGTCGCCGTCGACGATGTCGGTGCCCTGCTTCACCCGGCCGGTGAAGTCGGTGTGGCTCGCGTTGAGGCCGGTGTCCAGCACGTACACCGTGGCGCCCTGGCCCGGGTTGGCCGGATACGTGAACGCCTGGTTCAGTGGCAGGCTCCGCTGGTCGATCCGGTCGTCGCCCCAGTTCGGCGGGTTGTTCTGGGTGTCGGCGATGGTGATGCGCTGCACCGCCTCCACCGACGCCACCGCCGGGTCCGCGGCCAGCCGCTGTGCCTGCTGCGCCGACATGCTCGCCGAGAAGCCGCGCTGGACCGGGTCGTACACGTGCCGGGTCTGCCCGCCGAAGCGTCCGGTGAGCTGTCTCGCCTGGGTGGCGATCGCGGTGGAGCCGTCTTTCAGGGTGACGATGTAGCGGCCCGACACCGCGTCGGGACTGTCCGCGTACAGGATCGCGCCGGTCGCGGGCACGGCCGTCGCCGGTCCGGCCGCCGCGAAGGCGCCGACCAGCCCCGCCACGAGCGCGGTGCCGGCCGCCGTAATTCGGTGCAACACGGTGAGACCTCCTCGAGGGATGCCAGCTCCGTGGCCGGGTCCGGTTGACGCCGACCCCGGAGGGCTGCAGCAGAAGGTAGGAGCGCGCGCCCCTCGGGGGTCACCCCGGTGAACAGACATCGACGATTCGTAACATCAAAACTGTTTATGAACCGGCGCGTACGCTGCGTGCGGGCACCTTCGCGGGGAGTTATTTGCTCTCAGTCATGAAGCCACTCGGCGATCGGCCGACTGGCCAAATGCTGCGTCGAAGCATGCGAGGAAAGATCGTTTTATGCGAGGGTGGCGGGGTAAGTACCAGCTTCTGGAGGCACGCTTGAGCAACAACCTGGACATCGCGCTGAAGAGCACGATGAACATCGAAGGCGCGTTTGCGGTCGCGCTCGTCGACTACACCAGCGGTATGACCCTGGGCACCCTCGGCGGCGGTCCGGACTTCGACATCACGGTGGCCGCGGCCGGCAACACCGACGTGGTGCGGGCGAAGCTGCGCACCATCGAGATGCTCGGGCTCGGCGAGCCGATCGAGGACATCCTCATCACCCTCGACAGCCAGTACCACCTGATCCGGCCGCTGCACTCGCGCACCGGGCACGGCCTGTTCCTGTACGTCGCGCTGGCGAAGGCCCGTGCCAACCTCGCGCTGGCCCGCCACCAGCTGCGCCAGATCGAAGTGAGCCTCGAGCTGTGACGTCCGGCTTCTTCGGCGGCGACCCGGACGGGCTGCCGGGCCTCCCACGCCGGGAGGGCGTCGAGCCCGGTGGTGCGGTGGGGCAACTCCCGCCGGCCGCCTTCGACGCCCGTCCCGAGCCGTACGACCCGGTCCTGTCCCCGGTCCGCGCGGCGATGGCCGACCTGCGCCTGCGCGTCCCGGGTGTCCGCGGCAGCGTCCTGGCGGGCGTCGACGGCCTCCTGATCACCTACGACCTGGGGCCCGAGGCCGAGCCGCACGACCTGGCCGCCCTCGCCGCGACGACCTTCGGCCTCGGCCGGCAGGTGAGCCTGGTGCTGGGTCAGTCACCGTTCCGCGATGCCACCATGCGCAACGAGGGTGGGTACTTCACCGTGTACGCGGTCAACAGCAACACGCTCCTCGCCGTCCTCGGCGGCGACGGGCTCAACGTCGCCCGCCTGCACCTCGAGGCCCGCCCCACCTGCAACCATCTGGCCGGGCTGCTGGCGCTCTAGTCGTTGAGGCGGCGCGCCAGCCTGGTGAACCACGGGGCCAGCTCGCCGTCGATCGCCGCCCATTCCTGCTCGGTGGGGGCGACCTGTGGTTGCTCCTCCGGCCGGGAGCGCACCATGCGGTGCCGCAGGCCGGTCGGCGGGTGCGAGCGCAGCAGCGCCGCGTCGTGCCGGAGGCTCAGCAGGCGCAGCGACTCCAGGGGCGCCGACGCACGCAGCGCGGTGCCGGCCGTCCGCCAGCCGCGCGGGTCGGCGAGGTTGCGGTGCCCGGCCGTCATCGCCGCGGGCAGGTCACCGGCGACGAGCAGGCCGTCGAACAGGTCCGCGGTGGCCGCCGAGCCGGCGACGCGGACCGCGATCCGGTCGGCGAGGTACTCGGCCCGCTGGCCGTCCCGGCCGGACAGGACCAGCAGCGCCGCCGACAGCAGCCACAGCACCGGCGTCACGACGACCGCCACCGGCACCATCCACAGGCTGCCCTGCCGCACGGTTGCGGTCAGCATGTTGAGCATGGCGCGCAGGACCCGGAGGCCACCCAGGACGACCACGCCGCGCCGGGAGTCGTGGTTGACGAAGTGCCCGAACTCGTGGGCGAGCAGCGCCACCCGTTCCTGTGGCTCGAGCGAGGCCCACAGGGGCAGCCCGATGCCCAGGATCCGGCGCCGCCGGAGCGTCACGACGCTGTACGCGTTGACGTCGTGATCCAGGTGCACCTCGTGCGGCATCGGCGTGCCCGCGGCCGTGGCGACCCGATCCAGCAGGGCGAACAGCGCCGGCGCGGCGGTCCGGTCGACGGTCCACGGGTTGCGGTGCCGCTCCCGCCGGTGCGGCCACACCATGATGAGGACGCACAGGATCAGCACGGGCCCGAGGACCGCGCCGATCGAGCCGGCGAGCGTGAGCAGGACGCCGGCGACCAGGACCAGCGGCACGAGCAGCACCAATGGCGCGGCGAGCAGCAGCATCGCGACCCGGGCGAGTGGGTTGCCGTGGTGCCCGACGGGGCGGCCGGCGAGCGAGGCGTGCTGCCGCCGGTTGAGCCGGAACGCCAGCCAGTGGTCGGCCCGGTCGGCGGCCCGCAGCCCCCACATCCTCGGCACCCGGTGCCGGTCGAACGCGCCGAGGTTCCACTCGCACGCCGGGCACCACGGCGGGGCCGGGTCCGTCCCGGCGAGGTGGCCCTGGCATTGCGGGCAGGTCTGGTGGGTACCGATGGCAGCGGCCGTCACGGTTGATCATTCTGTGGTCCGGGGCGGAACTTTGTCTGCCCCGGACGGTCACGGTTCGGCGGTTTCCAGGGGGTCGGCGAGGAGGCGCTCGAAGGCGAGTTCCGCCGCGCCGACCAGTGGGGCGTCGTCGCCGAGCAGCGGGGTGCGCAGCCGCACGTGCTCGCGGCAGGCGGGCAGGGCCATCGTGGACAGGCGGCCGCGGACGTGGGTGGCGCCGGCCAGGTACAGCTCGCGCAGCGCGCCGCCGAACACGACGGCGGTCGGGTTGAAGATGTTGACCAGGTTGGCGACGCCGAAGCCGAGCCAGTCCGCCGCCTGGCGGACCGCGTCGCGGGCCGTGGGGTCGCCGAGCCGGGCCGCCTCGACGCAGGCCAGGACGGCGTCGCGGTCCAGCGACACGTGCCGCGCGATCTCGGTCTCCCAGCAGCCCCGGGAGCCGCAGCCGCACTCGCGACCCTGCGGGTTGACGACCATGTGGCCGACCTCGCCGCCGTGACCGCCGTGGCCGGTGACCCGGCGGCCGCCGGCGATGATGCCGGCGCTGATGCTCGCGTCGCCGTGCAGGTAGATGACGTTGTCGAGGCCGGCGGCGGCGCCGCGGGTGTGTTCGGCGAGGGCGGCGAGGTCCGCGACGTTGCCGACCACCGGCGGGCGGTCCAGGCCCAGCGCCGCGCCCAGATCCCCGGCGGCGCCGACGCTGGTGGTGCCGCCGCCAGTGCCGCCCGGCGGGAGCATGCGCACGACACCGTCGCCGTGGCGCATCATGCGGGACACCGCGATGCCGCTGCCGACGAACACCGCGTCGGCGGGTGCGGCGCGCTGCATGTCGTCGAGGCAGGCGGCCAGGATGGCCACGGTGTCGCGGACCGCGGTGCCGGCCGGGCGGGGCAGCTCGCGGCTGTCCAGCACCTTGCCGCCGAGCCCGACCCGCGCGGCGCGCAGCCGGTCGACCTCGATGCTCAGGGCGTAACCGTAGACCCGCGACGAGCGGGGGCGCACGACCAGTGACGGGCGGCCGGCGCGGCCGGTCTCCTGTGGGGCGCCCTCGTCGATGAGTCCGGCGCCGGCGAGGTCCGCGGTGAGCGCGCCGATGGTGCTGCGGTTGAGGCCGAGCTGGTTGGTCAGTTCGGCGCGGGAGGTGTCGCCGCTGACATGGACGTAGCGCAGGAGCGCGCCCAGGTTCTGGCGGCGGACCGAATCCTGGGTGGGGGTGCTTCGCTGGGGGCTCTGGGAACTCGCTGACACGGATCGCTCCCTCAAGCGGCCGTGGGCCCCCGGAACACCGTTCCGGGGGCCCACGACGTCAGGTGCCTGTTGTTACTTGGTGAGCGGGGACAGCTTCGGGTCGTTGGCGTACGCCTCGGCGGCGTTGGCCTTCGTCACGATGACCGGAGCGAGCAGGAAGGACGGGATGATCTTCGAGCCGTTGTTGTACGACTTGGTGTCGTTGATGGTCGGCTCGTTACCGCCCTGCAGCGCCTTGACCATGTTGATGGTCTCGGCAACCAGCTTGCGGGTGTCCTTGTTGATGGTGGAGTACTGCTCGCCAGCCATGATCGACTTGACCGACTCAACCTCGGAGTCCTGGCCGGTGACGACCGGGAGCGGCTTGTTGGCACCCTTGATCGAGGTGATGATCGCGCGGGCCAGCGTGTCGTTCGGGGAGAGCACACCGTCGAGGGTCTTGGCGCCGGTGTAGGTCGAGGTCAGCAGGGAGTCCATGCGCGACTGCGCACCCTCGGCCTTCCAGCCCTGGATGGCCGTCTGCTTGACGTCCTTCTGGCCCGAGCCGACGATGATGTCGCCCTTGGCGATCAGCGGGTTGAGCACGTCCATCGCGCCGTTGAAGAACACGCCGGCGTTGTTGTCGTCCGGCGAGCCGGAGAACAGCTCGATGGTCCACGGGCCGGTGGCCTTCTTGGCCTTCATGCCGTCCACCAGGGCCTGGCCCTGCAGCTGGCCGACCTTGAAGTTGTCGAACGCGACGTAGTAGTCGAGGTCCGGCGTGTTGGTGATGAGCCGGTCGTACGCGATGACCTTGGCGCCGGCGTCCTTGGCCGCCTTGACCTGGGTCGAGAGCTGCGCGGCGTCGGTGGCGCCGATGACGATGACCTTCGCGCCCTTGGTGACCATGGCGGAGATCTGCGCCTGCTGGTCCGCGACCGTGGTCGAGGCACCGGCGTACTGCACGTCGGACTTGAAGCCGGCGTCCTTGAGGCCGTTGGTGAACAGGTCACCGGCGAGCACCCAGTTCTCCGACGTCTTCGACGGCAGCGCGACACCGATCAGCGAGTCGGCGGCGAAGCCCTTGGCGGCACCGCCACTGGGGCTGCTGCCGGCGTCGCGGTCCGAGTCGCCGCAGGCGGCGGAGCTGAGCGCGAGCAGAGCGACCGCGCTGACGGCGAGGCTCCTGGTGAGGAACTTGCGCATGTTTGGCATTGCCTTTCTTCGGATGGAGGTGCGGGTGTTGGGGCGGGACAGGGTGTCAGCCGGCCACCGGGGTCTTGGCGGCCTCTTGTCCGGTTCCGGATGTTGCGGACGGACCTCCGGTTGACTCCCGGCGGAAGGGTTTGCTCAACGATCCGATGATCGAGAACCGACCCTGGCTCTTGTTGTAGACGTCGAACGCGACAGCGGCGAGCAGGAACAGGCCCTTGATGATCTGGACCATGTCGGAGCCGGTGCCGGTCAGCTGCAGGCCGTTGCTGAGCAGGGCCATGACCAGACCACCGACGATCGACCCGCTGATCGTGCCGAGACCACCGGAGACGGCTGCACCACCGATGAAGACGGCCGCGATCGCGTCCAGCTCCCAGCTCAGACCGTCCTGCGGTCCGGAGGCTGCGGAGCGTGCCACGAAGATCATGCCGGCCAGTGCGGCCAGGACCGACATGTTCATCATGACGAAGAAGTTGACCCGCTTGAGCCGCACGCCGGACAGCTCCGCGGCGCGGGCGTTGCCGCCGACCGCGTAGATGTAGCGGCCGCCGGCCGTGTTGCGGGTGAAGAAGGCATACGCGATGACCAGGACGGTCAGGATGATGCCGGACACCGGGAAGCTGGTGCCCCGGGGGCCGCCGGCGAAGCGCAGCGTGGCGAAGATGATCACGCCGAGCATCACGGCCAGGCGGATCAGCGACACCCACACCGGGGTCGGCTCGGCACCCATCGCGACGCGGGTCTGCCGGGCGCGGTACTCCCGGTAGGCGACGGCCAGGCAGGCGGCCAGGCCGAGCAGCAGCGTCAGGTTGTTGTAGGGGATGCTCGACGGTCCGACCTCGGGGAGGTAGCCCGCGCCGATCTCCCGGAAGGCCTTCGGCACCGGCACCGAGTCGGCGTTGCCGATGTACTGGTTGCCGCCTCGGAACAGCAGCATGCCCGCCAAGGTCACGATGAAGGCCGGCACCCCGATATAGGCGACCCAGAAGCCCTGCCACGCCCCGACGAGCGCGCCGACCCCGAGACCCAGCAGGATGGCCAGCCACCAGGGCAGGTTCCACTCCTGCATCGCCTTGGCCACGATGATGCCGACGAACGCGGCGACCGAGCCGACGGACAGGTCGATGTGACCGGCCACGATGACCATCAGCATGCCGATGGCCAGGATCAGGATGTACGAATACTGGCTCACGACCGCGATGAGGTTGCGGGAGGTGAGGGTCAGGCCGCCGGTCTTGATCTCGAAGAACAGGACGACCGCCGCCAGCGCGAAGATCATCCCGAACTGGCGGGCGTTGGAGGTCGTGCCTCCGAAGAGGTTCTTCTGCAGGTCTTTGATTCGGCTCATGGCGTCGGCATCTTCTTCGTAGAGGTCATCTGCTTCATGAGGAGTTCCGGGTTGGCGTCGCGACGGGCGACGTCACCGGTGATGGTGCCTTCGAACACTGTGTAGATCCGGTCGCACAGGCCGATCAGCTCCGGCAGCTCGGACGAGATGACGATGACGCCCTTGCCCTGCTCGGCGAGCTTCTGGATGATGCCGTAGATCTCATACTTGGCGCCCACGTCGATGCCGCGGGTCGGCTCGTCGAGGATCAGCAGGTCCGGGTCCGTGAACATCCACTTCGCCAGGACGACCTTCTGCTGGTTGCCGCCGGAGAGCTTGGTGACGCCCTCGTCGACCGTCGGGGTCTTGACCCGCAGGCTCTGCCGGTAGGTCTCGGCGTAGGTGTGCTCCTTGACCTGGTCGAGCACGCCGTTGCGGGAGATCTTCGACAGCTTGGCCGCCACCATCGACGTCTTGATGTCGTCGAGGAGGTTGAGGCCGATCGCCTTGCGGTCCTCGCTGACATACGCCAGGCCGTGCTTGATGGCCGAGGCGACCGACTTGAGCTCGATCTCCTGGCCGTCCTTGAAGATGTGCCCCGACAGCCAGGTCCCGTAGGACCGGCCGAAGATGCTCATCGCGAGCTCGGTGCGGCCGGCGCCCATCAGGCCGGCGAAGCCGACGATCTCGCCGCGGCGCACGTTGAAGCTCGAGTTCTTGCACACCAGGCGGTCGGCGGAGATCGGGTGCCGGACCGTCCAGTTGCGGACCTCGAAGAACACCTCGCCGATGTTGGGCGTGTGGTCGGGGAACCGGCTGTTGAGGTCGCGGCCCACCATCCCGCGCACGATGCGGTCCTCGTTGACCCCGTCGTCCTTGACGTCGAGGCTCTCGATGGTCCGGCCGTCCCGCAGGATCGTGATGGTGTCGGCGATCGCCTCGATCTCGTTGAGCTTGTGCGAGATCATGATCGAGGTGATGCCGCGGTCCTTGAAGCCGCGCAGCAGGTCCAGCAGGTGCCGGGAGTCGTTCTCGTTGAGCGCGGCGGTCGGCTCGTCGAGGATGAGCAGCTTCACGTCCTTGGCGAACGCCTTGGCGATCTCCACGAGCTGCTGCTTGCCGACGCCGATGTCCTTGATGAGGGTGTCGGGGTCTTCCTTGAGGCCGACCAGCGCCATCAGCTCGTAGGCCTTCTTGTTGGCGGCCTGCCAGTCGATCGCGCCGAACTTCTTGGGCTCGTTGCCCAGGAACAGGTTCTCGGTGATGGACATGCCCGGCACGAGCGCGAGCTCCTGGTGGATGATCACGATGCCGGCGTGCTCGCTGGAGCGGATATCCGGGAAGCGGGACTCGGAGCCCTGGTAGATGATGTCACCGCTGTACGAGCCATACGGGTAGACACCGCTCAGGACCTTCATCAAAGTGGACTTGCCGGCACCGTTCTCGCCACAGATGGCGTGGATCTCGCCGGAACGGACCACCAGGTTGACGTCGGCGAGCGCCTTGACGCCGGGGAACTCCTTGGTGATCGACCGCATCTCCAGCAAGACCGGAGCGCTGCTCGTCATGTTGCCTCCGGGGGAACGCCAGTTGGCACATTTGTTGTGGCGACCAACTTATTTCAGATCGCAGACTTTGCAAAGCCGCCAGCTGGACTGGTTGGTAACAATCCGGTAATGACGCTGCGTCGCGGGCGGGCCGAGAGCCGCTGCCTCGTGTCCGGGCGGTTAGCTGCGTGTGTCCGAGCCTAAATCAAATTGTTTTACAAAGTCAACGTCCTGAGAGAGGATGTGATCAGTACGTGATCAGCAACTGAACGAAGGCGGGGCTGCGTGCGACAGGTAGGGACCAACCTCCCTAAAGTAGGACAATATAACCGTGCTGTGGTGCTGGATCAGATTCAGCTCGCCGACGGTGTCAGCCGCGTGGAGATCGCACAGCACACCGGGCTCACCCCGCAGACCGTCTCCGGCATCGTCCGCCGGCTGATCGACGAGGGCATCGTCCGCGAGGACGGCGCCCGCACATCGAACGGCGGCAAGCCACGCACCGTCCTGCGTCTCAACGCCGACGCCGGCCGCGCCGTCGGCCTGCACTTCGACCCCGTCGAGCTGGCCGCCGTCGTGGTCGACCTCCTGGGCCGCCCGCTGGTCACCGCCCGCCGCACCACGCCTCGCCCGGCCGACCCCGCGCTCGTCACGGCGGCCATGGCCGAACTGGTCGACGAGGTGCTGCTCGAAGCCGGCGTGCAGCGAAGCCAGGTCCTCGGCCTCGGCCTCGCCGCCCCCGGCCCCATCGACCAGCACGTGGGCATGGTCATCTCCCCGCCGCAGCTGGCCAACTGGAGCCGCGTGCCCATCAAGGAAATGCTCGCCACCGCCACCGGCCTCGAGGTCACGCTCGACAACGACGCGACCGCCGCCGCCGTCGCCGAGCGCTGGGCCGGCGCCGGCCGCGGCGTCGCCAACTTCGCCTACTTCCACCTCGGCACGGGCGTCGGGGGCGGCCTGGTCCTGGGTCATCAGGTGTATCGGGGCGGCTCGATGAACGCCGCCGAGTTCGGCCACACCTCGGTCGCCGAGGACGGCCCCGGCTGCTACTGCGGCAACCGCGGCTGCCTGGAGAGCCTCGTCAACCCGCCGGCCATCGTCGCCGCCGCGCACCGCCTCCTCGCCGCCGACCCACCCGCGTCGTCGCTGTCCGAGCTGTACCGCGCCGACCCCGTCGCCGTGGACCACCCGACCATCTGCCTCGCCGCCGCGGCCGGCGACCCCCTCGCCGCCGCGGTCATCGACGCCGCCGCCGAGCACCTGGCCACGGTCGTCGTCAACGTCGTCAACATCGTCGACGTCGACCTGGTCATCCTCGGCGGCCACGGCATCCGCCACGTCGAGGCCCGCTTCCGCCAGGCGGTGGTCCGGGCCCTGGCGACCCGCACCCTGGCCCGGCGCATCCGCATCGTCGACGTCGCGCTGTCCCCGCTGGGCGTGGACGCGGCCGTCGTCGGCGGCGCCGCCCTCGTGCTGCACGCCACCTTCTCCCCGCAGGTCTCCTCCCTGCTGTCCGAGTGAGACCCTGAGCCGGTGCTGGAGCGGTTCGACATCCGGTCGCTGGACGCCTACGCGTGGGTCTTCGACCTCGTCTCGGCCGACGACGAGACGCGCGAGGCGGCGGTGCGGCGGCACTGCACGCTGCTGTGGCGGCAGCACCGGTCCCGGCCGACGGGCACCCTCGCCGACCCGGTCGCCGCCTTCACCGACGAGCGCACCGAGCGGACGGGCGACGAACTGCGCCGGCTGGAGCCGTTCGCGCTGCTGTGCCTGCAATGGCAGACACGGTTCCCGGCCGACTGGCAGCGGGTGCAGCCCCGCTGGCCACAGGTGTCCGCGCCCATCTACGGGTTCATCCGCCACGGCGCGTCGCCCCCGGTGCGCGCCGTCCTGGAGGACCTGCTGCTCGACGCCGTGCGCCGGCCCCGGCGCCACCTCAGCGACGGGTGGCACCACGCGCTGGCACGGCGCCTCGACAGTCCCACGCTGCGCGAGCGACTGCGCGAGGCGGCCGGCGCGCCGGACCGGGCCGCCCGGCTCCACGCCGGATACGTCCTGTGGCGCGTCGAGCACCCCCGCGAATCCACGACCGGCCGGTCGTGGCGGCGCTGGCGGCGCACCCACGGCGTGCCGATCACCCATCCCCGGCCCGGGCCCGAACTGGCCGCGCTGCCCGCCGCCGAGGCCGCCGCGGAGCTCGCCGGGCTGACCCCGCGGGAGCTCGCCGAGGTGTTCGAGGCGCTCGAACCCGCGCCCGCCGCCCGGATCGCCGCCGCCATAGGCGAGGACCCCGCGGTGCCGGCCGCGATCGCGGCGATGGCGCTCCGCCCGGCGGCGTGGATGTTCAACGCGATGCCGCAGCCGCTCGCGGCGCGCCTGCTGGCGGCCATGCCGCCGGACCTGGCCGCGGTGCGGTTTCCCCGCCCGAAGCGCGACCAGGTCCTGCTGCTGATGAGCGCCGGGGACGCGACGGCACGGCTCTCGTTGATGCCGCCGCTGCAAGCCTCCTACCAGCTGCGGTATCGGCCGGTCGAGGTCGCCGCGCGGTTTTTGACGGCGATGGATCCCGACGCCGCCGCGCTCGCTCTCGCCGCCCTGCACTGGGGTTGGGGACCGGGTCCGATCTTCGACGCGCTCCCCACCGACGTCGCGGACGGACTCCTGGCGCGGATGCCGCCCCAGGACCGGGACCGGGTGTGCTGGTTCGTGGAGACGCGGCGCTTCGAAGCGGCGGCCCGGGCCGCCGTTGACGCCGCCGGCCCGTCACATGACATCGCGGCGGGTGAGTAGCAGGCCGGCCAACAGGGTGAACACCACCGTCCAACCCGACAGGAGCAGCGCCGCCGCAGAACCGTCCAGTGTGGACAGGACGCCCGGGGTGCCGTTGTCGGCGAAGGGCACCGCGCCCAGGGCGCCGGCGAGGGAGCCGGCCGCGGTGCCCGGCAACAGGTCCGCGACCGCGGCGACCGGGGCGAGGACGTTGCCGGTGCCGCGCAGCAGGTTCTCCACCGCCAGGGTCCACACCATGCCGAGGCCGACGGCCAGGGCCGGACCGCGGGCCACGATGCCGAGCAGGACGCCGCACGACGCCCACATCGAGTGCATCAGCAGCGCGCCGCCGGCGGCCCGGGCGAGGTCTGCCAACGGTGGCAGGTCGAAGGAGGAGGACTCGGCGGCGGCGATCGCGAAGGCGCAGGCGAAGTTCACCGCGAACATCGCCGCGACCAGTCCCGCGACGACGGCACCGAGCGCGCCGAGCAGGCCGGTGAACGCCCGCAGCCGGGACGGTGCCGTCGTGAGGACCGTCTTCCAGGTGCCCCAGCCGTAGCCGCTGCCGGCCGCGAGGGCGCCGAGGATCAGCAGGATCGCGCCGCCGAACATGGGCATGCCCTCGACGGTCGTCACCGGCACGCCGGCCGGGAGCAGACCGGCGAGCAGCGGGGCGTCCTCGCTCACCGGGCGGCTGCCGGTGCGGTAGGACAGGTAGTCGAAGACGTAGCCGAACAGCACGTCCAGGGTCAGCCCGATGCCGAGCAGCACCCACAGCACGGGCCACTTCCGCAGCCGCAACAGCTCCGCGCTCATGCCAGATCCTCCGTCAGCTCGAAGAAGACGTCCGAGAGGGAACGCTCGACGGTGCGCACCTCGTGCACCTCGACGCCGGCCCGCACGAGTGCCTGGACCAACGGGGGTGCCGGGGAGTCGCACCGCAGGCCGCCGTCGGACTCGGTGACGGCACCGAACCGTGCGGCGACGGCCGCTGCCACGTCCACCGGCGCGGCCCGCACGAACAGCGTGCCGGCACCCCGGATCGCGGCGACGGTGCTCTCCGCGACGAGCCGCCCGCCGGTGATGACGCCGACACGGTCGCAGATCTCCTGGACCTCGCCGAGCAGGTGGCTGGACAGCAGGACTGTGCGACCCTCGGCGGCGAGGTCGCGCAGCAGCCCCCGCATGGCGGCCATCCCGCCCGGGTCCAGGCCGTTGGTCGGCTCGTCCAGGACCAGCAGCTCGGCGTCGCCGAGCAGGGCGGCCGCCACCCCGAGCCGCTGCTTCATGCCGAGCGAGCACGTGCGGAACGCCGCGCCCCCGTCCAGTCCCACCCGGTCGAGGGCGGCGTCGGCGGCGGTGTCGGGCAGGGCGCGGTGCCGGGCGAGGACCCGCAGGTTGTCGCGGCCGGAGAGGTACGGGAAGAACCCCGGCCCCTCGATCAGCGCGCCGGTGCGCCGGGCCGCGACGGTCGCGGTGCCGGCGGTCGGGCGGACCAGACCGAGGATCATGCGCAGCGTCGTGGTCTTCCCGGCGCCGTTGGGGCCGAGGAAGCCGTACACCTCTCCCTTGTGGACAGTCAGGCTGACGGCGTCGACCACGACACGCGTGCCGTAGCGGCGGGTCAGCCGGTCGGTGGAAACCATCGTCTCGGTCATGGGTCGAGCATCGGCGCCGGCGGGCGGGGAGGCGTCAGCGTGCGGGCGGCACCGGGCATACGCAAATCAACGTATCCTCGGCCGATGTGGTCCAGGGCGTGGCGGCTGGGGTGGCCGGCTGTGCTGGTCGCCGGCGCGGGGCTGCTCGGCACCGGTGACGCCGGCGACGGTGAGTCCGGCTGGACCAGGTCGCCCGACCTGTTCGCCTACCTGCTCGTCGTGGTCGCGGCGGTCGCGGCACTCGCGGTGCGGCGCATGCCCGCGGTGACGCTCGCCGGCTGCGGCACCGCGGTCGGGACGTATCTGGCCGCCGGGTATCCGGTCGGGCCGATCCTCGTCGCCGTGCCCGTCGCGGCGGCCGGGGTCGCCGTGGCGTGGCCGGCGAATCGTTCGGTCCCGGCCAACGTCGTGCTGGGGCTGGCGATGTACGTGGCCGGCGGGCTCCGGTTCGGCCTGCCGTTCAGCGCCGGCACCTGGCCGCTGCTGGTCCTGCTCGCGGTGGCGCTGCCGGCCGCGATCGGCGTGGGGGTGCGGACCCGGCGGGACGCGCTCGCCGAGGTGCACGCGGCCAACGTCCTGCGGGTGGTCGCCGACGAGCGGATGCGGATGGCGCACGAGCTGCACGACGCGGTCGGCCACGGCCTGGCCGTCATCGCCATGCAGGCCGGGGTCGCGCTGCACGTGCTGGACCGGGACCCGGTCAGGGCCCGGGCGTCCCTGGAGGCGATCCGGGCGACCAGCCGCGAGTCCCTGGACGGGATGCGCGCCGAGCTCCACCTGTTGAGCAACGATGACGACGGCCCCAGGCGGCCGGCGGTCACGCTCGCCGAGGCGCCGGTGCTGCTGGACCGGATCCGGTCCGGTGGCCTGGCGATCGTGGCCGACGTCTGGGTGGGGGAGCTGCCGCGGGAGGTGGACGTCGCGGCGTACCGCATCCTCCAGGAGGCGCTGACCAACGTGCTGCGCCACGCCGGGGCCGGCACCGCCCGGGTGCGCGTCGCCCGCGAGGGTGCGGACGTGGTGGTCGAGGTCCGCGACGACGGGCGGGCGGCGGGCGCCGTGGTGGAGGGCAGCGGCCTGGCCGGCATGCGGACCCGCGCGGCCCGCGTCGGCGGCACCGTCGAGGCCGGCCCGCGCCCCGGCGGCGGCTTCGCGGTGACGGCGCGACTGCCACTGGACAAAGGGCTGCCACTGGAAAAGCCACTGGTTCAACCGCTGGAGCGCCCGTGATCCGCGTCGTGGTCGCCGACGACCAGGCCCTGGTCCGGATGGGCCTGCGCACGCTGCTCGACGGCGAGCCCGGCATCGACCTGGTCGCCGAGGCCGCCGACGGTGTCACGGCGGTCGCCACGGTGCGTGCCTGCCTTCCCGACGTCGTCCTCCTCGACATCCGGATGCCGGTCCTCGACGGGCTGGCGGCGCTGCGGCAGATCACCGCGGACCCCGCCCTCGCCGCGGTCCGCGTCGTCATGCTGACCACGTTCGAGCTGGACGAGTACATCTTCACCGCGCTGCGCGACGGGGCCAGCGGCTTCGTGCTCAAGGACGCCCCGCCGGAGGACCTGCTGCGCGCGGTGCGGGAGGTGGCCGCGGGCGAGTCGCTGCTGTCGCCGTCGGTGACCCGGCGCGTCATCGAGCGCTTCGGCGCCGCCGCGACCCCACCGTCGGTGCCGCACCCGCAGCTGCACCGGCTCACCGGGCGGGAGCGGGAGATCGTCGCGTGGGTCGCCACCGGCCGGTCCAACGACGAGATCGCCGCCGAACTGGTGGTCAGCCCGGCCACGGTGCGCACCCACGTCAGCCGCGCGATGCTGAAGCTGCACGCCCGCGACCGGGCCCAGCTCGTGGTCTTCGCCGTCCAGTCAGGCCTGCGCCGGTAGCGAGCGCCGGCACGCGGACCCCCGTCCACACCGGTGGGTCCGGAGTTGGATCAAGGTAGTCCAGGGGACCCGGGGGTGTCAGACCCGTTCGGCGGCGGTGCGGAAGGTGTTGCGGTACGCCATCGGCGGCACACCGATCGTGCTGGCCAGGTGCTGGCGCATGGAGGCGGCCGTGCCGAAGCCGGCCGAGGCGGCGACCCGGTCCACCGGCAGGTCGGTGGTCTCCAGCAGGTGCCGGGCGTGCTCGATCCGCTGCCGGGTCAGCCACTGCCCCGACGTCATGCCGACCTCCTCGCGGAACCGGCGGGAGAACGTGCGGACGCTCATGCGGGCGTGCGCGGCCAGCTCGGCGAGGGAGATCGGGCGGTCCAGCCGGCCGAGCGCCCACTGCCGGGTCGCCGCCGTGGTCGCGGCCGCCGGGGACGGGACCGGGCGGTCGATGTACTGGGCCTGGCCGCCTTCCCGCCAGGGCGGCACGACACACAGGCGGGCGACCCGGTTCGCCACGGCGCTGCCGTGGTCGCGGCGGATCAGGTGCAGGCACACGTCGATGCCCGAGGCGGCGCCGGCGGCGGTGAGGACGTCGCCGTCGTCGATGAACAGCACCGATGCGTCGACGTCGACGGCGGGGAAGGTGCGCTGGAAGTGCTCCGCGTCGTTCCAGTGCGTGGTCGCGCGGCGGCCGTCGAGCAGACCGGCGGCCGCCAGGACGTAGGAGGCGGTGCAGATCGAGACGATCCGCGCGCCGGGCCGCAGCCGGCGCAGCGCCGCGGCGAGAGGCTCCGGCAGCCAGTCGCGGGGGCCGTCGGGCGCGCACACGAACGGCGGCACGACGAGCGTGTCGGCGGTGTCGACGGCGGACGCGTCGTGCTGCACGGTGACGCTGAAGTCGAAGCCGGTGCGGACCGGGCCGCCGTCGAGGCTGCAGGTCACGACCTCGTACAGGTGGTCGGCGGTGCCGAAGATCCGGCTCGGGATGCTCAGCTCGAACGGATACACGCCGTCGAGGGCGAGGACGACGACACGATGAGCCATGGCCAGATCTTTGCACATACTGGCAATGTGGCCACTCGATCGGGACGGTCGTCGCGGCGAGGCTGGGCGCATGGGAGACAACGTGATGCGCGCGATCGGTCAGGACACGCTCGGCGGGCCCGAGGTGCTGCGGGTGGTGGAGGTGGACCGGCCCGAGCCGGGGATCTCGGAGGTCCTCGTCAGGGTCCACGCGACCGGCGTGAACCCCACGGACCTGTGGCACCGCGCCACCGGCGGCCTGCTCGGCAGGCCCGTCCGGCTCGGCTGGGACGTGTCCGGGGTGGTGGAGGAGGTCGGCCTCGGCGTGACCTGGCTGCGTCCCGGCGACGAGGTGTACGGCATGCCGCGACTCCCGGAGGCCGCCGGCACCTATGCGGAGTACGTGACGTCGCCGGCCCGGCACCTGGCCCGCAAGCCGGCCGGACTGTCGCACGTGGAGGCCGCCGGGCTCGGCCTGGCCGGGCTGACCGCGTGGCAGGCCCTCGTCGACACCGCGGACGTCCGGCCCGGGCAGCGGGTGCTCGTCCACGCGGCGGCCGGCGGCGTCGGGCACCTCGCCGTGCAGATCGCGAAGGCCAGGGGCGCGCACGTCATCGGCACGGCGAGCGCGGCGAAGCACGACCTCGTCCGCGGTCTGGGGGCGGACGAGGTGGTCGACTACACCGCGGTGCGGTTCGAGGACGCCGTCGCCGACCTCGACGTGGTGGTCGATCCGATCGGCGGGGAGTACGGGCCCCGGTCGCTGACCACGCTGCGGCCCGGCGGCGTCCTGGTGGCGCTCGCCTCGCCCGCCGAGGCGTACCTGGCGGACGAGGCGCGGCGGCGGGGTCGCCGGGCCGGGTTCCTGCTGGTCCAGCCCGACCACGCGGGGCTGCGGTCCCTAGCCGACCTGGTCGACCGCGGCGAGCTGCGGATCGTCGTCGACGCGGTGCTGCCCCTCGACGAGGTCGCGAAGGCGCACGAACTGGTCGCGACGGGCCGCTCCGCGGGAAAGGTGGTGCTGACCGTCAGCAGCCCTTGACCTGCTGGGCGCAGCGGTCGGCGGCGGTCTTGGCCAGGGTGCCGACCAGGCCGGCGCCGGTGGTGCCGACCGTCATGTCGTTGAGCCACAGCACGAAGTCGCCGCGGCGGATCGCGACGATGTCGGCGGTGACCGCGATGCCGAAGTCGGTGTCGCCGGTCATCCGCACCCCGAACGCTTTCTCGCCGAGCGTCGCCGGCACCTGCGCCGGGGTGAGCGTGAAGCGCACCGTGATGCCGGCCAGCTCCTGGCTGAACGACTTGCAGGTGGTGACGGCGGCGGTCAGCCGGTCCATCGCGGTGACCGCGCCGCCGGCCGGGAAATGCACGAGGGCGTCGGTCAGGTACGGCCCGACGGCGCCCTTGCTGTAGGTGACGGCGGCGGCCGTGGTGCCGTCGCCGGTCACCGGGTCCAGCGACGGGCAGCCGGGGAAGTTGCCGCCGATCGTGACGGCACCGTCGTCGTTGGTGGCGGCCGCGACCGGCACGAACCCCTCGGGCAGATCGGCCGGCGTGAGCAGCGCGGGCCGCAGATCCTCAGCGGCTTGGGCGTGAGCGGCGGTGGCCGGGGAACCGGTCACCGCGACGGCGGCCGCTACGGCCGCCAGCCTGTGAACCATCCTCATCAACCCAACGCTACGGACGCCTCGCGGCCTTCATGGCGTTTTGCCCGATATTTCCCCGAACGGTCAGGCGCCGAGCTGCCCGAACGTCGTGTCCGCCTCGTCGTCGATCTGGAACCCCGGGCCGAGCCGGCGGGCGATGGTCCGCGCGTCGACGGACATCCACCGCTGCTGGGCCACGTACGCCGGGTCCGCGACGTGATATCGGCAGCGGCCGCCCCACCAGCCGGGCTCGTAGGACACCACGTCGACCAGCCGTCCGGAGAACGGGAACCGGCCCCGGACCTGCTCCGGGATCGTGCATCCGTGGTCCTCGAAATACGGCTGGACGGTCAGCATCGCCAGCAACCGCCCGCCGTCCTCGCGCCAGGCGCGTAACCGCCCGGTGCGCAGCATCGTCCCGGACTGCCGGGTCTGCTCCCGATAGTTCCAGAACGCCTCATCATGAACCAACTGCGCCGCCATGCGGTCATTCTGACGAGGTGACGTCCGTCGATCGCTGATCGTTGGACACCGTTGGACAGGCGGCCCGCAGCAGTGTGATGGCGGCGTCCCGGGGCGCGCTCGGCGCCGCCCCGGGGTGCAGGTCCGCCAGCACCGTGGCGCCTACCACCAGGGCGAGCAGCTGGCGGCCCAGCGCCGCCGGGTCGGGCGCGCCCGCCCGGCGGGCGATCCCGGTGAGCAGCTCGAGGCGCCGGTCCAGGTGCCGCGCGGCGGTGGCGCGGGCGGTGCCCTCGTGGCCGTCGTGCCACTGGGTCGCCGCGTTGAGCAGCGCGCAGCCGCGGAAGGTCGGCTCCGCGTGCCACCGCCCGAGCGCGTCGAACACCGCCGTGAGCTGCGCCTCCGGGTCGTCGCCGGCGTCGGCCGCGGCGCCGGCCAGCCAGGCCGTGACCCGGTCGCTGCGCGCCTGGAGCACCGCCTCGACCAGGCCGTCCTTCGAGCCGAAGTGGCGATACAGGGTCTCCTTCGACACCCCGATGCTGGTGCACAGCTCGGCCACGCCGATGCCGTCGAGCCCCCGCCGGTAGAGCAGGTCGGTGGCGGCGGCGAGCAGGCCGGCGCGGGTGCGGGCCGGGTCGATCGCGGTTCCCTTGGTGACTGGCACGACACAGATGGTACCGAACGGTTCGATCTGTGTGCTAGCGTCCCGACGATGACGACGGTCCCGGCCGCGAGCACGCCCGCGGTCACCTTCACCAGTGGCGGGGAGACCCTCGCCGGCGTCCTGCACCTCCCCGCCGGCGCCGGCCCTCACCCGGTCGTCGTGCTCCTGCACGGCTTTCCCGGCAACGAGCGCAACTTCGACCTCGCCCAGGCCCTGCGCCGGGCCGGGCACGCGGCGCTCGTCTTCCACTACCGCGGCTCGTGGGGCATGGGCGGCGACTACTCCTGGCGGCACGTCCTGCAGGACGCCGCAACGGTCGTGGCGGCCGTCCGCGACAACGATTTCGCGGCCACGCACCGCCTCGACCCGGCACGGGTGGCGGTGGTGGGCCACAGCCTCGGCGGGTTCGCGGCGCTGATGACGGCCGCCGCCGACGCGGGCGTCCGCGCGGCCGTCTCCGTCGCCGGTTTCGACCTCGGCACGGCCGCCGACCTGTGCGCCGACCCCGCGGTCCGGGCCGAGGTCGTCGAGGCGCTCGGCAGCGACCTGCTCCCGCTGCGCGGCACCAGCGGCGAGGCCCTCGTCCGCGAGATGGTCGCCGCCGGGCCCGCGTGGCGCCTGGCCGGCCTCGCCCCCGCCTTCGAAGACCGCCCGGTGCTGCTCGTCGGCACCGGTCGCGACCCGGTCACCCCGCACGAGCTGCATCATTCGCCATTGGTCCAGGTGTACGGGTCCCGCCCGGGCATCCGGCTCGAGCACCTGGTGTTCCCGACCGACCACGCCCTGTCGGACCATCGCCTGGAGCTTGCCGCGACCGTCATCGATTTCGTGGACCGGCACCTATCCGGCCGGTGACGTCGCGACCATGCTGTCGGCGGCGGCGATGACGGCGTCCTCCGACGGGCGCGGCTGCCAGCCCAGGACCCAGCGGGCGCGGTCGCTCGAGATCTTCTTGACGTTGTTCAGGTCGGCCGCGACGGGGCGGAACTCCGCGGAGAACACGGCGGCGACCCGCACGACGACGTCCGGGACGGTCCGGGTCGGCACCTTGCCTGCGGCGTCACCGAGGTGCGCCCTGAGAATCGCGCCGATCTGCCGCATCGCGATCGGAGGCCCGCTGGACAGCAGGAACCGCCGTCCCGCGGCACCCGCGGCGGTCATGGCCAGGACGTGCGCGCTCGCCACGTCCCGCACGTCCACGATCGGGATCCACAGGTTCGGGTACCCCGGCATCGCCCCGTCCAGGCTGCGCCGCACGATGTGGTTCGCGCCGGAGACGTCCCCGCCCATCACCGGCCCCATGACGGCGACGGGCAGCATCGTGGTCAGCTCCAGCGCGCCGCCCTCGGCCGCCATGAAGTCCCACGCGGCCCGCTCGGCGAGGGTCTTGCTCCGGCCGTAGGCGTCCACGCCCGGCCCGTCGAGCACGGACCAGTCGTCCTCGGTGAACGTGTGACCGGTGTGCGGGTGACCGAACCCGACGGCGTGGAACGCCGAGGTGAGCACGACCCGCTTGACACCGGCGTCGCGGGCGGCCCGCAGCACCCGCAGCGTGCCGTCCCGGGCGGGCACGATGACGTCGTCGTCGTGCCTGACCTTCCCCAGGTGCACGGGGGAGGCCACGTGCAGCACGAAGTCGCACCCGTCGACGGCCTCGGCCCAGCCGGTGTCGGCGGTCAGGTCGGCGGCGACGAAGCTCAGCGCGTCGCCGCGCACCATGCCGGCGCCTTCGAGCACGGCCCGCACCTCCCCCTCCCGCGCCGGTGACCGGACGGTCGTGCGGACCAGGTAGCCCGCATCGAGGAGTTGCAGGATGCAGTGCCCGGCGATGAAACCGGACCCGCCGGTGACGAGTACCCGCTGCTGATTCGTGGTCATGCGACCACCATCCGGCGCTCCACCGGACCGGACCAGAGCCCCCACCAGCCAGGGGTCTGGCAGGACCCCCGCAACGGCGCCCGGCGCGGCCTACCGTGGCAGGCATGAGCGACGAGCCGAACCTGCTGGGTGCGTTCCTGCGGGCCCGCCGGGAACTCGTCACCCCCGAGGCGGCCGGCGTGCCCGTGCTGGGGGTGCGGCGGACGCCGGGCCTGCGCCGCGAGGAGGTGGCGATGCTGGCCGGCATCAGCGCCGACTACTACCTGCGCCTGGAGCGAGGGCGCGACCGCAGCCCGTCGGCACAGGTCCTGGAGTCCCTGGCCCGGGTGCTGCTCCTGGACGAGGACACCACGGCGTACCTGCTGGGCCTCGCCACCGGCAAGCCCCGCCGCCGGCCGCGTCCCCGGAAGGAGGTCGTCCCGCCGAGCACCGTCAAGTTCGTGGCGATGCTCACGTTGCCCGCGTTCGTCGAGGGGCGGTATCTCGACGTGCTCGCCGCCAACCCTCTCGCCACCGCCCTGTCGCCGCGCCTCGTGGTGGGCGGCAACCGGCTGCGCGACGTCTTCCTCGACCCGGCCGAGCAGGCGATGTTCCCCGACTTCGAGGCGGCCGCGGCCGGGCTGGTCGCCGGCTTCCGCCAGGCCGTCGGCACCGCCACCGACGACCCGCGCTGCATCGAGCTCGTCGGCGAGATGTCCCTCGCCAGCCCGCTCTTCCGGCGGTTGTGGGCCCGCCACGACGTGCGCCACCGGGCCGGCGCGGTGGTGCCCTTCAGCCATCCGCAGGTCGGCGAGCTGCGCCTCAACCGGGAGAAGCTGCTCATCAGCGGGACCGACGGCATCATGCTGGTCGTGTACCACCCCGATCCCGGCACGCCCGACGCGGACAAGCTGGCGCTGCTCGGCGCCGCGTCCGCCGGAGTCTCAGCCGGCGGACGGCAGGCGGTCCGGAAGCTCGCTCAGTGACGTGATCCGGTGCGGTTCGCCGGGCGGGCCGGACCTGTCGCGGTCCAGGTGCACGGCGCGCAGCCCGGCGGCGCGGGCCGGCAGCACGTCCAGGTCGTGCCGATCGCCGACGCTCACCACGGCGCCCGGCGGCAGCCCCCAGCGGCGGCACACCTCGGCGAACACGGCCGGGTCGGGCTTGAACAGGCCCAGCGCCTCGCCGGTGTAGACCGGCCCGACCCGGTCCAGGAGCCCGATCCTGGCCAGCTTGTCGGTCTGCTGGGACTGGCTGCCGTTGGTGAGCACCGCCGTGCGCAGTCCGGACCGCTGCAACGCGTCGAGCGCCGGGACGGCGTCGGGGTAGGGCGCCCACGATTGCGCGTACCAGCGAAGAAACGCGGAGAACAGCGCGTCGAGCCGATCGTCGTCACCCCCGACCGGGCCGCCGGTCGCGAGCAGGAAGTCCCGGAGGCGGTGGCGCCGTTGCTGCTGGAAGGTGACCCGCCCGGCGCGCCAGTCGGAGAGGTGCCGCTCCTGCAGCGTGAACCACAGGGCCCGGGCCGGCGCGGTCGCCTCGACCCCGATCTCCGGCAGCCACCGCAGCAACGCGGCCGTCACGGCCGCCTCGTGGTCGAGCAGCGTGCCGTCGAGGTCGAACAGTACCGCCTGCACCGTCACGTGCGTGGATCTTACGCCGTGACGAACATGACGCTGTTTCCGACTGCTTCCTGCGCGAGGTGCCATCCGGGGACTGATCGCGGCCATCGACGGCGCTATTGGTCACGGCCGATACCCGGTCGCTAGCGTGCCCGGCATGTACATCGCCCGGCCGCCATCCGGCGGCGCACCGCACCGGGTCGTGCTCGGCCACCAGCTCTTCGGCGTCGACGCGGGGATCCGCGCGTTCGCCGACCGGCTCGCCGCGGCCGGCTGCCTCGTCGCCGTGCCCGACCTGTTCCACCGCACCGCGCCCGGCGTCGAGCTCGCCCAGGACGACGCCGGGCGGGCCCGCGGCTTCGAACTGTTGCGCGCCCTGGACCGCGACGAGGTCGTGCGGGACGTCGCCGAGGCGGTCGACGTCCTCGGCGGCGATCCGGCCCGGGTCAGCATGGTGGGGCTGAGCATCGGCGGGCACGTCGCGTACCTGGCGGCGGCCCGCCTCGGCCTGGCGGCGACCGCCGTGCTGTATCCGGGCTGGCTCACCGGCACCGAGTTCGCCCTGAGCCGTCCCGAGCCGACGGTGGCGCTGACCCCGGACATCAGCGGCCGGCTGCTGTTCCTCGTCGGCGGCGCCGACCACGTCGTGCCACCCGCCGACGTCGACACCGTCGGTGCGGCGCTGCGCGAGGCCGGCGTGCGGCACGAGATCGTCGTGTACCCCGACACCCCGCACGCCTTCCTGCTCCCCGGCCCGCCCACCTTCCGCCCCGAACCGGCGGCCGACGCCTGGCGGCGGGTCCTGGAGCTGATCACCTCGTAGGGTTGATCCATGCGCGCCATTCGCTGCGACCGCTTCGGCGGCCCCGAAGTTCTCGTCCCCGCCGACGTCGCCGACCCCGTCCCGGGGCCGGGTCAGGTGCTCGTCGAGGTGAGCGCGGCCGGGATCAACTACGCCGACACGTCCCGCACCGCCGGCACGTACAGCGGCGGGCAGGCCCTGCCGTTCATTCCCGGCACCGAGGTCGTCGGCCGCACCCCCGACGGCCGTCGGGTCGCCGCGCTCACGTTCGCCGGCGGTGGCTACGCGGCCCGCGCCGTCGTGTCCACAGTGGACACCGTGGACGTGCCGGACGGCGTCGCCGACGGCCCGGCCCTGGCGCTGCTGGTGCAGGGCCTCACCGCCTGGCACCTGCTGCACGGCAGCGCCGCCCTGCGGCCGGGCGAGACCGTCGTGGTCAACGCGGCCGCCGGCGGCGTCGGCACCCTCGCGGTGCAGCTCGCCCGGCATCTCGGCGCCGGCCGGATCATCGCCGCCGCGTCCACGCCGGAGAAGCGTGCCCTGGCCGCGTCCCTGGGCGCCGACGCCACCGTGGACAGCGCCCCCGACGGCTATACCGACCGGGTCCTGGCCGCCAACGACGGCGCCGGCGTCGACGTCGTCCTGGAGTCCACCGGCGGCCCCACGTTCACCGCGGCCCTGGCGACCCTGGCCCCGCTCGGCCGCCTCGTCACCTACGGCGACGCCTCCCGCGGCGGACGCCCACCGGTCGACCCCGCCGAGCTCGCCAACCGCAGCGTCGCGGTCGCCGGCTTCTGGCTCCGCCCGGTCCTCACCCGCCCCGACGCGTTCCACGGCCCCCTCACCCAGCTGCTGGAGCTGACGTCGAGGGGTGTCCTGCGCCCGCAGCTCGGCCCGGCCTACGCACTGGAGGACGCCCGCCGGGCGCACGAGGACCTGCTGGCCCGCCGCACCACCGGCAAACTCGTCCTGACCGTGGACTGAGCCCGCTCGTGCTTTCAGCGGGCGCGGAAGCTGGCGCGGTAGGAGTGCACCCCGGTCGCGGCCGCCCCGGCTGGGCGGCGCATGCGTCGGGCTGGAGCCCTGGGCCGGCCGGGACCTGCCCCGGCCCGGCGGCGCCGGCCACGTGCGCGTCACCGCCGTCCCCGCGCAGCACGGCCCCGACGGCACCGAGCACCTCACCGGGCCGGTCACCGGTTTCGTCCTGCACGGCGACGGCGTGCCCACCGTCTACGTCAGCGGCGACAACGCGTCGCTGCGGGCCGTCGCCGAGATCGCGGAGCGCTTCCCGGCCGTCGACGTCGCGATCCTGTCCGGCGGCCCGGCCCGCACCGCCCTGCTCGGCGACGCCGACCTGACCCTCGGCGCGGCCGGCATCCTCGAGGCGGCGCGCCTGCTGAAGGCGGCGACGGTCGTGCCCGTCCACGTCGACAGCTGGGCGCACTTCACCGAGGGCCCGAGGACGTCCGCGCCGCCTTCGAGGCCGCGGGTAGCGCGCAGCTGCTCGGGTAGCCCACTGAGGTGCTCGAGGTCCTCCGCGGGCACCCGGACGTGGTCGCCGCCACGGCACCGGCGGTCGCCCGGGCGGGCACGACGGGCGGCCACGAGCGGGTCGCGGCGTACCGGGCGGTCACCGCGGCGCCGGGCACCGCCCCGTCCACGGCTGGGTCGAGGTCGCCGGCTCCCACGGCGGCGTCGTGGAGGCGGCGGCCTGACCGTCACCGTGACCTTCGCGAGCGCTAGGCTCGGCGGCGGCATGAACTGATGCGAGGTGCCCCGGGCGACCGGGGAGAATCGGGAAGTCGGTGTGAATCCGGCACGGGCCCGCCGCGGTGATCGGGGAGCTGCCGCCCAGGCGCGCCGCAGCGGCGTGCGGTCACTGGCCCGAGGGCTGGGAAGGCGGGCGGTCAGGCGTTGATCCGAGAGTCCGAAGACCGGCCTCGCGTGCATCGCCGACCCCGCTTCGGGGCGGCCTGAGCAGCGGGAGCCTGCCCTCATGAGCACCGACCTGTACGACGTCGTGCGCCGCCGCCGCGACGTGCGCGGCCAGTTCACCGGCGGGCCGATCCCCGCCGAGGTCCTCGACCGGATCCTGACGGCGGCGCACGCCGCGCCGAGTGTCGGGCTGTCGCAGCCGTGGGACTTCGTCCTCGTGCGCGACGCCGGGCTGCGCGGCGCGTTCCACGAGCACGTCCGGCGGGAGCGGGCGACCTTCGCCGCGACCCTCGACGGCGCGGCCGCGGCGACGTTCCAGCGCATCAAGATCGATGGGGTACTGGAGTCGACCCTCTCCGTGGTCGTCACGTACGACCCCGCCCGTGGCGGGCCTGCGGTGCTGGGCCGGCACGCGATCGCCGACGCCGGCCTCTACTCGGTCTGCCTCGCCATCCAGAACCTGTGGCTGGCCGCGACCGCGGAGGACCTCGGCGTGGGCTGGGTGTCGTTCTACCGGGAGCCGTTCGTCCGTGACCTGCTCGGCATCCCGGCCGGCATCCGCCCGGTCGCGTGGCTGTGCCTCGGCCCGGTGACGCACCTGGAGACGGTGCCGGACCTGGAACGGCACGGCTGGCGTAGCAGGGTTCCGCTGGCCGAGGCCCTGCATCACGACCGCTGGTAGCTGTCGGTTACGCACGGTCGAACTGTCGCCCGGGCGACTCCGCGCTGGTTACGTTGCGTGTCAGTCTCATTACGCAACGTAACGCACATCGTCTGAGGAGGCGGATTCCCATGGCACAGATCGCGACGGAAACCAGCACCAGCACCAGCACCGAGATGAAGAAGATCGTGGTCCGCAAGGCGGGCGCGGTGCGGCTCACCAGGCTCTGCAACAACTACTGCTACGGCATGTGCTGCTGCGCCGAGTTCCTGGGCTGACGGATCACCCGGCCGGGGGTGTCACCCACCCTCGCCCCCGGCCGGGCCCGTAACCCCGTCAGCAGAGAACCCGGAACCCCGCCAGCGGAGAAGCAGAGGAGATCTGGCATGCCGACCGGTCCAGTGGCGCTGCACGACCTGCGGTACCTCGACGAGGGCGACCGGGTCGTCGTCGGCCGCACCGACTGCGACTCCTACGGCGTCTTCCCGCCGGACGGCGCCGCACTGCTCCGCGAGCTCGCCGGCGGCCGCGCACCGCAGGACGCCGCCGTCTGGTACACCGACCGCTACGGCGAACCCGTCGACATCGACGAGTTCCTCGACACCCTGCGGGACCTGGACTTCCTGAGCGCTGACGGCAGTGCTGACGGCAGTGCTGACGGCAGTGCTGACGGCGCCGTGGCGCACGCCGCTCCGCCGCGCTGGCAGAAGCTCGGCGCGGCCTTGTTCTCGCCGCTCGCCTGGGCCTGCTACGCCGCGCTCGTCGTCGCCGCCGTCGCGGTCTGCGTCGCCGACCCGCGGCTCGCGCCCACCCGCGGCAACGTGTTCTTCACCGACTACCTGCTGATCGTGGAGCTGACCATCCTGTTCGGGCAGTTGCCGTTCGTGGTGCTGCACGAGCTGTTCCACCTGCTCGCCGGCCGCCGGCTCGGCCTGCACTCCTCGATGCACCTCGGCCACCGGCTCTACTTCCTGGTGGCCGAGACGAAACTCGACGGGCTCGTGGTCGTGCCGCGGCGGCAGCGCTACCTGCCGATCCTCGCCGGCGTGGTCGCCGACGTGCTCACGGCCTCGGCGCTCACCGTCGTGGCGTGGCTGACCCGGCACCCGGACGGCACCGTCCCGGTCGCGGGACGCGCCTGCCTCGCCGTCGCGTTCATGACCCTGCTCGGCATCCTCGCGCAGCTGTACTTCTTCCTGCGCACCGACGTGTACCACCTCATCACCACCGTCCTCGGCTGCGTCGACCTGCACACCACCGCCCGGGAACTGCTGCACAACCGGATGTGGCGGCTGCTCGGGCGCACCGACCGGCTCGCCGACGAGACCCGCTGGGATCCGCGCGACCGGGCCGTCGCCCGCTGGTACGCGCCGCTCTACGCAATCGGTTACGCGGCCATGCTCGCCGTGCTCGTGTTCATCGCGCTGCCGCTGGCCTGGCACTTCCTCGGCACCGCCGTCGCCGCCGTCACCGACCCGGCCGTGCCCGCGGCCCGGTTCTGGGACGCGCTGCTCTTCCTGGTCGCCTCGGTCGGCCAGCTCGTCCTCGCCGCCGCGCTCGCCGTCCGCGACCGCCGCCGCTCCCGCCCGTCCTGAAGGAGTCGTCATGTCCCAAGTCCTGGCCACAGTGGACGCCCACCGGCGGCTGCGCGGGCCGTTCACCGCCGCCGGCACCCTGCTGCGGCAGATCGTCCCCGACCTCCTGCGCACCCACCCGGACCTGGTGCGGGCGCACGACATCGAGATCCTCGCCGCCGCGCCGGAGCTGGCGGCCCTGCTGACCTGCGAGCGGGAGACCCTCACGTCGCAGGCGTCACCGGAGTCGCGGACCCGCTACTACCCCTACGCGCGGACCGTCCAGATCGGACACGGCCTCGTCGACCTGCTGCAGGCGCTGCTCGCCGACATCGGGCCGCGCACGCTCGTCGTCCGGCACGCGGACGAGGCGGACCGCACCGACGCCGAGTGGCTCGCCCTCCTGGCCCGCCGCATCAACCCCGCACTGCTGACCGTCGTTGCCGGTACCGACGAATCCGCCGACTCCATCGAGTCCTATGTGGATGGCGACTGCGTCAGCGCCGACCCGGCGCTCCGGGCGGCATACGAAGCGCTCGATCCGGCCGAGCGGGCGCGGCTGCACGACCGGCGTGCCGACGAGCTCGCCGCCCTGGACGAGCCGTCGCTGCGGCTCGGCGCCATCTGTCACCACCGCGAGCACGGCAGCGACCCGCACGGCGCCGGCGTCGCCGCGCTCAGCGCCGCCCTCGGCGACTGCATCCTCGCCGGCCACTACGACGCGGTCCTCGAGCTCGGCCGGCGCTGCCTCGACCTCGCCGACTGGGCCACCCAGCCGGACCAGTGCTGGCTCGCCACGGTCAAGATGACGATCGCCCTGTCCACCATGGGTCGCGCCGACGAGGCGATGGCCCTCTACGACGAGGCGTGCGCCCGCTCCACCTCGCCCAGCGTCCACATGCAGGCCGCGTACGGCCGCGCGATGCTCTACACCCGCTACTTCGACGAGGCCCGCCGCGACCTGCGCAAGGCCAGCGCCTGGGTCAACACCGCGGTGTCCCTCGCCTCGCTGCTGCCCGAGGACCGGCGCCGCGCGTACAACCTCACGTTCAACGAGAACGGCCGGGCCCTCATCGCGATGCACCTGGGCGACCCGGCGGAGGCGATGCGCCTCATCGACGCCGGCATCGAGCGGATGGAGGCCACGTTCACCGCCGGCGAGCGCGACCTGCACCTGTCCGTCCTGCGCTACAACCGCGCCCAGCTCATCGCCCGCCAGGCACCGGCCGACGGGGTCCGCGAGTACACCGCCGTCATCGGCCTCGACCCGCACCACCCCGACTACTACGCCGAACGCGCCGGCCTGCTGCGCCGGCTGGGCCGCTCCGCCGAGGCGCTCGCCGACTACGACGCCGCCATCGCCGTCGGCCTGCCGGACGTCGAGCCGCACTACAACCGCGGCGACCTGTACGCCGAGCTCGGCGACCTGGACGCCGCCCTCGCCGACTTCGACCGGGTCCTCGACCTCGAGCCGGACTTCCTCGCCGCCTACGTCAACCGGGCCGCGCTGCGCTACGAACTGGGCGACCCCGCCGGTGCCCGGGCCGACGTCGCCGCCGGCCTCGACCTGGAGCCCGGCCAGCCGCACCTGCTGTGCACCCGGGGCATGCTCGCCGCGGACGCCGGCGACCTCGCCGCGGCGGTCGCCGACTACCGCGCGGCGCTGCTCGCGGAGCCCGGCCTGGCCGGCGCGTGGACGAACCTCGGCGCGGCGATGTTCGAGCTGGGCGACGCGGCCGAGGCCGTCCGCTGCTTCGACCGGGCCCTGGCCGTCGAGGACGATCCGGTCGCGCGGGCGAACCGGGCCGCCGCCCTGTCCGCCGTGGCGGTGGCCGCATGACCGCCGTTGGCGTTTGCCCGGCCGGCAAGGGTGTTGTCGCGGCGGGGGAGTTCCGGGCGGTGGCGGGGCGGCTCCCCACGGGGGTGACGGTCGTCGCGGTCCGTGCCGGCGACGTCGTCCACGCCATGACGGTCAACAGTTTCACGACGGTGTCGCTCGATCCGCCGCTGGTGCTGTTCTGCGTGCGGCGGTCCAGCCGGACGGCGGTGCTGCTGCCGGCCGCGGGCGCGTTCGCGGTCACGGTCCTGCCCGCCGGCGCCGGTGCCGTCTCGACGGCGTTCGCCGACCCGTCCCGGCCGCCGGGGCTCGGCGACACCGGCTGGACACCCGGACCCGGCACCGGCAGCCCCGTCCTCGACTGCGGCCTGGCGTACTTCGACTGCACACTGGAGACCGTGCACGTCGCCGGCGACCATGACGTGTGCGTCGGCCGGGTCCGCGCGTTCGGCGCGATGGGCACCGGCGCGCCGCTGGTGTTCGCCGGTGGGTCGTACCTGTCGATTTCGGGGCGGTCCTCTGCGTCGTACAGGTAGGCGGGCCCTCAAGGGCCCCGGACGAATGGGACGTATCATGGCGAAGTATCTGGTTCTCATCTACGGTGACGAGCAGCGCTGGGACGCCGAGACCGAGGCGGAGCTGGCGGCGAAGGATGAGGGGCACCGGGCGTTCAATGCCGCGGCCGGCTCGCGGGTCCTCGGCGGCCACGAGCTGGAGGCGTCCTCGACCGCGACCACGCTGCGCGGCGGTGGCCTGATCACCGACGGGCCGTTCCTGGAGTCCAAGGAGGCCCTCGGCGGGTTCTACGTCATCGAGGCCGCCGACCTGGACGCCGCGATCGCCCTCGCCGCGCTGCTGCCGGAGCTGTCCTCCGGCCACGGTGGCGTCGAGATCCGGCCGATCGTGGACCACGGGTGACGTCGGCGGTCGCCGACGCGCACCGCCGCGAGTGGGCCCGGGTGCTCGCCGCGACGGTGCGCGTCACCCGAGACCTGGACCTGGCCGAGGAGTGCGTGCAGGACGCCTACGCGCAGGCGCTGCGCACGTGGCCGGCCGACGGCGTGCCGTCCCGCCCGGGCGCGTGGCTGACCACCGTCGCCCGCAACCGCGCGCTGGACGTGCTGCGCCGCGAGTCCGCCCTGCGTCGCGCGCTGCCGCTGCTGGTGACCGAGGAGCGGGTGGCCGGACCGGGGGAGGACGACGACCGGCTCCGGCTGGTGTTCACCTGCTGCCATCCGGCGCTGTCGCGGGAGGCGCAGGTCGCGTTGACACTGCGGCTCGTGTGCGGGCTGTCGACCACCGAGGTGGCCCGGGCCTTCCTCGTGCCCGAGCCGACGATGGCGGCCAGGATCACCCGCGCGAAGCGGAAGATCAGCGCCGCCCGCATCCCGTACCGGGTGCCGTCGCCGGACGAGCTGCCCGAGCGGGTCGGCGCCGTCCTCGAGGTCGTCCACCTCGTCTTCACCACCGGTCACACGGCTCCGGTCGGGCCGCACCTGGTCCGGCAGGACCTGGTCGACGGCGCCGTCGACCTGGCCCGCATGCTGCGGCTGCTGCTCCCGCACGACGCCGAGGTCGCCGCGCTGCTGGCCCTGATGCTGCTGATCGACGCCCGCCGCGACACCCGCAGCTTCGAGGGCCGGCTGCTGCTGCTGTCCGAGCAGGACCGCAGCCGGTGGGATGCCGGGCAGATCCGGGAGGGCACCTCCCTGCTGACCGCGGCGCTGCGCCGGAGGGCACCGACCCGCTACGCCGTCGAGGCCGCGATCGCCGCCGTCCACGCCGAGGCGCCGTCGTGGGAGGCGACCGACTGGCCGCAGATCGTCGCCCTGTACGACGTCCTCCTGCGCCTCTGGCCGTCCCCGGTCGTCGCCCTGAACCGCGCCGTCGCCCTCGGCCTGCGCGACGGCCCCGCGGCCGGGCTGGCCGCACTGACCCCGTTGCTGGACTCGCCGGAGCTCGCCACGTACGCCTACCTCAGCGCCGCCCGCGCCGACTTCCTGCGCCGGCTCGGGCGCCTGCCGGCGGCCGCCGACGCGTACGCGGAGGCCATGGCCCTGTGCGGCAACGACGCCGAGCGGTCGTTCCTGGCCGGTCGGCTCGCCGAGGTGACCGCCAGCGGTTCGTAGGTGTTTACCCGCCCGGTGCCCGGGTAGGGCGGCTGCTCACTGTCGAAACGGCCGTGAGGAGCGACCCATGCCCGACCCACGCGAGCGCACCCCGCAGCCGCCGTCTCGCCCGTCTCGTGCCACCGCTGGATCGTCGAGCGCCCCCGGCCCGGGCCGCGGGCGCGAGGGGCGGGTGAGGGCGACGGCCCCGGTCGCCGGCCCGGGCGGCCCACCCGTGCCACCCCCGGCCGACGTCAGCGGGCGGCGTCGGTGAGGGCGCTGCCGACGAGGCGGGCGGCGGTCACGGCGAGGCGATGGCCCTGGTATCGGGCCGCGGCGAGCGTGGCGTCGCTCGGGACACCTTCGGCGCCGGGATGGGCGATGCCGTAGGGGTTGCCGCGGGCGGCGTGGACGGCCGGGTCGGTGTAGCCCGGCGGGACGATGAACGCGCCCCAGTGGTAGAAGGTGTTGTACAGGGCGAGCAGCGTCGACTCGTTGCCCCCGTGCGGGTTGGCGGCGCTGGTGAACGCGGTCGCCGCCTTGTCCTGCAACTGGCCCGTGGCCCATAGGCCGCCGGTCGTGTCGATGAACTGCTTGAGCTGCGCGGCGATGTTGCCGTAGCGGGTCGGCGAGCCGAACGCGTAGGCATCGGCCCAGGTCAGGTCGTCGTGCGTGGCGACCGGGACGTGCGCCGCGGCGTCGGTGTGGGCCCGCCAGGCCGGATTGGCGTCCACCGCCGCGTCCGGGGCCAGCTCCGGCACGCGCCGCAGGCGGACCTCGGCACCGGCGTCCGCCGCGCCGGCCGCGATGGCCTCGGCGAGGGTGTGCACGTTGCCGGTGGCGGAGTAGTAGATGACGGCGACTCTGGCACCCATGGATCCTCCAAGTGGAATAATTTCCGCTTTCGCGTCCCAGGCTAAGTGGAAACTGTTCCACTTACAAGGGATGGGAGGATCGTCACGTGCAACCACTGCCCATGGCCGGCCAGCCGCCCGCGGAGCGGGCCGACGCCGCCCGCAACCGGCAGCGGCTCATCGACGCCGCCCACCGGATCGTCGCCGCCAAGGGCGCAGCCGGGCTGGCACTCGACGAGGTCGCCCGGGAAGCCGGCGTCGGCGTGGGCACCGCGTATCGGCGCTTCGGGGATCTGAGCGGCCTCGCGTACACGCTGATGGAGGGCCACGAGATCCGCTTCCAGGAGGCGTTCCTCGCCGGCCCGCCACCCCTCGGCCCGGGCGCGCCGCCGGACGCGCGGATCCGGGCGTTCCTGCACGCGCTGCTGGACCTGCAACGCGACCAGTGGGAGCTGCGGCTGCTCGCCACGACCACGACGGCGCAGGGGTTCGGCAGCGGGCCGTACAAGACCTATCACCTGCACCTGGTCAACCTGATCGGCGAGCTCGGCGGGTCGCGCGACGCCGCCTACACGGCCAGCGTGCTGCTCGCCCTGCTCCAGCCCGCGGTGCTCGACCACCAGCAGCGGGCGCTCGGCCTCGACCCGGACCGCGTCAGGATCGGCCTGGACGTCGTGCTCGGCGCCCTGGTGCTGAACCGCTGAAGTCCGCCGACCCGGGCCGGCGCCCGGCCCGGGACGGCGACGTGGATCAGCCGGGGATGAGGTCGTTCGCGGTGCGCAGGGCCGGGGCGGTGCGCCAGGCGGGGTCGTCCGCGGCGGGCAGTGCGGTGCCGGTGACGTGCAGGGTGACCGTCTCGCCGGGCAGCAGCGTCACGAGTTGCTCGTCGACGGTCGCCGCCGGGTCGAGCCGGTCCGCGAACAGGGTCAGATCGCGCACGAACGTGCGGGCCGTGACCTCGACCGTGGCGCCGCCCGCGGTGGGGTGGACCACCACGTCGACGGACGCCGCGGGGTAGGCGAGGTCGACGTCCTCGCCGAAGTACCAGGTGGCGCCGTCGGCGACGATGAGCTCCCGGGCCGGGTCCTCGGGAGTGGTGACGTCGGGCGGCAGCGGCACGGCGACGGTGCCACCCGCGGGCACGTCGACGGTGAGCGTCGCCTTCGCGCGAGGGTCGCCGGTGAAGGAGACCCGGCGGACGTCGACCTGCGCCTGCCACGCCGTGGTGGAGTCGTTGACGGCGATCAGGGTGGGTACGCCGGAGCGGGGCTGGATGGTGAGGAACCGCGAAGCGTAGGCCCGGCGCAGCGCGTACCAGAGGGGCTTGCGCCGGCCGTCACCGTCCACCGCGGACCAGGACGTGACCGGCCAGTTGTCGTTGAGCTGCCACAGCACCGTGCCCATGCACAGTGGGCGGAGGGAGCGGAAGTGCGAGATGCCGAACGTGATCGCGCGGGCCTGGTTGAGCTGGGTCGCCCAGTGCCAGTCGTCGAACCCCGCCGGCAGCGGGAAGTGGCCGGTGAGGCCGGCGGCGAGCTTGCCGTTGCCGTCGGCGGCCTTCTGGTGGTGCAGGATCCCGGGTGAGGTCGGGGTCAGCGGCTCGTCGGACACGGCGCGGCGCAGGGTCGCGAACGTCGGCGGGGCCTGGAAGCCGAACTCGGCGAGGAAGCGGGGGTGGTAGGTGGCGTAGTGCCGGTAGTCATGGGTGTTCCAGACGGTCCAGATGTGGCTGGTGCCGTGCGCCGGGTCGTTCGGGTGGACCGTGTCGGTGCCGGACCAGGGGTTGCCGGGCCAGTACGGGCGGGTCGGGTCGACCGCGGTGACGATCCCCGGCAGCACGTCGAAGTAGTAGCCGGCGCCCCAGGTGCGCCCGGCGAGGGGCTCCTGCCAGTCCCAGTCCTGGAAGCCCCAGATGTTCTCGTTGTTGCCGACCCACATCACCAGGCTCGGGTGCGACATGAGCCGCAGCACCTGCTCGGACGCCTCGGCGGCCACCTCCGAGCCGAGCGGCTCCTCCTCCGGGTAGGCGGCGCACGCGAACAGGAAGTCCTGCCCCACGAGCAGCCCGTGCTCGTCGCAGAGGTCGTAGAAGTCGTCGCTCTCGTAGCGGCCGCCGCCCCACACCCGCAGGTAGTTCACGCCCGCGTCGATCGCCTGGCCGATCCGGGCGGCGTAGCGCGAACGGTCCACCCGGGTCACGAACGCGTCGTCGGGGATCCAGTTCACGCCGCGGACGAACACCGGCGTGCCGTTGACGACCAGGGTGAACGCGGTGCCGTCGGCGTCGGCGCGGGTGTCCACCTCGACGGTCCGGAACCCGATCCGCCGCTGCCACGTGTCAACCATGGCGGTGTCGGCGTGCAGGGTCACGTCCAGGTCGTAGCGGTCCGCGGCGCCGAACCCGCGCGGCCACCACAGCCGCACGTCCGGCACGGTGACCGTGACCACGGCCGAGCTCTCGCCCGCCGCGATGGTGGCCGTCGCGGTGACCCCCGCGACCGTGGCGGTGACGGTCAGCGGCTCGTCGCCGGCGCGTTCGACCGTGACGTGCACGTCGACGATCCCGTCGGTGCCGTCGACGGTGACGAGGGGCCGGACCTCCGCGAGGCGCGCCACCGACCACGAGTGCAACCCGATCGGCTGCCAGATCCCGGCCGTGACCAGGGTCGGGCCCCAGTCCCAGCCGAAGTTCGACGCCATTTTCCGGATGTACTGGAACGGCTCGTCATACGCGTTCGGCCGCTCACCGACCGCGTCCCGGACCGCCAGCGCGTAGTCGTAGGCGGAGTCGAACCGGATCTCGAGCCGGTTTCCGGTCGGGCGCAGCACCTCGCGGACGTCGAACCGGTAGCCCCGGTGCATGTTCGCGGTCCGGCCCAGCTCGACCCCGTTGAGCGTGACCGTCGCCACCGTGTCCAGGCCGTCGGCGACCAGGTCGACCCGGTCGTCAGCGACAACGGCGTCGAACGTGGTCTCGTAGACCCAGGTCGTCCGGCCGATCCAGGCCAGGTCCAGCTCGTTCGCGTCCAGGTACGGATCCGGGATCAGCCCGGCATCCAGCAGGTCCGTGTGCACGCAGCCCGGCACGGTGGCCGGGACGGGGCCGTCGCCGAGCGGGGCCGGTCCGGCCGCGCGCAGAGTCCACCCGGAATGGAGAGGACGCAGGACTGGCATGTGGGCTCCCGTGATCACGGCCGCACTGAAGCGGATAAGTAGGCGAAGCACGACCCTAAAACGGAGGTGTTAGGAGTGTCAACAGTAGCTTGCTGAACCGCTTGCGAACGCGGCCGCTGGCGAACGCGGCCGCTGGCGAACGCGGCCGCTGGCGAACGCGGCCGCTTGCGAACGCGGCCGCTTGCGAAACGCCGTCAGGCGGAACGGCCCGCGCGCAGCGGCCGGGTCGACTGGCGCGCCGTCAGGATCCCCGGCTGCATCGTCACGTGGCTGATCTCGCCGCCGTTGATCGTCGCGAGCAGGGCCCGCGCCGCGAGCTCCGCCTGGTGCGCCGGCGTCTGCTGCACGGCGGTGATCGCCGGCACGGTGATCTGGCACAGGTCCGAGTCGTCCCAGGCGACGACCGACACGTCCTCCGGCACCGCCAGGCCCATCTCGTGCGCCACCTTCAGCGACGCGGCGGCCATCACGTCGTTGTCGAACACGACGGCGGTCGGCGGCTCGGCGCCGCTCATCAGCTCGCGCATCGCGCGCATGCCGTCCACGGCGCTGTAGTTGGTGTAGACCACGCGATACCGGGAGCGGTCCAGGCCCGAGTGGTCCAGCGCGTCCAGGTACGCCGCGTCGCGCTGCCCGGTGTGGAACAGCTCCTCGGTGCCGGCGACCCGGGCGATCGTGCGGTGCCCGAGGGCCCGCAGGTAGCCGACGATGGCGCGGGCGGTGCCGGACACGTCGGCGTCGACCGTGCTGCACCCGACGAGCCCCGGCTTGCCGCCGATCACGGCCGCGGGCAGCCCGATCTCGACCAGGGCGTCCAGGCGCGGGTCGTCCTTGCGCAGATCGGTGAGGATCACGCCGTCGACGTGCCGGCCGGCCCACCACTTGCGGTACACGTCGATGGTGTCGTCGATCCGGTCGACCAGGTGCAGCACCAGGGCGATGTCGTTGCGGTTGAGCTCGGCCTCGACCCCACTGAGCATCTGCGTGAACCAGGAGTCGACGATCATCACCCGTGGCGGGCGGACCAGGACCAGCCCGACCGCGTTCGCCCTGGCGGTGCCGAGCGACCGGGCGGCGATGTTGGGCGCCCAGCCGAGGTCCCGCGCGGCGGCGAGGACGCGCGCGCGGGTCTGCTCGGACACGCCGGGCCGGTTGTTGAGCGCATAGGACACCGCGGCCTCGGACACCCCGGCGTGGACGGCGACCTGGCGGATCGTGACCCGCGCCTGGCCGGCCGCCTCGGCGCCGGTGTCCTTCGCTGCTGCGGCCACCTGTGCTCCCCATCTGTCGTGCACTGCACGTGAGGGTACAGGCTCACCCGGGCGGCAGTTCCAGATGCTCGCGGAGCGTGCCGCCCTCGTAGGCGGTCCGGTACACACCGCGCCGTCCACGAGGTCCGGCGCGTCGACCTCGATGGCGTGGCGCGTCAGGCCGCATCTCCCACCAGGGCGTCGGACGGGATCCGCACCGCGCGGAACGTGGTGCGCCGGCGCAGCTCGAAGCCGATCGACTCGTAGAGCCGGATCGCGTTGGTGTTCGTCGCCGCGGCGTGCAGGAACGGGTGCTCGCCGCGGGCGCGGATGCCGTGCGCGACGGCCCGCACCAGCCGGGTGGCGAGGCCCTGGCCACGGTGTTCGGCGTCGGTGCACACCGCGGAGATCTCGGTCCAGCCGGGCGGGTGCAGCCGCTCACCGGCGAGGGCGACGAGCCTGCCGTCGCGGCGGATCCCGAGGTACGTGCCGAGCTCGATCGTGCGCTGCCGGAACGGCCCGGGCTGGGTGCGTTCGACGAGGTCGAGGATCTCCGGCACGTCGGCGGCGGTCAGCCGGACCGCTTCCGGGTCCGGCCGGGCCTCCAGCGCGACGTCGAGCAGCTGCACGCCGCCGGCCTCCAGGACCACCTCCCAGTCCGCCGGCGGGGCCGGCACCGTGCCGGTGAGGGTGACCACGGCGCCGGGCCCGGCGAGGGCGGCCACGTCGGCCCAGACGCCCGGGCCAGCGTCGGGGGCGACGGTGACGAACGGGGCGACGTCGACCTGGTAGCGCACGGCGTCGCCGACCCGCTCGGCGAGGTGCTGGTGTGCTCCTCCGAGCGAGGCCCACACCGGGTTGTCGAGGATGTGCATGTGGTCTCTCCGGTCAGCCGGTCAGGACGGGAAGTGCGGCGAGCAGGGTAGCCGTGTACTGGTGCTCCGGCCTGGCGAACACGTCCTCGACGGGCCCCTGCTCGACGACCCGGCCGTCGTGCATGACGAGGACCCGGTCGGCCAGGTGGTGGATGACGCCGAGGTCGTGGGAGATGAACAGCAGCGCCGTGCCGTCGGCGGCGCGCAGGTCGGCGAGGAGGTCGAGGACCTGCGCCTGCACCGACACGTCCAGCGCGGACACGGGCTCGTCGCAGACCAGGACGTCGGGCCGGGGGCCGACGGCGCGGGCGATCGCGACCCGCTGGCGCTGCCCGCCGGACAGCTCCCGCGGGTGGCGGCGCAGGTGCGCGGCGCCGAGCCCGACCCGTTCGAGCAGCTCCACGACCCGGTCCCGGCGGGCCGCACCGCGCAGGTCGAGCGGTTCCGCGACGAGCTTCTCCACCGTGTACCGCGGGTCGAACGAGCTCAGCGGGTCCTGCGAGACGACCTGCAGCCGCCGCCGGTCCGGGCGCCGCCGCCGCTCGGGCACACCGGTCCACCGCGTCTGTCCGAGGTGGACGGTGCCGCCGTCGGGTTCGAGGAGGCCGAGCGCGATGCGGGCCACGGTGGTCTTGCCGGACCCGGACTCGCCGACGACGCCGAGGATCTCGCCGCGGGCGAGGGTGAAGGTCACGTCGTTGACGGCGTGCCGGGTGCCGAAGTGCTTGTGCAGGCCATCGGCGCGCAGCACCGTCCGCGAAGGGTCGACGGCCGGCGCCGGTAGCGGTGAACGGGTGGTGCTGCTGAGCCGGTGCCCGCGGGACGCGGCGGTCGGCACGGCCGCGAGGAGCATCCGGGTGTAGTCGTGCTCCGGCGCGGTGAGGATCCGCTGCGTCGGGCCCTGCTCGACGATGAGCCCGTCGCGCATGACGAGGACCCGGTCGGCGATCCCGGCGACCACCGCCAGGTCGTGGCTGACCAGCAGCAGCGTCGAGCCCGCCGCGCGGCGCTCGGCGAGCAGCCGCAGCAGCGAAGCCTGCACGGTCACGTCCAGGGCGGTGGTCGGCTCGTCCGCGATGAGCAGCGGCGGGTCGGCGGCGATCGCCGAGGCGATCAGGGCGCGCTGGCGCAGCCCGCCGGACAGCTGGTGCGGATACTGCCGGGCGCGCTCCGCCGGCTCGGGCACGTGCACCGCGTCGAGCAGCGCGGTGACCTGCGCGTCGCGGGTGGCGGCGACCCCGACCCGGTGGGTGCGCAGCACCTCGCCGATCTCCTGCCCGACCGTGTTGAGCGGGTCGAGGGAGACGAGGGCGTCCTGCAGGACCAGCCCGGCGACCCGGCCGCGCAGGCGGCGCCAGTCCCGGTCGGTGTAGCCGCCGGTGTCGCGGCCGTCGACCTCGAGGGCGGCCGCCCGCACCTCGGCGAAGGGGCCGGCGAGCCCGACGAGGCTGCGGGCGGTGACGCTCTTGCCCGAGCCGCTCTCCCCGACGATGGCGACGCACTCGCCGCGCTCGACGGTGAAGCTGATGCCGCGCACGGCGTGCACGGGACCGGTGCCGCCGCCGGGGAACGTGACGTGCAGGTCGTTGACGGTGACGAGTGCGGCCATGTCAGCGCCTTCCCTCGAAGCGGCGTTGCAGCCGCCGGCCGACGGCGGTCAGCGAGATGACGGTGATGGTGAGGGTCGCGCCCGGCAGGATCGCCGCCCACCAGGCGACCCGCAGGTAGTTGCGGCTCTCGGAGAGCATCGCGCCCCATTCCGGCGACGGCGGTTGCGGGCCCATGCCGAGGAACGACAGCGCGGAGGCGTTGACGATCGCGCTGCCGAGTCCGATCGTGGCGAGGATCGGCAGCGGGCCCAGCACGTTGGGCAGGATGTGCCGCCACACCAGACGGGTCCGGGACAGCCCGAACGTGACCGCCTGTTCGACGTAACCGGACCGGCGGACCAGCAGCGTCTGGGCGCGCACGATCCGGCCGTACCGGGGCGCGAACGCCAAGGCGATGGCCATGATGAGACTCGGGGTGCCCGGCTCGGTGAACGCGATGAACAGCAGCGCCAGCAGCACCTCCGGAAACGCCGACAGCACGTCGAGCGCGCGGCTGAGCACCTCGTCGACGGCGCGCGGGGACAGCCCGGCGACCAGGCCGAGGATGCCGCCGGAGAGCACCGACAGCAGCGTCGAGATGACGCCGATGCTGAGGGAGTACCGGGCACCGTGCACGACCCTGGTGAAGACGTCGCGGCCGAGCTGGTCGGTGCCGAACCAGTGCGCGCCGCTCGGGCCCTCGAGGGCGTGGAACGGGTCGGCGGCGAGCGGGTCGGTGCCGGTGAGCAGCCGCGGCGCGACCGTGGCCACGGCGACGAGCAGCAGCACCACCCCCGCGGCCGCCAGCCCCGGCGCGAACCGCCGGCCGCGTGACGGCGCCGGGTCCGGGTGCGGGGCGAGCGCCGCCACCGGCGACGTGGCCTGTTCGGGCAGGGCGATCGACATGACGGGTCAGCCTTTCCGCAGGCGCGGGTCGATGAGCAGATACGCCAGGTCCGCGAGGGTGCTGAGCACCACGTAGATGGCGGCGGCGAGCATCACGACCGCGAGGACCACCGGAATGTCCTTGTTGTTGACCGCCTCGGTGGCGACCTCGCCGAGGCCGGGCCGGCCGAAGACCCGCTCGACGATGACCGCGGCGCTGAGCAGGAACCCGATCAGCGTGCCGGCCAGGGTCACCGCCGGCAGCAGCGCGTGGCGCAGGGCGTGCCGCCACAGCAGGGCGGACCGGGTCAGGCCGCGGGCCCGGGCGGTCACCGCGAACGGCTCGTCCAGGGCCCGTTCCAGGCCTTCGCGGATGACCTGGCTGAGCAGCCCGCCGATCGGCAGCGCGAGGGCCACGGCCGGCAGCACCAGCGCGGACGCGTCCCGGTCGCCGGAGACGGGGAACCAGCCGAGCTGGAAGGAGAACACGCTCAGCAGCAGGATGCCGATGAGGAACCCGGGCGCGGACACGATGGACAGTTCGATGCCGGAGACGAGGCCGCGCAGCCAGCGGGCCCGCCCGGCGGTGACGATCGCGAGGCCGACGGCGATGACGGCGCTGAACGCGGTGGCCAGGAGGGTCAGCTTCACCGTCGGCCAGACCTGGCTGCCGATGATGTCCACGACGGGACGTTGCAGCACGTAGGAGCGGCCGAAGTCGCCGTGCAGCAGCCGCCACAGGTAGTCGACGTACTGCACCACCGCCGGCCGGTCGAGGCCGAGGTCCCTGGCGATCTGGGCGCGGATCTGCGGCGTGTCCGGGCCGTCGCCGACGAGCGTGTCGACGGTGTCGCCCGGGGCGAGCCGCAGCGCGAGGTAGGCCGCGGAGGCGGCGGCCCAGAGGACCACCGCCCCACTGCCGAGCCGCCTGAGGATCGGCTTCAGCATCGCTACTTGCCGATCCACACGGTGTAGGCGCTGCCGGGCACGCCCGCGGTCGGCTCGAAGCCCACCCCGCCGACCTTCTTCTGCGCCGCGACCTGGTCCGCCGGCGCGTACAGCGGCAGCAGGACCGCCTGGTCGGTGTAGACCTTCTGGATGGTCGAGTACGCCGCCTTGCGCCTGGCCGGGTCGCTGGTGGCCTGCGCCTCGACGATCAGCTTCTCCAGCTCGGGGTCGGAGAAGCCGTGCCGGTTGATCGGGGCGCCCTTCGGCACGATCAGGCCGAGCGCGGCGCCGGCCTCGGTGTCGGCGCGGGAGTTGTCGAAGACCTCGAACTCGCCCTTGGCCAGGGCGTCCGCGGCGGTGCCCTGGTCGACGACCTTGACCTGCAGGTCGATGCCGGCGGTCTGCTTCACCGCGGCCTGCACGGCCTGGGCGAGGATGTCGCGCTTGTCCCGCACGAACGGCGCCGACAGCACGATCCGGGCGGTGAGCCGCTTGCCGTCCCTGCTGCGGAAGCCCTCGCTGTCCTTCGCGCTCCAGCCGGCCTCGTCGAGCAGCTTGTTGGCCTCGGCGGGGTTGTTGCCGTAGGTCTTCTCGACCGACGCCTCGTAGAACGGGCTGGACGGGCTCAGGATGCTCCACGCCCGGGTCGCGGTGCCGCGGTACACCCCCTGCAGGACCGCGTCGACGTCGACCGCGTCCCGGAACGCCTTGCGGACCCGGATGTCGTCGAACGGCGCGTGCGTCTGGTTGAAGTAGAGGTTGTACGCGGTGCCGCTGTTGAGCTGCTTGGCGAAGGTCAGGTTCGGGTCGCTCCTGACCAGCTCCTGCTCGGTCGCGGGGACACCCTCGATGACGTCGACCTGGCCGGAGGTCAGGGCGCCGACGCGCACCGAGGACTCCTTGAGGAACCGGTAGGTGATCTCGTCGAGGTAGGCGGGGCCCTGGTGGCCGGCGTTGGACGGGGCCCACGCGTAAGCCGGGTTCCTCTTGTAGTGGACCTCCTGACCCTTCGTGTAGCGGTCGAGGATGAAGGGCCCGGTGCCGACGACGGACGGCCCGCCGGCCTTCAGGTCGGGGCTCTTGAGCGACTTCGGCGACACCTGCGCGCCCTGCGGCGAGGCGAAGAAGTCCAGGATGAGCACGTCGGGCTGCTTGAGGTGCACGGCGATGGTCTTCGGGTCGACGACCTCCGCGTCCTTGAAGTTTTTCAGCTGGGTCGAGGCGACACCGGGGTTGTAGCCGGCGACGAGAAGCTGGTCAAGGTTGGCCTTGACGGCGGCGGCGTCGAACTTCTCGCCGTCGTGGAACGTGACGCCCTCGCGGAGCTTGAACGTGTAGGTGAGCCCGTCGGCGGACGCCTCCCACGCCGTGGCCAGCCACGGCAGGTAGCCGCCCTTGTCGTCGTGGGTGAGCAGCGCCTCGAAGCTGTTCCAGACCAGCAGGCGGGCCTTCGCCTGGGCGTACTGGTGCGGGTTGAAGGTGATCGGCTCGGTCTCGATCGCCCAGGTGAGCTTGCCGCCCTGGACGGGCGCGCTGTTGCCGGCGGCGGGGTCCTCGGCGGCGGCGCCGTTGCACCCGCCGAGCAGTAAGGCCGCGACGGCAAGGGACGCGAGGTATCTACGCATGGACATCCTCAAGTGGGGAGTTCGCGACCGGGTTCGCGATCGTTCGGAGCCGCCATCACGCACTTCGGCAGCAGCCGGCGGGTGGTCAGCGTCTCGTTGGGGCCAGTGCAGCAGTGGCTGTGCGTGACTGTCAACGGTCGATGGGCAGTCCTGTCGGCCTTCTCACGTACCTCTGGATAAATTCCTAGTATCCACGTAGGATTGGTCGGCTATCTGGCTCCGGATCCACGGAGGACCTCCATGCCGAAATTGCCGCGCTCAAGCCGTCTGGCCAGCCCAGTTGACACGACGGCCCATGGCGAATACCGCATCCCGCAACGCCCCGACGACCCTCGCCCGCTGTACCGGTTCGCCGGACATGTAGTGGACGATCCACAACCCGGCCGTTACCACCTCTACGCGGGGTGGTTCTGCCCGTGGTCGCAGCGCGTGACGATCGCCCATGCCCTGGCCGGCCTCCGCGACGTCGTCACGGTGTCCTACGTCGACAACGTCCGCGACGGGCGCGGGTGGGCGTTCCGGGAGCGCTACGGACCCGACCCGGTCAACGGCTTCACGCTGCTGCGCCAGGCGTACGAGGCCACCGAGGAGGACTTCGACGGCCACGTCTCGGTCCCGACGCTGTGGGACCGCGGCACCGCCCAGGTGGTCAGCAACGACTTCAAGGGCATCGGCATCGATTTCGCCACCCGCTTCCGGCACGTGGCGACCCCGGTGATCGACACCTACCCGGAGGCGCACCGCGAGGAGATCGAGCAGCTCGACGCGTGGCTCAACCCCGCCGTCAACCGTGGCGCCCCCGGCAGTACTGCCTTCCTGGACGCCCTCGGCACCCTGGACGAGCGGCTCGCCACCCGCCGCTACCTGCTCGGCCCCGCGATCACCGAGGCCGACATCCGCCTGTACGTCACCCTCGTGCGTCTCGAGCTTCGCCTCGCCGACTTCCCCCACCTGTGGGACTACGCGCGGGACCTGTACACCGTGCCGGCGTTCCGCGACACCACCGACTTCACCACCTATGGGCAGGCCGGCGAGCTCCTCGACTGGGACGCCCCGGTGGACCGCCCCGAAGGGATCCCCGCATGAGCGAGTTGCACCTGGCAGTCGCGCTGGACGGCGCGGGGTGGCATCCCGCGGCCTGGCGGGATCCGTCCGCGCTCCCTGATGCGCTCTTTTCGCCGGTGTACTGGCTGAGCCTGGTCCGCCTGGCGGAGCGCGGCAGGCTGGACTTCGTCACCATCGAGGACTCCCTCGGCCTGCAGTCCGGCCGCTACGACGGGCTCGACGGGCGGGCCGACCACGTCAAGGGGCGGCTCGACGCGCTGCTCATCGCGGCCCGGGTCGCGCCCGTCACCACCCACATCGGCCTGGTGCCGACGGTGACCGTGACCCACACCGAGCCGTTCCACGTCTCCACCCAGCTCGCCACCCTCGACTACCTCAGCACCGGCCGGGCCGGATGGCGGGCCCAGGTGTCCGGCCGGGCCGTCGAGGCCGCGCACTTCGGCCGCCGCACCTTCCCGGCGTTCGACCTGGCGAGTCATGAGGAGCCCGCCGTCCAGGCGCACATCGCCGAGCTGTTCGCGGAGGCCGCCGACCACATCGAGGTGGTCCGCCGGCTCTGGGACAGCTGGGAGGACGACGCCGAGATCCGCGACGTCGCCACCGGCCGGTTCGTCGACCGGGACAAGCTGCACTACATCGATTTCGCCGGCGCGCAGTTCAGCGTCAAGGGACCGTCGATCACGCCGCGCCCGCCGCAGGGCCAGCCGATCGTCACCGCTCTCGCCCACAGCCGCGCCGGCTACGACCTCGGCACCGACATCGTTTACGTGACGCCGACCAGCGTGGCGAACGCGGCCGAGATCGTCACCGAGGTCCGCTCGCTCGGCCCGGCCAAGGTCTTCGCCGACGTCGTCGTGTTCCTCGACCCGGAGCGCAAGGCCCGCCTCGACGAGGTCGACGGCGCGCCGTACACCAGCGACGCCCACGTCTACACCGGCGACGCCGCCGGGCTGGCGGAGCTGCTGCTGTCCTGGCGGGAGACCGGCCTCGACGGGTTCCGGCTGCGCCCCGGCGTGCTGCCCGCCGACCTCTCGGCGATCGTCGACGACCTGCTGCCGCTGCTGCGGGCCGAGGGCGCCTTCCGCACCGACTACACCGCCACCACCCTGCGCGGGCACCTCGGCCTGCCCGCCGCGCAGAACCGCTACGCCCGCACGGAGGTCACCGCATGACGAAGTTTTCGGGGAAACCACAGAAGCAGGTCGTCCTCGCGGCGCACTTCCCCGGCGTGAACAACACGACGGTGTGGAGCGACCCGGCGGCGGGCAGCCAGATCGCCTTCGACTCGTTCCGGCGCTTCGCGCAGAGCGCCGAACGCGGCAAGTTCGACTTCTTCTTCCTCGCCGAGGGCCTCCGGCTGCGCGAGCAGCGCGGCCGCATCCACGACCTGGACGTCGTCGGCCGGCCAGACGCGCTCACCGTCCTCGCCGGCCTCGCCGCGGTCACCACCCACCTCGGGCTCACCGGCACCGTCAACGCCACCTTCAACGAGCCCTACGAACTGGCCCGCAAGCTCGCCTCGCTGGACCACCTGTCCGGCGGCCGGGCCGGCTGGAACGTGGTCACCTCCTCCGACGCGTTCACCGGGGAGAACTTCCGCCGCGGCGGCTACCTCGACCGCGCCGACCGCTACACCCGCGCCGCCGAGGTGCTGCACACCGCCCGCGAGCTGTGGGACACCTGGCCCGCGGACGAGGTCACCGCCGACCGTGCAGCTGGGGTCTTCACCCGCACCGGCGACCCCGGTCACTTCGTCCACAGCGGGCAGCACATCGACATCCAGGGGCACTTCACGGTGCCCCGCAGCCCGCAGGGCCGGCCGCTGATCATCCAGGCCGGCGACTCGGACCCGGGCCGCGAGTTCGCCGCCCGCGACGCCGACGCGATCTTCTCCCGGCACGGCACCCTCGAGTCCGGCAGGGCGTTCTACGCCGACGTCAAGGGCCGCATGGCCCGCCACGGGCGGCACCCCGACCAGCTGAAGATCCTGCCGGCCAGCACGTTCGTCCTCGGTACCAGTACCGAGGAAGCGGTTGAGAAAGCCCACCACATCCGCCGCCAGCAGGTCAGTCCCCAGACCGCGATCCTGCTGCTGGAGCAGCTGTGGAACAAGGATCTCAGCGACCACGACCCCGAGGGGCCGCTGCCGGTCTTCGACCCGGTCCTGGACGACGACTCCATCATCAAGGGCCGCACCCGGCTCTTCGACGACCCCCTGGCGACCGCCCGGCAGTGGCGCGACCTCGCTTCGGAGAAGGGGCTCGGCATCCGCGACCTCATCATCGAGGTGACCGGCCGGCAGACCTTCATCGGCACCCCGTCGAGCGTGGCGGCCACCATCGACGAGTTCGTGCAGAGCGACGCGGCCGACGGCTTCATCCTCGTGCCGCACCTGGTGCCCGGCGGTCTCGACGAGTTCGTCGACGGGGTGGTGCCGCTGCTGCAGGAGCGCGGCGTGTTCCGCACCGACTACACCACCACGACGCTGCGCGGGCACCTCGGGCTCGACCATGTCTGACCCGGTCTTCCACTGGTTCCTCCCGACCGGCGGCGACGACCACGCGGTGGGCGCCGGCACCCACGGGGGGATCATCGGCGCGCAGGACACGGCGCCGCTGCCCCGCTCCGCCACCCACCGGGCGCCGACCCTGGACTACCTGACCCAGATCGCGCGGGCCGCCGACCAGCTCGGCTACGCCGGCGTGCTCACCCCGACCGGCGTGCACTGCGAGGACGCGTGGCTGACCACCGCCGCGCTGATCGCCGCGACCAGGAAGCTCAAGTTCCTCGTCGCGTTCCGGCCCGGGCTCATCACCCCGGTCCTCGCCGCGCAGATGGCCGCCACGTTCCAGCGGCTGTCCTCCGGCCGCCTCCTGCTCAACGTCGTCATCGGCAGCAGCGCCGCCGAGCAGCGCGGCTACGGCGACCCCCTGGACCACGACGCCCGCTACGAACGCGCTTCGGAGTTCCTCGACGTGGTGCGCGCCGCCTGGGCGGGTGCCCGCTTCGACCATCACGGGCTCTTTTTCGATGTCGAGGGTGGGCTCCTGCGCGAGCCACCTTCCATTGTTCCCACGGTGTATCTCGGCGGGTCGTCGGACGCCGCGATCAAGCTCGCCGCCCGGCACGCCGACGTGTACCTCACCTGGGGCGAACCGGTCGACGCCGTCGCTGCGAAGATCGCGGCGGTCCGGGCCGTCGCCGACCGGCCGCTGCGGTTCGGCATCCGGCTGCACGTCATCACCCGCGCCACCGCCGACGATGCCTGGGACGCGGCCCATCGCCTGATCGCCGGACTGGACGACGAGACGATCCGCGCGCGCCAGGAGAGCCTGCGCAGCCTCGAATCCGTCGGCCAGCGCCGGATGCTGGACCTGCACGGCGGCGACCGCGACCGGCTCGTCGTCGCCCCCAACCTGTGGGCCGGCATCGGCCTGGTCCGCGGCGGCGCCGGCACCGCCCTCGTCGGCAGCCACACCGAGGTCGCCGCACGCATCGACGAATACCGTGCCGTCGGCATCGACGAGTTCATCCTGTCCGGCTACCCGCACCTGGAAGAGGCGTACACGTTCGCCGAAGGAGTCCTGCGCCAATGAAGTTCCTCGCCATCACCCTCATCGTCACCGACGGCGTGAAACCGGCCCGCGAACGGCTCCGGGAGGTCGTCGACAACGCCGTCCTCGCCGAGCAGCTCGGCTTCGACGGCTTCGGCGTCGGGGAACGCCACGAGCGGCCCTTCATCTCCTCCTCGCCGCCGGTCGTGCTCAGCCACATCGCGGCGAGGACCAGCATCATCCGGCTGTTCACCGCCGTGACGACGCTGAGCCTGCTCGACCCGGTCCGCGCCTTCGAGGACTACTCCACCCTGGACAACCTCTCCGGCGGGCGGCTCGAGCTCATCGTCGGCAAGGGCAACGGCGCCGCGCAGGCCAAGCTGTTCCACGTCACCACCGACGACCAGTGGGACCGCAACCGCGAGGGCTACGAGCTGTTCACAAAGCTGTGGCGGCAGGACAAGGTCACCTGGTCCGGCCGGTTCCGCCCGTCGCTGGACGAGGCCGAGGCGTGGCCCCGCCCACTGCAGCCGGACATCCGCATCTGGCACGGCAGCGCCACCAGCAAGGCCTCCGTCGAGCTCGCCGCGCTGCACGGCGACCCGCTCTTCTCCGCCAACGTCACCAACCCGGTCGAGCCCTACGCTTCGCTGGTCGCGTACTACCGGGAACGGCTCGCCTTCCACGGCCACGACGCCTCTGCGGCGTTGGTCGGCGCCGGCTCCGCCGGGACGTACGTGGCCGAACGGTCCCAGGACGCGATCGACGTCTACCGGCCGATCTTCAACAAACGCCTGGAGCTGTTCAAACGCGTTGGCGTCGAACCCGTCTTCCACACCCTGGAGGACGCGATCGAACGCAGCTCGATCCTCGTCGGCAGCCCGCAGCAGATCATCGACAAGGTCCACCGCTACCACGAGCGGCTCGGCCACGAGGTCATGCACGTGCAGGCCGACGCGGACGGGCTCACCGACAAGCAACACCGCGGCTCCCTGGAGCTCTTCCAGGCCGAGGTCGCCCCGGTGCTGCGCCGCGAGATCCCCAGTCGCCCGTTCCCACCCTTGGCGGTGCAGTGATGACCGTACCCCTGTCCGTCCTCGACCTCGCCCCGATCAGCTCGGGCAGCGACGCCGGCGCCGCCCTGCGCAACACCGTCGACCTCGCCAGGCGCGCCGAGTCCTTCGGCTACCAGCGTTACTGGGTCGCCGAGCACCACTTCGCCGGCGGTGTGGCCAGCGCCGCACCGGCCGTGCTCATCGGCCTGATCGCCGCCGCCACCGACCGCATCCGGGTCGGCTCCGGCGCGATCCAGGTCGGCCACCAGACGGCCCTGTCCGTCGTGGAGCAGTTCGGCCTGCTCGACGCGGTCTTCCCCGGGCGGTTCGACCTCGGCCTGGGCCGCTCCGGCCAGCGTCGCACCGAGGCGCTCGCGGCCCGGTCCACGCCGCCCCCACCCCCACCGCCCGCGAAGGTCGTCGACGGGCTGCTCATCCCGCCGCCGTTCGACTTCGCCCGGCTCGCCGGGCAGCCGCGCTTCGCCCTGTTCGGCGCGCTGTTGCAGCAGCCGGGCGCGGTGTCACCCGACTTCGCCGACGTCGTGGAGGACATCCAGGCCCTGATCGCCGGCACCTACGCCCGCGACGGCCTCGACGTGCACGTCACCCCCGGCGAGGGCGCCAAGGTCGAGCTGTGGATCCTGGGCTCCAGCGCCGGGCAGAGCGCCACCGTCGCGGGGGAGCGGGGCCTGCCGTTCGCGGCCAACTACCACGTCGCGCCGGCAAGCGTCCTGGAGGCCGTGTCTGCTTACCGCGCCGCGTTCCGCCCGTCCCCGGTGCTGGACCGCCCGTACGTCGTCGTCTCCGCCGACGTGGTGGTCGCTGCCGACACCGCGACCGCCCAGCACCTCGCCTCGCCCTACCGGCACTGGGTCCGCAGCATCCGCACCGGCGCCGGCGCGATCCCCTTCCCGACCCCGGCCGAGGCCGCCGCCACCCCGTGGACCGACGACGACCAGGCCCTCGTCCAGGACCGCCTCGACACCCAGTTCGTCGGCGACCCGGCCACCGTCGTCGCCAAGCTGCAGACCCTGCAGCGGGCCACCGGCGCCGACGAACTGCTCGTCACCACCATCACCCACGACCACGCCGACCGCGTCCGCTCCTTCGAACTGCTCGCCAAGGAATGGTTCATGATCCGGTAGATCCTGTGCACCCCTGGGTACACAGGATCTACCGGATCATGGGGAAGTCGCCCGGTAGAGGAGCCAGGTGGCGAGGCTGAACCCCATCACCGCCACGGCCGTCCGCAGCACCTTCGGGTCGGCGCGGCGGGTGATCGCGGGGCCGAGCGCGCCGCCGATGCCCGAGCCGACCGCAAGGGGGATGACGGCCCACCAGGCGACGTCGGCCACGACCGCGAACATGGCCGCCGGCACGATGTCGGCGCAGGCCGTGAGCGCGTTCTTCACCGCGTTGGCCCGGACCAGGTGCGGCTCGACCAGCAGCAGCACGATGGCGAGGGTGAGGATGCCCGACCCGGCACCGAAGTATCCGCTGTAGACGCAGACGCCGAAGAACGCGACCGCGGCAACGACCCGCTGCCAGCCGGCCACCGCCGTGTCTTCGCCGGCGGCCGCGGCTGCGGCCGGTTCGTCGATCGTGGGGCGGATCAGGATCAGGGCCGCGGCGAACGCGATCAGGAACGGCACGAGCCACGCGAACACCCCAGGCGGGGTGACCAGCAGCAGCACCGCCCCGCCGGTGCCGCCGATCACCGCGACGGCGGCCCACCACGGCAGCCGCCGCCGGTGCACCCGCAGCTCTTGCCGGGACGCGGCCGAGGACGCCACCGCACCGCTGATCAGCGCGACCGTGTTGGCGACGTTCGCCTGCAGCGGGCCCAGGCCGGCGGCGAGCAGCGCGGGATACGTCACGAGCGACGTGATGCCGCCCGCGGTGCCGATCACGCCGCCGAGCATCCCGGCCAGGACGAGCAACATGATCCGCACGGTGGTGACGGTACCGGTGCGGTTGACATCGACAGCGGCTATACCTAGGTTGCCTAGGTATGGACGTCAGGGGTCATCTCGACCTGTTGTTGCTCGCCGTGCTGGCCGATGGGGGCCCGGTGCACGGCTATGCCCTGATCGCCGCGCTGCGGGACCGCTCCGACGGGATGTTCGACCTGCCGGAGGGCACCGTCTATCCGGCGTTGCACCGGCTGGAGCGCGAAGGCCTCGTCGTGAGCCACTGGGAGCCGGCCGTGCCCCGCCGCCGCCGGGTCTACGCACTCACCAGCGACGGCCGGCAGGCGCGGGTCGCGAAGCAGGTCGAGTGGCGCAGCTTCGTCAGCGGCGTGCAGTCGGTGCTCGGGCCCGCCGCCGGGCCGGTGCCGGCATGACCACGGCGCAGAGCCCGGTCGAGCGGTATCTCGACGAGATGTTCGACCGGCTGGCCGGCACCGGCGCACCCGGCCGCCGGATGCTCGCCGAGGCCGAGAGCCACCTGCTCGCCGCGACCGAGGACGGCATCGGCCGTGGCCTGGATCCCGAGACCGCCGAGCGCGACGCGGTGGCCAGGTTCGGCGCCGCCGCCGAGATCGCCCGGCAGGTCCCGCCCGCACCGGCGAGCCTGCGGGCCGCGCTGCGCAGGTCCGCCGTCGGCGGGTGGGCGGTCGCCGGTGCCGCCCTGGCCTGGTACGGGACGAGCGGCGTCCTCACCTGGCTGCTCGGCCGGCCGTTCGCCCAGCTGCTGGTCGCCACGGACCGGTTCGGCCGTGACCGGAACATGTGCGAGCGACCCTGGGTGCCGAGCGAGCCAGGGCTCGACTGTGCCGGGCACTACTTCGGTCAGCTCGACCGGGTGCCGGTCGGTGGTGCACGGTTCCCGTTCGCCGTGGTGGCGCTCATCGGCATCGGGCTGCTGGTCGCCCTGGTCGTGGCACGCCGCTGGACCCCGCTCGGCACGGCCGCCTGGACGCCGGCGGGTCCGACACTGGGGCTGGCGTTCGCGGTGCCGTTCGGGTTCGTGGCGCTCCTGCTGGCGTTCTACGGCGTGGTCGGCGCCTCCGCACGCATGCAGAACTGGACCCTCAGCTACTTCGTGGCCGGCCTGCTCGCCGGGGTGATCGCCGTCGTGGCCGTGCGAAAGGCGCGCCGGGCCACATAGGGCGTCAGTCGAGCATCGCGCCGCAGGACATGTTCAGGGCGGTGCCCGTCAGCGTGCGGGCCAGGTCGGACGCGGCGAAGACGGCGAGGTTGCCGGCGTCCTCCAGCGTCGCCGGCCGGCCGAGCAGGGTCTGGCCGGTGATGCTCGCCTCGATGGCGGCGCGGCCGGGGACGTCCGCCGGGATCACCTCGGGCACGCCGCCGGTGCGCAGGGTCAGCACCCGTACACCATGCGCTCCGAGCTCCACCGCCAGCTGGCGGCGAAGGTGTTCGACGGCCGCGAACCCGGCCTGCAACCCGCCGAGGTGGAAGTCGCGCGGTGGGTCGCCGGCGCCGCCGAAGAACAGCAGGACGCCGCCGCCCTGGCGGACCATGTGCCGGCCGGCGGCGCGGGACGTGATGAACTTCGAGCGGACCGACTGCACCACGGGCGCCAGGTAGTCCTCGACGGCCATGTCGAGGACCGGGGTGCCCTGCACGTCGGCGTCGGCGATCACGTTGACCGCCACGTCGATCCGGCCGGCCGCGGCGACGACGGCCGCCGCGTGCGATTCGACCGCGTGCTCGTCGAGGGCGTCGACGACGGCAGTGTCGGCGCTCCCACCGGCCGCGCGGATCTCCTCGGCCACCGAGGACAGGGTGGCCAGGGTGCGCCCAGCGAGGAACACCCGCGCGCCGGCCCGGCCGTATGCCCTGGCCATGGCACCGCCGATCGAGCCGCCGCCCCCATAGATGATCGCGTTCTTCCCTGCCAGCAGCATGATGTTCCTTCCAGGTGGATGCATCCGTCACTGGTACAACCCGGCCCGGCGGAGAAAATCATCGCGCTTCGAGGAACTCCGGCAGGCCGAAGGCGGAGAACAGCGCCGGACCGAGGAATGACACCACCTCGGTGACCCGCGACCCCCGCACCGTCACCAGGTCGATACTGGCCGCCTCGAAGCGACCGTCGGACAGCAGGTACGTGCCGAACGCCGGCCGCCCGTTCGCCGCGGTAGGCAGGAACCGCCACCGGTGGCGGGAGGGGCCTTCGAGGAGGAACGTGTGAATGGCCGGGGCACCGTCGTACACCTCGGGCAGCGGAGGCATCGAATACCTGGCGTCGTCGGCCAGCATGCCGACGATGGTGTCGACGTCGCCGGCCTCCCACGCGGCGCGGTACGCGGCGGCGACCCGGCGCACCGACGGAGGTGGGGGTGTCGGGTCCGGGGCGGGCAGTGCCTTGCGGGCCCGCTGGACGGCGCTGTTGACGGCGGCGACGGTGGTGTCGAGCAGCCCGGCGGTCTCCGCGGCGGAGAAGCCGAGCACCTCGCGGAGCAGGATCGCGGCCCGCGGCCGGGGCGGGAGATGCTGCAGGGCCGCCACGAACGCCAGCTCCACCGAGACGCCGGTGAGCGCGTCCGGCAACGGCTGCAGCCAGAGCGGCTCGCCGCCGTCGGAAACCGCGAGCGGTTTCGAAGACAGCATGCTCAGGCAGCGGTTGGTGGCGATCCGGAACAGCCACGGGCGCACCCCGGCGGGGTCGTCGAGGCGCGGGAACGCCTTCCAGCCTCGCAGGTACGTCTCCTGCACCGCGTCCTCGGCGTCGTGCAGCGAGCCCAGCATCCGGTAGCAGTGCGCGAGCAGCTCGCCCCGCAGCGGGCCGGTGAGCTCCTCGAACGTCACCCGCCCAGCCTAAAATCATGTATTTCCCATTACATTACTGGGGAACATTCTGTCGGAGGGTTGACGGAAAAATTCCATCCGCCCTACGGTGTCAATCGTGTCCGTTGAGGGTGTTCACGCGCTGGTCAGGCGCACGCATGAGGAGCGCGTCCTGCGCGTCCTGCGGGAACACGGCGCCCTCAGCCGGGGACAGATCGCCGCGAAGGTCGGGTTGTCCCGCACCACCCTGTCGGAGATCACGGGCGACCTGCTGTCCCGGGGGGCGGTCGTGGTCGTCGACACCGACGCGAGCCTGCGCGCCGGCAGCGGCCGGCCGGCGGAGCTGCTGACGCTCGACCCGTCGTCAGGGCAGTTCCTCGGCGTCGACCTCGGGCACACCCGGGTCCGCATCGCCGTCGCCGACGCCGCCCACGAGGTGATGGCGGCCGGCCACCAGACCTACGGGCCCGACACCGGCTGGCCGGAGCGGGTCGCGATCGCCTTCGACCTGATCGACGACGTGGGCACCGGCTCCGGGGTCAGCTTCCGCGCCCTGCAGGGCGTCGGTGTCGGGGTCGCCGGGCCCCGGCCGGCCGAGCCGGCGGTCGCCCAGGCGTTCCGGGAGCGGTTCGGCACGACGGTCATCGCCGACAACAACACCAGGTTCGCCGCGCTCGCCGAGGCGATCACCGAAGGTCCCGACCTGCAGGACGTGCTGTACATCCGGCTCGCCGACGGCATCGGCGGCGGTCTCGTCGTGGGCGGGCGGCTGGTCACCGGCGGGCACGGGGTCGCCGGTGAGTTCGGCCATGTCCCGGCGACCGGCCCGGGCGCGGAGCCGGATCCCTGCCGCTGCGGCCGCCACGGCTGCCTGGAGACCGTCGCGTCGGTGCCGGCGGTCCTGCGCACCTGCCGCCGGCGCGGCCTGGCCGTGCACACCGCCGAGGACCTCGAGGCGGCGCTGCGGCGCGGCGACCCGGTCGCGGCGGCGGTGCTCGACGAGGCCGCCGTCGCCGTCGGGCAGGTCCTCGCCGCCGCGGCGCTGGTGCTCGACCCGGCCCAGATCGTCGTCGGCGGGCGGCTCACCCGATGTTGGCCCGGTGTCGTCGACCGGGTCGCCGCCACCATCGCCGAACGGGCCGGCACCGCCACGCCCCGGGTGGTCCGCGCCGCCCGCCTCGGCGACGAGGACGGTGCCCTGGGTGCCATCGCCGCCCTGTACCGGCAGACCCCGCTGCTCGCCGGCTACCACTGAGCGTTCCGCACAGACCGTCCCGCGTGGACGGGCACTGCACCCTGCCCGTCGTTGAGGAGAGCGCCATGACCAGACCGGGACGCCGATGAGCGTCGTCGGTGGCACCACGAGAGCGACCCCGCGCCGCCGCGGCGTGTGGGTGCTCAACGCCGTCTCGGCGGCGGCCGGGCTCGCCGCGTGGTGGATCTACGCCACCACGGACCCGACGGTGCCGACGCCGCCGGCCGTGCTCGACAAGGCCGTCGAGCTGCTCGGCGACGGCACTCTCGAGGCGGACATCCTGGCCAGCCTGCGCCGGGTGCTGATCGGCTTCGCGCTGGGCACCGGCCTGGCCGTCCCGATCGGGTTCCTGATGGGCTGGTACACCGTGGCCCGCGGGCTGATCGAGCCGTGGGTGCAGTTCTTCCGCACCATCCCGCCCCTCGCGATCATCCCGCTGGCGATCGTGCTGATGGGGATCGGCGAGACCCCGAAGCTGTTCGTCATCTTCCTCGCCGCGTTCCTCGCCTGCGTCATCGCCACGTTCCAGGGCGTCGTCGGGGTCGATCGGACCCTCATCAACGCCGCCCGGGTGCTCGGCGCGCCCACCCGGGTCATCTTCGCCCGGGTCGTCGTGCCCGCGTCCACCCCGTTCATCCTCGTCGGCATGCGGGTCGGCCTCGGCTCGTCCTGGGCCACCCTCGTCGCCGCCGAGCTCATCGCCGCCCAGGAGGGACTCGGCTACCGGATGCAGAGCGCCCAGCTGTACTACGACCTGCCGACCATTTTCGTCGGCCTGATCAGCATCGGCGTGCTCGGCCTGCTGATGGACCGGCTGCTGCTGCTCGTCGAGCGGCGCGCCACCGGCTGGCAGGAACGCCGATGACCACTCGCATTTCCATCCGGGGCGTCGCCCGCACGTTCCCGCTGCAGGGCAAGGACTTCGTCGCGCTCGGCGACGTCTCCCTCGACGTGGCCGACAACGAGTTCGTCACCATCGTCGGCCCGTCCGGCTGCGGCAAGAGCACCCTGCTCAACATCGTCGCCGGCCTCGACCACCCGACCGGCGGGCAGGCGCTCGTCGGCGGGCAGGCGGTCACCGGGCCGGGGCCCGACCGGGGCGTCATCTTCCAGCAGTTCGCGCTGTTCCCGTGGCTGACCGTGCGCAGGAACGTCGAGTTCGGGTTGCGGACCGCGGGGGTGCCGCGGGCCGAGCGCCGCCGCCGTGCCGAGCACTTCATCGACCTGGTCGGCCTGACCCAGTTCGCCGACGCGCTGCCCAAGACGCTGTCCGGCGGCATGAAGCAGCGCTGCGCCATCGCCCGCGCCTACGCCGTCGACCCGTCCATCCTGCTGATGGACGAGCCGTTCGGCGCCCTCGACGCGCTCACCCGGGTGCGGCTGCAGGAGCAGCTCCTGGACACCTGGAGCCGCGAGAAGCGCACCGTCATGTTCGTCACCCACGACGTCGACGAGGCGGTGTTCCTCGCCAACCGGGTCGTCGTCATGGCCGCCAACCCGGGCCGCATCGTCGAGGTCATCGACGTCGACCTGCCGTTCCCACGCACCGAGGAGGTCCGGCTCGGCCCGGACTTCAGCCGGTTGCGCAACCGCGTCTGGAGCGCGGTCTATCACCAGCCTGCCCAGGAGAGGAAACCCTCATGATCTCGCGTCGCGGTTTTGCCACGGTACTGGCAGCGGCAACCCTGATCGGCGTCGCCGGCTGTGGTTCCGACGAGCCCGCGAAGGCAGGTGCGCCGACCAGGGTGACCTTCGGCTACATCGGCGACTACAACGGCACCAGCCTCCTCGCCGTCGCAGAGAAGCAGGGCCTGTGGAAGAAGTACGGCATCGACGCCACGGTGAAGGTCTTCACCAACGGCCCGGTGCAGGTGCAGGCACTGCAGTCCGGCGACCTCGACTTCGGCTACATCGGCCCCGGCGCCTTCTGGCTGCCCGCGTCCGGCCAGGCGAAGATCATCGCGATCAACACCCTCGGCGCCGCCGACCGGGTCATCGCCCAGCCCGGCATCACCTCCATCCAGCAGCTGCGCGGCAAGAAGGTCGGCGTCCCCGAGGGCACCTCCGGCGACATGATCCTCACCCTCGCGCTGCAGGCCGCCGGCATGACGAACAAGGACATCCAGCGGGTGCCGCTGGACGCCTCCACGCTCGTCTCGGCGTTCTCGTCGAAGCAGATCGACGCCGCCGGCTTCTGGTACCCGGCGATCTCCACCATCAAGAAGACCGTGCCGGACCTGGTCGAGCTCGCGAAGAACGACGACTTCGCCAGCAAGGTGTCCTTCCCCAACGCGTTCGTCGCCGGCAACAAGGTCGTCGCGGAGAAGGCCGCCGCCGTCACCAAGGTGCTCCAGGTGCTCCGGGAGGCGACCGACTACCGCGCCGCCCACCCGGACGAGACGATCGCCGCCACCGCGGAGCTGCTCAAGCAGGAGGTCGCCGCCGTGAAGGCCGACGCGGCCAACAGCAAGGCGCTGACCACCAAGGAGCTCGACGCCGCGACCGCGGACGGCACCGTCGGCACGTGGCTGACCGGCATGGGCGACTTCTTCGTCAGCGCCGGCAAGCTCAAGGCGCCGGTCGACCCGAAGACCTACTACCTCGGCGACCTGTGGACAGCGGCATCGAAGGCGGCGGCCGCCAAGTGACCACGGCACCACGCAACATCCTGTTCCTGATGACGGACCAGCACCGGGTGGACACGCTCGGCGCCTACGGCAACGCGCTCGCGCGGACCCCGGTGCTGGACGAGCTGGCCCGGAGCGGCACCCGGTTCGACCGGTGGTACACGCCGACGGCGATCTGCACCCCGGCCCGGGCCAGCCTGCTCACCGGGCAGGCACCGTTCCGGCACAAGTTGCTCGCCAACCAGGAGCGCAACGTCGGCTACAGCGAGGACCTGCCCGACGGCACGTTCACGTTCCCGCAGGCGCTGCGGGCCAACGGGTACAACTGCGGCCTGGTCGGCAAGTGGCACGCCGGCACCGCGAAGCACCCGGCGGACTACGGCCTGGACGGCGTGCACCTGCCGGGCTGGCACAACCCGGTCGACCACCCGGACTACCTGTCGTACCTGGAGTCGCGGGGGCTGCCGCCGTACCGGATCAGCGACCACGTGCGGGGGACCCTGCCCAACGGCGGGCCGGGCAACCTCCTCGCCGCGCGGCTGCACCAGCCGGTCGAGGCCACCTTCGAGTACTACCTGGCCACCCGCACCATCGAGATGCTGGAGCGCTACGCGGCCGACGGCAAACCGTTCTTCACAGCGCTGCACTTCTTCGGCCCGCACCTGCCCTACATCGTGCCCGACGAGTACTTCGACCTGGTCGACCCGTCCGATGTGGAGCTTCCGAAATCGATCGCGGAGACCTTCGTCGGCAAACCGCCGGTGCAGCGCAACTACAGCGCGCACTGGACCTTCGACACCATGCCGCTCGAGGTCACCCGCAAGCTCATCGCCGTCTACTGGGGCTACGTCACGCTCATCGACGAGCAGCTCGGCCGGGTCCTGGCCGCGATGGACTCACTGGGGCTGCGCGACGACACGTCGGTGTTCTTCACCTGCGACCACGGCGAGTTCACCGGCTCGCACCGGCTGCACGACAAGGGCCCGGCCATGTACGAGGACATCTACCGCACGCCCGGCATCGTCAGGGTGCCGGGCGCGCCCGCCGGGCAGGTCCGCGACGAGTTCGTGAGCCTCACCGACTGCACCGCCACCATCCTGGACCTCGCCGGCATCCCGTCGGCGGCCACGGTCGACTCCCGCAGCCTGCTACCACTGGTCCAGGGAGGCACCCCCGACTGGGCGCCGGACGTGGTGGCCGAGTTCCACGGGCACCATTTCCCGTACCCGCAACGGATGCTGCGCGAACAGCGCTACAAGCTGGTCGTCAACCCCGACTCCACCAACGAGTTGTACGACCTGGACACCGACCCGGACGAGCTGCACAACCTGTACGAGCGGCCGGAGCTCACGGCCGTGCGGGCCCGGCTCCTGCACCGGCTCTACACGCTGCTGCGGGACCGCGGCGACAACTTCCACCACTGGATGGCCTCCATGTACGACGTCGGGTCGCTGCGGCACGACCCGACGCTCAGCGGGCTCGACGACGCCTCGTACACACCATGACCGACTGCTGCCAACCCGCGTTCCCGTCCCGCTCTCCGCCATCGTCCGTCCACAGTGGTGGCTCGCACGGGATCGAACAGGCGCACGTGCCGGCGCAGACGTTCGCGATGGGCGACGCGCACGGCGACGGCATCCGCCCGGACGGCGAAGGCCCGGTCCACGACGTGCGGCTCGACGCGTTCAGCATCGACGCCACCACGGTCACCGTCGCCGACTTCGCCGCGTTCACCGCCGCCACCGGCTACCGCACCACCGCCGAGGCCGACGGCTGGTCCGCCGTCTTCCACCTCTTCGTCAGCGCCGACGCCGACATCGTCGGCGCCGCCCCGGCGACCCCCTGGTGGCTCGGAGTCCGCGGCGCCGACTGGGCACACCCCGACGGCCCCGGCTCCACCGCCCGCCCCGACCACCCCGTGGTCCACGTCAGCTGGCACGACGCCCAGGCCTACTGCGCCTGGGCCGGCCGCCGCCTACCGACCGAGGCGGAGTGGGAGTGCGCCGCCCGCGGCGGCCGCGCCAGCGACCGCTACCCCTGGGGCTCCACAGTGGACGTCTCGGACTGGCCGTGCAACATCTGGCAGGGCGAGTTCCCGGTCCACAACACCGCCGAGGACGGCTACAAGGCGACCGCGCCCGTGCGCACGTACCACCCCAACGGCTACGGCCTGTGGCAAGCTGTCGGCAACGTCTGGGAGTGGTGCGCGGACTGGTTCGCCGCCGACTACTACACCCGATCCCCGCTGCATGCCCCGCCCGGCCCCGTCACCGGCGTCGCGAGGGTGCTGCGCGGCGGCTCCTACCTGTGTCACGACTCCTACTGCAACCGCTACCGCAACGCGGCCCGCTCCAGCAACACCCCGGACTCCTCGATGGGCAACGCCGGCTTCCGCACCGTCAGCGCTGCCACACCGTCGTCGGCAGATCTTTCGATCCTGCCTGCCTGATCGCCGTTTCGGGGCCTTGGTTGCGGTTCGCGGGCGGCGCTCGTCATGCCCTTCAGGTCCGCACCCACATGATCCAGCGCCGTCGCGGTCATCATTCGCTGGGTGGTCGTGGACGCGACCGCGGCGCTCCTTTGATCATGGGCAGGGGCGGGGTGATCGCCGCTTCAGGGGCCGTGGTTGCGGTTCGCGCGTTCTGGTCGTCATGCCCTTCAAATATTCAGCTCCAGGCGCGGGGACTTGATGGCACCGCCCGGCCTTCGGCCGTGCGACAGGGTGGCGTGGTCACCGTGACTGCCGTCTTGCGGTGATCCCAAGCCAGGTCCGCACTCACATGGTCCACCGCCGTCGAGGTCATCATTCGGTGGTGCCACACCGTCGTTGGCTCAAGAACTCCCGACAAATCACCCAGGTCGGGGCGCCGACACGGCCCGCACCGGGATCTTTCGATCTTGCGTGCTTGATCGAAGTCGCCGGATGGCCGCCCGCACGGCCGTGGCGCTCCTTCGATCATGGGCGAGGCGGGAGGTCACTGGTTGAGCGTTGGTACCCCCGGTCTAGTCATCGATCTGTGCGGATTGATCGTGATCCGCAACGTTTTGCGTCGTGCGGGCGGCGGGAAGTCTTCCGGATCATGCATGTTCTCCGGTCGCGCCGTGGTTCGCCGTCCCCGTGCTTGATCGAAGTCGCCGGGTGGCCGCCCGCACGGCTGCGCGCATGGCCACGGGGCTCCTTTGATCATGGGCGGGTGCGGGTGATCGCCGGTTGGGCGCTGGTACCGACCGGTTCAGTGATCGATGGTTTCGTTCGTTGACCAACGGCGGTGTTGTAGCACCGAATGATGACCTCGACGGCGGTGGATCATG
>NZ_BONQ01000013.1 GCF_016862795.1 Dactylosporangium siamense | reverse complement strand
GCCTGAAGCTGAATATTTGAAGGGGATGACGACCAGAACGCGCGGACCGCAACCGCGGCCCCCGAAGCGGCGATCACCCCGCCCCCGCCCATGATCAAAGGAGCGCCCTGGCCGTCTGGGCGACTGTCAGTTCCGGGGACATTCCGAACAGCCGCCTGGGCGACCACCCGGCGACTTCGATCAAGCAGGCAAGATCGAAAGATCACGGTGTGTGCCATGCCCGCGCCCCGACCTGGGTGATTTGTCCGAAGCTTTGAACCAACGGCGGTGTGGCACCACCGAATGACGACCTCGACGGCGCTGGATCATGTGAGGGCGGACCTGGCTTGGGATCACCGCAAGACGGCACGGACGGTGACCACGCCACCCTGTCGCACGGCCGAAGGCCGGGCGGAGCCATCAAGTCCCCGCAACTGGAGCTGAATATTTGAAGGTGATGACGACCAGAACGCGCGAACCGCAACCCGGGGCCGCACCTACGCCACGGCGTAGGTGCGGACGTAGTCGAAGCGGGCCGTGGCGCCGGTGGCGTTCATCGAGACCAGGCCGATGCGCAGCGCGCCCGCGCGGGGCAGCGACCAGGTGCCGCCCCAGGTCCAGTTGACGCCGTCGGTGCTCGAGGCCATCCGCACGTCGTGCTCGTTGTTGGCGGCGTCGTAGCGGTACACCAACCGCAGCCAGGTCGTCAGCGCCGGTGGGCCGCCGAACATAGGGGCGCTGGCCACCGCGGTCGGCGGGGTTGTCGTGGGGCGTTCGGCCTCCTTGCCGAACTCCGTCACGTGCAGGACCGTGCCACCGCCTCCCGCCAGGGGCAGGACCGTGTGGGTCAGCTTGAGGAAGCGGTTGTCGTTCTCGTACAGCACCAGCCCCGCCTGCTGATTGCCGGCGGTGCCGTCGAACTGCAGCTTGGTCTCGACCACGAAGTCGCCGGCGGGGACGGGGCGGTGCAGGACCGACGCGGTGTTGGTGCCGCCGACCAGTTCGGCCGCCTGGGTCGGCCACACGAGCTGGCCGCCGGACACGGTGGCGGCGGAGGCGCGCAGCCAGGTCCAGCCGGTGGTGCCGGTGGTGAACTCGTCGGAGTACGCCGGGAGCTGCGCGCCGAGCACCGGGTTCGGCACGCGGGCCGGCGGTAGGGGGTACAGCGGCGCCGCGCCCAGATTGTCCGCGGCCGCGACGCCGCCGGTCGAGGTGGCGCCGATACGGCCGCTCGACACAGCGCCGGCGGGCAGCGTGACGGTGACGGTCGAGACGGCGTCGCGGAGGCGGTCCGCGGTCACCCAGGTGACGAGGGTGCTGCCGCGCCGCTCGGCGGCCACGTTGTGCCAGGAGTCGTAGTCGAAGGAGGCCGGCAGCGGGCTGCTCGCGGAGGTGGTCATCCCGGCGACGGTGACGTCGACGACGAGCCGCTGCTGGGCCCGGTTGATCCAGGCGACGATGCGGTTGTTCGCGTCGGCCTGGCTGACGACGAGGCCGACCGAGCCGGTGCTCGCCCGCAGGTCGCCTTCCACCCGCAGGTCGCCGCTCACGGACGCGTTCGACAGTGTGGTGCCGGCGGTGGAGGTGGACAGGTACCCACCGGCGTCGGTCTCTGTCGCGATGGGCCAGGTCGTGCCCCAGCCGCCCAGCCCGGCGTTGAACGAGCTGCCGACCGTCCACGTGCTGACCGGCGCCGGTTGCGCGCCGGTCGAGGGGCCGGCGCCGGCCCGCACCACCGGCCAGCCGTCGATCCAGTCGAGGCGGTCCAGCATCAGCGGCCGGCGGCTGAGGTTGCTGATCGTGCCGCCCCACGGGTTGGTGACCGGGCCGAACTCGGGGTTCGAGGACGCGATGGCGTGGTACACCAGCCAGTCCTGACCGGACAGGTCGGTCTGGATCGCGTTGTGCCCCGGTCCGACCCAGCCGTTGCCGTTGCCGGCCAGGACGATGCCGTCCTTGCTCGTCAGGTCCATCAGGTTGCGGCCGCTGGGGGTCGTGAACGGCCCGAGCGGGCTGCTCGCCCGGCCGACCTTGACCGTGTAGCCGCTGAACGCGCCGTCGCAGCAGCCGGCGTCGGAGTAGAAGAGGTAGTACATGCCGTCGCGGCGGACCAGGAAGCCGCCCTCCATCCGCCGGCCGCGGGCGATCTGCGTGACGGCGCCGGTGAGCGCGGTCGCGGTGGCGTTCATGCGGGACACGCAGATGGTGTCGTAGCTGCCCCAGATGAGGTAGTGCGCGCCGGTGCCGATGTCGGTGTACATGGCCTGGTCGATGCTGCCGCTCGGGCAGCCGCTGCCGGAGCCGGGGACGATCCGCCCGTGGTCGGTCCACGGCCCGAGCGGCGTCGGCCCGGTCACCAGCGCGATGCCGCCGGTCGACATGGAATAGGTGAGGTGGTACTGGCCGTCGACGTACCGGATGTCGGGCGCCCACGGCCGGGTGCCGGACGGCCACCACGACGGCTTGGCGCTGACGGCGTAGACGTCGCCGACGTAGGTCCACGACACCAGGTCGGGGGAGCGCAGGATCGGCAGGATGTGCTCGTTCGGGTCGCCGGCGCTGACGCGGATCGGGTTGGTGGTGCCGTACGCGTACCAGAGCCCGTCCTTGCCGCGGATCATCGCCGGGTCGGGGAAGGTGTCGACCGTGCCCGCGCTGACCGGGTTGGTGTAGGTGCTGGGCGCCGCGGCCACCGTGGGCGGTGCGACGAAGACGGCGGTGGCGCTGAACAGGACGCAGAGCAGGGCGATGCGGCGCACGGGGTCTCCTCCATGGCGGGTTCTGGAGCCGTGCCGCGACGCTATGGCCTACGGATTTCTCCGTCGAGAGGCCGTCATATTGGGATTGCTCACTATGTCGTACCGCCATGGCAAGATGGGCATCGTCTCGGGGGAGGACGACATGCGACGTAGATTCTGGCTCCTGGTCGTGGCGGGCCTGCTGGCCGGTTGCGACGGCGGCGGCACACCGTCCGCGGCGAAGTCACCGGCGCCGCCGCCGTTGGCCCAGGCGTGGACCCGCACCGACCTCAAGCCCATCGGTCAGTTGACCGCCGTCGCCGGGGTCGCCGTCGGCTATGTCGCCGACAGCGGCCGGCTGCAGCTGCTCGCGCTCGACCCGGCGACGGGCAAGACGTTGTGGCAGCGGGCGGCATCACCGGGCGAGGTCGTCACCGGCATCGCGGTGACGGTCACCGTCGTGGACGGCAAGGTCGTCTACTTCCGGGCCGACCCGAAGGGCAACCTGTTCGCCAGCATGGTCGTCGCCGACCCGCGCAGCGGCGAGGATCTCGCGGTGACCGCCCCGGCGCTGTTCGTCTCCCCGCCGGCGGAGTGCTCGAACAAGACCGACGTGTGCACCATCTCCAGGACGTCCTACAAGGATAGGGCCGTCCCGCACCGCTTGCGGATGACCGACAAGCAATACGTGGAGGAGAACACCGGAGAGCCGGCCGGCGCACGGTCGATCGGTGCCGGCGGCCTCACCGACCTCGGCACCCGCAAGCCGGAGACGCTCGCGGTCGTGCGGGACGGCAAGGTGGTCTGGAAGCGGCCCCTCGCCGAGGCGTTCCCGGCCGGGTTCAGCACCGACCACGGCTGGAACTGGCAGCTGTATTCGCAGCAGAAGCTCTACATCGGCTCCGTCTACGGCGACTCGACGGGCACCCGCGACACCACCCTCACCCGGGACCTGGCGACAGGATCGGCGACGGCGGCACTGTCGGAGACCGACGGCGCCGTGGTGTGGCGGGACAGCGGCAGCTCCTTACATTGCTCGAGCCTGCTGGACCTGCCGGTCAACCCGGATGACGCCGACGGCCCGGCGGTTGCCGTGCGCTGCCGGTCCAAGGGCACCTCGACCTGGTCGGCCGCGACCAAGAAGAGCACCCGCACCGGGCTCGACGTCGTCATCGAGGGGTTCGACGTCATGACCGGCAAGACCACCTGGTCGGTGCCCGTCGGCGCGGCGGACGAGCTGGCCGGCGGCGACCAGCGTCCGGCGGTGGCCGGTCCGGCGCGGGTCCTGATCACCGGCGGGACCGGCCCGGTGGTCATCGACCTGATCAGCGGCAAGGCCGAGAAGCCGGCCGCCGACGCGACGTTCTGGTGCGGCGCGAGTTCGGAGTTCACCTACGACGAGCCGTATTACTTCGACGGCAAGCCGGAGACGAAGCGCCGCGGTGGCACGCTCGGGGTCGCCTGCGGCATCGACGGCAAGCCCGTCGACCGTCAGCCGGGCGACGCGTCGGCCCGTGCGTTCGGCACGAGGATCGGCAGCGACATCCTGGTCGCGAAAGCCGGCGCCGTCACCGGCTACCACCAGGGCTGAGCTGCGCACGCACCCATGCGGGGGCCGGGTTCACCCGGGCCTCGCCGCCGGGCAGGACGACGGTCGGCACGGTCTCGTTGCCGTCGGCCACCGCCCGGACGGCGGCGGCGGCCTCGGGGTCGCGCCAGATGTTCACCCACGACGCGCGCCGGGCCCGGCCGAGCAGGCTCAGCCGCAGGCGGGCGCAGAACTGGCAACCGGGCCGCCAGTAGACGATCGGCCGACCCTCCTCCGCGGCCCGCCGCTGCGCGACGGCCGCGGGGATGTGCCGGGGGAACGCGAGGGGCGAGAAGACGACGGCGAGCGCGACGAACACCAGCCCGAAGCCCACCGCGCCGCCCACCGAACCGCCAGAGACCTGGCTGGCGGCGACCACCGCGCCGCACGCCACGAACGCCAACGGCACCAGCCACACCCGGATCATGGACAGCACCGTAACCGTTTACGTCCCGCTGGTCACGGGTGCGGGGGAGATCAGGTTGCCCCGTTCGTCGAGGACCTTGTCGCTCCAGTACCGGTCCCACTCGTCGTCGAGGTACTTCGGGACCTTGCCGGCCGGGTAGGGCACGTAGCCGGCCGGCGGGTCGGCGCCGTCGCGGACGCAGGTGCGGCCGGTGGTGTTGCCGACCGCCTTCACCGGGTGCTCGCCGGAGCCGCAGACGCGTTCCTTGAGCGAGCACCCGGTTACCAGCAACGCCGTGAGCAGCAGCAGGACACCAAGCCGGGTCATACCTTCAGTGTGGACCCACCGGGACGTCTCCGCGCAGCGTGATGCGGTGCATGACGCGGTGGGCGGTGCCGTAGTCGCGGTTGGCGTAGTGCGCGGTGCTGCGGTTGTCCCACATCGCCACGTCGCCGGCCCGCCAGCGGTGCCGCACGATGTGTTCCGGCTTGGTCAGGTGCGCGTACAGCAGGTCGAGGATGCCGCGGCTCTCCGCCTCGGACACGCCGACGATGTGCGAGGTGAAGCCTGGGTTCACGAACAGACCGCGCCGGCCGGTCTCCGGGTGGACCCGCACGACCGGATGCTCGACCGGGTCGAGGCGGGTGACGACCTCGCCGTCCCAGACGCTGCCCTTGCCGCCGCGGCGCTGGGCCAGGTAGTAGCCGAACTCGCGGTTGCCGTCGTGCACCGCGGTGAGCCGGTCGGCGAGGTCCCGCACGGGCGCGGACAGCGACTCGTAGGCGAGCTGGCTGTCCGCCCAGTTCGTGTCGCCGCCGGACGGCGGGAGGACCACGGCCCGCAGGATCGAGCCGAGCGGCGGGCGCGGCATGAACGTCACGTCGGTGTGCCACACGTCGGCGAAACCGTTGTCGGCGCTGTCGAGGGCGTACACCTCGGGGTGGGCCTCGTCGACGCCGCCGACCACGGGGTGCGACGCGGTCAGCTCGCCGAGCCGCCGGCCGAGCCGCACCTGCCCGTCGTCGTCGAGCTGCTGCCCGCCGAAGAACAGCACCTTGTGCTCGACCAGCGCGGCCCGCACCTCGGCCAGTTCGTCGTCGGTCGCCCGGTCCAGGTCGATGTCGTGCACGTCGGCGCCGAAGCGCGGGCCGAGATGGTCGAGTTTCATCGTGGCGTTCCTTTCAGACTGTGGCCGCGTCGCGGACGGCGTGGCCGATCGTGGCGCGCAACGCGGCGTAGGACGGCAACCCGCGCAGCTCGTCCGGCTCGATGCCGGTGCGGGGCAGGTCGATGTCCTGGTCGAGGGCGACGCGGCCGGGGCGGCTGGTCAGGACGATGACGCGGCTGCCGAGGAACACCGCCTCGTCGACGCTGTGGGTGACGAACACGCAGGTCCGGCCGGTCTCCGCGGTGACCTGCCGCAGGTCCTCCTGCAGCCGCTCCCTCGTGAGCGCGTCGAGGGCCGCGAAGGGCTCGTCCAACAGCAACAGCGGATTCGGTACGGCCAGCGCACGGGCGATCGCGACCCGCTGCTGCTGCCCGCCGGAGATCTGCCACACCCGCCGCTCGGCGACGTCGTGCAACCCGACCCGCTCGAGCAGCTCCGGCACTCGCTTCGCGCGTTCCTCCCGGGACACCCCCGCGTAGCGCAGCGCGAGCTCGACGTTGCCGCCGACGGTCTTCCACGGCAGCAGCCGCGGCTGCTGGAAGACCAGGCCGGCGCCCCGGCCCGGCTCGGGGATCTTGCCGTCGATGCGCACGGTGCCGGTCGTCGGCTGCTCGAAGCCGGCGATCAGGCGCAGCAGCGTGCTCTTGCCGCAGCCGGACGCGCCGACCAGCACCAGGAAGGCGCCGGCCGGCACGGACAGGTCGACCGGGCCGACCGCCGCGACGGCGCCGTACCGGTGCTCGACGCCATCGATCTCGACGGCATGTTCGGTCTTAAGACTGGAGGACACCCGGGAGGCCCTTGGTGTAGATGGCCTTCTCGACCGTGGCGAGGTCCGGCACGGCGTCGATCTTCTTCTGGCCCTTGAGGAACTCGGCCGCCGCGAGGAGGTTCTTCGCCAGGTCGCCGACCTTCTCGGGGGTGCCGAGCCAGGTGCTGCTGGAGATGTCGGCCGGCTTGAGGAACACGCCCTGGCTCAGCTGGTGCTTGGCGTCCTCGGTGCTGATGTTGAGCTCCTTGCCGACGGCGGTGGCCGCGGCGGTGGGGTCGTTGGCGATGATGTCGAGGGCCTTCGCCTCGGCCTTGCGCCACGCGTCGACGGCGTCGGGGTGCGCGGTCGCGAACGCGGTCGACACGACGCCGAGGTCCAGCGTCGGCTTGCCCGCGGTGGCCAGCTCGCGGCTGGTGACGAGGACCTTGCCGGTCTTCTTCAGCTCGTCGAGGGACGGCAGCCAGGTGTACGCGGCGTCGAGGTCGCCCCGGGTCCACGCGGCCTGGATGTCCTGCGGCTCCAGGTCCACAATGGTCAGTTCGGACTCCTTGACGCCGGCCTGGTCCAGCGCGGCGAGGAGGCTGTAGTGCGCGGTGGAGGCGAACGGCGTGCCGACCTTCTTGCCCTTCAGGTCCGCGATCGTGTTGACGTTCGAACCGTTGCGGGCGACCAGGGCCTCGTTGTCGCCGGCGACGTCGAGGACGAACGCGACCTGGTAGGGGATGTTCAGCGGCGCGCTCAGGCCACGGGCGACCGGGCTGGAGCCGATGGCGGCGATGTCGACGCTCTTGGCCACGAACGCGGTGTTGATGCTCGCGCCCGAGTCGAACTTCGTCCAGGTGATCTTGTAGTCGGGCAGTGCCTTCTCCAGCAGCCCCTGGTTCTTGACGATGAGGTCGCCGCTGGGGAACGCCTGGTACGCGATCCGGATGGTCTTCTGCTCGGCGCTGGAGTTGCCGCTGGCGGCACCGTCGCCGCAAGCGGCAAGGGAGAGCGCAACGGCGGTAATGGCTACCAGACCTCTGATTTTCACGGTTGTCCTATCGGGGTTTCAGGCGCGTCCGCGCCGGGGGCTCGTCAGGCGCGTCCGCGCCAGGGGCTCGTCAGGCGCGTCCGCGCCAGGGGATGAGGCGGGTCTCGGCCTGACGCAGCACCGCGTCGATGGCGAGCCCGGACAGTCCGATGGCGAAGAGGCCGAGCACGACGACGTCGGTCTGCGAGTACCGCTGGGCGTCGCGGACCATGCCGCCGATGCCGGGCACGCCGTTGATGGTCTCGGCGGCCACGACGGAGGAGTACGCGATGCCGACCGCGAGCCGGATCCCGGTGAAGATCTCGGGCAGGGCGTTGGGCAGCACCACGTCCCGGGTCACCTGCCACCGCTTCGCGCCGAGGGCGCGGGTCGCCTCGACCAGGGCGGTCGGCGCGTTGTGCACGGCGGCGGCGGTGGCCACGGCGACCGGCGGCAGCGCGGCGATCGACAGCAGCCACAGCTTGGGCGTCTCGTCGATGCCGAACCAGATGATGAAGAGGCTGAAGTACGCCAGCGGCGGCAGCGCCCGGACGAACGTGACGACCGGCTCGGTGACGACGCGGATCCAGCCGACGGTACCCATGACGACGCCGAGGACGAGGCCGCCGGCGACGCCGATCGCGGAGCCGATCAGGATGCGGCGGAGGCTGACCCCGAGGTGCTCGATGAGCAGGTGGCCGCTGTAGCCGCGGGTGCCGTCGTGGACGGTCGAGGTCTGGATCAGCCGGTGCCAGACGGCGGCGGGGGAGGGAATGAACGTGGGGTTGTCCATGACGGTGGCGGTGACCTGCCACAACACGCCGAGCACGGCGATGGCCACCACCCGCAACCCGATCCGGCGGCCCCACTCGGCGTTCACGGCTCTCCTCGTACGTCAGGACCTGCAGAAGTATGCAATTCCTATCGTATAAGTAGAGTAGAAGCAAGTGGGGCCGCCGTTGATCACATGCTGGCCAGTGCCGCCGCGATGATGCGCTGGGAGCGCACCGGCTGGTCGCTGCCGCCCATGTGCAGCGTGTTGACGGAGAAGATCAGCCGCATGGACAGGTCCCGGGTCGCGGCCATCCCGTTGTTGTAGCCGGGCCGGTCGCCGCTCTTGCCCCACACGTACTGCGACGGCCCGACCGGCAGTTTGGTCAGCCCGGCGCTGTACACGGCGTCCTGGTCGTCGTCGGGGTCGTCGTTGCCGTCGTACAGCGGGATCCCCACCGGCACGGTGAACATCTCCGACAGCTGCGGCTCCGGGACGAGGTGCCCGCTGAACAGCGCCACCAGGAACCGGTCCAGGTCCGGGGCGGTCGAGATGATCGCCGCCGCCGACCACTGCAGCGACGTGTCGGCGCGGGTCACGTCGACCCACCCGTCCCCGGTGGCCTCGTAACCGTGCGCGTGCGGGCCGCGCACCTCGACGTCCCGGCCGGGCGCGGTGGTGCCGCGCAGGCCGAGCCGGTCGATGATCCGCTGCTGGATCTGCGACTCCCAGGTGCGGCCGGTGACCTTCTCGATCAGCAGCCCGGCGACGATGTAGTCGACGTTGCCGTACCGCTGCTTCGTGCCGGGCGTGAACGCCAGGGGCTTCGCCGTGTCGATCTGGCTGCCCTTCGCCCAGTGGTCGTAGCGGTGGTCCTGGAACCAGTCCCACTGCTTGTTGCCGGTCTCGACGTGGTTGAGGCCGCTGGTGTACGTGAGCACCTGCCGCACCGTGATCGGCGCGGTGCCGGCCGGCAGGAGGTCCGGCAGGTAGTGCTGCACGGTCTGGTCCAGGTCGACCTTGCCCTCGGCCGCCAGCTGCAGCGTGACCACGGCCGTGAAGGTCTTGGTCATGCTGCCGATGCGGAACCGGCCGTCGATCGGGACCGTCCGTCCCGTGTGGACGTCGGCGACCCCGGCGGTGCCCTGCCGGCAACCCCCGGCGTCGTGGAGCAGCACGAGCGCCCCGGACGCCTCCGCGTCCGGCAGGCCGGTGAGGGCCTCCCGCAGCGGCGTCCCGTTCGCCACGGTCGTGCAGCGCTGCCGGCCCAAACCCCCGGCGCTCGCGGCTGTGGCCGGTCCGATGACGAGCGCGGCCGCGATCAGGGCGGCAGTGAGTGTGCGCAACGCCGACACCTCCAACGATAGGTGGAAATCTGTTGCTCCCACCCTGTCGCCGGCGGTGCCGCACGGGCATCCGGGGTTTACCTCCGCGGGTCCCCGAGAACCGCCCCCGAGAAGCCGTCAGGGTCTTCCACCCACGGCAGGTGGCTCGCCCCGTCGAAGATCACCCTGCGCACGTCGGGCAGCGCCGCGGCCAGGGAGTCCACCGCCCAGCGGGGCCTGAGGTCCTCGCTGCCGTCGATGATGAGCACCGGCACCCGCAGCTCCCGGCACAGCGCGGCCACGTCGGTCTCCCGCAGCCGGCGCGCGACCTCGGCGTTGAGCGTGGTGTTGCACTCGCGGTTGATGTCGAACCACGGCGTCGCCATCGCCTCGGCGTGCGCGGCGGCCCGCTCCCGGTCGGGGAACTCGGCGGTCCACTGCCGCACGACCGCGGCGCGGTCCCAGCCGCCGGGCACGCCCCGGACGCGTTCCCGGAACGCCGGCTTCCAGGTGTCCTCGTCGTCGATGCCGGTGCCGGCCACGTACACCAGGCGCCGCACCCTCCCTGGGTGCCGCAGCGTGTATTCGAGCGCCAGATGCGCGCCCCACGAGTGCCCGAGCAGCGTGGCCTTCTCCTCGGCGTGCCCGGTCAGCACCGCGTCGAGGTCTTCGACGGCGCGGTCCAATGTGTACGGTCCACGCCGCGCCGACCGGCCGCACCCGCGCTGGTCCCAGCGGATGGTCCGGTAGTCGCCGGCGAACATCGTGGCGAGGTCGCCGGCCATGTCCCACAGCCCCGGCCCGCCGTGGCAGAACACCAGCGGCGGCCCCTGCCCACCGACCTCCGTCCACAGTCGACACCCGTCGTCGGTCAGCACGTGGCGGCCTCCGCGATCTGTTCGAGCGGCAGGGTCGCGTCGACGTCCACCATGAGCCCTCGCTGTCGGTAGTACTCGAGGACCGGCGCGATGCGATCACGGTAGATCGGCAGCCTGGCGGCGACCATCCGGGGGCTGTCGTCGTCGCGCTGGAGCAGTTCGCCACCGCACCAGCCGCACCGGCCCGACTCGGGTGGCGGGTCGAACTCGACATGCCATCCCCTTCCGCAGCCGCGACACATGCGCCGCCCAGTCAGGCGGCGGGTGATCTCTTCGTCGGACAGGACCAGGTCGACGACCCGGTCCACGGGCGGGCCGCTCGCCGCCAGCATGGCGGCCTGGCTTGCGCTGTGCGGGAATCCGTCGAGGACGAAACCGTTTACGTCGAGGTGGGTCAGGAGCGTGGACAGCAGCAGCTCGTCCGGGACGAGATCGCCGGCGTCCATGAACCGCTTGAACTCGACCGACGCCGGGGTCTGGGCGCGGAACTCGGCCTGGGCGACCGTTGTCAGGCTGAAGACGGGCACGCCGAGGCGGCCGGCGATCAGTTCCGCGACGGTCATCCGGTCCGAGGACGGCGGGCCGAGGACGACGAGCCGTCTCATCGCGGCAGCGCCCGAAGGGCGTCAACCAGGGCCGGCCACGGGAACGGTGGGGGCGGGGTGGTCGGGTCGCTGTCCAGCGGTGGCACCGACGCCGGGTCGAACACGACCGTCACGCCCCACTCGCGCAACGTTCGCAGGCTGGCCTTGAACGCCGGATGGTTGGACAGCCCCACATTCGGCGTCGGTACGGCGATGACCGGTCTGCCCAGCCCGATGCCCTCGTTGAGCAGGCCCAGCGCGAGGGTGTCGCTGATGCCGGCGGCGAGCTTGTTGACGGTGTTGAAGGTGGCCGGCGCGACCACGAACGCGTCCGCCGGTGGGAGCACGTCGGGCTCGTCGGGCTGCTTGTATCGCGACCGCACCGGAAAACCGGTCTGTGCCTCGAGTTTCCCGGCGTCCAGGAACTTCAGGCCGTCGGGGGTCGCCACGACGCAGACCACCCAGCCGTCGCGCTGGGCGTCGGCGACGAAGTCGGGCAGGTCCGCGGCGGGGCGGCCACCGCAGGCTATGACGTACAACACCGGCATGCGGCAAAGGCTAACCGCCTGGGCACTCATGGGCGCACCCGTGGACCGGTGACGGCGGCTCCAGGTCGGCGGGCACGTGCCCGATGACCGGCGTGCTGGCCGTGGTGCCGGCGGCGCACAGGATCACGAACAGCAGCGGCGCGGCGATGAGGGCGCCCACGAAGTGTCGCGTCCAGCCGGGCTCGTCGGCGCTCTTGGCGATCACGGCGCCGATCGCGGGCAGTACCACGGCGGCCACCATCGCAAGGAGGAACAGGGTGTCCGTGGCGGCCCCGAAGGCCTCCGCTTCCGCGCGGGTCGGCGTAAACGGTTTCGCGGTCCGGCGGATCAGGGCGACGACGAGCAGGAACGGGGTGCCGTACAGCCATGTGTAGAACAGGACGCCGAGGGTGGTGCGCCGCATCGGGTGGCTGCGCCGGGTCGTGTCCTCGGGGTTTGTCGCGTGGCTGTGTCCCGTCGTGTCGTTCGTCGGGTGGCTGTGTCGCGTCGTGTCGTTCATCGCGTGGCCCCGTAGAGGGCGACGCCGGCACCGACGACGGCGGCGGTCAGGGCGGCGGACAGCGTGCCGGCGAGGGCCGCAGGCAGCTTCAATCGGGTCACGGCGGCGGTCACCGCCAGCAGCAGCACCAGCAGCAGCGGCACGCCGGCCACGAAAACGATGACGGGCAGGATGTCGAGCAACGACAGGCACGCGCCGAAGCCGGAGCAGTCGCGGTCCGGTTGCTCCGGCACCGACCACTCACCGACGGCGGCCGCGATGACGGCGGTCACGAACCAGCCCACGCCGACCAGGAGGCTCGCCCCGAACGTTTTCGCCATACAGTGATCTTGGGTGGTCGTTCGAAGCGCGGCATCGGTGTTCGTACTCAGGTGCTTCCTAGGTACGATGCGTCGTCCGGTCGGTTGGGGGTGCGCAGTGCAGGGTCAGGTCCGGTTCGCCGTCGACCTCGGCACCTCCAACACGGTGGCCGTCGTCGACCGCGGTGACGGCACGCCGCGCCCGCTGCTGTTCGACGGCAATCCGCTGCTGCCGTCCGCCGTGTTCGCCGACGCCTCCGGAACCGTTTTCGTGGGTCGCGACGCCGAGCGGCACATGGCGACGGACGCGGCGCGCTACGAGCCGAACCCGAAGGGTCACGTCGACGAGGGGCTCATCCTCCTCGGCGACCGCGAGGTGCCCGTCGTCGAGCTGCTCGCCGCGATCCTGCGCCGCGTCGCCGGCGAGGCCGCGCAGACCGGCGTCCTGGCCGGCGGCACGACCGTGCTCACCTGCCCCGCCGACTGGGGCCCGCGCCGCCGCGCCGTGCTCTCCGAGGCGGCCGCGCTCGCCGGCCTCGGCCGGGTGACGCTGCTGGACGAGCCGGTCGCGGCCGCCACGTACTGCATGCGGGTCCTCGGCTCGCGCATCGCCCCTGGTCGCAGCGTCGCCGTGTTCGACTTCGGCGGCGGCACCCTCGACGTCACGGTGGCCACGGCCGCGCCGGACGGGCTGCGGGTCCTCGCCACCGGCGGCCTCGACGACCTGGGCGGCACCGACATCGACGCCGCGCTCGTCGGCCACCTCGGCCAGCAGATCGCCGCGCACGACGCCGCGCTGTGGCGGCGCCTGCAACACCCGCAGACGTCCACCGACTTCCGGGACCGGATGACGTTCTGGTCCGAGGTGCGCGCGGCGAAGGAGATGCTCTCCAGGGCCGCCTCGGCGCCGGTGCACGTGCCCGGCGTCGACGCGGCGACCCACCTGACCCGCGAGGAGCTGGACCGGGTCGCGGGGCCACTGGTCGACCGCGCCGTCGACGAGACCCGCCGGGTGCTGCAACGCTCCGGGATAACGACGGCTCACCTCGACGCGATCCTGCTCGTGGGGGGTTCGAGCCGGCTGCCGCTGGTGGCGAGCCGGCTGCACGCGCGGTTCGGGCTGGCGCCGGTCGTGCCGGAGCAGCCGGAGCTGCCGGTCGCGTTCGGGGCGCTGCTGCTGGGCAACAGCCAGTCTTCGGCGGCTCCCGGGCAGGACGCGCCGGTCTCGCCCGTGACGCCGGCGGCCGGCTATCCGGCGTCGGCGTCGCCCGCATATCAGATGTCAGCGCCGCCGGCTCACCAGGCGTCGGCGCCGCCGTCCTATCAGGCGTCCGCGCCGCCGTCCTATCAGGCGAATCCGACGGGGTTCCAGGCGCCTGCGTCCTCGACGTTCCAGGCGTCGGCACCACCGGCGGCGTACCAGGCGTCGGCACCACCGGCGGCGTACCAGGCGTCGGCGCCGCCGGCGGCGTACCAGGCGTCGGCGCCGCCGGCTTATCAGGCTGCGCCGGCCTATCCGGCGCCGCCGGCTGTTGGCGGTCCGCCTGTTGGCGGTCCTGAGGGTCCGCCTGTTGGGGGTCCGCCTGTTGGGTATGCGCAGCAGCATGGCTATGCGCCGCAGCAACAGCCGCCGGTTGTGCCGCAGCGTGCGCAACGGCCTTCGGTCATCATCGGCCCAGGTGTGACGATGCAGGGCAACGTCGCGATCTACGGCGACGAAGACCTGATGCCGCAGTACGCTCGCGACGAGCCCGACCGCCACACCCGCGACGAAGCGCCGGCCGACCCGCCGGCCCGTACCCGACGGAGCCCCCGGTTCTCCGTCTCCCGCCTGTTCTTCCGGCTGCGGCTCATCGCCATCCCCCTGGTCATCGTGCTGGCCCTGACCCCGTGGGGCCGCGGCCTGCTGTCCGCCGGCCGCGACAAGGTCAAAGAGTGGACCGGCAGCCCATCCGCCACCCCGACGGTCGCGGTCTCCACTTCCACCGCGGCCACCCCCACGAAGTCCACCGCCTCCACGGCCCCGACGGCCTCGGCCGCAGTGACCCCCGACACGGTCAAGGCCGGCACCTCCGTCAAGGTGACCGCCACCGGCTTCGACAAGTCGGAGCAGGTCACCATCAAGGTCAACGGCGTACAGCAGATCGTGAAGCCCGCCACCGCCGGCAAGGTCGAATGGACCATGCCCACCAGAACCCTCAAACCAGGCCCCACCACCGTCGTCCTGACCGGCGCCACCAGCAAACGCCGAGCCGAGGCAACCCTGGAAGTCACCGCTTAGCAGCGCGTACGGTGCTGATCGCAGAGGGTCATGCCGCTGGACGCGGTGGTGTGCGACCTCGAGAATGAGGTGTGGCGCCTACCGGGGGGAGGCGGGCACGTGCCACGACCATACTTTTCGCTGGAAGCCCCAGACGCTGGTTCAATGGCCTCTGGCCCAATGGACTCAAACGCTCGTCTCGCCGCGTCGAGGGCCGACTTTCTCCGCCGCCACGAGGAGAAAGTACGGATGCGGGCGGAGTTCGCCGAGGCCCGCAAGCACGGCCTGGCGGCCCGCCACGCAACGAAGCTGGCCCGGATCCAGTCCGCTCGCCTGTTGGCAAGCACAGCGGCCCAGCCGTCCCGTGCGGCGTCGCCGTCCCGTGCGGCGTCGCCGTCCCGTGCGGCGTCGCCGCCGACCGAACGCCGCCGACCACCAGCAACAGCCCCCAACCCAACACCACGCAGCGCCGTGCCTGCCCCGCCGGTTCCCGTGCCTGCGGGTTCGCGCCTTGTGCCTGCGGGTTCGCGCCCTGTGCCTGCGGGTTCGCGGCGCACGCCTGTCGGGCCGGCTCAGCAGCGTCACACAGCCAACGACCTTGAGTCTGGTGCTCGGCGCGACGCAGTATCAGTCGCTCCCGTGCCCGCGGGGCCGTGTCCCACGTCTGCCGGCCCGGCGTCCACACCTGTGCGTTCGCATCCCGCACCCGCAAGCACACGTCCCGTGCCTGTGGGGCCGTGTCCCACGTCTGCCGGCCCGGCGTCCACACCTGTGCGTTCGCATCCCGCACCCGCAAGCACACGTCCCGTGCCTATGGGGCCGATGTCCGCACCTGTGGGTCGGCGTTCTGCGCCTGTCGGTCCGGCGTCGGCACCTGCGGTCCGGCGTTCTTCGCCTGTCGGTCCGGCGTCCGCACCTGTGGGCCAGTGTTCCATGCCTGTCGGGCATGCTGTCGTTCCTGCACGCTCCACTTCCGTTCCCGCGAGGCCGGTTTCCGGCGCCGTGCAGCACGGTTACAGCGCCAAGTGCCGCGCCCGACTTCCTTCCATGCCGGTTCGGTCGACATCCATGCTTGCTCGGCCGGCCCTGCGCGTGCTCAGACGGATTCGGCCTCAGCTCAGACATTCCGGCAGGTCCGGCAGCTCCGGCATCGGCTTGGACGGTTTCCGTGCCTTCGCCCCGGCGGCGGTGTTCGCTGGCTGGCGTCCCCATCCCCGCGCCCCGGCGTCTCCGCGACCGGGCGTCCCCATCCCCGCGCCCCGGCGTCTCCGCGACCGGGCGTCTCCGTCTCCGCGACCGGGCGTCTCCGTCTCCGCGACCGGGCGTCTCCGTCTCCGCGACCGGGCGTCT
>NZ_BONQ01000012.1 GCF_016862795.1 Dactylosporangium siamense | reverse complement strand
GGCGTCTCCGTCTCCGCGACCGGGCGTCTCCGTCTCCGCGACCGGGCGTCTCCGTCTCCGCGACCGGGCGTCTCCGTCTCCGCGAGCGGGCGTCCCTGGAGACGCCAGATCTGAGGTCCCGCAATGCGGGCTGCGAACCTGCCTGATCGGTGTGCGGGAACGATGCCTCTCGACGATCGGTCGGCGCAGCCGGGGCGCCATCTGCTGGCGGCGTTCGAAGTGTGCTCTCTCGAGAGTTGTGCGGGTTTCTGGGTTGGTTGGCCTGCGTTGTTGCTTGCGGGTCGCGGGTGTTCTGTGGCGCTGGAGACGGCCGGTGCTGGCCGCCGCGGTGGGGTGGCGGGCTTGGTTGTGGTGGTCAGGCTGCTCGTCGCGCGGCGGCGATGAGGAAGTTCGGCAGGTGGGTGTAGGCGTCGATGCCGTCGGGGCCGTTCTCGGCGAGTTGCGGCGTCAGGCCGGGTTCGGCGAGCTCGGTCAGGTGGCAGCCGAGGCTGATGAGCTGGTTGAGGTAGGTCGCGATGGTGCGGTGGAAGTCGACGCCGCTGGGTCCGGGGATCTCGTACTCGGCGAGGTAGCGGGCGGTGCGGTACTCGCCGTGCTGGCGCCACGTGGGCCACAGTTGTTCGTAGCAGGGGTGGTTGACGGTGAACACGAACAGCCCGCCCGGCTTCAGCGCCTGCACGCAGGCCCGCATGGCGCCGGTCCAGTCCGGGACGGCGGGCAGGACCATGCTGGAGACCACGGCGTCGAACGGTGCGCCGAGGTCCGGCAGGGCGCAGAGGTCGGCCTGCACGTACTGGATGCCTTGTGGTGCAGAGGTTTCCTGCTCCACGGCGAACTCGAACTGCGACTGGCCGGGCTCGACGCCGACGATCTGGGCGCCTCGCCGAGCCAGTATCCGGCTGAGGTAGCCGTTGCCGCAGCCCGCATCGAGGACCCGCTGACCTTGCAGGTCACCGAGCATGCGCAGCAGGACCGGGTTGATCAGATGGCGTTTGGCGAAGTCGCCGTCGTGTGCCGTGGCCTGCAACGCGTCGCGGGGTATCGTCCCCCAGCGTTGGATGGCCGTGTCGTTGGTCCACTCGGTCACGATGCGCTGCCTCCGATGGTCGTCCTGCTGGATCGGCGGTGGAGCTGGGGTGTGACGGCTCAAGTCGCGGTGGGGCACGGCGAAGAAGAAGCGGCCGTATCACCATGCCACGGGCGTGGCATCATTGCTGTCGTCATGACCTCATTCGATCTCTGTTGCGAAAGCCTCGACGGGTTGTCCGTCGGCGACGCGGTCGGCGCCCAGTTCTTCGTGCCGGGCACCACCGTCTCCCACATCACTGAAGCGGACGAGCCGGCCGGGGCCTGGCCCTGGACCGACGACACCGAGATGGCCTGCTCGATCGTCGACGAGCTCGCCGTCCACGGCAGGATCGACCGGGACCGGCTGGCCGCCGCGTTCGCCCGGCGGTATGAGCCGTACCGCGGCTACGGCGGCGGCGCCGTGGTCATCCTGCATCAGATCCGCGACGGGATGCCGTGGCGGGAGGCGGCCCGGGCCGCGTTCGACGGGCTCGGCTCGATGGGCAACGGGGCCGCCATGCGGGTCGCGCCGCTCGGTGCCTTCCACTCGGGGGACTCGCGTAGTGCGGCCCTGGACGCGATGCGGACGGCGGAGGTCACCCACGCGCACAGCGAGGGCATCCTCGGCGCGGTCGCCGTTGCCGTCGCGGCGGCCGAGGCGGGGTGGTCCCGGCTCGTCGCCGCGCCGCTGGAGCCGGTCGAACTGCTCGACGCGGTGCTCGCGTACCAGGTCGACAGCAAGGTGAAGAGTGGCCTGGTCCGGGCCCGTGACCTGATCGACGCGAACGTGAGCGTGGCCGAGGCGGCGTACACGCTCGGAAACGGCTCGCAGGTCCTCGCGCAGGACACGGTGCCGTTCGCGCTGTGGGCCGCCGCGACCCACCTGGACGACTACCGCGCGGCGATCCTCGCGTGCGTCGAGGCCGGTGGGGACGTCGACACCACGGCCGCGATCGTCGGTGGCGTGGTCGCCGCGGCGGTGGGCCGGGACGCGATCCCGCAGGACTGGCTCGCCCATCGCGAGCCGCTGCCGACCTGGGTCCGCACCCCCGGCGAGTCATAGCCGCGCGGCGGTGCAAGGACTCCGCGAGTTGTAGCCGCGCGGCGGTGCAAGGACTCCGGGCGAGTCGTAGCCGCGCGGCGGTGCAAGGACTCCGCGCGAGTCGTAGCCGCGCGGCGGTGCAAAGTTTCCGCCACCCTCAGCGTCGGAGAGGGTGAAGGAGGTGCCCGCCGTGGACACACCCGAGGAGGCCGAGTTCTCGGCCTTCGTCGAGCAGCGTGCGCACGCGCTGCTCAAGACCGCGTACGCGCTGACGGGCGACCGGCACGCCGCGGAGGACCTCGTGCAGACCGCCCTGGCCAAAGCGTTCTCGCGGTGGCGGCGCATCGACGAGCCAGAGCCGTACCTGCGCAGGATGATCTACAACGAGTTCGCTTCGGGGTGGCGCAGCCGGCGCAGGCAGGCCGAGGTCAGCGTGCCGGAGCCGCCGGAGCGGGCGGGCAACAGGGCGATGGAGGTCGACACCGCGCTGCGGCTGCTGCTGCGTGACGCCCTGCGGGCGCTGCCGCCCCGGCAGCGGGCGGTGCTGATCCTGCGGTACTTCGAGGACCTGAGCGTCGAGGAGACCGCGGCGGTCCTGTCGTGCCGGCAGGGCACCGTGGCCAGCCAGGCATCCCGCGGGCTGGCCAAGCTCCGCGAGCTGGTGCCCCAGCTCGACTGGTCGCCCGATCTCGTGGAAGGACGGCACTGATGCGGTTCGAGCAGCTGCTGCAGGAGACGATCGACGAGATGACCGGCGAGATGACGGCACCGAGGGCCGGGCTCGCCGCGCGGAGCATGGCCAGGGGCCGGCGCATCCGCCGGGCCCGCCGGGTCGCCACCGCCGGTGCCGCGATCCTGGCGGCCGTGGCCGTCGCGCTGCCCTGGACGCTCCTGTCGCAAAAAGACGCCGCCGCGCCGTCACCAGCGGCGCAGCCGACAAGGACGCCGGCGATGACGAGGACGGAGCTGCCCGGCGGCTGGGTCGTCGCCGGCGTGGGCGACCAGGTCCTCGACCGGGCCACCAACGAGTACGTCCTGATGCGCAAACCCGTCCTCCCGGCGCCGGTCGGCAACCGGATCCTGGTCATCGACGGGCCGGAGTCGTTGCAGCTCACAAGCGTGCGTGGCGCAGATCCGGTCACCGTGGACCCGGCCGGTCTCGTCGGCACCTTCAACTGGTCGCCGGCCGGTGACCGGCTCGTCGGCGGCATCACGCAGAAGGAACCCTTCAAGGTCGGGTTCGCCGTCATCGACGCCCGGACCGGCGCGATCAGCAAGCACTGGATCGACCACGACCGGCACGACTGCAGCCGCTGCGACTTCACCTGGACCCGGGACGGGCAGGAAGTCGTCCTGCCGATCGCCGACCGCTCCGGCGGCGAGGCGGAGGAACGGGTCAGCGAGCTGCAGCTCTTCAACGCCGGCACCGGCGAACCTACCCGGTCGCTGCCGATCACCGCGCTGCCGGCGGGCCCGTTCGCCTGGTCGCCCGGCGGTCGCTACGTCGTCGTCGGCCCGCCCGGCACGTCGGAGGGCTGGCAGCTCTACGACACGACCACAGGACAGCACCGGCCGTTTCCGTACCCGGCGGTATGGGTGACCGCGGACGTGCTGCTCGCCACCAAGAACGGCAAGGTGCTCACCCTCACCCCCGACGGCACCGTCACCGCGACCATCGACGTCGCGGCGCCCAACCCCGGCATGATCACTTTCGGGCCACCACGATAAAAAAGCAAAAAGCGTTCAAAACAGCGGATCCGGTACTTTCAGCGGCCGCTCGACCGCATCCTGCGCTGCCACGGCGGCCATCAGGGCCCGGTATTCGGCCGGGTCCAGGTCGCCGGTCAGCAGCCGGTCGAACGCCTTCGCCTCGCGGCGGGCGAGGACCGGGCCGGCGGATCGCGGCGGTGGCAGCGGCCCGAACCTGGCCGCCAGCCACCGCGCGGCCCGCGGCTCGTAGGCGCCCGCCAGGCGGTGACGCCGGATCATCCACGCGTGCAGGGCGATCAGCACCGCGTACGCCACGGTGACGAACAGCACGACGAACACCTCCGCAGGCTACGCGCGCCGTCCCCCTGACGTGCCGCGGCGGGTCGGCGATGTGACCCCACCGGATTCGCCCGATATCCTGGCAGGCCGGACCGAAGCGGGCCGGACGGCAAGCGGGCCGGACGGCAAGCGGGCCGGACGGCAAGCGGGCCGGACGGCAAGCGGACCGGACGGCAAGCGGACCGGA
>NZ_BONQ01000011.1 GCF_016862795.1 Dactylosporangium siamense | reverse complement strand
GGACGGCAAGCGGACCGGACGGCAAGCGGACCGGACGGCAAGCGGACCGGACGGCAAGCGGACCGGACGGCAAGCGGACCGGACGGCAAGCGGAACAACGGGGGAGCGGCAGCGCGTGGTGCAGGAGTGGCAACCGGACCTGTTCGACAGCGGCCCGGTCACCAGCTCCGCGCAGCCGGAGGTCCGTTCGCCGGCCGCCGACGCGTCGATGCGGGCCCGGTGGCGGGCGCTGATCCTCACCGACCCGGTCGCGCGCCTGGTCCGCAACGCCGCCCACACCGGTGTCCACCAGGCCTATGACCTGCGCCAGCTCGCGCTCGCCGCGGTCGACATCGCGGTCGCGTCGATGGGGTTCGCGCGCCAGGTCACCCTCGCCGAGCTCATCGAGTCGACCTCGGAGCTTGCCGCTGTCATGCATCCCACCGGTACCCCCGACGACCACCAGGACGCGGCGCGCTGGGTCGTCAAAGGGCTGCTCAACGACGCCGACAACCAGGGCGCGTTCGTCTACTCGTTCGTCGACGCGCTCGGGTCACCGCCCCGTCGCGAGGAGTACGCGTTCAAGCTCCTGCAGCTGCAGGACGGCCCCGACGGCGCGGTCGTGCTCGCCTCGCACCAGGCGGTGATGCTGTACCTCAACGGCCTCGACCTGGACGTCGACGACGCCGAGGCGGCGTTCTCCGTCGTGTTGCAGCGCCAGCTGCGGGACCGGCGGTTCGAGGCCGCGGCCCGCACCGCGACGCAGGCGGAGCGGGTGTCCGTGGCGATGTCGGCCTCCCTCGCCGACGTGCTCGACGCGACCCGCCGCGACGTGCGTGCGTTCGACTGGATCACCGACGTGCCGCACCGCCTCGCTCGCGCCCGCGACCACGTCGAGGCCCGCATCGCCGCCGACGCTGAGGTGCTCAACCACGTCGCGGCCGGTATCGACACCGAGACCGACAGCGCGGTGCGGCAGGCGTCCGGCGACCTCGTGGAGACCCTGCGGCGGATCCGCCGGGTGCACCTGGACCTCGCCGAGCGGGTCGCCGGCGCCCGGGGCGTGTTCCTGCAGGCGCAGCTGACCCAGGTCTTCGCCCGCCGGGTGCACCTGCGGCTGCTCAACATCGAGCCTGAGCTGTTCCATCCGGTGCTGGACGCGCCGGCCGACCAGGCGCGGACGGTGGCGGAGGCGTTCGGCGACCGGGTGCTCGGGCTGCGGGTGCCCCGGCTGCTGCACCTCGACGGGCTCGTCGACATGCTGCTCGCCCCGCCGCGGACCGCGGAGCCCGAGGACGTCGAGCCGGAGACGCCCGGCGAGGTCGAGGGCGTGGACCTGCAGGCGTACCCGCCGGCGGTGGTGGCCGAGGCGACCCGCATCCTGCGCCGCGCGTCGGACGAGCCGGTGGCACTGTCGTCCCTGCTGTCCTCGCTCGACCTGACCTCGCTCGACCCGACCGGAGACGACGTGCGGGAGCTGGTGCTGCTGACCGCGTTGTGGTCCTACGCGCCGGACGTCACCGACCCCGAGGAGGACCTGACCGCGCTCGTCTCGGCGCTGTCGGCGGAGCGCTCCGGCGACCGCCTCGAACATCCCCTGGCGTGGGGCGACGATCTGCTGGTCAGCTACGAAGGAGGGCGCGAGGCGTGACGGTCCCGATCGAGGACGTGTGGTCGGCCGCCGAGCTGGTCGCGTTCGGGCTGCGCACCGGCGCCCGGCCCACCGACGGCAACACCTACGGGCAGCTGCTGGAGCGGTACCGCACCAACACCGCCTTCCGCGACGCCGTCGACACCGTGGCGGGCGGCCTCGGCCTGGTCGTGCTCGGCGCGCCGGCCCGCACCGGGCTGGTCCTGAGCACCCAGCCGGGCAGCGTGTTCGCGCTGCGGATGGCGGACCTGCGCGGCGGGAGCATGGCGGCCGACGACAAGCTCATCGCCGGTCTGGTCGTGCTCGGCATCGCGGCGTACGCCTTCCCGCACGACGTCGACCTCGACGGCACCGACGTGAAGATCGTGGAGGTGGCGGCGCTGGACCGGTTCGTCCGCGACGCGATCGAGCGGGTCCTCGCCCTGGCCGGCGATCCCGACACCGTCGACGGGCAGGCCCGCAAGGCCGCCGAGGTGTACCGGCGGACCGCCGCGTTCAAACCGAAGGACCGCCTGCCCGGGCCGGCCCGTGGCTGCACGCAGTTCGCGGTCCTGGAGGTGCTCGGCTGGCTGGTCGAGCGGGGCGCGGCGCGGCAGCTGCCGCAGATGGGCGCCATGTCGTTCCAGTTGACGGACCGCTTCCGGCTGCTCGTCGCGGACGTGGCCGGCGGCGAGGCGCTCGAGGCGTTGCGAACGGTGCGCCGCGGGGCGGCGTCAACGGCGTCCGCTGCACCGGTCGCGCCTGCCGCGCCGGTCGCGGCCGCCGCTCCGGGCGAGGCCGCGGTTCCGGCGGCCGCGGTTCCGGGCGAGGCCGCGGTTCCGGCGGCGGCTGTTGGTCCCGTGGCGGCTGCTGCTCCGGTGGCGGCTGTTGGTCCCGTGGCGGCTGCTGCTCCGGCGGCCGCGGTTCCGGTGGCGGCCGTCGTTCCGGAGATGTCCACTGTGGAGGGTGACTGATGGTGGCGCCCGCGCGGCTCTGGCAGATCCGGCGCATCTACCTCGACCGGGTCGGCTCGCCCGCGGCGCGGTTCCGCGACGTGTGGCTCGACCTGACCGGACGGGACGGCCGGCCCCTCGACACGATCCTGTGGATGCGCAACGGCGGCGGTAAGTCGACGCTGATCGCCCTGGTCTGCGCCCTGATCCGGCCCGACCGGCGGGACTTCCTCGCCACCGCCACGACCGGCCGGCACCTGGAGGACTGCATCCTCGGCGCCGACACCGGCCATGTCGTCGTCGAGTGGACCGACCCGACCGGCCGGCGCCTCGTCACCGGCGCCGTCTACGAGTGGACCGACCGGGTCCAGCCCGCCGACCCCAACGCCGGACACGACCGGTTGAAGCAGACCTGGTACGCCTTCACCCCCGGCCCCGACGTCGAGAGCCTCCCCTTCGCCGGTGCCGACCTCAAGGAGTTCGTCCGCGCCGTCGAGGCGCTGCCCACCACCGCCGAGACCGTCATCACCACGAAACAGGACCGGTGGGCGCAGGCACTGCAGGACCGGGGCCTCGACCCGGGCCTGTTCACCGCGATCCTGCGGATCAACGCCTCCGAGGGTGGCATCGAGCACCACTTCAAGTTCAAGACCTCCGACGACTTCGTGCAGTACCTGCTGAGCCTCGTCACCGAACCGACCTCGGCGACCAAGGTGGCCGCGATCCTGCGCGGCACCCGCGAACGCCTCGCCCGCCAGCCGCGCCTGCGCGCCGAGGTCGCGTTCTGCGACGAGGCCGTCGACCTCCTCGACGTCCTGGACCGCGCCCGCACCGCCGTCACCGCCGCCACATCCGACGCCGGCGCGACCCGGCAGGCGGCGCTGCGCCTCGCCGCCGCGTTCACCGGCGCCGCCGCCCGGGCCGCGTCGCAGGCCGCCAAGCACGAGTCGGCGGCGGCCGCCGCCGCGCTCGCCGCGCAGGACGCGCAGTCCCGCGCCGCCGCCCTCGACGTGCTGCTGCGGGAGGAGCAGTGGCAGGCCGCGTCACGCCGGCACACCGACGCGCTCGCCGCCGTCGACGACGCGGCGCGGACCGTCCTGGACCGCCGCCGCCTGCACCGCGCCTGGCAGCTGGTGCCCGCCCTCACCGACCGCGACCAGCTCACCTCCCGCCTCGCCGTGGCCCAGGGCCGGCAACGCGAGGCGGAGGCCGGCGCCGCCCCGCTGCGGCAGGCGAGGGCCGAGGCCGCCGCCGTGTACCTGGCGGTCCTGCGCGACGCGTGCGCCGAACTCGACGACACCGTCGCGACGCTGACCGGGCAGGCCGCGGACGCCGCCGAGCAACAGTCGAAGTCCCGCGCCCTCGCCGACGGCCTGCGTGCCGACCTCGGTGGGCTGGGCGGCCGGCAACGCTCGATCGAGCAGCACCTCGCCGCCTTCGACCACGACCTGGCCGCCGCCGCCACCGCCGGCCACCTGACCACCGCCGTCCTCACACCGTCGCCCGGCGCACCGCCCGCCGGCGGCGCGAACCCGGCGGCGGGTGAAGGACTCGCGGGTGCAGGCCCGGCATCGACCGATGGGCTTACGAGCAGCACCGGCCGGGCGTCGGGTGACGGGTCTGTGGGTGGTGCCGGCCGGGCGTCGGGTGACGGGTCTGTGAGTGGTGCCGGCCGGGCGTTGGGTGATGGGCTCGTGGGCGGCGCGGACCGGGCGATGGGTGACGGGTCCGCAGGTGATGGCCGGGCGTTGGGTGATGGGCTTCCGAGCGGCGCCGGCCGGGCGTCGGGTGATGGGCTTGTGGGTGGTGCCGGCCGCGCATCAGGTGATGGGCGTGTGGGCGGTGTCGGCCGGGAGTTGGGTGACGGGTCCGCGGGTGGTGGCGGCCGGGCCGTGGGTGACGGGGCCGCTGGTGGTGTCGTGCCGATCGGGGCCGCCGTCGAGCGGCTCGCCGCGGCGCTGGCGGCGGCGAAGGGGGACGACGAGGAGGCGGCGCGCCGGCTCGCGGAGGATCTGCCGGCCGAGGCGGAGAAGCTCGACGCCGACCGGGCCGCGCAGGAGCGGGAACGGGCCTCGGTGCACGCCGCCGTCACCGAGCTGACCCGGCAGCTGGCCACCCTCGACAGCGCGCGCACGCCGCTGCTCGCCGAGATCGACGCCCTGGCCACCGACCCGCGGCTCACCGCGCTCACCGAACGCGACGCCGTCGACCCGATCGCCGAGCACCGGCTCCTGGTCGACCAGCTGTCTGAGGCGATTGTCGGCGCCGACCGGCAGCGCATCCAGCTGGCCGTCGCCGACGCCGAGGACGACCGGGCCGTGCAGGCGCTGGCGTCCCCGCGCGGGCTGCTGCCGGCGGCCCTGGACCTGGCCCGCGCCGCCGACGTCCTCGCCGCAGAACGGATCCCGGCCAGCACCGGCTGGCACCACCTCGCCGACCGGGTCCCGCAGGACCGCTGGGCGTCCGCCGTCGACCGGGTCCCGCACCTGGTGGGCGGGCTGCTCCTGCACGACGCGGCCGACCTCGCCCGGGCCCGCGAGGCACTGCACCGGGCCCGGCTGTTCCCGACCAGCGCCGTGCAGGTCTCCACCACCGCCCACCTCGACCAGGCCACCGGCGGGACCGCCACGACCGGCGCCGCTGCCGATGCGACCCGCGCTGCTGCCGGTGTCCAGTCCACTGGCGGGACCGCCGCGACCGGCGCCGCTGCCGGTGGGACCCGCGCCGCTGCCGGTGTCCAGGCCACTGGCGGGACCGCCGAGGCCGGTGTTCAGGTTGCCGGTGGGTTCGGTGCGGCGGCCGGTGGGCAGGGGGGTGGTGGGTTCGTGTTGGCGCCCGCGCCCGCGATGTTCGACCGGACCGCTGCCGCCCGGGAGGCGGACCGTCGTGCGGACAGCCGGCGGGACCGGGGCGAACGGGTCCAGGAGCTCCTCGACGCGCGCGACCATGACCTGCGGCTCAAGGACCAGCTGCGGCAGCTCGCCGACCGGTGCCCGCCCGGGCACCGCGAACACCTCGACGCCGAGCACCTCCGGGTCGGTGGTCTGCTCCAGCAGGCACGGGAGCGGGCCGGGCAGCTCGACGCCGCCCGGGGCGAGCTCGACGCGCGGGCCGGGCGGCTCCGCGACGCCCAGCAGCGGCTCGCCGAACGGCGCCGGATCCTTGCCACGCGGCTCGGTGCCCTGCAGGACCTGTCCCGGCGGGCGCCGGAGGCCGACCGGCAGCGCGCCGAGCTGCGCCAGCTCCCGGCCCGCCGGGCCGACCTCGAACGCCAGCTGGAGGAGGCGGAGGAGCAGGAACGCGAGTACGCCACCGTCGCGACCCGCTGCACCGCAGGCGCCGAGCAGCATCGGGGGACCGCCCGCGGCCACCGCGCCCGGATCGACGAACTCCGCCGGATCGCCGGCAGCCGGGAA
>NZ_BONQ01000010.1 GCF_016862795.1 Dactylosporangium siamense | reverse complement strand
CCGGCAACACGGGAACCGGGAAGGCGGGAACCCGAGAGCCCGCGGATCAGCCTTGCGGCGGCGATGAGTGCGTTCCAGGCGGCCGACGAGGCGTACCTGAGGCGCTCGTCCGGTGACGCACTCGAGGCGACGATCACTGAGATCGGGCGCCGCCTCGACGGGCTCGACCGGCAGATCCGGCAGTTCACCGCGGCGGAGCACGAGACGGCGGCGCAGCTCGCGGCGACGCCCGAGGCCGCCGACGCCGCGTTGGTCGGCCGCGAGACCGAGCAGGCCGAGCAGGCGCACTTCGCGGCGCGGGCGGCCGCCACCCGGGCCGAGTCCGAGCGGGACACGGCGCGGGGCGAGCTCGCCGAGCGCACCGCGGAGCGGCCGGCGCCGGGGGAGCTTCCGGAGGGCGTACACCTGGTGGAGGGGCTTCGGGAGCAGCTCGACGTGACCGTGGAGGCGGCGCGCGGAGCCCGGGACCGGCAGGCGGCGGCGGAACAGGCGGCCGAGCTGCAGCGCCGCCGGGCCGCGGACTTCCACGGGCTCGCCGGGGACCTGGAGGCCGACCTGGGGGAGCGTGACGGGGTCGAGGCGGCGCCGTTCGACGGCGACGTGGACGCGGCCCGGGAGGCCGGTCGGGCGGCGCGGCGGGCGTTGCAGGCCGCGGAGAAGGCGGTCACCGGCGCCCGGAACCAGCTCGCCGCCGAGGTGCACCGGGTCGACCGCTGGGCCGGTGAGGAGCGCTTCGCCGCCGTCACCGCGGAGGTTCGGGACCGGTTCCGCGGCGGGCACACGGCGGACCTGCCGGTGGAGCTGGCCGGGGAGCTGCGCACGTATCGGCACGCGCTCGCCGGTGAGCTGGAGGCCGTCGACAAGGACAAGCACCTGGTGGTGACCGCGCTGTGCGCCGAGGTCCGCGAAGGCCTCAAGACGTTGCAGCGCGCCCAGCACCACGCGCAGCTGCCGCCGGGCCTCGCCGATCATCTGCGCAACCGGCGGTTCCTCGACGTCGGCCCGCGCTCCACTGTGGACACCACCGACGCGACGCTGCGCAGCCGGGTCGAGCGGCTCGTGGAGCGGCTCGTCGCCCGGCAGGAGAACATCCCCGACGGGCTGACCCTGGTGTGGGAGGCGACCACCGCCGTCGTCGGCCGCGGCAACTTCACCGCCCGCGTGCTGAAGCCGTCGACCGAGCTCGGTGAGGACCGGCAGCCGGTCGAGCTGATGAGCAAGTGGTCCGGCGGGGAGAAGGTGACGATCAGCCTGCTGCTGTTCTGCATGCTCGCCCGCCTGCGCGCCGCGAACCGCGGTGGTGACGTGCCCGGCCTCGGCGTGCTGCCGATGGACAACCCGCTCGGCACCGCCAACTACGTCGCGTTCCTGGACCTGCAGCGGCGGGTGGCCGCGGCCAACGGCATCCAGCTGGTGTTCCTGTCGGGGCTCGGCGACATGCGCGCGGTGGGCCGTTTCCCCAACGTGGTGCGGATGCGCAACACCCACCACCGTGGCCGCAACTACGCCCAGGTGCAGGAGCGTGAGCTCAACGACGAGCAGGTGATCGAGGGGATCACCACCGCCAGGCTCACGTTCCCGCACCAGGAGACGCTGCTGTAGCAGCCGGGGAACAGGTCAGCCTTGCGGGTTGAACGGGATCCCGGCGGGCTTGGACGCGGCCAGCAGCGACTCGAACCGGCCGTTCGAAATCTTGATGGTGGCCGACCCGAAGTCGGCGGTCATCAGCCGGTCGCGCAGTGCCGTGGTGGGCCAGCCGTTCCAGTCGACCAGCGGCGGGTAGCGCCAGACGTGGTAGTGGTTCTCCGGCGGATCGTCGTTGGCGTTGGCCAGCCGGAAGAAGTGGGTCGACACACCGTCCTTGTGATACACGGTCTTGGGATGGGTTCCGTCGAACCGCACCTGCGCGCGCGGGTAGGTCACCTGGCTGCTGTGCTGGGTCGTGGTCACGTACTCGACCTGGTTGCTCGCCTGGTTGACCCAGGAGATGACGTGCTCCCAGTCGTGCCGGTGCCCGCCGAGGCTGATGCCGGGCAGCGCCTGGTCCTTCTCGAAGTAGCTCGCGTAGACGATGGCGCACCAGCCGTTGTTGCACTTCGACCGGGCGTAGGTCTGCGTCCGGTCCAGATCGGACTGGTCCCGGCAGTTGCCGTTGAGGGCGCCGGTCGGGTTCAGTCCCGGGTTGAGCGTGCCGCCGGGGCTGATCGCCGCGACGGCGTAGCACCCGTCGGTGTCGTAGTCGTACGCGGGCGAGAACGACTGCTCGTACCCTCCCGCGTTCTGCGGCAGGTTGGGCAGCGAGTCGGCGAAGGCCGGCGTCGCGGGCAGCAGGACCGCGAGCGCGGCCAGCCCGGCGACGGCCCAGGACGCGGCCCGACGGCCGCCGGTCCTGGTCGTGGAGTGCATCGGTTTCAACCGCTTGCCTTTCGTGGATCGACACTCACAAGGGATCATCAATATCGATGATTGAGAGTATGTCGCACGAGCGGCAACGCGTGAACATCCCGTGACCACGAGCCGAAGACCGGCGGCGCGGGGTGATCGTCAGGCCTTGAGGATGTCGCCGGGCACCTGCTGCCAGACGTGCATCATCTCGGTGCCGTACGCCCGGCACGGCGTGCTGCTGGTGCCGGCGGTGACGCTGTTCGCTCCACTGTGGAGGCCGACGGCCAGCGTGATGGAGGTCGAGTCCCGGGCGTAGAGAGGAGCGCCCGAGTCGCCGTTGCGGGTGCACAGCCCGTTGAAGTTCTGCGCGATGAAGCCGTTGCGCAGCACCTTGCCGCTGCCGTAGTTGACCGCGACGTTGGTCTGCAGCACGATCCAGCCGCACCGCTCGCCGCTGTAGATGCCGCTGCTGCAGTACTGGTCGCCGGGCACCAGCCACCGGCTCAACCGGTTGCGCACCGGCAGGCGCGAGGTCGCGTTCGTCGGCAGGTAGGTCCCGTTGTGCGCGTAGCCGGTCGCGGTCTGACCGGGGGTGAGCTTGATGGCGGCGACGTCACCGTGGTAGTCGCTGTAGCCGCTGACGATGACCGAACCCGAGCCGTTGTTCCAGTTGTCCACGTGGGTGAACCCGATGAACGTGTGGTTCGGCGAGTGCGTGGCGTTGGTGTTGCCGGAGCTGTTGGTGGTGCAGTGCCCGGCGGTCGTCAGGTAGTGCTGCCCGCCCGACACGAACGCGAAGCCCGACGTGCACTGGCCGACGTTGGTGCGGATGTCCGAGCCGCCCTCGAAGTTGCCGTTGTCGTTGGCCCGCCCGTCGTCCTGGGGGTGGGCGCCCGGGTCGCTCTGCAGGTGGATCGCGACGGCCTGGCCGTAACGGGCGGCGAGCGAGGCCCGCAGCTCGTCGCTCGCCGCCGGGACCTCGACGATCACCTGGTTGCGCGCACCGTCGACGAACGCGGTGTGGATCCCGCCGCCCAGCTCGATCGCCTCGAACTTGATCCGCTCCAGCTGGGCCAGGCTGCGGGTCACCTTCACCGCTTTCGTCACCGCCAGGCCACGGGTCGCGTTCGCCGCCAGGGCGGAACCGCTGTCGCTCGCGTACGGCGCGACGACGGTGCCCTTGGACTGGTACGGCACCGAAAGGTCGTCCGGGTGGTCCAGCGCGTTCTGGTACGCGGTGCTCAGCGCGGCCGCCACGGCCTCCGGCGGGGCCTCCCACACGGTCAGGTCACCGGCGAAGACCTCGACCTTGTCCGCGGTGGCCGCCGCGACGGTCCGCACCGGCCCGAGGTCAGGGTCGGCGGGCTCCGCGGCCGCGGGGACGGTCTCCACGGCCAGGCCGAGCAGCCCGGCGATCAGGCCGACGGCGACGGCGCGTCGCCGCACGAGGTGTGTCATGCATTTCCTCCAGGGTCGAGGGTGGCCCGCCACACCGCCGCCGCCGAACAACGAGTGACGTGGATGAAGGAGTCATCCTGGTGCAGGAATCGGAGCGAATCAAACTTTCGATGTTCTGGACCGAACTTCTGGACATTCGAACGAAAGTCTTCTAGCGTGACGTATCACATCGAGGGTCGTCACCGCCAAACTTGACGGCCCGGCGATGGCCCGTGTCGCCCTTCGGCGAGCGCGCGGGGAGGTCCTGGCGGCTGCGCTGTGCGCTGCCGTCCGACACTCCTACCCCTGGAGCGCTCGATGCAGAGAACCATCCTGGGCGCGGCCGCCGCCGTCCTGATCGCCGGCCTGTTGCCGGCCACCCAGGCCCGGGCCGCCGTCCCGCCGCAGGAACCCGGTGTCACGCTGCGCGTCTTCGACGTACAGACACCGCTGAACTCGATCTGCACCCTCAAGGCCGGGCAGACGCCGAACGTCGACAAGCTCATGCCGACCGTCAACTGGACCACCGCCGCCGACTTCGGCGGCCTGGAGGACCTGTTCCAGGCGCAGGTGATCGGCAACGTCAACATCGCCACCGCCGGGTCGTACATCTTCCGGCTCACCAGCGACGACGGCTCGCGCCTGCTGGTGGACGGCGCGACCGTCATCAACCACGACGGGCTGCACGGAGCGACCGCGATGGAGGGCACCGTCACCCTCGGCACGGGGTACCACGCCATCCGCATCGACTACTTCGAGCGCACCGGCGGCCAGCAGCTGACCCTGGAGTGGCGCCCGCCGGGCGCGTCGGCGTTCGCGCTGGTGCCGAACTCGGTGCTCAGCACGGACTCCGGCGTCGTGCGGGTGACCGCGCCCGGGCGCAAGGAGTGCGAGGGCGCCACGGACAGCCCCGGCGACGGGCTCCCGCTCAACGCGGTGCACCCCGGCTACACGCTGACCAACCTGCGCCCGACCGGCTTCCAGCCGCAGGTGAGCGCGATGGACTGGTTCCCCGACGGGCGGCTGGCGATCACCACCTGGGGCGGCAGCAACACCACCGTCGGCGAGGTGTACATCCTCAGCGGCGTCACCGGAAGCGCTCAGCAGGTCACCTACACCAGGGTCGCCACCGGGCTCCGCGAGCCGATGGGCATCAAGATCGTCGACGGCAAGATGTACGTGTCGCAGAAGCACGAGCTGACCGAGCTCAACGACACCAACGGCGACGGCCAGATCGACCAGTACCGGACGGTCGCGACCTGGCCGTACGACGGCAACTTCCACGAGTTCGCGTTCGGCCTGCTGTACAAGGACGGCTTCTTCTACCTGAACCTGTCCGTCTCGATCAACCAGGGCGGCGCGACCACGGACCCGCAGGGCTCCCCGAACCGCGGCACCAGCCTGAAGATCAACCGCAGCACCGGCGCGGTCCAGTACGTCGCCGGCGGCCTGCGCACCCCCGACGGCATCGGCTGGGGCCCGGAGGGCGACATCTTCGTCACCGACAACCAGGGCGGCTGGCTGCCCGCGTCGAAGCTGGTCCGCATCAAGCAGGACCGGTTCTTCGGCCACTACACCAACCCGGACGGCCCGTTCGACAACCAGCCGGTCACGCAACCGGTGCTGTGGCTGCCGCAGAACGAGATCGCCAACTCCCCGAGCACCCCGCTGCTGCTCAACAGCGGGCCGTTCGCCGGGCAGCTGCTCTTCGGTGACGTCACCTACGGCGGCATCCAGCGGGCGTACCTGGAGAAGGTCAACGGCGAGTACCAGGGCGCGGTCTTCCGCCTCACGCAGGGCCTGGAGATGGGCGTGCTGCGGCTCAGCCAGGGCCCCGACGGCGCGCTCTACGTGGGCGGGCTCGGCGCGGGCGGCAACTGGGGCCAGGACGGCAAGCTGACCTACGGCCTGCAGAAGCTCACCCCGAACGGCGGAGGCGCGTTCGAGATGAAGGCGATGCGCGCGGTCGCCGGCGGCTTCGAGGTGGAGTACACGCAACCGGTGTCGGCCGCCACCGCCGCCTCCTACCAGGCGAAGCAGTGGCGCTACGTGCCGACGCCCGCCTACGGCGGCCCGAAGGTCGACGAGGAGACGCTGCAGGTCACCTCGGCGACGGTGTCCGCGGACAAGCTCAAGGTCAACGTGCAGCTGGCCGGTCTCAAGCCGGGCCGGGTGGTATACCTGCGCTCGCCGCGGCCGTTCACGTCGACCAGTGGCGCGTCCCTGTGGAGCACCGAGGCCTGGTACACGCTGAACAGCCTCGTGGACGGCACCATCGCGCAGCCGGGGCGGCTCGAGGCCGAGCACGCCGGGCTCAGCGGCAGCGCGAGCGTCGCGACCGACCACAGTGGATACACCGGTAGCGGTTTCGTGGCCGGCTACGGCAGCGTCGGCGCGGCCACCACGTTCAGCGTCACGACGCAGACGGCCGGGGCGTACGACCTCAGCCTCCGCTACAGCAACGGCCCGAACCCGTCGGCGGGTCCGAAGACGGTGAGCCTCTACGTCAACGGCGTCAAGGTCAGGCAGGTGACGCTCGCCAGCACGACGGACTGGGAGACGTGGGCCGTCAAGGTCGACCAGGTGACGCTGCGGGCGGGCGGCAACACCGTCGCGTACAAGGTGGACAGCGGCGACATCGGTCACGTGAACCTGGACAGCCTCACCGTCGGACCACCGCCCGGCGACCACACCGGCACGCTCACCGGCATCGGCGGCAAGTGCGTCGACGTCAGCAACGCCGGCACCGCCAACGGCACGAAGATCCAGCTGTGGGGCTGCAACGGCACCACCGCGCAGAGCTGGACCCGGTCCGGGGACACCCTGCGGGCGCTGGGCAAGTGCCTGGACGTCGCCGGTGGCGCCACCGCCGCCGGCACCCTCGTGCAGCTGTGGAACTGCAACGGCAGCGCCGCGCAGGTGTGGCAGGCGCAGGCCGACGGCACGCTGCGCAACCCGCAGTCCGGCCGGGTCCTGGAAGCGGCCGGCGGCGGCACCGCCAACGGCACCCAGCTGCAGATCGCCGACGCCACCGGCGCCGCGCAGCAGGTGTGGACGCACAACGGCACCAGCCGGGTGCAGCTGTTCGACGGCGGCAACCTCAACGCGTTCGCCGCCTCCGACGGCAGCGCCGCGACCTGGCCCGTGTCGGGCGGCTCGGCCGAGGTGCTCGGCGGTGACCTGCGCACCAAGCAGGCCTTCGGCGACTTCAAGCTGCACGTGGAGTTCTGGCTGCCGAACCTGCCGCCGGAGGTGACCGGCCAGGCCCGCGGCAACAGCGGGATCTACCTGCAGGACCGCTACGAGCTGCAGGTGCTCGACACGTTCGGCAAGGCGACCCTGGCCAACAACGAGTGCGGCGCCATCTACCTGAAGCGGGCGCCGAACAGCAACGCCGGGACGGCGCCGGAGACGTGGCAGACCTACGACGTCACGTTCCGCGCGGCCCGGTGGAACGGCACGACGAAGGTCTCCAACGCCCGGGTCACCGTGGTGTGGAACGGGGTCACCGTCCACAACGACATCGAGATCGACGGACCGACCGGCAACGGCGCGGCCGAGTCCGCGGCGAACCTGCCGATCCGCCTGCAGGACCACAACGACGCGGGCGCCAACGTCCGCTACCGCAACATCTGGATCGAACCGGCCTGACCGGGTGCCCGGGGCCCGGCGCAGCCGCGCCGGGCCCCGGGCCTCAGCCCTTGACCGCGCCCGCGGTGAGGCCGGCCACGATGTACCGCTGGACGAACAGCGCGATCACCAGCACCGGCAGCGTCACCGACACCGCCGCCGCCATCAGCCCGCCCCAGTCGACCTCGCTGTAGCCGATGAAGCTGTACATGGCGACCGGCAACGGCTTCGTCGACTTGCTGCTCAGCACGAGCGAGAACAGGAAGTTGTTCCAGGAGAAGATGAACGCGAGGATCCCGCTGGTGACCACGCCCGGCAGGGACAGCGGCAGCACGATGCGCACGAACGCGCCGAGCGGGCCGGCCCCGTCGGTCATCGCGGCGTCCTCGAAGTCGGTCGACAGGCCCTCGAAGAAGTTCATCATCACCCACACGACGAACGGCAGGCTCACCAGCATGTGGCAGATGACCATCGAGGTGTACGTGCCGGTCAGCCCCGCGTAGTTGAACAGGATGTACCACGGGGTGACCAGCCCGATGCCGGGCACCATCCGCGCGACCAGGATGGTCATCGCGGTGCGCCGCATCCCGCCGCGGGCGATGGCGTACGCCGCCGGCAGCCCGATGAGCAGCGACAGCGCCGTGGACCAGCACGCGATGACCAGGCTGTTGACGACGTAGTCGCCGAACTGGAAGTCGTCGAACACGGTCCGGTAGTTGCGCAGTGTGAAGCTGCCCCCGAACAGCCGTCCGCTGGTGATGTCGATGTGCCGGCGCAGCGAGGCCAGCACCATCCACAGGAACGGCGCCAGGAACACCGCGAGGACGACCACGATCGTGGTGTACCGCAGGACCCGCTTCATCGCACCACCCCCCATCGCGAGTTGAGCTTGGCGAGGACGATCGCGAACACCAGCACGATCAGGAAGAACACGACGACGATCGCCGCCGCGCGGCCGAACTGGAACTGTTCGAAGCCGGTGATGTAGCCGTAGATGTTCAGGGTCTCGCTCTGGTAGACGGGACCGCCGCCGGTCATCGCGTAGATGATGTCGAAGGTCTTCAGGGCGTCGATCGAGCGGAGCAGCACCGCCGCGGTCATCGTCGGGCCGAGCAGCGGCACGGTGATCCGCCGGAACCGCTGCCAGGCGCCGGCCCCGTCGACCGCGGCGGCCTCGTAGGTCTCCGCCGGCAGGGTCGCCAGGCCGGCCAGGCAGAGCAGGGTCATCATCGGGGTCCACTGCCAGACGTCGATGAGCATGAGGGTGGGCAGGACGCTGTGCGTCGAGGAGAGCCAGGGCTGTGCGGGCAGGCCCAGCCCGGTGATGAGTGAGTTCACCGGGCCGACGGTCGGGTTGAGCATCAGCAGCCAGGCCAGCCCGATCGCGACCGGGGTGGCGAGGAGGGGCAGCAGGATGACGGTGCGGGCCAGACCCCGTCCCCGGAACGGGCGTTCGAGCAGCAGCGCGACCGCCAGCCCGAGGACGAGCTCCACGGCGACCGCGCCGACGGTGAAGATCACCGTCCGCGCGGTCGCGTCGAGGAAGCGGCCGTCCGCCAGCAGGGTCCGGTAGTTGTCCAGCCCGACCCACCGGGGTGCCCTGGTCAGGCTGCCGCTCCACGACTGGAAGCTGAGCCGGACCGTGTAGAGGATCGGGAAGACCATCGCCAGGATGACGAACAGGGTCGCCGGCGACGCGAACAGCCAACGCAACCGGCGATTCATTTGCCGTCGGTCTTCAGGAACTCGGTGAGGTCCTTGTCCGCGGCGGCCGCCGCGGCCGCGACGTCCTTGCCCTGGATCGACGCGACGATGACGCTGCCGACGATCTCGCGGGACCGGGCCACCCCGACGACCTGGGGCCGGTCGTGGTCGGTGGTCGTGAGCTTCATCGTGGCGTTGAGCGCGGCGACGTACTCGGCGGGGAACCCTTTCGTGCCGTCCGCGGAGCTCCACGCCGACAGCCGGGGACCGGGCACCGCCTTCTGCTGGAGTTTCAGCACGTTGTCCTTGCTGGCGATCCAGCTGATGAACCTCTTGGCGGCGGCGGCGTGTGGTGCCTTCGCGCTGACCCCGAGTGCCCAGCTGGCCACCTGGTAGGGCCTGGCGCCGGCCGGTCCGGCGGGGAACGGTGCGAAGCCGAGGTCGTCGGTGATCTTCGACTTCTGCTTGTCGAGCATGCCGGCCACGATCGAGTCGGCGTCGGTGTACATGGCGGCCTTGCCCTGCACGAACACTGCTAGGGCCTCCGGCCAGTTCATCTGCAGGGTCGCGTCGGCCGGACGGGGTCCGTAGTCGCGCAGCAGCGAGCCGTAGACGTCGAACGCCTTGATCGCCTCGGGGGTGTTGATGGCGGACTTCCCGTCCTTGATGAAGTCGCCGCCGTAGCCGTAGAGGTAGCTGGAGAACTGGGTGACCGCGTTGGCCTGCTTGCCCCGGGCGATGAAGCCGGCGACCCCGCCGGGCTTGTCGTCGAGCTTCTGCGCGGCGGCGACGAGGTCGTCGAGCGACTTCGGGACCTCGATCCCCTTCTGCCGCAGCAGCGACTTGCGGTAGTAGAGGATCTCCCGCTCGGTGACGATCGGTGCGCCGTAGACCTTGTTGTCGATGGTGACCGTGCCGCGCGGGCCGTCCTGGAAGTCGGCCCAGTCGAACGCGCCGTCCTTGGTGAGGTCGGCCAGCTCGACCAGCCAGCCGTTCAGCACGAACTGCCTGCCTTCCTGCGGCGGGCGGTACATCACGACGTCGATCTCGCTGTTGGGTGCGTTGAGCTTGACGGTCAGCTGCTGGGTCAGCTGGTCCTCGGCGAACGACTCGATGCTGACCTTGGTGCCGGTGGCTTTCTGGTACTCGTCGAGCAGGCCGAGGGATTTCACCGCCTCGGTCCACGGATGGTTGGCGGTGACGAGGTTGAGCACTCCGCCGTCGGCGGAGTCGGATGAGGAACCGCTGTTGCCGCAGCCGGCGGAGGCTGCGACGAGGGCGGTGCACAGCAGGGCGGACAGAACTGGGGTGGCTCGACGCATGGCGACCTCTTCGTGTCAGTGGCGAGCTGCGACGGGTCAGGGTGCGGGGCCGGCGGTGGCGGGGTGGGGGTGCAAGGGGCGGATGCCGGCCGAGCAGGCGACGTAGCGCGAGAGTAAATAAGTCATACTAGTTTGGCAAGCCTTGTCGTCCGGACGATCATTTGGCGATACTCCGGTGGCGCCATGGAATTCCAGATAGGAGGGCCTGTGCCCACCGGTTCAAAACTGCGCGGCAGCCTCTACGGCCGGCTGGTCGACACCATCGGCCGGCAGATCACCACCGGTGAGCTGCCGGCCGGTGCCACGATCTTCATCGACGGGCTGGTCGAGCAGCACGGCATCTCCCGGCCGATGGTCCGCGAGTGCCTGCGGATGCTGGAGTCGAAGGGCATGCTCGAGGCCCGCCCCCGGCTCGGCACCCGGGTGCTGGGCATCGGGTCGTGGAACCTGCTCGATCCGGACGTCATCGCCTGGCGCATGGCCGGCGCGAACCTGCACGACCACCTGGCCGAGATGATGGACCTCCGGGAGGCGGTCGAGCCGGTGGCCGCCAGGATGGCGACCACCAACATCAAACCGGCGCAGCTGTCCCTCCTGCGCGAATGCGCCGAGACCATGCAGGCGACCAGGGTCAGAGGGGACTACCACGCGTATCTCGTGGCCGACGTGCGGTTCCACGACACCCTGCTGTCGGCGAGCGGGAACAAGATCTTCGCCCAGCTCAGCCACGCGGTCGAGAGTGCGCTGCGGGGGCGCCAGCAGACCAACCTGTTCCCCGACGAGGTGCCCCGCGTCCAGGTCGACGCCCACCTGACCATCGTGGAGTGCATGGAGCGCGGCGACCCGGCCGCCGTCGAACAGGCGGCGCGGGACCAGCTGCGCGTGACCAGGGAGGAGATCGAGGAGCGCAGCCGCCGCTGGCGCTCCTGATCACGGTCTCAGAAGGTGTACGGGGTGTCGTACTCCGGCCGGATCACCTGCGAGCGCGGCGACGCCTTGCGGACCGCGGCGATCAGGGCGTCGAGGCGGGTCGCGTCGGCGGGGGCGATCGTCGGCGGGTTGCGCAGGTCGGTCTCGAAGTTGTCCCAGTGCACCGGCACCACGACCTTCGGCCGGCCGAGCGCCTCCATCAGCCGGGGGACGTAGTCGTCGGTGGCGGTGCTGGACGGCAGCGCGACCATCGCCACGTCCGGGTCCAGCCCGGTGAGGTTGCGTTCGACGAAGTCGCTGCCGCCCATGAAGAACACCGACGGGCCGCCGGCGATCCTGACCTGGAACGACAGCGTGTCGCCCTCGGGCAGGTCGGCGATCGTCTGCGGCGGTGCCGGCTGGCTGACCCGCACGCCCGGGAACGCCATCGAGTAGGCGGCGTTGCGGCTGTGCAGCGACGCGACGACCTCGACCGTGTAGTCGCCGAAGTCGAGGACCTCGCCGCCCTTGACCGGGCACAGCTTGCCGCTCGGCACGCCTCCGGCCAGGGCCAGGTGGTAGGCGGTGAGGGTGCCGACGACGCGGGCGCCGGTGGTCGTGGCGATGTGCGGGACGTCGTTGAAGTGGTCCCAGTGCGTGTGCGTGACCAGGACCGTCTCCGGCTTGCCGACCCGGGCCGCGATGACATCGGCCTTGACGGTCAGCTTCGTGGCGGGGTTGAACGCCCCGGTGAACAGTCCGGTGTCGAACCGGCTCAGGTACGGGTCGACGAGCAGCGTCCGCGCGCCGACGTCGATCCGCCAGCCGGCGGTCCCGAACCAGCGGAATGTGCCGGCGCCACGAGCCGGCCGCGGCAGCGGCCGGAGCGGCTGGAAGGGCGGCTGGAAGGGCAACGGCGGTGGGAACGGCGGCGACGGCGACGGCGGTACGGATGAAATCACGACGATCTGGCATGCGCCCACCCAAGCAGGGCGGATCGCACCGTGTCCAAGATCAGATCACCGCTGAGGGCATATCCGATCGGATATCAGCGCAGGTCACGGAGGCGTTCGACGGCGGTCGACGCGGCCGTTGCGAGCGTCGCGTCCAGCACGCCGGGGGCCGCGGCGGACCGCACGAAGGCCGCGACGGCGAACCGGCCACCGTCGGGAAACTCGACCACGCCCGCCTCCATCGCGTGGCCGGGCAGCGTCCCCGTCTTGCCGGCCACCCGCACGTCCGCCGGGAATCCCGCGGCGAGCCTGGTCCGGAACAGCTGCCGGAACATGAGCCCGCGCACCGCCGCGCAGGCCTCCGCCGGGCCGGCCTCGTCGCGCCAGATGAGGCCGAGCAGCCGGGTCATCTCCTCCGGCGTGCTCGACGTCGTGCGGGCCGGGTCGAACACCCGCAAGGCCCGCACGCGCGAGGGCGGCAGCGTCGGGAACACCCGGCCGAACTCGGCGGCGTCGCGGGCGCCGACGTCGTCGAACATCGACTCGAGCAGCTGCCGCGGGCCGCCGGCGATCCGGGTCCGGTGCAGGCCGAGCTCGGCGGCGAGCAGCGGCACCACGTCCGGGCCGACCCGGTCCAGCAGCACGTCCGCGGCCGTGTTGTCACTGACCGACATCGTGAAGTACGCGAGGTCCCGCAGCGACAGCTCGACGTCGTCGACGCAGCCCGCCGTGCCCCAGCCGCCGAGCCGGTCCCCGGTGCGCACGACGACCCGTTCCGCCGGGTCGAGGGTGCCCGTCGAGACCTGCCGGGCGAACTCGAGGACGATGAGGATCTTCACGATCGAGGCGATCACCACCGGCTCGCCGGCTCCGTAACCGATTTCGCGGCCGGTGTCGACGTCGCGGGCGTGCAGCCACCCCTCCACGCCGGCGCCGGTGAACACGGCGGCCAGCTCGTCGTCGGTCGACATCTCCACCCCCGCGCCGGCGGACACCTCGGCGACCGCATCGTTGATCGACATAGGGTCAGCCTATGGCGGACCTGTCGCGGCACCTGCGGTACTTCCTGGTCGTCGCCGAGGAGCTGCACTTCAGCCGGGCCGCGGAGCTGCTCGGCATCGCCCAGCCGCCGCTGAGCCAGGCGATGCGCCGGCTCGAACGCGAGCTCGGCGTGACCCTGTTCGACCGGCTGCCGCGCGGCACCGAGCTGACCGCCGCCGGGCACGCGCTGCGCGACGAGGCGGAGCGGTTCCTGGCCGCGGAGCAGCGGCTGCGGGCGCTCATGCACAGCATCCGCGACGGTGACCTCGGCACGCTGCGCGCCGGCGTGCCACCGGAGACGCCGGCGCCGGCCCTGGGCGAGCTGCTGCGCCGCCTCGCGGAGCAGGCCCCCGGCCTCGACGTCGACCTGCAGGAGCTGTCCACGGCCGAGCAGCTGGAGCAGCTCGCCGGCGCGCGCCTCGACGTGGGCCTGGTGCACCACCCGGTGGACGCCGCCGACCTGGCCTCCGGCCCCGTGACCCGGGTCCGGCTCGGGGTGGTCCTGCCCCGGACCTCGCCGCTGACCCGGCTCCCCGCCCTGCGGCTGGAGCAGCTGGCCGGGCACGGCCTCGTCCTGTTCCCGCGCTCGACGGCGCCGGCCCGGTACGACGAGCTGCTCGCCACCTGCCGCGAAAACGGTTACGCGCTGAGTGGCATCCGGCACGCCCGCAACCCGGAGTTCCTGTGCGGGCTGGTCCTGGCCGGCCTGGGCATCGCGTTGGAGCGGGAGGCTTCGGTGCGCCGTGAGCCACGCCTCGCCTGGCGGCCCCTGGAGGGCGACCCGCTGTGGCAGGAGACGTCCGCCGTGTGGCCGGCCACGAACCCGCACCCGGCGGTGGCCCGGTTCGCCGCGATCGCCCGCGAGGTTCTGGAGGCCGGCCCCGGGCGCCCCGACCGGATCGTCGGCGCGCCCGGGCCCTGGTCGGTCGTCTACAACGAACCGGGCTCCCGACCGGCTTCCAGCCGGTAGCCGGTCGGGGCTTCCAGTCGGTAGCCGGTCGGGCTTCCAGCCGGTAGCGCTCCGCACCGCGAGGCTCGACCTCCCCGCCGCGCTGCGGGTCGTCCGCGTCCAAGGCGCCGCCATGGAACGCGCCTCGCGGCCCCACGTCTTGTAAATCAATGTCGTGTCATCTAATGTCGTGTCATTGAATCCGCGACGAAGGAGCCGTCATGCACCCGCACAACCCGATCGCCAAGGTCTCCGTCCTGAGCACCGGCGCCGTGGCCATCCGCCCCGAGCACGTCGGACCGACCTGGAAGAACACCTACGTCTGGCTGTTCACCTCGCGGCGCTGGACCGACCCGCGCCCGATCAACGTCTACGTCATCGAGCACCGCGACGGCCTGGTGCTGTTCGACACCGGGCAGGACCGCGCCTCGGTGACCGACCCTGACTACTTCCCGGGCGGCCTGACCGGCAAGGTGTATTCGAGGCTGGCGACGTTCGACATCGAACCGGACCAGACCCTCGCGGCCGGCCTGCGCCGGCTGGGTCACGGCGTCGACGACGTCCACACCGCCGTGATCTCGCACCTGCATCAGGACCACATCGGCGGGGCTGCCCGTGCTCGGCGGTGCCCGCATCATGGTCAGCCGGCCGGAGTGGGACTCGCTGCACGCACCGCTGCCGGAGGCGCGGGGCCTGATGCGGTCCCACATCGACCTGCCCGGCCTGCGATGGGACCGCGTGACACCGGAAGGCCTGGCCGATGCGTCGATCGCGCCGTTCGGCGCGGGGCACGACCTGTTCGGCGACGGCAGCCTGGTGCTCCTGCCCACACCCGGGCACACGCCGGGATCGGTGTCGCTGCTGGTCCGCCGGCCCGGGCACCCGCCGCTGCTCATGGTCGGCGACCTCACCTACGATGACCGGCTGCTCGCCGAGGGCAAGCTGCCCGGCGTGGGCGACAAGCGGCAGCTGCACACCGCGGTCCAGCAGGTGAACGAACTGCGGCGACGGCTTCCCGGGCTCGTCGTCCTGCCGGCCCACGACCCGGGCGCGGCGGCCCGTCTCGCGCAGGCCATGCGCCTGCCCGCGACCCCCGCTGTGTAGTGTTTCCACCCGTCGCGATCCGCGACCGGAACGAGGTGATCCCGTGCGGCCCGCTGAGGAACTGCGGTTTCTGATCCTTGCCGCCCAGCGGGAAGGCAACCGCCAGCTCGGCCAGGCCCTCCGGCCGTTGGGCGTCACCGCCTCCCAGGCGGAGGTGCTCCGCGTCCTGCAGGACCGCCAGCCCCTCACCCTCAACGGCCTCGGCGACCTGCTGGTCTGCGAGAGCGGCAGCAGTCCCAGCCGGCTCGTCGACCGGCTCGCCGCCGCCGGCCTGGTCGACCGGGTGGTCGCCGTGCACGACCGGCGGCAGGTCCAGCTCACCCTCACCGCAATGGGTGCCGACCTGGCCCAGCGGATCGCCGAGATCGAGGAGTCGCTCTACCGGTCCATCGACGCCGCGGCCGAAGGTCTCGACCTGACGCAGCTCACCGGCTTCCTGCGGACCTTCGTCGCCGACCTTCCCGCGGGCCAGGCCCTGGCCCGGCGGAAGGACGCCGCCACGTAGCCCGCACCGCGGTTCGCGCGGTGCGGGCCACGGAACATCAGCGCCAGGTCTCGTCGAGGGTGATGGTGCCGCCCGACGGGGTGCTGACCGTGCGGTTCGGGTCGCTCTCCCAGGTCACGGTGCCAGCGGCGTCCTTGCGGATGTACTTGTACTCCACGACCGCCGACCCGGGCAGGGTCACCGAACCGGTCCACGTCGCGTCGGCGGTCTTCGCCAGCGGCACCGCGTTCGCCGGGTCCCACGATCCGATCGACGGTGCGGCGCCGACCAGGTACACCTGCTGACCCGGCTCCTCGGCGACGTGCATCGTCACGTTCGCCTGGACGGTGGCGCCGGCCTCCCAGCCGTCCGAAGTGGACAGCCAGCCGTCGGCGGGCACCGTGGCGGTCCGGTTCGGGCGGCTCTCCCAGGTGACGGTGCCGTCGGCGGCGACCTTCACGTACTTGTACTCGATCGCCGTGCCGGCCGGCACCCGCACCCGCGCCGTCCACTGCGGGTATCCGGCGGAGGAGAGCCGCACGCCGAGCGCCGGGTTCCAGGCGCCGAGGGCCGGGTCGTTGCCGACGAGGACGAGCCGCTCGCCGGCGGCGACGGTGGCGTAGGCGGAGAAGCTGACCGCCGGCGCCGCCGCCGCGACGGGGCGCGACACGCGGTGCCTGACGTCGATCGCGAGGGCGCTCAGGCCGGGGACCGTGGTGGTCAGCGTGCCCGTCTTCGTGACGGTGACGGTCGGCCCGGTGCAACGGTTGCCGCGCACGGTGCCGCGGGTGACGTCGCAGTAGACGCCCGCCGGCAGGCCCGTGTCGAACGTGCGGGTGACGGCGGTGCTCTCCCGGTTGAGCACGACGTAGCCGCGGCCCTCGCGGGCGAAACCGATGGCGTTGTCGCCGTCGCTCCACCACCGGCTCACCGGTGCGGTGCCGGCGGTGTTGCGGAAGCCGACCATGCCGACGGTCGCGGTGTCCTGCTGCTGGCAGAGCCAGCCGCCCGGGCCGCTGGTGACGCCGCCGCAGCGCACCGAGCGCAGGTCACCGTCCGGCGCAGCGCCCGGCGGTCCGGCGTCGGTGCTCGTGAAGCCGTAGCTGGACAGCACGAGGGGGTGCCCGTAGGGCCAGGCCAGGGAGAAGACGTTGCCGATCGCGAACAGCGGCCCGTCCTTGTACGTAAGTGTCGCGCCGCTCTGGTCCCGTTCGGTGTCGTGGCTGTCGACGTAGACGACGGCGCTGCCGGTGGGGGAGAAGCCCCACGCCTCACCGAACTGGTCGAGCCAGCTGAGCTTGCCGGACTTCACGACGCGGCTGATCTGCTGGCCGTAGGCGTCCTCGATGACGTCGCCGTTGGGCAGGTAGTCGGCCTTCGGGATCGGCGTGTTGCCGAGCACCTCCTGGTAGAGGTACGCGGGGCGCTTGAGCTTGGCCTTGATGGCGGCCAGGTCGGCGGCCGGGATGTGCTTGGCGGCGTCGATGCGGAACCCGTCGACGCCGAGGCGGAGCAGGCCGTTGAGATAGCCGGCGATGTCGCTGCGGACATCCTCCTGCTCGGTGGCGAGGTCGGACAGGCCGAGCAGCTCGCAGTGCTGGATCTCCCACGCGTTGTTCCAGTCGTGGATCCAGCCGTCACCATCGCAGTGGTGGAAGTCGGTGCTGTCGTACAGGCCGGGGTAGTCGTACTTGCCGAAGCGGGTGCCGCCGCTGCCGGTGCCGCCGCCGACCTGCCCCGACATGTGGTTGATGACGGCGTCGACGTAGACCTTCACCCCGGCGCGGTGGCAGGCCTCGACCATGCCGGCGAACTCGCGGGTGTTGCCGTAGCGGCTGTCGAGCTGGTAGCTGACCGGCTGGTACGCCTGCCACCAGGGATGGCCCTGGGCCGGTAACTCGACGTGTTCCTGCGGCGGGGTGACCTGCACGGCGGCGTAGCCGGCCGGGCCGAGGGTGCTGCGGCACTCCTGGGCGACGTCGCGCCAGGGCCACTGGAACAGGTGCGCGGTGACGTCTTTCTGAGACCCGGAGGCGGTCGCGGGCGGGGCGCTGAGCCCGACGGCGGTCAGGGCTAGGACTGCGGCGAGCAGGAGGGGACGCTTCAACGGATACGCTCCACTGTAGGTGACTTGCAGAAGTTGCAAAGTCTTGCAAGAGCGCCCTGATGCTAGCTTCCCGTAACGCGCCGGTAAAGACCTGTTGATCTTTGCAAGATGGCTTCGGCGTTTCAGCAGCTCACTGGCCATGAGGTCGGTGAGAAGCTGGTGACTTTTGCAAGAAGCTTGACATGTGTCAATCGGCCAGATCAGTCTTCCTCCACGCGCTGCACGCCCCGCCAGGCTGTCTTCGATGCACGCAAGGAGCACCCCCGTGTCCCGTAGCAGAACTCTGTTGCTCGCTGTCCTGACGCTGCTGGCGTCCCTGCTCGTCGTCCCCGCCCTCGCCGCCGCGGGCACCACCGTGACCGTCTACTACAAGCCCACCGCCGCCTGGACGACCGTGAACATCCACTACGCGCCCAACGGCGGCGCGTGGACCGCGGTGCCGGGCGTCGCGATGTCGACCGCCTGCGCCGGCTGGTACAGCAGGACGATCGACCTCGGCTCCGCGACCGGCCTGCAGGTGGTGTTCAACAACGGCTCCGGCACGTGGGACAACAACTCGGGCCGCAACTACTCGCTCGGCAGCGGCGACGTCACCGTCTCCGGTGGGGTCGCGGGCACCGGCAACCCCTGCGGTGGCCAGCCGACGCCGACCACGCCGCCGCCCACCGGCAACACCGCCACCGTCTTCTACTCCACCGCCGGGAAGAGCTGGCCGGTGGTGAACCTCCACTACGCGCCGACCGGCGAGGCGTGGACGGCCGTGCCCGGTGTGGCGATGAACGAGACCGCCTGCGCCGGCTGGGTGAAGAAGACCGTCGCGCTCGGCGCCGCCACCGGCCTGCAGGCGGTGTTCAACAACGGATCCGGCACCTGGGACAACAACAACGGCGCCAACTACCGCCTCACCGCCGGCACGTCCAAGGTCGCCGGCGGGGTCGTCACCGGCGGCGCGACCGACCCGTGCGCCGCGGTCCCGCCCGACACCACCCCGCCGAGCGTCCCCGGCGGGCTCACCGCGACCGCCGACCACATCACCGTGACCCTCGCCTGGACCGCCTCGACCGACGACCGCGGCGTCACCGGCTACCAGATCGCCCGCACCCCGGGACCGGTCCAGCTGACGAGCGCGGCGAACGGCTACATCGACGCCGGGCTCGCGCCGCGCACCACCTACACGTACACCGTGAAAGCCGTCGACGCCGCCGGCAACGTCTCCGGCCCGTCGAACACCGTCACCGCCACGACCGGCGACGCGCCGCCGCTGCCCGCCGGCGGGTCGATGCTCGGCGGCGACCCACGCAAGGAGAGCATCTACTTCGTCCTCACCGCCCGGTTCTACGACGGTGACCCGGCCAACGACCGCGGCGGCAGCCAGCACGTGAAGTCCGGCAACGCCGCCAACAACGACCCGATGTTCCGCGGCGACTTCAAGGGCCTCGTCGACAAGCTCGACTACATCAAGGGCCTGGGCTTCTCCGCCGTCTGGATCACGCCGGTCGTGCTCAACCGGTCCGACTACGACTACCACGGCTACCACGGCTGGGACTTCTTCCGCGTCGACCCGCGCCTCGAGTCACCGGGTGCCAGCTACCAGGACCTGATCAATTCCGCGCACGCCAAGGGCCTGAAGATCTACCAGGACGTGGTCTACAACCACAGCTCCCGGTGGGGAGCGAACGGCCTGTACGTGCCGACCGTGTGGGGCGCCCGGGACGGGCAGTGGGACTGGATGTACAGCGAGAAGGTCGCCGGCGCGACCTACAACCCGCTGAACGAGAACGCGCTCGGGCGCGCCTACAACGGCGACCTGTGGTCGAGCACCGCACCGGCCGGCAACACCTGCCCCAACTACGGCGCGACCAACGGGACGTTCAGCCCCGAGGGATACGCCAACCACCACTGCCAGTGGCCGAGCCCGACGGCGAAGATGTTCCCCGCCTCGCTCTACCACCAGTGCTGGATCGGCAACTGGGAGGGTGAGGACGCCCGCTCCTGCTGGCTGCACGACGACCTCGCCGACTTCAACACCGAGAACCCGGTGGTGCAGCAGTACCTCATCGACGCGTACAACTCCTACATCGACATGGGCGTCGACGGGTTCCGGATCGACACCGCCGTGCACATCCCGCGGGTCACCTGGAACCGGCGGTTCCTGCCGGCCCTGCAGCAGCACCTGACCCAGAAGTACGGCGCGGCGAAGGCGAACGACTTCTACGTCTTCGGCGAGGTCGCCGCGTTCGTCAACGACAAGTGGAACCGCGGCTCCGTCAACCACTCCGCGCAGTTCTACACCTGGAAGGAACGGCGCACGTACAGCGCCGACGACACCACCGCGGCCCTGGAGCAGTTCAACTACGAGAACCTGCAGGGCACCGGGAACCAGCCCACCTCCACCAACGCGTTCCTGCAGGGCAACGACTACCACGCGCCGGACCACAGCCAGTTCTCCGGCATGAACATCATCGACATGCGGATGCACATGAACTTCGGTGACGCCGCCAACGCCTTCAACAACGGCAAGGACTCCGACGACAGCGTCAACGACGCCACGTACAACGCCGTGTACGTGGACTCGCACGACTACGGCCCCAACAAGTCCTCGACCCGCTACGCCGGCGGCACGGACGCGTGGGCCGAGAACCTGGATCTGATGTGGACGTTCCGCGGCGTCCCCGTCCTCTACTACGGCTCGGAGGTCGAGTTCCAGGCCGGCAAGCAGATCGACTGCGGCCCGACCTGCCCCCTGGCCAACACCGGCCGCGCCTACTTCGGCTCCTATGTGGAGGGTTCCGTCGTCGCGTCCGGCTACGGCACCGTCAGCAGCGCCAGCGGCGCGGTCGCCACCACGCTGCAGAAACCGCTCGTGCAGCACGTCCAACGGCTCAACCAGATCCGCCGCGCGGTGCCGGCACTGCAGATGGGGCAGTACTCCACCGCGGGCGTCTCCGGCGGCATCGCCTACAAGCGCCGCTACACCGCCGGCAGCGTGGACAGCTTCGTCCTCGTCGCCGTCTCCAGCACCGCCACGTTCACCGGTATCCCCAACGGCACGTACACCGACGCCGTCACCGGTGACGTGCAGACCGTCGCCAACGGCACCCTCACCGCCACCGTGACCGCCAAGGGCGCCATGCGCGTCTACGTGCTGTCGCTGCCCGGCAACCCCGCGCCGGGCAAGGTCGGCACCGCCGGCCCCTACCTCCGCTGACCTGCCTCCGTTTGATTCTGAGGAGACACCCCGTGAAACGTGCTCTGAGTATCGGCGCGGTCGCGCTCGCCCTGTCCGGCGCGCTCGCCTACCCGTTGCTGTCCGCCGACCGCTCCGCCGACGCGTCCGTCGCGTCCGACGACGTCATCGCCAACCTGTGGTCGTGGCCGTGGAACTCCATCGCCTCCGAGTGCACCAACGTGCTCGGACCGGCCGGTTACGGTGCCGTGCAGGTCGCCCCGCCGGAGGACTCGATCAGCGTCGCCGGTCACCCGTGGTGGGACATCTATCAGCCGGCCGCCTACGACCTGAACAGCCGCATGGGCACCGCGGCCCAGTTCGCCTCGATGGTCAGCACCTGCCATGCGGCCGGTGTGAAGGTGTACGTCGACGCCGTCATCAACCACATGACCGGCGCCAACCAGACGTCGACGACCGCGTACGGCCCGGCGTCGTTCACGAACAACTACAGCTACCCGAGCGCGGGCTACGGGTACAACGACTTCCACCACAACGGCGGCGCCTGCCCCCAGTCGGACAACCAGATCCACGACTGGAACAACCAGACCGAGGTGTGGAACTGCCAGCTGGTCGGCCTGTCCGACCTGGCCACCGAAACCGATTACGTGCGAACGAAGATCGCCGGGTACCTGAACAACCTGATCAGCGTCGGCGTCGACGGCTTCCGCATCGACGCGGCCAAGCACATGGCCCAGGCCGACCTGGCCGCCATCAAGGGCAAGCTGACGAACCAGAACGTGTACTGGACGCAGGAGGTCATGCCCGGCGGCACCGGCAACCTGTCCATGGCCGCCTACGAGGGCATCGGCGGCGTCCTGGAGTTCAACTACGCGACCAACCTCAAGAGCCAGTTCCAGGGCAACATCGCCAACCTGCAGACGTTCGGCACCAGCTGGGGCCTGCGGCCCACGGACAAGGCGACCGCGTTCGTGTCCAACCACGACACCGAGCGCAACGGCTCCACGCTCAGCTACAAGAACGGCAGCACCGACACCCTCGCCACCGTCTTCATGCTGGCCTGGAACTACGGCACCCCCAACGTCATGAGCTCCTTCACCTTCTCCAACACCGACGCCTCCCCGCCGGCCGACGGTAACGGTTACGTCAGCGCCGTCAGCTGCGGCAGCGGCTGGGAGTGCCAGCACCGGCAGCGCTCGATCCGCAACATGGTCGGCTTCCACAACGCCACCAAGGCCAACACGACCGTCGGCAACTGGTGGAGCGACGGCGCCAACGCGATCGCGTTCTCCCGCGGCGCCAACGGCTGGACCCTCATCAACAACGGCGGCGGCTCGGTCGCGTCCCGCACCTTCAGCACCGGCCTGCCGGCGGGCGTGTACTGCGACGTCATCCACGGCGACTACACGGCCGGCACGTCCACGTGCAGCGGCCCGACCGTCACCGTCAACGGCTCCGGCCAGGTGATCGTCGGCGCGAACGCCAAGGACGCCGTCGCGATCCACGTCAACGCCCGCGTCACCGGCGGCACCCCGTCCCCGACGCCGTCCACCTCGTCGCCGAACCCGGCCGGGGTCGCCTTCACCGTCAGCGGCGCGCCCACCGGCAACCCGATCTACCTGGTCGGCTCCGTGGCGGCGCTGGGCTCGTGGAACACCGCGAACGCCATCCCGATGACCGCCGCCGGCTCGAACTGGACGAAGACGGTCACCCTGCCGGCGAGCACCGCGGTGGAGTACAAGTTCATCGCCAAGGACGGCGCCGGCAACGTCACCTGGGAGCCGGGCAGCAACCACACCTACACGGTCCCGGCCAACGGCACCGGGACCATCAACACCACCTGGAACGGCTCCTCGACGATGAACCCGGCGGTGACCTTCAACGCCACCGTCACCACGGTCCTCGGCCAGAACGTGTACGTGATCGGCTCGATCCCGGCACTGGGCTCCTGGAACACGGCGAACGCGATCGCCTTGTCCTCGGCGAACTACCCCGTCTGGTCCGGCACGGTCACGCTGCCGTCCAACACCGCCGTGGAGTACAAGTTCATCAAGAAGGACGGCTCGGGCAACGTGACCTGGGAGAGCGGCGCCAACCGCACCCTGAGCACCGGCACCGCCAACCAGACCGTCAACGCCACCTGGAAGTAGCCGCACCGGGCCCGGGCCCGCCGCTACGGGCTCGGGCCGTTCGTCGATCAGCGGCCGGCGGGCGGGAACGAACCATCGGGCGGGAGCACCGTGATGGTCCGCGGGATCCCGCCGGTCGCCGGCGGGAACCCTCCGGTGGGGGCCGGAACCGTCGCGGTTGACGGCGGGAACGTGCCGGTGGCAGGTGCCGTCGACGGGCGGGGGATGTCGTTCGGGTTGCGGGCCGGCATCGGCAGGACGATCGACGGATCCACGGACCGGTCGATGCGGGCGGCGGTGTCCGCGGGCGCGGCGAACAGCGCCGGCTCGATCATCACCGCGATCCCGTCCAGGCCGACCAGCTGCCGCGCGCCGTCCGGCCACGCGTGCATCACCGCGCAGGAGCGGTAGCGGACCGTCGCCCGGCACTCGCCCTCGACGATGCTGACCCCGTCCGCGCCGAGGACGAGCGAAGCCCCGGAGCCGTCGACCGCCCGGTACGTGTGCCCGGGGATCGCGTCCGTCGACGTCGTCGGCGCCGCCGCGAACCCGGCCCAGTCGGCCCGGCTGCCCGGCGGCACCTGCAGCAGTCCCGAGTCGAGGACCTGCAGGGCGGCGCCGTGCACGTCGGCGAGGGCGACGGCGTAGAGCTGGGCGCGCAGCTCGTCGAGGGTGCGCAGCCGTGCGCCGGTGAGCAGGTCGGTGGCCAGGCCCGGCAGCCGGCCCGCGGGCGCGTCGGGATGGCGCAGCGCCTCGTCGCGTTTCGCGCGGACCGCGTCGAGCTCGGTCTGGGAGATCCGGCCGACCCGGAACCCGGCGAGGACGTCGACGAAACCGCCGACGACCGCGCGCTGCTTCTCCGGCAGCGCGTCGGCGAACGCGGTGACGACCGCCATGCCGTCGCCACGCGGGTCGTAGGAGGCGCTCGCCGCGTAGGACAGGCCGCTCTCCTGCCGCAGCGACCGGAACAGCTCCCGCTCCAGCATCAGGGCGAACACCGAACCGGCCACGTGCCGGCGCATGACGCCGTCGAAGACCACGCCGCCGCCGGCGCCGGTGAAGTAGGCCGGTGTCGCCGGCAGCACCGTCGAGGCGACCGGCACCGGGCGGAGCGTCCCGGCCGGCAGGCGCAGCCGCAGGCCCGGCGGGACCCGGTCGCCGGAGATCCACAGCACCGCGTTCGCGCGGGTGAACCAGGCGTTCGCCCAGGCCCGCACGTCGTCGGGGCCGAGTCGGTCGATGCCCCACTCGGGGTAGCCGACCAGGCCGTAGTGCTGGGCGCCGTGCCGCCACATCGGCAGCATCCGGTTGACGCCGCCGCCGCGCCCGGCCGCCTCGGTGCGCAGGATCGCCTTCTCGGTCTCCAGCCGCTGCACCGGCAGGTCGGCGAGGGAGTCGCAGACCATCTCCAGGTACGTGACGATGTCGCGCTCGCTGCCCTCCATGTGGAAATGCGTGACGACGCTGCCGGTGGCGCCGTTGTAGTGGTAGTCGGCGACGCCGTGCCGGTGCAGCGCGAGATGCTCGACGAGGTGCGTGATGCCGATGCGGGCGGCGCCCTCGTCGGCCAGGCCGACCCGGAAGGTCAGCCCGGCGGTCATCGGGCCGGAGCTCGGCGCGAGCAGCGTCGGGACGCCGTCGACGTCGGTGCGGTGGAGCACGGGATCAACCTCTCGCCAGCGCGCGGTCCCGGAGGTTCGCGTACGCGACGCCGGGGTTGTCGAAGTACGACGTCCAGAGCGGGGTGCGCCGCCCGGCCAGTGCCCGGAAGTGCGGCGCCGCGGCGGCGTGGTCGCCGACGAGGGAGAACAGCATCGCGAAGTAGTCGTGCGCGGTGTAGAACCGGTAGCCGGGCTGGAACGCGGGGTGCCGGACGGTCCGGTCGGCGACCTGGTGGATCTGCGCCACGGTCGCCGGGGCGCGCAGCAGCGCCGTGCCTTCGACGTCGGAGTCCGACGCCTGGAAGCGCTCCATGTGCCCGGCGAGGACGGCGAGCAGCCCGACCGACCCCGCGGGCGCGGTGCGCAGCAGCTCGGCGCCGAACTCGGCCACCTTCTCCCACGACCCGCCCCACTTCGGCTGCAGCTGCTGCACGAGGTGATATCCGGCGATGTACGCGAACGGGTGGTGCGCGCTCAGCCGGTCGTACCGCCGCCGGGCCTCGTCGTGGCCGAGCGAGATGCCCCGGCAGATGATCATCCGCTCCAGCCACGCGTAGCCCTGCTGCGGCTCGCGGGCGGTGACGTCGATGAGGATCTGCTCGGCCCGGTTGAGGTGCTCGTGGAAGCCCGCCCACTGCTGCCGCGTGACGTCGCGGGCCCAGCCGGTCCCGCGGATCTTCCACCCGCGCAGCACGGTGCGGACCCCGAGCATCGTGTATGCCAGCGCCCAGGCCGGGTCGCCGTACGGCACCCGCTGGAGGACCTGGTCGTCGAGCTTGTCCTCGATCTGGCCGCACGCCACCGCGAGGTCGTCGAGCGACCGCAGCCCGCCGAGGAACGCCGCCACGGCGGCCCAGTCACCCCGGCCGGCGTCGGCGGCGAGACGGCGCAGCTCGGCGAACAGGTCGGCCGGCTGGCTCTCCGGCACCGGCAGCTGAAACGGCACGGCGCGGAGCATATGCGAGCGCATGCCGTCCCGATGTCCCCCGGCAGGGCCGGCACCGGGACGGCGCACATCAGCTGCGGAGGCGACGGACCAGCAGGTAGCCAGCCCAGCCGAGCAGGGTCAGGGTGCCCGTCCAGGCGATGGTCACGATCACGTACCAGGCGACGTCGCGGAACTCCTCCTCGCCGGGTTCGATCCCCTCGACCGAGGCGATGGTGAGGACGCCGGCACAGGACAGGAACACCAGGCCGGCGGCGAACATCGCGATCATGATGATCAGCTGCGCGGTGCCGGGCCGGGTCCGCCCGGGCCGGGCGGCGAACCGGCCCGCCGGGAACGCGGCCGGGTCCTGCGGCTGGATCAGTGGCTGCGGCAGGCCCTGCTGCGCGCCCGGGACCAGCACCAGGTTCGGGTCCGGCGACGCGGCGGGGAAGAGCCGCGTGGGCGGCGGCTGGGCCGGGGTGTACGGCCGGGGGATGGCATCGGGTGTGCGGGCCGGCATCCGCACCACCAGCGCCGGGTCGACGGCGGCGTCGATGCGGGCCGCGGTGTCCGGCGGGGCGGCGAACAGGGTCGGCTCGATCCGCACCGTGATGCCGTCCAGGCCGATCAGCTGGCGGGCGCCGTCGGGCCACGCGTGGACGGCGGCGCAGGTGCGGAACCGGACCGTGACCCGGCGCTCGCCCTCGACCAGGCTGACGCCCTCGGCGCCGAGGACGAGCGCGGCGCCGGAGCCGTCCACGGACCGGAACGTGTAGCCGGGGATCGTCTCGCTCGACGTCGCCGGCGCGGCGGTGAAGCCGGCCCAGTCGGCGCGGTGCCCCGGCGGGACCTGCAGCAGCCCGGAGCCGGTGACCTGCAGGGCGGCGTCGTGGATGCCGTCGAGCGTGACCGCGCGCAGCTCGGCATGCAGCTCGTCCACGCTGAGGACGGGCTCGCCGGTGAGCAGGTCCGTGGCGAGGCCCGACAGCCGGCCCGCGTGGACGTCCGGGTGGGCCAGCGCCTCCTCGCGCTTCGCCCGGACCGCGTCGAGGTCGGCCTGTTCGATGCGGCCGACCCGGAACCCGGCCAGGACGTCCACGAAGCCGCCGAGCACGGCGTCCTGCCGTTCGGGCGGCGCGTCGGCGAACGCCGTGACGACCGCGAACCCGTCGCCGCGCGGGTCGTAGGACGCGCTCGCCGTGGTGGACAGGCCGCCCTCCTGGCGCAGCGCCCGGAGCAGCTCGCGCTCCAGCATCCCGCCGAACAGTGTGCCCGCGGTGTGCCGGCGCATGAGGCCGTCGAAGACGACACCGCCGTTGGGTCCGGCGAAGTACGCCGGGGTCGACGGCAGCACCGTGGCCGCGGGCGGCACCGGCCGGCGCCGGCCGCCACCGGGCAGCCGTAGGCGCAGCCCGGCCGGCACCCGGTCGCCGGAGATCCACAGCACCGCGTTCTCCCGGGTGAACCAGGTGTGCGCCCACGCCCGCACGTCGTCGGCGCTGAGCTGGTCCACGCCCCACTCCGGGTAGCTGACCAGGCCGAAGTGCTGCGCGCCGTACCGCCACAGCGGCAGCAGCGCGGTGACGCCGTCGGCGCGGCCGGCCGCCTCGGCGCGCAGGATCGCCTTCTCCGTCTCGAGGCGCTCGACCGGCAGGTCGGACAGCGAGTCACAGACCAGCTCGAGGGAGCGGACGATGTCGGCCTCGGCGCCCCGCAGGTGGAAGTGGGTGACGATGCCGCCGGTGACGCCGTTGTGGTGGTCGGCGACACCGTGCCGGTGCAGGGCCAGGTGCTCGACGAGGTGCGTGATGCCGGTGCGGGCCAGCCCCTCGTCGACCCGGCCGACGCGGAACGTCAGGCCGGCGACCATCGGGCCCGAGCCCGGCGCGAGCAGGGTGGGGACGCCGTCGACCTCGGTGTGTCGCAGCACGGTTCAGCCTCTTGCCAGCGCGCGGTCCCGGTGCCCGGCGTACGCGGCCCCGGCGTCGCCGAAGTACCACTCCCAGAACGGGGTGCGCCGCCCGTGCAGCGCCCGGAAGTGCGGCGCGGCGGCGGCGTGGTCGCCCATGAGGGAGAACAGCATGGCGAAGTAGTCGTGCGCGGTGTAGACGCGGTAGCCGGGCTGGAACGCGGGGTGCCGCACCGTGCGGTCCGCGACCAGGTGGATCTCCGCGACCACGGCCGGGTCGCGCAGGTATGCGGCGGCCTCGGCGTCGGTCTCGGCGGCGCTGTGCCGCTCCAGGTGCGCGACGAGCACCGGCAGCAGCCCGATCGACCCGGCCGGGGTCACCCGCAGCAGTTCCGCGGCGAACGCGGACACCTGCTCCCACGATCCGCTCCATTTGGGCAGGAGCTGCTGCATGAGCCGGAAGCCGGCGATGTACGTGTGCGGGGCGTGCGCACTGAGCCGGTCGTAGCGCCGGCGGGCCTCGGCGGCGCCGAGCGAGAGGCCCTGGCAGGTGGTCATCCGCTCCAGCCACGCGTACCCCAGCCGGGGCTCGCGGGCGGTGACGTCGATGAGGAGCTGCTCGGCCCGGTTGAGGTGCTCGCGGAACGCGGCCCACTGCGGCGGGGTCACGGTGCGCGCCCAGCCGTCGCCGCGGATCTTCCAGCCCTCCTCGGTGATGCGCGCGGCCCGCATCGCCTGCGCCACACCCCACGACGGGTCACCGACCGGCACCCGCGCGAGCACGTGGTCGGCGATGCGCCCCTCCACCTGGCTGCACGCGACGACGAAGTCATCGAGGCCGGGCAGCCCGCCGAGGTGCGCCATGACGGCCGCCCAGTCGCCCCGCTCGCCGTCCGCCACCAGGCCGCGCAGGCTGGGGAAGAGCTCGACCGGCTCGCTCGCCGGGACGGGGACGTGGAATGGCACGGCGGGGAGCATATGCGAACCGTGCCCCCGGATGCCCTCCGACCGGCGGGCATCCGGGTCGCACCGTCACCGCACCCAGACCGCCGCGTCCGGCGGCAGGAGGCCACCGGCCAGGTCCGCGCTGGACAGCAGCACCTCGCCCGCCGGGACCGGGACGGGAACACTGGACAGGTTGACCACGCACCGCAGGTCGCCGCGCTGGAAGTCCAGCACGTCGGCGGGGGAGGGGTGCCACGCCAGCGGGCCGTTGAAGGTGCGGCGCAGCCGCAGGGCTTCCCGGTACAACTCCAGGACCGACGTCGGCACACCGAGCTGCGCGGACACGGCCAGGCCCGACCAGTCCGGCTGCGGCAGCCACGAGCGGCCGGTGGCGGAGAAGCCGTAGGCGGGCGCGTCCGCGATCCACGGCAGCGGCACCCGGCACCCGTCCCGGCCGGGATCGGTGCCGCCGGAGCGGTGCCACACCGGGTCCTGGCGGGCGTCGTCGGGCAGGTCCAGCACCTCGGGCAGGCCGAGCTCCTCGCCCTGGTACAGGTAGACCGCGCCGGGCAGTGCCAGCATGAGCAGCGCGGCGGCGCGGGCCACCGACGACGAGCCGAAGCGGGTGACGTGGCGGGCCTTGTCGTGGTTGGACAGCACCCACGTGGTCGGCGCGCCGACGCTGTCGGCGGCCTCGATGCACGCGTCGACCGTCGCGCGCAGCTCGGCCGCGGACCACGGTGCGGCGAGGAAGTCGAAGTTGAACGCCTGGTGCAGCTCGTCGGGGGCGACGTAGCGGGCCAGCCGCCGCGGGGTCGACGCCCACGCCTCCGCGACCGCCATCCGGTCACCGGGGTAGGAGTCGAGGATCTTGCGCCACGCACGGTAGATCTCGTGGACGCCGTCCTGGTCGAAGTACGGCAGCGGCTCGCGGCCGAGCAGCCCGATCTGCTGCGGGTGCCCGACGGACGGCAGGCCGGCCTCCTTCACCATGCCGTGGGCGACGTCGACGCGGAAGCCGTCGACGCCGCGGTCCAGCCAGAACCGCAGCACCGACTCGAACTCGGCGCGCACGTCGGCGTTGTCCCAGTTGAGGTCGGGCTGGGCCGGGTCGAACAGGTGCAGGTACCACTCGCCGTCGGGGGTGCGGGTCCAGGCCCGGCCGCCGAAGATGGACTCCCAGTCGTTCGGCGGTTCCTCGGTGGCGGGCCGGAAGATGTACCGGTCGCGGGCCAGGGACCCGGGCGGTGCGGCCAGCGCCTCGGCGAACCAGGCGTGCTGCGACGACGTGTGGTTGGGCACGATGTCGACGATGACCCGGATGTCCAGGGCGTGCGCCGCGGCGAGCATCGCGTCGAAGTCGGCCAGGGTGCCGAACATCGGGTCCACGTCGCGGTAGTCGGCGACGTCGTAGCCGCCGTCGATCATGGGGGAGCGGAAGAACGGCGTCAGCCAGATCGCGTCGACGCCGAGGTCCTTGAGGTATGGCAGGCGTTCCCGCAGCCCGATGAGGTCGCCCTCACCGTCGCCGTTGCCGTCGGCGAAGCTGCGCACGTAGATCTCGTAGATGGCCGCGGTGCGCCACCAGTTGGAAGAAGGCACGGTGAAGGAATCCCTTACGCGAAAAAAGTGGGGGAAGTTCAGCGGGCGACGATGCCCGTGGAGCCGCGGACCACGAGCTCCGGATTGAACAGGTACTCCGAATGGGGGGTCGGCTGCCCGTTGATGGTGTCGACGAGGGCGCGCACCGCGGCGTTGGACATCGCCCGGACCGGCTGCCGCAGCGTGGTCAGCGGCGGGTCGGTGAAGGCGATGAGCAGCGAGTCGTCGTAGCCGACGACGGAGACGTCCCTCGGCACCGAGAGACCGCGGGCGCGGGCGGCCCGGACCGCGCCGAGCGCCATGAGGTCCGAGCCGCAGACGAGGCCGGTCGCGCCGCGCGCGATGAGCCGGTCCGCGGCCGCGGCGCCGCCCTCGACGCCGAAGAGGGACAGCTCGACCATCTCGTCGAGCCCGTGGCGCTGCATCGCCGCGCGGTAGCCGGTGAGCTTGCGCTGCACCGGCAGGAAACGGTCGGGGCCCGAGATGAGGCCGATGCGGGTGTGGCCGAGCGAGGCGAGGTGGTCCACCGCGGTCTGGCTGGCGAGTCGGTCGTCGCAGGAGATGCAGGGGGCGTCGAGACCCGCGACGTAGCCGGTGATCATCACGATCGGCAGGGGCCGGTCGATCAGCTTGCGGTAGCGGTCGTGGTCCGCCGTGGTGTCGGCGTGCAGGCCCGAGATGAAGATGATCCCGGCGACGGACCGGTCCAGCAGCATCTCGACATACTCGTCCTCGGTCACGCCGCCCGGGGTCTGCGTGCACAGCACCGGCGTGAAGCCGTGCTGGGCCAGCGACGACTCGATGATCTGGGCGAAGAGCGGGAAGATGGGGTTCTCCAGCTCGGGCGTGACCAGTCCGACGAGGCCCGCGCTGCGCTTGCGCAGCCGCTCGGGGCGCTCGTAGCCGAGCACGTCGAGCGCGGTGAGGACGGCCTGCCGCGTGTCCGCGCTGACGCCGGCGCGGTTGTTGAGCACGCGGGACACCGTCGCCTCGCTGACCTCCGCCTGCCGGGCGATGTCAGCGAGCCGGGCACGGGGTGGCTCGGTGGACATAGGCCGACTGTAAAGCATCGAACCGCCGTTTGTGAAAGGTCGATGCAAGGTCTTTCATTAACAGCAAGGTCTTGCTAGCGTTCGGCCACGGCGCACGGGTGTCGTAGGAATCGCGACCCGGCACCCGTCCGCCTCACACCCCGCTTTTCGCTCAGTTCCGGCATTTCCGTGGCTCCGCAAGACCACGTCAGTGGTTGCGCAAGGACGCCGCGCACCACCCCACACCCTTTTTCGCCTTCCGCCCCTCAGCGGGCGGTTGAGGCACACCCCTGCCCCGAACAGGAGAACCCCCATGCGCATCCGCATCACGGGTGTCGTCACCCTTGCGGCTCTGTCGTTGGCACTCACCGCCTGCGGTTCCGACGCCACGCCCGCGTCGTCCACCGCGTCGAAGGCCGCCGGCGGCACCCTCACCATCTGGGCCGACGACCAGCGCTCCGCGGCGCTGAAGCCGTTCGCCGAGAAGTTCGGCAAGGACAACGGCGTCACCGTCGAGGTCCAGGCGATCTCCAAGGACCTGCAGACGAACTTCGTCACCGCGTCGCAGTCCGGCAAGGGCCCGGACATCGTCGTCGGCGCGCACGACTGGATCGGCAACCTGGTCCAGAACGGCGCGATCGACCCGGTGCAGCTGCCGGACGCGCAGAAGTCCGCGTTCGCCGAGGTCGCGGTCAAGGCCGTCACCTTCAACGGCCAGCTCTACGGCGTCCCCTACGCGATCGAGAACCTCGCCCTGATCCGCAACACGGATCTGGCGCCCACCGCGCCCGCGTCGATCGAGGACCTGGTCAAGGCCGGGCAGACGCTGAAAACGGCCGGCAAGGTCACCAACATCATGTCGCTGCAGGTCGGCACCACCGGCGACGCGTACCACGCGTACCCGCTGTACGCCTCGGCCGGCGGCTACCTCTTCGGCCAGAAGGCCAACGGCGACTACGACCCCGCCGACCTGGGCGTGGACAAGCCCGCCTCGGTCGAGGCGTTCAAGAAGATCGCCGCGCTCGGTGAGAAGGGCAGCGGCGCGCTGACCCGCTCCATCACCGGCGACAACGCCATCCCCACCTTCACCGGCGGCAAGACCGCGTTCCTCATCTCCGGCCCCTGGGCCGTCGCCGACATCAAGAAGGCCGGCGTCAAGTACGACATCACCCCGATCCCGGCGTTCGCCGGCGGCAAGCCCGCCCAGCCGTTCGTCGGTGTGCAGGCGTTCTACGTCGCTTCCAAGGGCAAGAGCAAGGCCCTCGCGAACGAGTTCATCACCAACTACCTGACCAAGCCCGACCTGCAGGTGGCGCTGTACCAGGCCAACCCGCGGCCGCCGGCGCTCGTCGCCGCGCTCGACCAGGTCAAGGGCAGCGACGCGGACATCCAGAAGTGGCTGGACGCCGGCAAGGGCGGCGCCGTGCTCCCCGCGATCCCGGCCATGGCCGCGGTCTGGGACCCGTTCGGCAAGGCCGAGGCGGCGATCATCGGCGGCGCCGATGTGCAGACGACCCTCGCGGCCGCCGGCAAGGCGATCACCGAAGCGATCAACAAGTAACCATGAAGACGACGACTCAGCGGGAAGGCGGCTCGCTCGCCGGCCCCACCATCAAGATCGCCCTGCTCGGCGCCGGGCTGGCGCTGGCGATCGCGGCCGCCCTCCCGCTGGTCGGCGCCCACGCCTGGGGCTGGCTCGCGGTGCTCGCCGCGACCACCGCACTGCTCTTCTACATCTACCTGACCCCGCGGCACATCGCGGCCAAGTACCTCGTGCCCGGCACCATCTTCCTGCTCGCGTTCCAGGTCGTGCCGGTGCTCTACACGGCCAGCACCGCCTTCACCAACTACGGCGACGGGCACCGCGGCAGCAAGGCCGAGGCGATCATCGCCGTGCAGGGTGCGTCGGTGAAGCAGGTCCCGGGTTCCATGGAGTACGACCTCGCCGTCGCCACCCGGGAGGGCGCCATCGTCTTCCTGCTGGTCGACAAGACCGGCGCCACGTTCGTCGGCGACGGCGACGGCCTGCACCCGGCGCAGTTCACCGTCGCCGGTGGCAAGGTCGTCGAGGCCGACGGCTACACCCTGCTGAGCCTCGGCGAGGCCAACCTGCGCAACGACGACATCCTCGCGTTCAGCGTGCCGACCGGCGAGGGCGCGGTCCGCGCGTCCGGCCTCACCCGCGCGTACAACGGCCAGGCCACCCAGTTCTACGACGGCGGCTGCGACTGCGTCACCGACCGCGGCACCGGCAAGCAGTGGACGGCCGACAACGACGCCGGCGGCTTCGTCGCCGCCGACGGCGAGCGGCTCCCGCAGGGCTGGAAGGTGTCCGTCGGCTTCAGCAACTTCACCCGGGTCCTGACCGATTCCCGCATCTCCGGGCACTTCCTGCAGACCCTGCTGTGGAACTTCGCGTTCGCGATCGGCTCGGTGCTCGTCACGTTCGGCCTCGGGCTCGGCTGCGCGATCGCGCTCAACGCCGACCGGTTGCGGGGCCGCAGCGTCTACCGGGTGCTGCTGGTCCTGCCCTACGCGATGCCGGGCTTCGCGATGCTGCTCGTCTGGCGGGACCTGTTCAACCAGCAGTTCGGGCTGATCAACCGGCTCTTCGGCCTCGACGTCGACTGGTTCGGCCAGCCGGCGACGGCCCGGCTCGCGGTCATCCTCGTGCAGCTGTGGATGGGCTACCCCTACATGTTCCTGGTCGCCACGGGCGCGCTACAGGCCATCCCGAAGGAGATGACGGAGGCCGCCACGATCGACGGCGCCTCGATGTGGCAGCGCTTCAAACAGGTCACCCTGCCGCTGCTGCTGGTCGCGCTGACCCCGCTGCTCATCGCCTCGTTCGCGTTCAACTTCAACAACTTCAACGCGATCTACCTGACCACCGAGGGCGGCCCGTTCCCGCCCGACGACTCCAGCGTCGGCGCCACGGACCTGCTCATCACCTACACCTACCGGCTGGCGTTCGGCGGCTCCGGCGCCCAGTTCGGGTTCGCCGCGGCGATCTCGGTCTACATCTTCGCCATCGTCGCGCTCGTGTCCGTGATCGGGTTCCGCCGCAGTCGCAAGCAGGAGGAGGTGTACTCATGAGCGTTCCGAAGCGCAGCGAACGAGCCGGTGTGGGGAAGTGGATGCGTCAGATGGGCTGGCGTCACCTGGCCGGGATCGCGGCCGTGGTGTTCTCGCTCTTCCCGATCGTGTTCGTGGTGTCCGCGGCGTTCAACCCGGTCGGCTCGCTCAGCTCGACCGAGCTCTACCCGACCGGCGCCAGCACCGCCAACTTCATCGACCTGTTCACCAGGACGGCGTTCAGCCGCTGGTACGTCAACTCCGTCGTCATCGCGCTGACCGCCTCGGCCGTGGGGGTGTTCCTGTCGGTGCTCGCCGCCTACGCCTTCTCCCGGATGCGCTTCGCCGGCCGCCGGGTCGGGCTGATGGCGCTGCTGCTCATCCAGATGTTCCCGCAGTTCCTCGCCGTCGTCACGATCTACCTGCTGTTCGCCGGGATCGGCGACTTCTACCCGTCGTTCGGGCTGGACAGCCCGTGGGGGCTGATGCTGCTGTACCTCGGCGGTGCCCTCGGCGTCGGCACCTGGCTGATGAAGGGCTTCCTCGACACCGTCCCGCGCGAGCTGGACGAGTCCGCGGTCATGGACGGCGCGACCCACGCGCAGACGTTCTTCCGGATCACGCTGCCGCTGATCGCCCCGATCCTCGCGGTCACCGCGCTGCTCGGCTTCATCGGCACCATCAACGAGGTCCTGCTCGCCAACGTGTTCCTGCGCTCCGACGACTCGAAAACCCTCGCTGTCGGCCTCTACGGCCTCATCGCCGGCCAGCGCAACGCGAACTTCGGGATGTTCTGCGCCGGGTCGCTGCTGACCGCGATCCCGACGGTGCTGGTGTTCCAGTCGCTGCAGCGGTACATCGTGTCGGGGCTGACCGCCGGGGCGGTGAAGGGATGATCCACCATGACGGGTCCGCCCTGCACGTGCCTGACCAGGCGCCCGTCCTGGGCACCGACGTCGACGTGGTGCTGCGGACGTCGCCGGGCGTCTCACGGGTGCACGTCAGGTCCCTTGTGGACGGTGAGCCGCGGTTCAGCGAGGCGGTGCCCGAGCGCCGCGGCGACGAGCTGTGGTGGCGGGCGGCCGTTCCCGTGCGCAACCCGGTCACTCCGTACCGCTTCCTGGTCGGGGACCGCTGGTACAGCGCGGCCGGCCCCGCCGACCACGAGATCTCCGACGCCACGGACTTCCGGCTGGTGGCGCACCCCGCGCCGCCCGCCTGGATCCGGGACGCGTGCGTCTACCAGATCTTCCCCGACCGGTTCGCCCGGTCGCCCGCCTACGCCGAGCGGGCGCTGCCCTCCTGGGCGGTCCCGTGCGGCTGGGACGCCCCCGTCGCCGGCCGCGGCGAGCTCACCGGCCGGCAAGTGTACGGCGGTGACCTCGACGGCATCATCGGCCGGCTGGACCACATCCAATCCCTCGGCGCCGACACCGTCTACCTGACGCCGTTCTTCCCGGCCGGCTCCAACCACCGCTACGACGCGTCCACCTTCGACGCCGTCGATCCGCTGCTGGGCGGCGACGCGGCCCTCGCCCGGCTCGCCGACGCCCTGCACGACCGCGGCATGCGGCTCATCGGCGACATCACCACGAACCACACCGGCGACGGGCACGAGTGGTTCCTGGATCCGGCCGCGCAGGACCGTTACTACCGCTCGCCGGACGGCGGGTACGCCGCCTGGCTCGGGGTGCCGAGCCTGCCGAAGCTCAACTGGAACTCCACCGGGCTGCGCAAGGCGTTCGTCGACCCGCTGCAGCGGTGGCTCGAGCACCTCGACGGATGGCGCGTCGACGTGGCCAACATGACCGGCCGGCACGGCACCGACGACCTCACCCACGAGGTGTCCCGGCTCGTCGCCCGGGCCGTCCGCGACGTGCGCCCCGACGCGATGCTCGTCGCCGAGCACTCCCACAGCGCCGGCAGCGACCTGGACGTCGACGGCTGGCAGGGCACGATGAACTACGCCGGGTTCACCCGTCCACTGTGGACCTGGCTGCGCGCGGCCGATCTGGCGCTGCCGGACTTCCTCGGCGTCCCGGGCGGCGTGCCGGCCCGCGGTGGCGACGCCGTGGTGCGCTCGATGCGCTCCGCCGCGGCGGGCATGTCGTGGCGGTCGTGGACGCACTCGTGGACGGCGCTGGGCACCCACGACACGGCCCGGATCCGCACCGTCGTGGGCGACCCGGACCGGGTCGAGGTGGCCGCGGGGCTGCTCGCGACCCTGCCCGGCGTGCCGCTGGTGTTCGCCGGTGACGAGCTCGGCCTCACCGGCGCGCGGGGCGAGGAGGCCCGGCGCGCCATGCCGTGGCACGACGAGCCCAGCTGGCACCGGCCGACGCTGGCCCGGTACCGGGCGCTGCTGCGGCTGCGCCGCGCCCACCCGGCGCTGCGGCACGGCGGGCTGCGCCTCGCACACGCCGACGCCGACACCATCGCGTTCTGGCGGGAGACCGCGGACGAGCGGCTGCTGGTGGTGGCCCGGCGGGCGGCCGGTGCGCCGCTGCGCATCGCCGGCCTCGAGTCCTCCGTCAACGTTTACGGGGGAGCGGCGGAGGTGCCCACGGACGGCCCGACGTTCCAGGTGTGGGCCGTGGATGGCAACTGATGGCAACTGATGGCAACAAGGATTGACCGACGGTAATGCCGTCTCCAGACTGGCGCGGAGAGCGCTCTCTCGAAACGCCCGCCGCCGTCGAGTGGAGACACCTGTGCGCCGCTTCATCCTGTCCGTCGCCGCCGCCACGCTCCTGCTGGGACTGTTCCCGGGCGTGGCGGCGGCGTACACCACCGTCCACACCGGCTCCGGCCGGCCCGCGCTCGCCTTCGCGAGCAACCGGCTCTACGCCGCCTGGACCGGCTCCACCTCCGGCACGTCCGGCAAGCAGCTGATCATCGGCTGGTCGGTCGACGGCGGGCAGCACTTCACCAAGGACAACACGGTCGTCGAGCGCGTGCCCGAGGGTGAGGGCCCGGCGCTGGACGCCGACGGCTCGTTCGGCTACGCCGTCGGGGTCTACCTCGCCTGGTCCGCGGCCAACAACGCCAACACCCTGACCGTCGGCTACACCATTGGCAACGGTCTCAAGTGCCGCACCGCGTTCACCGGCGTGCGCACGACCCGGTCGCCCGCGCTCGCGCACGACACCTTCGGCACCCGCTGGATCGCGTGGACCGGCACCGACAACCGGATCAACCTCGCCCGGCTCGACAGCAGCGGCTGCACCGGCGCCGGCGCGCCCGGCGGCATGGTGCTGCGCGACCGGGTGGCGTTCGCCGAGACCACCGCCGAGGGGCCGACGCTCGGCTTCGACGACTCCGGTGCGGACAACGGCCTCATCCTCGGCTGGACCGCCGGCGGCGCGATCAACCTGGCCACCGCCACGACGGGCTCGGCGACGCTCACCAACCGCAGCACCGTCACGCAGCCGGTCGTGGCGAGCTCGTCGGGCGGGTTCTCGCTCACCTCACACCCCTCGGACCTCTACATCTGGTTCCACGCGCCGGACGGCACCGTGCGCCGCGGTTACTCCCAGGGCTGCCGGCCGACCTGCTTCTACGTCTACGACTACGAGTTGCGAGCGGCGTCCGGGGTCGGCACGGCCACCGACGGCTTCCACGACACCATCGGCTACTTCGATCCGAAGGGCAAGCTCAACGTGGCCACCTATTGACAGGTTGGCTGCCTATTGCGGAGAGTTCGGTCAGGACTTATTTCGAGTCCTGAAGTTTCCGTGCACTCCCCGCGTCCCCGCCAGGAGCACCCTCATGGTCCCAACCCGACCGCTGCTCGCCCGCACCGTCCCCTTCCGCACCGTCCTCTTCCGCACCGTCCTCTCCCGCACCGGCCTCTCCCGCATCGGCCTCGCCGCATGCGTCCTCGGCGCTTCCGTCGTCGGCCTGAGCGTGCCCAGCGCTCAGGCCGCCGCCACCAGCGTGCAGGTCTACTGGAGCTCCGAGTCCCGCACCGCTGGCTACGAGCCGAAGAACGGCAACTGGTACACCAACCCGGCCACCGGCCTCGCCGGCACGCCCTACCAGCTGTCCCGCCAGGCCGACGTGCCGGTGGTCGCGGCCACCGGTGCCCCCACCATCACCGCCGACACGAACTCCCGCTTCCAGACGATCCTCGGTGTGGGCTCGTCCCTGGAGGAGTCCACGGTCTACAACCTGTCCCGGATGAGCGCCACCGCCCGCGACCGGGCCCTGCGCGCGCTCGTCGACCCGGCCACCGGCGCCGGCTTCAACGTCATCCGGATCACGTTCGGCACCAGCGACTTCACGTCGCACGACTTCTACACCTACGACGACGGCGCGGCCGACCCGACGCTGTCCCGGTTCTCCATCCAGCGCGACATCGATTACGGGATCATCGCCACCGTCCGCCAGGCCCTCGCCATCAACCCCGACATCAAGGTGTTCGCGAGCGCGTGGTCGGCACCGGGCTGGATGAAGACGAACAACGCCATCATCGGCGGCAGCCTCGTCACCAGCCAGATCCCGACCCTCGCGGCGTACTATCGGCGGGCCGTGCAGGCCTACACCGCCCAGGGCATCCCGATCCACGCCCTCACGCTGCAGAACGAGCCGCTGTTCTCCCCGGCGGACTACCCCGGCATGCTCGTCTCCGCGGACCAGGAGCGGCAGCTCGCCAAGGCGCTGCGGACCGAGCTGTCGGCCAACGGTCTCGGCACCCGCATCTGGGCCTTCGACCACAACTTCTCCGAGTCGGTCTCCTATGCGGCCGGGGTGCTGGGCAGCTCCTCGTCGCACTCGGACGCCTACGGCTCGGTGGACGGTGTGGCCTTCCACGACTACGCCGGCGACCCGTCGGCGATGAGCACGGTGAAGGCGTCCTACCCGGACAAGGACGTGCTGATGACCGAGCGCTCCGTGTGGGGCACCTCGGGCGCGGACCGGATCGTGCAGTACTTCCGCAACCAGGCCACCCTGTATGAGGGCTGGGTCAGCATGCTCGACCAGAACCGCGCCCCGGAACGCTGGTCCGGCTCGCCCGACCCGACGATGCTCGTGCAGAGCACCAGCAACCGCGACACCTTCTGGGCGCTGCCGGACTACAACATGGTGGCCCAGTTCTCGAAGTTCGTGAAGGCTGGCGCCCGCCGCGTCGCCACCGGCTACGGCAGCACCGGCACGGTCACCAACGTCGCGTTCCTCAACCCCGACGGCACGCTGGTCACCGTGGTGGTCAACCAGACCTCCGCATCGCAGTCGTTCACGTTGCGGGTCGGCACCCAGCAGGTGAGCAGCACCCTGCCGGCGAAGACGGTCGGCACCTACCTGTGGGCGGGCGCCAGCAGCGGCACCCCGTCCACCCGGGTCGGCCCGATCACCGGCTACGGCGCCAAGTGCGTCGACGTCGCCGGCGCCAGCCCGGCCAACGGCACGAAGATCCAGCTGTGGACCTGCAACGGCACCACCGCCCAGACCTGGACCGTCGGCACGGACGGCACGCTGCGCGCGCTCGGCAAGTGCCTCGACGTCGCCGCGGCCAACTCCGCGAACGGCACGAAGGTCCAGCTCTACGACTGCAACGGCAGCACCGCGCAGACCTGGACCGCACCGGGCGACGGCACGCTGCGCGCCCTCGGCAAGTGCCTCGACGCCACCGGGCCCAGCTCCGCCGACGGCACCCAGTTGCAGATCTGGGCCTGCGGCACGGGCCAGAACCAGCGCTGGACCCTGCCGGCCTGATGCCTGTGGTCAGGCGCGTTCCGGCACCGGGGCGCGCCTGACCCGCTCCACCCACAGCTCGAACAGCAGCGTCGTGAACGGCGGGATCGACGCCACCGCCCCGACGGCGAACCGCGCGAGGCTCCACCGCTCCGCCCTGGCCACCCACACCAGCGCGACCAGGTAGATCACGAACATCGCACCGTGGATCGGCCCGAAGACCTTCACGCCGATCTCGTTCTCGACCACGACGTACTTGAAGAACATCCCGACCAGCAGGCCGAGCCAGGAGCACGCCTCCCCGATCGCGGCGATCCGGAACACCCGTGCGGGGCTGTTGCTCATGCACCTACTGTCCCGCCGCCCCGGACAGGGCTGAGGCCGGTCACCGTGTTGGTGACCGGCCTCACGCCAGGGGGTCCTGCTCTTGGTTTGTCAGTTGCTCTTGGTTGGTTAGTTGGAGGCGACGCCGAGTTCGGCTGCGCCGCCGCCGGTGTGGATTTCGGTGCCGGAGGCGAAGGCGCTGTCCAGGCGGGCCTGGAGGGCGTCGAGCTGGGAGTATTCGGCGTTGTGCGAGGACTCGCTGCCTTCGGCGGCGAAGACGTGGTCGGTTTCGGCGGCGGAGTGGTCGTAGGAGGTGTAGTCCGACTCCTCGTAGTGCGCGCCGTTGGGGTTGCTGTACTCGACGTGGTGGCCCTGGTCGAAGCTGGTGTTCTCGGCTGCGGCGTGGTCCTGCTCGTAGACGTTGAACTGGTTGTTGTAGTCGGCCTCGCTGGCGTTGACCTGGTGCAGCTGGTCCAGGGACTCGTGCTCCTGGCCGGTCTCGACGTGACCGTAGTCCGCGCCGCCGTCGTAGCCGGTGTCGCCGCCGTCGTAGTCGCTCATCGCTATCTCCCCTGAGGTGTGTGTCTGTCTCGCTGTTGGAACAAACGTTAGGCGTGGGGGCAGCGGTTCAAATCCCGGAAACGTGCCACGGCCGGCCACCCCGGGGGAAGGGTGACCGGCCGTGGTCGCGGGTGCCTCGGTCAGGCGCTGACGATCGGCCAGGCGTAGGCGAGGAGGGCGACGGCGGCGCCGAGGATCGCCAGGTTGAAGCCGCGGGACGGCACCGGCAGCGCCGCGACGGCGAGCAGGATGATGGCGATGATGTACAGGACGGCCTGTGCCGACATGGGAAACCTCCGTGGGGGGACCGGTTGAGCACACGGATTCCCGGCGGCGCTCCGGGCGAAACACGGGCCGGTCACGGGCCGGCGGCGGGTGATCCGGTGTGGGCGGCGGTTCAAGGGGTCGGTCCGGTGTGGGCGGCGGTTCACGAGCCGGCACCGGGTGGTCCGGTGTGGACGGCGGGTTCACGGGCCGCCGCCGGGTGGTCCGGTGTGGACGGCGGGTTCACGGGCCGCCGCCGGGTGGTCCGGTGTGGACGGCGACGAGGGCGGGGTGCTCGCCGGCGACGACGGCGGTCGGGTGGAAGCGGACCCGGCGGCCCGTCACCTCGTCGGGGGCGCCGGTGCCCGGCTCGGTCCACTCCACCGTCGCGGTGCCCGACAGGTGCAGGGTGCGGCCGGTGGCGAAGTCGGGCACGAGCAGCGCCGCGGACGGGTCGGTGGCGAGGTTGCCGAGGCTGTTGAACATGTTGTTGCCCGGATAGTCGGGCCACCACAGGTCGTCGCCGTCGACGCGCAGGAACCCGCGCGGGCCGCCGCGGTGTGAGGCGTCGGCGCCGCGGCCCGGGTGGGCGGTGCCGAGGAAGAACGTGTCGGCACCGGCGACCGTCGCCGCGGCGGCCGGTGTGAGCACCGGCAGCGACGTGAACATCGGCCCGGCGCCCGCCGCCCTGGCCGGGGCGAGCCGGCGCGGCTGGATGTACTGCGGGCAGTTGCCGAACGCCTCCGCCACCTCGACGGTGAGCTCGTCCCGCCCGTCCCGGCCGGCTTCCTCGGTGAACAGCGTGCCGTTGACCCGCATCCGGCGGCGGGTCGCGAAGTCGATCGCGATCAGGCCGACCCGCTGGCCACCCGGCAGGTCGTGCAGCGGGTCGCCGGGGGCGAACGCCGCGTCCACCCGCAGCCGCTGCCCGGCACCGTCGAGGAAGCCGGGCGGGCCGGTCAGCGCCGATGCCCACAGCCGTCCGGCCCGGTCGCGGCCGGTGAGCACGGCCAGGGTCCGCTCGGCCAGCCAGCCGCCGGCGCCGCGGCTCAGGCCGCCGGGCGCCAGCATGCCGGTCAGCCGGGCCGCCTCGAGCCGCACGCCGGCCCGCTCCTGCACCGCCAGCTCTCCCTCATGGAACACCGCAGTCTCCCTTCCTAACGGATGAAGTGCGTTGCTTCCATTAGTACACGACCAAATGGTTTTCGCAATGCCTTACCATTAGGACCGTGGAGTCGTTGCCGGTTGAACTGATGAACACGGTGGTGGCGGGCCGCGACGGCGTGCAGGACACGATCGCCGACCCGGCCGCCGCCGCGCGCTGGTTGCGGGAGGCCCGGCCCGAGGTCGGGATCGCCGGTTGGGAGGCCGTCGCCGAGCTGCGCGACCTCCGCGACGCGCTGCGCCTGCTGGCCGCCGCCGAGACCGGCGACGATCGGCCGGCCGCCGTCACGCCCGATCACACCTGGCCGGCCCCCGTCACGTCCGATCACACCTGGCCGGCCCCCGTCGCGTCCGACCACGCCCGGCCGGCCGCCGTCACGTCCGATCACACCTGGCCGGCCCCCGTCGCGTCCGACCACGCCCGGCCGGCCCCCGTCACGTCGTCTGACCACGCCCGGTCGGCCGCCGTCACGCCTGACCACGCCCGATCGGCCCCCGTCACACCCGGCCACACTCGGCCGATCCCCCTCTCGCCCGACCACACCTGGCCGGCCGCCACCGAGGCCGGCGACCACCCGACCGTCGTGTCGGCCGCAGATCTGGAAGCCGCCGTCGGTGTCCTCAACCGGGCCTGCGCACGAGCGCCGTCGTGGTCCGAGCTGCACTGGTCCCAGGAGCGCCGCCCGGACCACGGGATCGCGGCCGACGGCGAGATCGGCTTGCCGGAAGCCAGCGCGGCGCAAGCGGCCAGCGCGGCGCAAGCGGCCAGCGCTGCGCAGGCGGCCGGCGCCGGGCAGGCGGGCGGTCACATGCGGGTGGTGCGCACCTCGCACTCGCCGGGGCTCGCGGCCGTCGCGGCCATCGCCGAGGAGGCCGTCGCCCTGTTCGCCGGCCCGGACCGGCTGCTGCTGCGGGCCTGCCGAGCGCCCGGCTGCGTGCTGTACTTCCTGCGCAACCATCCACGCCGTGAGTGGTGCTCCGACGGCTGTGGCAACCGGGCCAGGGTCGCCCGGCACTACCAGCGCCACCACGGCAGCGGCAGGGAGGGCGACTGATGCGACCGGAGCCGGGGCAGGTGCTGCACTTCTCCGAGGACCCGACGATCACCAGGTTCGTGCCGCACGTCGCGGCGACCGCGCAGCAGCCGGAGGCGTACGTCTGGGCCGTGGACCACGGGCGCTCACCGGACTACTGGTTCCCGCGCCAGTGCCCGCGGGCGATGGCCTGGACCGTCCCCGGCACCACCGCCGAGGACCGCGACCGGATCGTCGGCGCCGGCTGCGGCGAGCGCGTCCACGCCGTCGAATACGGCTGGCTGGAGGCGATCCGGACCGCCCGGCTGTTCGCGTACCGGTTCCCGGCGGCGCCGTTCGCACCGTTCGGCAGCCACGCCCACGTCGCCGTCGAGCCGGTCGAGCCGCTCGGCCCGCCGGAGCCGGTCGGGGACCTCTTCGAGCTGCACGCCGGCGCCGGCATCCAGCTGCGGGTGCTGCCGAACCTGTGGTCGTTCTGGGACGCGGTCACGGCCAGCAGCCTGCGTTTCAGCGGCATCCGCCTGCACAACGCACGCCCCCGCTGACCCCTGGCCGGGTGGCACGTTTCCGGGATTTGAACCGCTTCCCCCACGCCTAACGTTTGTTCCAACAGCGAGACAGACACACACCTCAGGGGAGATAGCGATGAGCGACTACGACGGCGGCGACACCGGCTACGACGGCGGCGCGGACTACGGTCACGTCGAGACCGGCCAGGAGCACGAGTCCCTGGACCAGCTGCACCAGGTCAACGCCAGCGAGGCCGACTACAACAACCAGTTCAACGTCTACGAGCAGGACCACGCCGCAGCCGAGAACACCAGCTTCGACCAGGGCCACCACGTCGAGTACAGCAACCCCAACGGCGCGCACTACGAGGAGTCGGACTACACCTCCTACGACCACTCCGCCGCCGAAACCGACCACGTCTTCGCCGCCGAAGGCAGCGAGTCCTCGCACAACGCCGAATACTCCCAGCTCGACGCCCTCCAGGCCCGCCTGGACAGCGCCTTCGCCTCCGGCACCGAAATCCACACCGGCGGCGGCGCAGCCGAACTCGGCGTCGCCTCCAACTAACCAACCAAGAGCAACTGACAAACCAAGAGCAGGACCCCCTGGCGTGAGGCCGGTCACCAACACGGTGACCGGCCTCAGCCCTGTCCGGAGTCCCGAAAACCCTGCGTGTCAGGAGTTTCCGACCGCGGCGAGGAACCGGCGGGCGGTGGATCGCTGGCGGACCGTCCGGATCGTCACCCACGGCGCGAACACCACGACGAACCCCGCGATCAGCCACCAGAAGCGGTTGCCGAGAACAGCGGCTTCGACCAGGGCCACCACCAGCAGGAGCCCGAACATGGCCACGACCGCGGCGGGATGGTTCGACGGGGCGGTGCGCAGCCGGGCGACGCGGGTCGCCGCCGTTCGGACGTCGGGCTCGGACGGTGGGTCCCCCCGGTCGACGGCGCGGACCGCGGCGACCCGCTCATCGCCGCTGAGCCGCTGGTCACCCCAGAGCTGGCGGTCCTGCCGGTACAGGAACAGGCCGAACACCACGCCGAACAGCGCGCCGCCGCCGACACCGGCGGTCAGCGCCGGCAGCGGTCCGGTCGGCGTGGTGAGCAGCCTGAACACCGTCGTCACCGCGGCGAACACCAGCGCGCTCAGGATGCTTCGCACCCACACGGGCCGGCGCACGAGTTCGTATCGCATGCCGTACCCGTTCCCCGGATCGACGCTCGGCAATCGGCCACACGGTCAGCAGGCGTCGGCCGGTGGGGGGCGGGTCAGAACGGCACCGACGTGGTGAGGAGGCCGGCTGCCTCGCCCCGTCCGGAGATGATGCGGCAGAAGTCCAGCGCGTCCATCGTGATCCGGTCGGTGCCGGCGCCCCAGACACCGCCGGCCGGGCCGGTGAGCTCCAGGGAGTAGGGCTGACCGTGCCGCCCGGCCCACTCCTGGACGGCGTCGTCGACGATGCGGCCGTCGTGCTCCGCGGTGGGCCGCGGGTCCAGGCCGGTGGCGGCGCAGATGTCCAGGCGGTGCATGAACGGGTCGCGGGTCAGGATCACGTCCATCAGGTACGCGAAGGTCCATCGCTCCAGCTGCCCGCCGACCAGCTGGGCCTCGGGCATGGCGCGGCCGCGCAGGAAGCCCGGCATGCGGCCGCGGCCGCGCACCGCCTTCGGGGCGAGCCGCTGCCACGCCCCGATCAGCTCGGCCGGGGTGAGTCCGGCGTTGCGCCGCACCTGCAGCGCGGTGAGGAAGTCGATCGAGACCGGGGCCTTGGCCTTCTTGGCCTGACGCGTCGACGTCGACATCTGGTTGAGCAGCTGCGGCAGGCTGCTCATCATCTGCACCATGCCGAGCATGTGGCCGGCGGTGTCGCGGACGTCCCATCCGGTGTTGACGGTCGGGGCGGACCAGTGGTGGGGATCCAGGCGGGTCAGGAGTTCGGAGCACCGTGCGTACTCGTCGGTGGCGAGGCGCTTCGCCAGGTCCCGTTCGAAACACGGGCGTCGGGGGGCCAGCACTGGCGTGGTCACGGTCGGCTCCTCTCGTCGGTGATGCCGATGTTGTCGGCGAACATGTCGACGGCCCGGTCCAGCAGTCCGGACCAGCGCGTCCCGCCGGGGTCGTTGGCGAGCTGCGCGTCGATCATCCCGGAGACGATGGCGACGAACAGGTCGATGTCGTCCCGCCCGTGCACGCCGTGGCGGGCCATCCGGGCGACGAAGTGCTCCATGACCGCCATGGACGGTGCGTAGGCGTCGGCGCTCGGGGTGAAGTCCGGGATCGTGCGGAGGTTCATCAGTTGATGCCGGGCCGGGAACGCGACCGCGAAGTCGAAGAAGACGCGGGCGTAGAAGCGCATCGCCGCCCGGCTCGTGCGCGGCTCGTCGGCCTCGGCCGTCTTGGAGTGCTCTGCGTACTGCGTCCAGGCGTCGCCGAACATCGCGTCGTAGATGGCGTTCTTGGACTCGAAGTGCGTGTAGAGCGACGGTGGCCGCATCCCCACCAGGTCGGCGACGTCGCGCAGGGTCACCTGCGCCAGCCCCTTGTCGCGGGCGATCTGCCAAGCGGCGTCGACGATCTCTCGCCGGATTGCCGCACGACGTTCGGTTTTCCTATCGCGTCTAGGTTCACCTAACACGATTAGGAGTATTGTCCTGTGACCTGGCCCCGTCAAGCGGGTCACGGCGTCCGAAGGGCGTCCGCCGGTGGGAGGCGGGCGGCCCGCAGCGCCGGGTAGCAGCCGGCGAGGGCACCGACGGCGAGCGCCGCGGCGAGCCCGGCGATGGGCGCGACCACCGGGATCGCGACCGGGTTGCCGGCCAGGTGCGCGGCGACGGCGGTGGCGAGGCAGCCCAGCGCGACCCCGAGGACCCCGCCGGCGGTGGTGAGCAGCGCCGACTCGAGCAGGAACTGCACGGCGACGTCCCGGCGGCGGGCACCCAGCGCGCGGCGCAGGCCGATCTCGGCCCGGCGTTCCAGCACCGAGATCACCATGATGTTGGCGATGCCGACGCCGGCGACGAGCAGGGCGATGCTGCCGAGGCCGAGGAACAGCCCGACGAAGGCACCCTTCGCCGCGATCCGGGCGAGGAGCAGGTCGGACGGCCGGCCGACCTCCACGGAACGCGGGTCCTGGGGCGCGGCGGTGAACGCGAGGACCGCCGCCACGTCGGCGACCTGGTCGGGGTCGACGCGCAGGTACACCCGGCTGGACCGGCCCTGCAGCTGGAACAGCTCGTCGGCCACGTCGTAGCTGATCAGTGCGGCGGTGTCGATCTCGGGGGCGACCGGCGTCGGGGCGAGGATCCCGACGACGGTGAAGTAGGTGCCACCGAGGTACACCTGGGTCTGCGCGTCGATGGCGCCGATGCCGAGGATCCGCGCGGTGGCGTCGCCGAGCACCACCTCCGGGAAAGCGGGGTGGGGCAGGAACGCGCCCCGTGCGAGCGGCACGGCGAGCACGTCCACGAGGGACGGCTGGGCGGCGAGGACCGTGATGCCGCCGGTCTGCTGCGACGGCACGGCGGCGGACCGGCGGACCGTGACGCCTTCGACGTTGCCGACCGCCGTCACCGACCGGACCGGCGGAATGCGCCGGATCATCGCCGGTGCGGTCGCCGGCAGCGGGGCCGGGTCGCCGCCGAACGTCTTGCCGGTCGCGACGGTGAGCAGGTTTCCCTGCCGGCCGAGTTGGTCGAGCAGCTCGGCCTTGGAGGACTCCGCGACGCCCAGGACGGCGACGAGCGCGGCGATGGCGATCGCGACGCCGAGCGCCGACAGGGCCGCGCGCAACCGCCGGGCCCGCAGGCCGGCCGTCGACACCGCGACCGCGTCGCCGGCCCGCAGCCGCGTGGCCGCCTTCACGGGGCGTCCGCGGTGTCGAGGATCCGGCCGTCCCGAAGCTGCACCTGGCGGGCCATGGTCGCGGCCACCTCCATGTTGTGGGTGATGAGCACGACCGTCGTCGAGCCGCCGAGGCCGGCCAGCAGCGCCGCGATCTCCTGGCCGGTGGCCGAGTCGAGGTTGCCGGTCGGTTCGTCGGCGAGGAGCACCGCCGGCTGCCCGACCAGCGCCCGGGCGATCGCGACCCGCTGCCGCTCGCCCCCGGACAGCTGCGCCGGGCGGTGCCGGAGCCGGCCGGACAGCCCGACGCGTTCGAGCACCTCGCCGGCCCGCGCCCGGCGCGTCGCGGCGGGCACCCCCCGATACAGCAGGCCGGTCGCCACGTTGTCCAGCACCGAAAGGTGATCGAGCAGGAAGAACTGCTGGAAGACGAATCCGAGGTGCCAGGCCCGTACCCCGGCCAGATCGGGATCCGACAGATCGGTGGTGTCGGTGCCGGCGATGCGGACCGCCCCGGAGGTCGGCCGCTCCAGGGTGCCCAGGATGCTGAGCAGGGTCGTCTTCCCGGCGCCGGACGGGCCGGTGATCGCGACGGTCTCGCCGGTGCGCACCACCAGCGACACGTCGCGCAGCGCGGTCACCGTGGTCGGCGGTGGGTAGATCTTGTTGACGAGGTGGAGCTCCAGCGCCGTGGTCATCCGACCGGCACCTCCACCAGGTCGCCCTCGTGCAGGTCGCCGCGCACCTCGACGAGCGTCTCGGCGAACAGCCCGGTGGTGACCGCGACCAGCCGGCGTTGCGCGCCCGCGCCGAGCCACACGGCGTAGCCGCCGCCGGCGAGCGCGACGAGCGCGGTGACCGGCACCGCGAGCACGCCGCTGACGGACTTGCCGGTGATGTTCACCTGGACCGGCGCGCGGTCGAGGTCGCCGGCGGTCGACGGCTTGTCGAGGGTGACGAGCCCGGTGACCATCGGCTGGGGCGGGCGCCCGTCCATGGCCGGCGCCGCTTCCGCGACCGGGGACAGGTACGCCACCGTGCCGTCCGCCTTGGTGTCGTCGGGCATGGTGACGGTGACCTTGTCGCCGGCGTGCACGAGGTAGGTGCGCCCCGCCGGGACGGAGATGGTGACCGCCGCCGCCGTCGACGTGCCCGTCAGCACCGGATCCTCGCCGCGATTGGTGGCGCCGAGCTTCGCGGTGAGCTCGGTGACCCGCACCGGGCCCGGCTGGAACGTGACCGCGCCGAGCTCCACCCGGCCCGTCACCGGCTGACCGGTCGCCTGCTGCCAGCGGCGGACCGCTGCCGTCGCCGCCGCCGTGAACGTGTCGTCGACGGTCAGCGACCGTCCGTGGCCGAGCGCCACCAGGTTCTCCTTCAGCGCGCGCACGTCCGCGCCGCGGGTCATGCCGGCGCCGAACGGCCGCCACGCCGGGTGGTTGCCGTAGAGCAGCCGCACGGGCCGGCCGTCCAGGTCGTACACCGGCTCGCCGCGGCTGACGACCTGGCCGGGCCGGGGCAGCGCGGTGATCGTCCCGCCGGGTCCCTGAGCGAAGACCGTGTAGGTGTCCCGGAAGCCGAGCGCCCCGGTCACGTGCGTGGTCGTGGACAGGTCGGTCCGCACGACGGCCACGGTGCCGGTGGCCGCCTGGCTCGTGGCCGCCGCGGGCGCCGGCCGGTCCCGGACCCACCAGCCGCCGGTGGCGCCCGCCGCGACGACGGCCGCCGCCCCGGCGACCACGGCCCGCCTACGCATCGCCGAGGTTTCCGAGGCTCGACACGCGGGCCTCCTCGTCCAGGATCGCCCGGCACGCCTCGAGCGCCCGCCGCACGACCGGATCGGTCTTGTCGCCCGGCATCTCCGCGGGGTCGACGCCGAAGCCGTGCCCGGGGGTGAACTCCGTCGCTGCGGTCGGGTCCTTGACGTTGACCAGGCCGTGCTCGCGCAGGCACTGGTGCGCCCGGACCCCGGCCTGCACCAGCGCCGGCGGGGCCGGGGCCTGTTCGGTCGGCTGGAACTGCGCCGCGTCCAGCAGCGCCTTGCAGGCCGTCTCGACGGCCTGGATGGTGGCGTCCTCGGCGTCGCGGTAGCTGCGGGAGTCGGTGTAGACGTGGCCGTCGGCGGTCAGCACGGGATCCTGGTAGCCGGTGATGCCGTGCTGCCGGATGCATTCGGCTGCGGCGTGCAACGCGGCTTGGCGCTGCGGCCCGGTGCCGCCTCCGGCCGCGCCGCCGGACAGCCGGGGGACGCCCGGTGAGGCCGGGCCGCTGCACCCGGCGAGCACGAGCACCGCGAGGCAGGCGATGACGATTCTCATGCAGCAGGTGTACGGGGACAGGGGTGACACGGGCGCTACCGCGCATGTCGGACGGATGTCATGACCGGCGCGGCACAATGGGCGCCATGCGGGTGCTGGTGGTCGAGGACCACGCGACCCTCGCCGCCCGGATCGGTGAGGGGCTGCGGGACGCGGGGATGGCGGTCGACGTCGTCACCGACGGCGCCGCCGCGCTGACCCGGGCCGGCGAAACCGATTACGACGTCGTCGTGCTCGACCGCGACCTGCCGGTCGTCCACGGCGACCAGGTGTGCCGGTCCCTGGCCGGCGGTGCGGCCCGTATCCTCATGCTGACCGCCGCGTCGGCGGTGGACGACCGGGTCGACGGCCTGGAGCTGGGCGCCGACGACTACCTCGGCAAGCCGTTCGCCTTCCACGAACTCGTCGCGCGGGTGCGGGCGCTGGCCCGCCGGGCACCGTCGGCGCCGCCGGTCGTGCGCCGCGGCGACCTGACCGTCGACCGGGCCCGGCACCGTGCCAGCCGCGCCGACCGGCCGCTGCAGCTGACCCGCAAGGAGTTCGGCGTCCTGGAGATGCTCATCGCCGCCGACGGTGCCGTGGTCAGCGCCGAGGAGCTCCTGGAACACGTCTGGGACGCCAACGCCGACCCGTTCAGCAACATCGTGTCGGTGACGCTGACCCGGCTGCGGCGCAAACTCGGCCCGCCGGGGCTCATCGAGACCGTCGTCGGCAAGGGGTACCGGATGTGAGGCTCACCGTCCGGGTCCGCCTGACCCTGCTCTACACGGTGCTGTTCGCGACCGGCGGCGCGATCGTCGTCGCGATCATCTACGGCCTCGTCGCCGCCAGCCTGACCGACGACCCCCCGGCCCGCAAGGAAGGGGCGCAGGCACCGGCGAAGTTCGCGGAGGCCTGCAAGGCGGTGCTGCAGGGCGCCCCGGAGCAGGAGCCCGGCATGCGCAACAAGTGCCAGAATGCCTTCGACGAGGGCGTCCTGGCCGGGGTGCAGACCCAGCGCCAGGAGACGTTGGACAACCTGGTGCAGTACTCGGTGACCACGCTCGCCGTCGTCACCGTGCTGTCCGCGGCGGCCGGGTGGCTGGTCGCCGGCCGGGTGCTGCGGCCGCTGCACCGGATCACCGCCGCCGCCCGGGCCGCCACGGAGGACAACCTCGCGTCGCGGGTGGCGCTCGGTGGCCCCCGCGACGAGCTGCGGCAGCTCGCCGACACGTTCGACGCGATGCTGGACCGCCTGGAGGCCGCGTTCACCGGGCAGCGCCGGTTCATCGCCAACGCCAGCCACGAGCTGCGGACCCCGCTGACCGTCATGCGGGCCACCGTCGACGTGGTCCTGGCCAAACCGGCGCCGTCGCGGGAGGAACTGCTGCGGATGGCCGACGACATCCGTGCCGCGGCCAGGCAGGCCGAGGCGCTCATGGAGGCCCTGCTGACCCTCGCCCGCACCGACGCCGGCCTGGCCGCGCGGGAGACGGTCGACCTCGCCACCTGCGTCGAGGACGTCCTGGACGGCACCGACGTCGGCGACCGGCGGCTGCACCTGTCCCTCGAACCCGCCGTGACGGCCGGCGATCCGGTCCTGCTGGAGCGGCTCGCCGCGAACCTCGTCGACAACGCCGTCCGGCACAACGTCGCCGGCGGCGACATCTGGATCACCACGGCGGCGGGCGCGTCGCTCACCGTCGCCAACACCGGCCCGGTCATCGACCCGGCGGACGCCGAGGGGCTGTTCCGGCCGTTCCACCGGCACACCCGCACCGGTGCCGACGGCTTCGGGCTCGGCCTCGCCATCGTCGCGTCGATCGCGACCGTCCACGGTGGACACGCGAGTCTCGTGCCCAACCCCGGCGGCGGCCTGCGGGTCACCGTGCGCCTACCGCCCGCCGGCACCGGCGACGCGTGCTGACCGCCGCGCAGGAGACGACTCGTGGCCGAGGTCGTCGTCGGCGATCCTCACCGACCGCCCACTTCGGATCGACGGGCGGCACGCCGACGACGCCGAACGGCTACCGCGCCTGAGCTATGGCGCCGACGGCGTCGACGAGCCGGTCCACGTCGTCGGCGGTCGTGTAGTGGTAGATCCCGGCCCGGACCGCGCCGCCGGACTCCCGCAGCCCCGTCGCGATGAAGTACTCCGCGGCGTAGTAGTCGCCGGAGAAGACACAGATCCCCTGGTCGCCCAGGAGCTCGGCGGTCCGCTGCGGGTGCTGCCCGTCGACCCGGAACGACACCGTCGGGCAGCCACCGGCCGGCGCCGGCAGCACCCGCACCGGCTTCAGCCCGTCGAGGAGCCGTTCGAACAGCTCCAGCTCATACGCGTGGACGGCGGCCATCGACCGCAGGATCCGCTCGCGGCGCGACCCCTGAGACCCCGCAGCGTCGCCGTCGAGCGACGCCAGGAACTCCACCGCCGCCTCCACCCCGGCGAGCAGCTCGAAGCTCGGCGTGCCCAGCTCGAACCGCTCCGGCACCGCGTCCGGGGACGGCAGCAGCTTCAGCATCGCGGTCTCCTCCCACCGCGACGGCGCCGCGACGCACGCCGACAGGTGCGGCCCGGACCACTTGTAGGCGCTGGTGACGTAGAAGTCGGCGCCGAGCGCGGCCACGTCGACCGGCAGGTGCGCGGTGGCGTGCACCCCGTCGACGTAGACGACGGCGCCGGCCTCGTGCGCGATCCCGGCGATCGCGGCCACGTCGGGCCGGGTCCCGATGGCGTTGCTCGCGGCGGTCACCGCCACCACCCGGGTCCGCCCGTCGACGAGCGTCCGGAACGCGTCCGTGGGCAGCACCCCGGTGCCCGGGTCGAACGCCGCCCACCGCACCTCCACCCCGGCCCGCTGCGCCAGCTGCACCCACGGCCGCACGTTCGCGTCGTGGTCGAGCCGGGTCACCACGACGTTGTCGCCGGGACTCCAGCGCTCCGCGAGCCCCCGGGCGACGGTGTATGTCAGCGCGGTCGCGCTCGGACCGAACACCACTCCGGCCGGGTCGGCGCCGAGCAGGTCACCGACGGCGGCGCGGGCCCGCTCGACGATGCGCAGCGCCCGCCGGCCCGGCTCGAACGCGGTGCTCCGGTTGCTCACGGCACCGCCGAGGACCCCGGCGACGGCCCGCGCCACCGGCTCCGCGACCAGGGTGCCGGCGGCACCGTCGAAGTGGACGAACCCTTCGGCCAGTGCGGGATACGCCCGCCGGGCCCGTGCGACGTCGAACGGCATACCGCGACGATAGTCGTTTCAGGCGGCGCCGGCCGCCCGCCGGACCGCGTCCTCGACCGTGGCCTGCCCGGCGGCGTCGAGGGCCGCGACGGCCGCCGGGTACGCCTCGGACAGGTCGACCATGACGTCCAGGACGACCTCGTCGAGCAGCTCCGCCGGTGCCCCGTCGCCGACCTTCGAACGGGCGCCGGCGATCCGGGGCGCGTTGACCAGCCCCACCGCCAGCCGGCGCAGGTCGTCGAAGGGGATCCGGGTGTACGGGTCCCAGGCGCGGCTTTCCCCGAACCGTTGCTCGTCGAACTCGTCGATCTTCACCTTGACGACCGTGCGGTCCGGCGGCGGCAGCGCGGCGTCGGGACGCAGCACGACACCCTCGGCGAGGTTGCCGTCCAGCGGTGGCAGGCCGTGCGTCTGCGGCACCCGCGTCGGGAACCGGACCGGCACGGCGTCCACGGCGGTGCGGGTGCCGCGCCCGAGCAGCGGCACGACGTCGAGCCCCGCGCCGGCGGCGACCTCCGCGACCCGCGCGTAGGTCCGGTACACGCCGTCGTCGTCGGGACGCTCGTGGTCGAGGACGTCGAACAGGGCGAACCGGACGTCCGGTGCGTACCAGACGCCGGTCTGCACCGCGGCCGCTCCCGGCGTCGGCGCCACGTCCGGGTGCGGGTAGTGGCCGCCGTGCAGCTCGCCGTACAGCCGTACCGCCGCCGCGCCGTCTGCCAGCGCGACCCGCGCGGCCTGCTCGAACGCGCCGCGCAGCAGCTGCCAGCCGAAGAACGGCTCGTCGCCGTCCAGCCACGCCTTGCGCTTGCCGACTCGGGTCGCGCCGCCGTCGGACGCGATCACCAGCTGCGCCCCGTGCACCTTCTCGGTGGCGACCCAGGTGCCGCCGCCGGACCGGCCGCTGCCGAGTTGCCTCGCCGTCGGGATCTTCGGGTACGCCAGGTGCCGCATGACCGGCAGTATCCCTACAGGTCCGGTGCGGCGTCGCGCGGTTTACGCCACCTACGTGGCGCTGATGACGCCGCCCCACAGCAGGGCCACGATGATGCCACCGACCGCGGCGCGGTAGTACACGAACGTGGCGATGGAGTTGCTGGCGACGAACTTGAGCAGCCAGGCGATCGACGCGTACGCGACCACGAAGCTGACGACGGTGCCGACCGCGGCGGGCCCCCAGCCGACGGTCTCGCTGACCTCGCCGGCCCGCTGCACGCCCTCCAGGATGCCGGCGGCGGCAAGGGCGGGGATGCCGAGGAAGAACGACAGGCGGGTGGCGGTCACCCGGTCGAGGTGCCGCAGCAGGCCGACGCTGATCGTCGCGCCGGACCGGGACACGCCGGGGATCAGCGCGATGCACTGCGCCAGGCCGATGATCAGCGCGTCCTTCCACGTGAGGTCCGCCTCGCCCCGATCCTGGGTGGCCAGGTGCTCGGAGATGACCATGACGAGGCTCCACACCACGAGGGCCCCGGCGACGAACCAGAGACTGCGCAGCTCACCCTCGATGAGGTCCTTGAACAGCAGCCCGATCACCGCGATCGGCAGCGACCCGACGATGACGTTGATCGCCATCTTCCAGCCGGTCTCCTTGCGCGCCTCGGCGCTGCGAAGACCTTTCACGAACCCGGCGATGAACCGCCCGATGTCGTTGCGGAAGTAGATGATCGCGGCGATGATCGCGCCGACCTGGATGACCGCCGTGAACGCGGTGACGCCCTTGTCGTCGATCGGGATGCCCATCAGCTTCTCGGTGATGGTCAGGTGACCGGTCGAGGAGACCGGCAGGAACTCGGTCACCCCCTCCACGACGCCGAGCACGACCGCTTGCCAGATCTCCACGGGATCCCCTCTCGTGCCTGCGACGTCCGCCCGATCCTAGGCGGCTGCCCCGCGGCAGTGCGCTCAGGTCCCGGCGCGGGTCACGCTCAGGTCCGGCGCGGGATGCGCTCAGGGTCCCGGCGCGGGTTGCGCTCAGGTCCCGGCGCCGCGTGCCGATGGTTCGGGTCATGAGTGGCACAGCGGTGATCAGCGCGGACCGGGTCGCGGCGGTGGTGCTGGGCATGGAGGTCGACCGGCGCACCGCCGACCGGGAGCAGGCCGAGGCCGCCGAGCGGGCCGCGGTCGAGCTCGGCCGCGCCGACCTGGCGGCCAGGGCCCGGCTCGTCGTCGCCGACGCCCTGGCCCGCGGCGGGGAGCTCGCGGCGTCGGCGCCGCTGCTGCACGAGGTGCACCGGTGGGCGGTGCTCGAGAACGACCAGTACGTGCTGGCCCGCACCCACTTCCTGCTGTCGATCCTGCACACCTGCCTCGGCGACAACGCCCAGGCGCGGCGGCACGCGCTGATGTCGGTGGACCACCTGCCGGACCACGTGCCGCCGCTCATCCGCGGGGCGCACCTGGTGATCCTGGCCCTGTCCGTCGACGTGGTGTCCCGGGCCGACGCCGCGCCGTACCACGCCGAGGCGCTCGACATCGCCGCGGCCGCCGGTGACCACGAGCTGAGCCGTTCGGTGCTGAACAACATGGCGTACGCCGCGTATCAGGACGGCGACGCGGCCGCCGCCGGTGAGTTCGTCGAGCGGATGCGCCGCCTGGTGGACCGGACCGGCGTCGAGCTGCGGCCCCCTGACCTCGACACGATCGCCCGGGTGCAGTTGCTGCAGGGGCGGTTCGACGAGGCCGAGCGCACCCTCCTGCCCCTCGTCGAGCCGGGGGTGTCCCGGCGCGACGTCGAGGGCAACATGCTGCCCGAGGTGCTGCTGACTCTCGCCGAGGCGCAGCGGCTCGGCGGCGCGCTGGACCGCGCCGAGGCGACCGTCGAGCGGTGCCGGACGGTCAGTGCGCAGCGCGGCATGGTGGACGTCGGGGCGAGGGCCCGGCGCGAGCTGGCCCGCCTGCACGCGGCGAGGCATCGTTTCCGGGAGGCGTACGAGGAGCAGTGCCGCTACGACGAGGAGTCCCAGGCGCTGCGGTCGGCGGAGCGGGAGGAGCAGGCGAGGCTGGCCCAGCTGGTGTTCGAGAGCCGGGAAGGGCAGCGCGAGACGGTCCGGTTCCGGGAGATGGCGCTGCGGGACGCGTTGACCGGCCTCTACAACCGGCGGTTCGTCGACGCGCAGCTGCCGGCGCTGCTGAGCCGCGCGGAGCAGCGTGGCGAGGCGGTGTCCGCGGCGCTGGTCGACATCGACTTCTTCAAGCGGATCAACGACACCCTGTCGCACGAGGTGGGTGACCTGGTCCTGCAGCGGGTCGCGACCGTCATGGCGGGCGCCGTCGACGAGCCCGCCACGGTGGCCAGGCTCGGGGGCGAGGAGTTCGTGGTCGTGCTGCCGGGCGCCGGCGCGCAGGAGGCGATCGCCCGCTGCGAACGGATCCGTGCCGCGATCCAGTCACATCCCTGGTCCGAGCTGACCGGCGACCTGCCGGTGACGGTGAGCATCGGGGTGTCCAGCGCCGCCGATGGCCGGATCACCTCGGCGGCGCTGCTCAGCCAGGCCGACCGCAACCTCTACGCCGCGAAGCGCAGCGGCCGCAACCGGGTCCTCGCCGACCCCTCCTGACGCAGCCGGGCTTCCTGACCCAGCCGGCCTTCTGACCCAGCCGCCTCCTGACTCAGCCGCCTCCTGACTCAGCCGCCTCCTGACTCAGCCGTCTCCCGGCCTTCTGGCTCGGCCGCCTCCTGACTCAGCCGGCCTCCTGATCCGCGGCCCGGCGCCGCAGTGCCGCTGCTTCCGTGGCTGCTTCCGTGGCGGCGTCCGTGAACGCTTCCGCGAAGGCTGGGTGGCCGGCGGCGACCCGCAACGTCGCCTCGCCGGACAGCACGGTCGTGGCGAACCCGTGCAGTGGATCCGAGGCCGGTCGCAGCTCGACCAGCCGGCGCAGCAACGCCGCCACCACGGGGTCGTCGGTCACCGGGGGACCGCCGGGTGGTGATACGGCTCGACGGACGGCAGGCGGGTCACCTCGGCGCCCGCCTGCACCGCCTCGATCTGCGCGGCGAGGAGCCGGAACGTGATGTCGGCCGCCGAGTAGAGCCGGGAGATCTCCTGATAGAGCTTGTAGGCCTGCCAGGTGTAGTAGGCGGCCACCGTGTAGCCGGCGACGGCGCCGATGCCGGTCTCGATCGTGGTGGTGCCGATGACGCCGGCGACGTTGACGATGATGAGCGTGTCGATGAGCTGCCCGATGAGGCTGCCGGTCGCCTCGTACAGCTGCCGGCACGCGTCGACCGCGAGGGGATACAGCCGCGCGTATTCGGCGCAGGCGGGGCCGAGAGCGGTCGCGGCGCTGCCGAGCGCCAGCTGGAACTCCTGCTCGGCCTCCGCGGCGTGGCCGCGCCACGCGACCCCGACGTCGGCGGCGCCGGTGATGAGGTTGCCGCCGAACGCGGTGGCGGCGGCGCCGATGTGCGGCCACGCGGCCATGCAGTGCTCGTAGGCGCGCCAGTCGCCGCTGTACGCCACCAGCCACGGCTCGAACGGGTCGACGCCGAACAGCCAGACCGCGACCTGCCGGATCCACGCGACCGGGCTGAGCAGGTCGGTGATCGGGTTGAGCGTGAACGCGTCGGCCCGCTCGCCGGCAACCGGCGGGGGCAGCGTGACCGTGGCGATGTCCGCGAACGGGGCCCGCACCGGCAGCAGGTCGGGCCGCGACTGGTGCAGCGTGCCGCGCAGCGCGGCCGGGTCGGTGGCGCCGGGATACGCGGCGTCCAGCCTCGCGGCGGCGGCCAGGTCGCCGGCCGCATACTGCCCGGCGGCCCGGTCGACCTGTGCCGCGGCGCCGTCGCTGAGCTCCCGCAGTCGGTCCAGCGCCGCCGTGACCCGGCCATACGCCTTGCCGTGCGGGTCGGCGACGAGCATCAGCAGCCCCCGCCGGTCCCAGCTGAGCACGCAGTGCCGCCGTGTGTAGTCCAACGTGTCGCGGGCGTCGCCGCCCGCCCGCGCGAGCTGCCCGCTGAGCGCCCGCAACCCGCTCGGATCGACGAAGAAATCGTTCACCCCGGCCTCCCCCTGACCTCGGTTGCCGGGGACTCTAGCGCTTGCACGCGGCGCACTCCGGGGGTCTGCACGGTCTGTTCCAGCAGCATCGCGCGCAGTGCCCGGGCGGCGTGGGACAGCACGGCGCCGCGAGGATTGGCCAGGGCGATCGTGCGGTGGACGCCGGGCGCGGCGAGGGGAGTGGCGCGCAGCAGCGGCCGGTTGACCAGGGCCATGCTCGGCACCAGCGCGACGCCCAGTCCGGCCTCGACGAAGGCGAGCACGGCGTCGAGCTCGCCGCCCTCGACCGCGTACCGCGGGGTGAACCCGGCCCGCAGGCAGGCCTCGATGGTGACGTCGCGCAGGTCGTACCCGGTGCGGAACATGACCATCGGGGTGTCGCGGAGGTCGGTGAGGGTCAACGACTCCGGCAGCGGGTGCACGGAGGCGACCACGAGGTCCTCGCGGAGGATCGGCACGACCTCCAGCGCCGCGTCGGTGCCGTGCGCGGAGGCGACGATGAGCGCCAGGTCGAGCTGGTGCGCGACGAGGCCGGCGACGAGGTCCTGCGAGCCGCCCTCGTCGACGTGCAGGGCGATGTCGGGGTGGGCGGCGTGGAAGCGGCGCAGCACCACCGGGACCAGCGACGTGCACAGGCTGGGCGTGGCACCGAGGCGGACCCGGCCGCGGCGCAGCCCGACGACCTCCTGCACGGCGTCGCGGGCGGCGTCGGCGTCGGCGACCATCCGGCGGGCGAGCGGCAGCAGGGTCTCCCCGGCGGTGGTGAGCATGACGCCGCCGCGGGACCGGTCGAACAGGGGCGCGCCGAGCGTCGCCTCGAGGGTGTGAATTTGTTTACTGAGTGTCGGTTGGCTCACTCCGAGCGCCTCGGCCGATCGCGTGAAATGTCCTGATTCGGCCACGGACACGAAGTATCGAAGCTGTTGGAGCTGCACGCTCATAGCCTACGGCTATCGACACTGCGTACATGATGCATTGGACGAATGAAAGGACCGGTCCCTAGCGTCGATTGCGTGGCGGTTGATGCAGCACCCAGGCCCGCGGTGACGCCGCGCGCACCCAGGAAACGCAGGTCGTCGGTCGGCCTCAAGCTCCTCATGGCGGGCACCGGCCTGCTGCTCGTGCTGTTCCTGTTCGCGCACATGGCCGGCAACCTGAAGATCTTCGTGGGCGCGGACGCGTTCGACCACTACGCGCACTGGCTGCGCGACATCGGTACGCCGCTGCTGCCGCACACCTGGTACCTGTGGATCCAGCGCGGCGGGCTCACCGTCGCCGTCGTGGGCCACATCGCCGCCGCGGTGATCCTCGCCCGGCGGGCCAGGCTGGCCCGGCCGGTCCGCTACGCCCACCGCCCGAAGGTGCAGGGCAGCTACGCGGCCCGCACCATGCGCTGGGGCGGCGTCATCATCCTGCTGTTCGTCATCTTCCACATCCTCGACCTGACCACGGGCACCGTGAACCCGGTCGGCGACGCCCAGCACCCCTACGCCAACGTCGTCGCGGACTTCGCGCCGTCGCGCTGGTACGTGACGCTCTTCTACACCCTCGCGATCGTCTCCGTCGGGTTCCACCTGCGGCACGGCATCTTCAGCGCGCTGCGCACCCTCGGCCAGCAGACGCCGCGCGGGGAACGCCGGGCCCGCGCGATCGCCCTGGTGCTGTCCCTCGTCCTGGTCGTCGGCTACCTGTCGGTGCCGTTCGCCGTCACGATCGGAGCGATCAAGTGAGTGATCCCATGACCTTCTGGACCGAAGGCGAGCCGATCGCCGACCAGGCCGCCCCGGACGGACCGATCGAGACCCGCTGGGAGCGCCGCCAGTTCGGCGCCAAGCTGGTCAACCCGGCCAACCGCCGCAAGCTGACCGTCATCGTCGTCGGCACCGGCCTCGCCGGCGGCTCCGCGGCCGCGACCCTCGCCGAGGCCGGCTACAAGGTGCGCTCCTACTGCTACCAGGACAGCCCGCGCCGGGCCCACTCGATCGCCGCGCAGGGCGGCATCAACGCCGCGAAGAACTACCGCAACGATGGCGACTCGGTGTACCGCCTGTTCTACGACACCGTGAAGGGCGGCGACTTCCGCGCCCGCGAGTCCAATGTGTACAGACTGGCCCAGGTGTCGGTGAACATCATCGACCAGTGCGTCGCGCAGGGCGTGCCCTTCGCCCGCGAGTACGGCGGCCTCCTGGACAACCGCTCCTTCGGCGGCACCCAGGTGTCCCGGACCTTCTACGCCCGCGGCCAGACCGGCCAGCAGCTGCTGCTCGGCGCGTACCAGGCCCTCGAACGGCAGATCGCGCTCGGCAACGTCGAGATGCACGCCCGGCACGAGATGCTCGAACTCGTCGTCGTGGACGGCAAGGCCCGCGGCATCGTGGTCCGCGACCTCGTCACGGGCGCGATCTCAACGGAATTCGCCGACGCGGTCGTGCTCGCCTCCGGCGGCTACGGCAACGTGTTCTTCCTGTCCACCAACGCCAAGGGCTGCAACGTCACCGCGTCGTGGCGGGCACACCGCAAGGGCGCCCTGTTCGCCAACCCCTGCTACACGCAGATCCACCCGACCTGCATCCCCGAGTCCGGCACGCACCAGAGCAAGCTCACGCTGATGAGCGAGTCGCTGCGCAACGACGGCCGGGTGTGGGTGCCGGTCCGCGCCGGCGACGACCGGCTGGCCGCTGACATCCCCGAGGCTGAGCGCGACTACTACCTCGAGCGGATCTACCCGTCCTTCGGCAACCTCGTCCCGCGCGACATCGCCTCCCGCGCCGCGAAGAACGTCTGCGACGAGGGCCGCGGCGTCGGTCCCGGCGGGCTCGGCGTCTACCTCGACTTCGCGGACGCGATCGCCCGCCTCGGCCGCGACGCCGTGGAAGCCAAGTACGGCAACCTCTTCGAGATGTACGAGCGGATCACCGGCGACGACCCGTACACCACGCCGATGCGGATCTATCCGGCCGTGCACTACACCATGGGTGGTCTGTGGGTCGACTACGACCTGCAGTCGACGATCCCCGGGCTGTTCGTGGTGGGGGAGGCCAACTTCTCCGACCACGGCGCCAACCGGCTCGGCGCGTCCGCGCTCATGCAGGGCCTCGCCGACGGCTACTTCGTGCTGCCGAACACCATCAACGACTACCTCGCCGCGGGGCCGTTCCGGCCGCTGACCGAATCCGACGAAGAGGTCGTCGCGGCGCGTGCTCTCGTTGAGGAGCGCATCGACAAACTCCTGTCGATCGACGGGGACCGCACCGTCGACTCGTTCCACCGCGAACTCGGCCACATCATGTGGGAGTACTGCGGCATGGAGCGCACCGAGGAGGGCCTCACCAAGGCGATCAGCCTGATCCGGTCGCTGCGCGAGGAGTTCTGGACCCGGGTCAAGGTCCCCGGCACCGGCGAGACCCTGAACCAGAACCTGGAGCGCGCCGGCCGGGTCGCCGACTTCTTCGAGCTCGCCGAGCTCATGTGCGTCGACGCCCTGCACCGCGCCGAGTCCTGCGGCGGCCACTTCCGCGCCGAGAGCCAGACCCCCGACGGCGAGGCGCTGCGCCACGACGACGAGTTCTCCTACGTCGCCGCCTGGCAGTTCACCGGCACCGGCGAGCCACCCGTGCTGCGCAAGGAAGCCCTGGAGTTCGAATACGTCCACCCGAGCCAGCGGAGCTACAAATAATGAACCTCAAGCTGCGCGTCTGGCGCCAGACCGACCCGTCTTCCCGCGGCCGCATGGTCACGTATCTTGTCGAGGACATCTCGCCCGACGCCTCGTTCCTGGAGATGCTCGACGTCCTCAACGAGCGGCTCATCCTCGCCGGCGACGAGCCCATCGCCTTCGACCACGACTGCCGCGAAGGCATCTGCGGCATGTGCGGCATGATGATCAACGGGGTGGCCCACGGCCCGTCCCGCGCCACCACCACCTGCCAGCTGCATATGCGGCACTTCAAGGACGGCGAGACCATCGACGTCGAGCCGTGGCGGGCCGCCGCGTTCCCGGTCGTCAAGGACCTCGTCGTGGACCGCGGCGCCTTCGACAGCATCATCCAGGCGGGCGGCTACATCAGCGCCCCGACCGGCGCCGCCCCGGACGCCCACGCGACCCCGGTGCCGAAGGTCGACGCGGACGCCGCCTTCGAGGCCGCCACCTGCATCGGCTGCGGCGCCTGCGTGGCGGCCTGCCCCAACGGCTCGGCGATGCTCTTCACCGCCGCGAAGGTCGGCCACCTCGGCCTGCTGCCCCAGGGGCAGCCGGAGCGGGACACCCGGGTCGTGGGCATGCTCGAGGCGCACGACGAGGCCGGGTTCGGCGGCTGCACCAACGCCGGTGAGTGCACGACGGTGTGCCCGAAGGGCATCCCGCTGACGCTGATCGGCCGCCTGAACTCCGACTACCGCAAGGCGGTGACCAAGCGGGGCTGAGGTCCGTCGCGAACCCCAGCACCCGGGTCAGGTCTGGTGAACAGTGGCGTGGCCGGTGTCGACGTTGACCGTGATGGCATGCGGGGACGAAGGATCCCGGGCAACGTCCACATCGGACAGGCCACGGTCGCTGCGGACCGCGTACGACGCGCCTCCGGGCACCCGCACGAAAACCTCGCCGGTGTCGACCGTGGCGACGACGTCGGTGGGGGAGACCGCGTGGGTCAGCTCGACGCGGCCGCTGTCCACGGCCACGTGATACGTGCCGCCGCGCAGGCCCGAGCCGGTGATCTCGCCGGTGTCGACGGACGCGGTCGCGTCGCCGGACAGGTCGCGCAGGGTCAGCTTGCCGGTGTCGACGCGGATGTCGGTGCGGGTCGCGGCGGGCACCGTGATGGTCAGGGTCACGTCGCAGCGGTGGCAGCCGGCGGCGGTCAGCTCGAGCCGGCCCGCCGCCGTGTGGTGCGTCGTGGCGGGTGGGGTGCCGCCGGACGGCCACCGGCGGCGCTCCACGACGGTGACCGGGCCGTCCCCGGGCTTCACGGTGACGTCCATCGTGTCGCCGGTGATGGCGAGCACGGTCACCGGCTCCTCGACGCGGTACTGCTGCGACACCGTCTCCCGTGGGCGGAGACCACAGCCCGCGAGGGAACCCAGCAGCAGCACCGCGATCGCGGCGGGCACAGCGCGCATCGGAGTCCTCTCAACGACGACGAGGATGTAAGCCTCCCCCGGATCCGTGCGCCGCACATGCGGGAACACCACTGAACCGGGCCCCTAGGGGTTGAGGTTCAGCACCGCGCGGTAGTACCCGACGAACAGGTCGCCGCTCTTGATGTCGGCGGTGGTCGCGGCGCCGAGGACGCCGAAGTCCGGGCCGTAGCCGGCGCCGGCCTTCGGGCCGAGCGGGAGCATCAGCATGTCCGGGGCGGGCTCGTGCACGGTCAGGTCGCCGCCGGTCAGCACCGCGCGGATGTTGGCGGCGACGACCTCGCCGTGCGCCTGGGCGAGGCGGGCCATCTTCGACTCCGGCACGTCCGTGACGTCGCCGACGGCCCACTGCCCGGGCTGGCCGTGGACCCGCAGGTGCGGGTCGACCGCGAGTGACGGGCGTGGCTGCGCGCCGTGGCAGCGGAACCAGATGTCGGCCTCGATGCCGCCGGCGCTGAACCCGCCGGCCTGCCCCGGAGGCGTCGGTGGTTGCGGGACGGTGGTGCCCAGCAGCAGCCGCACGCCGAGCTCGTCCAGCTGCCGGTGCACCTCGGCACGGAACTCGTCCGGATACCCGCCCGGCAGCAGCACCGGCGACGGGTCGGCGACGGTGACCCGCTTGGTGGGCCAGGCGGCGGCGATCTCACCGGCGAACTCCAGGCCCACCGGCCCGGCGCCCAGCAGCAGCACCCGGTCGGCGCCGGCGAGCTCGGCGTGGGTCGCGCGCAGCCTCGCCTTCGCCGTCGCGCTGTCCGGGAGGTCGAGCTTCGCCGGGTACGGATAGCCGGTCCCCGTCGCGACGACGACATGGTCGCCGGTCAGCGAGCCGCCGGAGGCGAGCTCCACCCGGGTCCCGTCGACCCGCACCATCCGGTCCCGGACGAACCTGCCGCGGGTCAGGAGCCGGTCGAACGGCAGGAAGATCCGCTCGACCCAGTCGGGGTCGACGACCGCGCGCAGGGCCGCCACGTGGTGCACGAACGTGTCGCGGGGTTCGATGACGGTGACGTCGGCGATGTCGTCGAGGGCCTTGGCGACGGCGATGCCGCCGTACCCGCCGCCGACGACGAGCACGGACGCGGTGTGGTGTGTGGTCATGCCGATCACCGTCGCCCGCGACGCGCGGCGGAGGGAGTCCGAGGCAAGGCTGGTAGTGGCGGGGACACGATCCGTCCGGCGCGGCGGGGGTACCGTCGGATCGTGAGCGACAACGAGCTGGGGGTGCTGCTGCGGTCCCGCCGCGAGGCCCTCGACCCGGCGGTGGTGGGGCTGCCGGCGGGTCCGCGGCGGCGCACGCCGGGGCTGCGCCGGTCGGAGGTCGCCGCGCTCGCCGGGGTCAGCGTCGAATACGTGATCCGGCTCGAGCAGGGCCGGGACCGGCGGCCGTCGCCGCAGGTCCTCGCCGCGCTCGCGGACGCGTTGCGGCTCACCCCGGCCGAGCGCAGGCACCTGCTGATCCTGACCAAGGCGGCCGAGGGCGCGTTCCGGTGCCGCGGCGCGGCCGAGGCGGCCAGGACGGTCCGGGCCGGGGCGCGGGCGCTGCTGGAGCGGCTGTCACCGTCGCCGGTCGTGCTGCTCAACCGACTGGGCGAGATCCTGGCGCACACGCCGGCATACGAGTCGCTCGCCGGGCCGACCGGGCTGCTCGACGGCGATGGGGCGGTGGATCCGCCGAGCCTGCCGCGGTTCGTGTTCACCGATCCGCGGGCCCGCACGGTGTTCCCGGACTGGGAGCACGTCGCCGACGAGCAGGTCGCCGCGCTGAAGCAGGGACCGTTCCGGGCCGACGGCGCGATGGCCGCGCTCGCCGACGAGCTGACCGTGACGGCGGGCGAGCCGTTCACCCGCCGGGTGGCGACGCTGCCCGGGCTGCCGCTCGTGCACGGGGTGCTGCGGCTGGTGCACCCGGTGGTGGGGGAGCTGCGCCTGGCATACGAGACGCTCGAACTCCCGGCCGACGACGATCAGCGGCTGGTGGTGCACCTGCCCGCCGACGCCGCCGCGACGGCGGCCCTGGACCATCTGCACGGCCGCCGCCCGGCGCACTGCGTGCCGTCCCCGCGTAGACAGCGTCAGGCGATCGACGGGTCGATGTGCACCTTCGGGGCGGCGCCCCACCCGGCCGGCCGGTCACCCGACAGCGCGGCCGCCGCCTCGGACAGCCCGATCGTCGCCGCCACCAGGGGTCGCGGGTCGACGGCGCCGGAGGCGTAGAGCTCGACGGTGCCGGCGAGCCCACCCGACGCGCTGAGCACGCCGACCGCGGTCACGTCCTTGAGCGCCAGGGTCCGCGAGTCGAGCAGGCTCGGCGTGCCGGACAGCCCGATGTACACCACGCGCCGCCCCGGCTCGACGAGCTCCAGGGCCGCCGCCGGGGACGTCGCGGCGTTCGAGGCGTCGACGACCGCGTCCCACCGCAGCGACGGCAGCGTCTCCGCGGTCCACACCGCACCGCAGCCCAGCCCGCGGGCGAACCCGAGCGACGCCGGCGTGACCCCGAGCAGGTGCACCTCGGCCCCCTGCGCGGCCGCGATCTGCGCGACGAGCAGCCCGATGGTGCCCGGGCCGAGGACGAGCAGCCGCTCACCGGGGCGCAGCGCCGCGCCCCGGACCGCGCGGAGGGCGTTGCCGCCGGGCTCGACCAGCGCGCCGAGGGTCGGGTCGACCGACGGCGGGAGGGCGTGCAACGCGCCCACCGGCACCAGGAGCCGCTCGGCGAGGGCACCGGGCCACCCGTGCCGGATGCCGATCTCGTGCCTGGCGGCACACAGGTGCTGGCGGCCGGACGTGCACCTGCCGCAGCCGCCACAACCGAGCATGGTGTCGCCGGTGACCCGCCGGCCGACCCACCCCGGGTCCACTCCGGGGCCGGCGTCGCGCACCACGCCGGACCACTCGTGGCCGATACGGATCGGGTACTCTGCCTGGCCGTCGTGCAGGTAGGACATCTCGCCGGTGAAGAACTCGACGTCGGTGCCGCACACGCCGGCCCGCTCCACGTCGACGACGACCTGACCCGGACCCGCGACGGGCTCGGCGACGTCCTGGACCTCAGCCCGCCGGGGGCCGATGATGACGAATGCTCGCACGGGCTCCATCTTCCGGGAAGCAGGACCGATGTCACGACTGCGCAGTGCCGAGTGGTACGCGGGCGACGACCGCAACGCCTACATCCATCGCGCCTGGATGCGCCGTGGCCTGCCCGACGACGCGCTCGACGGCAGCCGCCCGCAGATCGCCATCGCCAACACCGCCTCGGACCTGACGCCCTGCAACAGCCACCTCGACGAGGTCGCCGAGCACGTCAAACGCGGCGTCTGGGAGGCCGGCGGGGTCCCGCACAACCTGCCGGTCGTGTCCCTGGGCGAGACGCAGGTCCGCCCGACCGCGATGCTGTGGCGCAACATGGCCGCGATGGCGATCGAGGAGATGCTGCGCGCCAACCCGATCGACGGCGTCGTCCTGCTCGGCGGCTGCGACAAGACCATCCCGGCGCTGCTCATGGCCGCCGCGTCCGTCGACCTGCCGGCCGTGGTAGTGCCCGGCGGCCCGATGCTCACCGGCACCTTCCGGGGCGTGCCGCTCGGCTGCGGCACCGACGTGTGGCGGCTGTCCGAGGAGGTGCGCGCGGGCACCCTCACCGAGCAGGCCTTCCTGGACTCGGAGTCCTCGATGATCCGCAGCCGCGGGCACTGCAACACGATGGGCACCGCCTCGACGATGGGGCTGCTCGCCGAGGCACTCGGCATGACGCTGCCCGGCACCGCCGGCATCCCCGCCGCGGACAGCCGGCTCCTCGCCCGCGCCCACGCGACCGGGCTGCTCGCCGTCGACATGGTCCGCACCGACCGCCGCCCCAGCACCGTGATGACCGCCGCCTCGATGCACAACGCGATCGTCACCCTCGCCGCGACCGGTGGCTCGACGAACGCGGTCGTGCACCTGCTCGCGATCGCCGGGCGGCTCGGCCTGCCGCTCACCCTGGACGACTTCGACCGGATCGGCGCGGAGGTGCCGCTGCTGGTCGACCTGCAGCCGGCCGGCCGGTTCCTCATGGAGGACCTGCACCGCGCCGGCGGCCTTTTCGCCGTGCTCCGCGAGGTTTCGGACCTGCTCGACCCGTCCGCGGTCACGGTCGCCGGCACGCCGTTCGTCGCTCCGCTTTCGTCGGCCGCTGTCTGGGATAATTCGGTCATTTATCCTCGTTCTGCGCCGGTACGGCCAAACGCCGGCATCGCCGTGCTCCGCGGCAACCTGGCCCCGGCCGGTGCGATCATCAAACCGGCCGCGGCGACGCCGGCCCTGCTCCAGCACCGGGGCCCCGCCCTGGTCTTCGACTCCATCGAGGACTTCCACGCCCGCATCGACGACCCCGACCTCGACGTCACCCCGGACACGGTCCTGGTGCTGCGGGGCTGCGGCCCCAAGGGGTACCCCGGCATGCCCGAGGTGTCCAACATGCCGCTGCCGGAGAAGCTCCTCCGCGCGGGCGTGCGCGACATGGTCCGCATCTGCGACGGCCGCATGAGCGGCACGGCCTACGGAACGGTCGTGCTGCACGTGGCCCCGGAGGCGGCGGCCGGCGGCCCCCTCGACCGCATCCGCACCGGCGACATGGTGGTCCTGGACGTGCCGGGCCGTTCGCTCACCGTCGACGTGCCACCGGACGAGTTCGACGCCCGCCCGCCGTCGCAGGCCCTGCTCGACGGCCTGGCCCGCCCCCACCGCGGCTGGGAACGCCTCTACGTCGACACCGTCCTCGGCGCCGACACCGGCGCGGACTGCTCGTTTCTGCTCGGCTCGTCGGGCCCCCGGGTCAGCCGCGAGTCGCACTGAGGTCCCCGACTCCCAGGCAACCCGAATGTTCGTGGGACGCTGCGCACAGGTGTGCCCGCCACGCTCGGCCGATGACCGAACCAACCCCCATCCCTCCGTGGGCCGCATCGGCCGGTCCGCCCGCACCCGCCGTCCGGCAGTCGCGGTGGAAGCTCGGCGTCGTCGCCGCGGTGTCAGCCGTGATCGTCGTCGGCGGCGGCGTGGCAGTGGCCAACGCCGCCACGTCCTCAACCAGACAACCAGGCCCCGGCGGCTACGGCGGCCCATCCGGCTACGGCGGCGGCCGTGGTGCCGGCGGCGGCCCGGCCGGTTTCCCGGGTGGCGGCGGCGCCCGCGGCGACCTGTCGCAGGCCCTGCACGGCGACTACGTGGTGAAGGACAGCAGCGGCAAGTACGTCACCGAACGCCTCCAGTCCGGCACCGTCACCGCCGTCAGCGCCACCTCGATCACCGCGAAGAGCGAGGACGGCCACGAGACCACCTTCACCGTCGACGCTTCCACGAAGGTCAACGGCGGCAGCTCGAAGATCACCGACGTGAAGACCGGCGACGCGGTCACGGTCGTCGGCCTCGTCTCGGGCTCTGGCTCTGGCTCTGGCTCCATGGCGGCCGCCACGTCCGTCACCGACGCGAAACTGCGCCCCACCGGCGGCGCCGGCCGGCCCACCGGCACCCAACGTCCTGCTCGCTGACCCTTCACCAGGCAGTGGTCAATACCTCAGACCGCCCCTGACGGTCGCGTCCACGGAGGTGGTGTACGGGCACACCGCCGTTTGGTGCTGTGGCCCGCGCGCGTGGTCGTGGCACCTGCTCATGGCTGGATCGATGTCGTCTCGTGGCCCGTCGGGATGGCCGGTCCGCACCGTCGTGCGGTGCGGGGCCTTGTCCAGTGGGCGGTGACGCGACAAGCGGAACGATGTCCGGGGTCGGGGGCCCGGGGATCCTTCCGGTTGTGGAGAAGTCCGGCAGCGACGCCGGGCACCCCGATCCGGCGCTGCCGAGGCTCCGGATCAGCGTGTTCGCCTGCTTGCTCCTCGGCCGGGGACGGATCTTCCTGGCGATCGAGGTCGCGGGTTGGCTGTCCGCACCGCCCGTGCACGACCTCGGTCTGCCCGCCCGCCGGCTCGACCGTTCGACCCCGTGCGGCACGCGAGGGTCTGGGCGATGGTCTGGGCGACGGACATCGCGAGCGGTCACCGTGCCGGCATTGGCCGAGGGCCTGGGCCGGGACGTCGCGCGGATGTTCGCCGGATAGCGTGAAAGGGGCGTGCGGACGCCTCCCGCTCTTCGCGCTCTGACCGGGACGCGGCGGCGATGCGACGGATCGTTCGTGATCCAATGTGCCACCCGGCCAGTCGAACACCACGACAGCGGACACGACCGCGAACCACAGGCTCTCGGGGGAGAACGCGACCCCGTGGGCCCGCCCGACTTCGCTGATCCACGACGCATTGCGCTGCACACCCGACTCAGGGGCTGGGTCTGCGACATGCGCCTGCACGGGCGGACGACGGGCGTGTGCGGCAGCCTGCCCGGGGTGGTCCGGCGGGGCGGTCAGGTGTCGTAGCCGCCGTTCCAGGGTGGGTCGAAGCCGAGGCTGTCGGGCAGGAACTCGGCGTGGTCGACGCCCTCGAACGAGTCGGAGCCGTCGACCAGGCCGAACACGTGGCCGTCGACCTCGACGTGGAAGAGGCCGATGGCGATGTTGCCGAACGTGTGACCCGGCAGGGCGGCGATCGACGCCTTGAGGTGGGCCTTGGCGACCTTGATGGCGGCGCGCTCGCGCTCGCTGGTGCCGGCGAACCAGATCTCCGAGCCGGTGTGGTCGCCGGTGGGGTTGAAGCGGTGCAGGACCGCATACCAGCGCTTGTGCGGGCGCCAGTCGGGCTCGGCGCCGGCGCCTGACTCCAGGGTGGCGGTGACCGAGCCGAAGAACTGGCCGTCGGCGTAGCGGCCGATGTGGCTGGTGCGGTAGCCGCGGACCCGCGCGATCGGCACGCGGTCGGGGATGGTCATGCCCGGCACGGTAGCGCCGCGGTGTGGCGGGAGGTGTCAGCCGTTGAGTTCGGGTCGATGGAGGGGAAGCCGGAAGCCCGCCGCGATCAGACCAGCCCGGATCGGCAAACCTGGCAACCGGAGCCAGATGTGCGGCGCCGTCGAATAGCGGGCTGCCGGTTGCGGGGGTGGCAGAGGCGGATGTGCGGCGCCGTCGAGCAGCAGGCTGACGGTTGTGGGAGTGGCGACGGATGGCGGGCTGACGGTTGCGGGGTGGCGGAGGCGGATGTGCGGTGCCGTCGAGTAGCGGGCTGACGGTTGTGAGAGTGGCGCGGAGGCGGATGTGCGGCGCCGTCGGATGGCGGGCTGACGGTTGTGGGGGTAGCGGAGGCGGATGTGCGGCGTCGTCGGATGGCGGGCT
>NZ_BONQ01000009.1 GCF_016862795.1 Dactylosporangium siamense | reverse complement strand
GGCGGTTGTGCGGTGCCGTCGGACGACGGTTGTGGGAGTGGCGACGGTCCAGGGGGCTGGGTGGGTCGGCGGGTGTGGTGGTCACCGAGCTGTCCCGGGCCGCAGGAAGGTCAGCCCGACGAGCGTGGTCGCGGCGGCCTGGGTCGTGGTGCGCACCGGTCCTCCAGCCGCCCGGTCCATCCATCCGCGGCTCGACGTCAGGCGTTCAGCCTGGGCCGGTGCAGGGGCAGCTTGAAGCCCACCGCGATCAGCCAGGCCAGACCGGCGAACCTGGCGACCGGCAGCAGGTAGGCGGCGTCCTCGATCAGCAGGCTCAGGGTCGCGAGCTCGGCGACGGCGGCGACGGCCAGGCCGGCCCAGGCGAGCCAGCGGGGCAGCAGGCCGGCGAGCAGGCCCGGCACGGCGATCCCGGCCAGGAGCAGGCCGAGCGGCACCACGTGGCCGGGGCCGCCAGCGGCGAAGGCGAGCAGTTGCAGGGGGCGGATGAAGTCGCGGGCGCCGGGCTCGGACAGGGTCCAGCTGATCAGGCCGGAGGTGGCCAGGAAGGTGGCGGCGAGCAGGCCGCCGGCGAGGGCGATGGTGGCGCCCGGGGCGCGGATGCCGAGGTGGTGCAGCCGGGAGGAGGCGGTGGCGGCGTAGATGGCGAGGGGGATGGCGGCGGCGAACTGGAACGCGCCGCCGACGCGCACCGCCAGGGTGTGGTCCTGGAAGTACGCGACGATCGGGCCCGCCTCACCGAACGGTGACGGGAACGGCGTGCCGCCGGCGAGCGCCGTGCCGAGCACGAGACCGGCGACGAACAGGGCGGTGACGACGACGCCGAGGACACCGAGCGGTGGGCCACCCTGCGCGGTACGGGGCGCGGTGGTCTGCGTGACCATCGGATGTATCCCTTCAGTCGGATGAATGGTTCACTTGAGTGAATTATTCAGTACACTAGCGCTGTGAGTGGTGCTGGGCAACCCCCGCAGGGCGCGGCGTTCCTGATCGCGCAGGTCGGTGCGCACGCGGCCGGCCGGTTCGCCGACCGCGTCGAGGAGCTCGGCCTGACGCCGCCGGAGGTGGGGCTGCTGCGCATGATCGCCGGGGCGCCCGGGCGCAGCCAGCAGTCGGTCGCGGCGGACATGGGCGTGGTGCCGAGCCGGGTCGTGGCCATCCTCGACACGCTCGATCACAAGGGTCTGGTCGAGCGGCGGCAGGGCGCGACCGATCGGCGGCATCACGCGCTGCATCTCACCGACGACGGCCGGCAGGTGCTGATGGAGATGCGGCAGCTGGCCCGCGCCCACGACGACGATCTCTGCGCCGCCCTCGACCCGCAGGAGCGCGCGCAGCTCGCCGGGCTCCTCCAGCGCATCGCCGACCAGCAGGGGCTCACGCCGGGTGTGCACCCCGGTTACCGTCAGCTCGGCGGGCGGCGCAAGCGCTGACCCGGGCGCCCTGACTGGACCGCGCACCCGGTGCATCCACTACGGTCTACGACCATGACCGCACCGCAGGACTTCACCTCGGCAGGCTTGGGAGCCCGTGTCGTGGCGCTCGTCGGCGCCCTGGGTGCGGTGCTCGCGATGAGCATGCCCTGGGCCAGCGAGGACAACACCGGTGTCGCCGAGTCCGGTGAGGTGCTGCTCCTGCGCGGCGGCGTCGAGTGGACCGGCTGGGGCATCTACGGTGCGAGCCGGCTCGACGGTCACCGGCCCGTCTCGCTGACCGTGGCCATGATCCTCATCGTCGGCACGGTCCTGGTCGCGCTCGGTGCGTGGGTGGCGTTCGAGCGGACCCGCCGCCGGTGGCTGCCCCCGGCGACCGCCGCCGCGGCCGTGATCGCCCTGGTCGTCAGCTTCCCGGGCCTGGAGAGCGTCAACGGGCGCTTCGGCACCGGCCACGTCACCACGACCGAGTTCGGCATCGTGGTGTGGCGGCTCGCCATCGCCGCGGTCGCCCTGGGCTCGACCCGCCTCGCCCTGCTGCAGGAGGCGGCGAAACCGCTGCGCCCCGACGCCGGCTGACCCGGGCCGCTGTGGGCGGGCTGTGCGCCCACTGCATGGCGTTTTGCGGTGGTACGCCCAGATCCAGCCACATTCCGTAACCGCGCCGGTACGGTGTGGCGGCGGGTGTCATCCGACCGGGCCGCCAGGGTGCTACTCGGTTGCTGACAACCTCACCGCACCCCGGCGGCTACCTTAAGTGGACCAGCCATTCAGGCTGGCGGGGAAAGCGATGATCCACCGGGCGTCCTTGGTCGCCAATCGGTCCGGTGGGGAGCCAGTGGCGAAACCGGACCCGTCTCAGGTGACTACCGCGGGAGAACCGGTGTGCGTATTTACGCGCCCTCAGGCGTAGCAACACATCGCTGACGTAAAAGCCGTTCCCTTTCTTTGCCCTCGACCATTCGGGGGTTTCTCAAGCATGCCGTGCCACGGCGGAAACCGGGGGTCTTCCGTGCTGAAGAAAGCAGCGATGAGTATCGGCGCCGCGGTTGCCGCAGTGGCCCTGGCCGCCGTGATCTACCTGGCCGCGGCGCATCGCACGCCGGCCGCCGACGCCGGAGTCGTCTCCCGGCCGGCCAGCCGCAGCGAGTTGCAGCCGCCGCCGAATCCCGAGCAGTTGAAGCCGTCCGAACGCGTCGTCGTCACCAGCAAATAGCAACGCAAGTCGCCACCGACATACGTACCGCCCAGATTTAGGAGAACTGCGTGTTCCGCTCGAAGAAGCAGAAGATCGCCGCCATCGGTGCGACCGCCGCGGCCGTGCTCGTCGGTGTCGGCAGCGCCGCTTTCGGTGCCATTCCGGCCAGCAACACCGGCGTCATCACCGGCTGCCGCGACAAGAACACCAGCGCGCTGCGGGTCATCGACTACCAGTCGGGCACCCGGTGCAGGAACAGCGAGCAGATGGTCCAGTGGAACCAGGCCGGCGCGAAGGGCGCGACGGGTGCCACCGGTGCCACGGGTGCGACCGGACCTCAGGGCGCGACCGGCGCCCGGGGCCTGCCGGGCGCCACCGGCCCCGCCGGTGCCGCCGGCGCGAAGGGCGCGACGGGTGCCACCGGCGCCACGGGTGCGACCGGCGCGACGGGTGCCACGGGCGCCGCTGGCGCGACGGGTGCCGCCGGCGCCCAGGGCGCGACCGGCGCGAAGGGCGAGACCGGTGCGGCCGGTGCGGCCGGTGCGACCGGCGCGAAGGGCGAGACGGGCGCCGCTGGTGCCCAGGGCGCGCAGGGTGCCCAGGGTGAGACCGGCGCCGCCGGCGCTCAGGGTGCGCAGGGCGAGAAGGGCGAGACGGGTGCCCAGGGTG
>NZ_BONQ01000008.1 GCF_016862795.1 Dactylosporangium siamense | reverse complement strand
CCCAGGGTGCCCAGGGCGAGAAGGGTGAGACCGGTGCCACCGGCGCGCAGGGCGCGCAGGGCGCTCAGGGTGAAAAGGGCGAGACGGGTGCCCAGGGTGCGCAGGGCGAAACCGGCGCGCAGGGCGTCCAGGGTGAGAAGGGCGAGCAGGGCCTCCAGGGCATCCCCGGCATGAACGGTGCCGACGGTGCCCAGGGCCCGCAGGGCGAGAAGGGCGAGACCGGCGCGACCGGCGCCCAGGGCGAGAAGGGCGAAACCGGCGCGACCGGTGCCGCCGGCGCGGACGGCACCGTCGGCACGCAGGGCGCCCAGGGCGAGAAGGGCGAGCAGGGCATCCAGGGCATCCAGGGCATCCAGGGCATGGCCGGCCTCAGCGCCTACGACATCGCGCTGGTCAACGACCCGACCATCGGCACCCCGGCCGAGTGGTTGGCCTCGCTGGTCGGTGTCAACGGCGTCGACGGCAAGGACGCGTACCAGCTCGCGGTCGACATGAACGCCTTCACCGGCACCCCGGCGGAGTGGCTGGCCTCGCTGAAGGGCGCGGACGGCGCCGCCGGTGCGAAGGGTGAGACCGGCGCCGCCGGTGCCGCCGGTGCGCAGGGTGCCCAGGGCGCGGCCGGTGCGGCCGGCGCGCAGGGTCCCGCCGGTGCGCAGGGCCCGGCCGGTGCGAACGGCACGAACGGCTCGGTCTGGCTGACCGGCGCGGGTGCGCCGTCCGCCGCCACCGGTGCGGTCAACGACATGTACCTCGACACCGCCACGTCCGACATCTACAAGAAGGGCGCGTCGGTCTGGACCAAGACCGGCAACATCAAGGGCGCCACGCCCACGGTGACCCAGACGACGGCGACCAAGTCCGGCTCGGTGCAGATCAACAGCGGCAGCTCGTCGGGCACGCTGAACATCACCTGCGACAACCCCGGCATCGCGATGCTCGGCACCTGGAGCGAGACCGGCACCGGCAATGTGGGCCTGACCAGCGGCAAGCAGTCGACCGACGGCAAGACCTGGCTGTTCACCTTCTCGCACAGCGGCAGCACCAACATCGTGACCGGCCTGGTCACCTGCGTCAGCTTCAGCTGAACCACCCGGAGCGGCCCCGGCAGTGCGCAAACGCGCAAACGCGCAAACGCGCAAACGTGCAAACGTGCGGACACGCCGGGGCCGCTCCACCCGTACACCTGCCAAATCAAGCGAAAGCGAGCACCTGTGCGCACTGTGGTGAAGCTGGTGGCGTCGACGATCGTCGGCACCATGGCCGCCGGTGGCCTGGCGACGGCGGCCCACGCTGCGGGGCCGGCCGTCAGCGGGGTCACGCCGAAGAACGGGACGACCGGCATCGCCGTCGGCGTCCGCCCGACGATCACCTACGCCGACGCGGTCGACCCGGCTGCGCTGCGGTACTCGTTCGTGAAGACCAGCGGCGGGGCGGCCGTCGCGTCGTACTACGCCTACGACGTGCCGACGCACACGTTCACGTTCACGCCGCGGGCCGCCCTGGCCGAGCAGACGAAGTACACGATGACGGTGAAGGTCAGCACGTCGACCTACACCTGGTCGTTCACCACCGGCGTCACCGACCGGGTCGCACCGACCGTGCCGGGCACGCCCAGCGTCGCCGACGTCACCGCCACGGGCGCCACGGTCAGCTGGGGCGCCTCGACCGACGCCGTCGGCGTCACCGGCTACCAGGTGTTCGACAACGGCACGCTGAAGGCGACCGTCACCGGCACCTCGACGACCCTCGCCGGGCTCGAGCCGGCGACCGCGCACAGCATCACGGTCAAGGCCGTCGACGCCGCGAACAACGTGTCCGCCGCGTCGACCGCGGTGGCGTTCACCACGCTGACGCCGCCCCCGGCGCCGGACACGCTCGCGCCGAGCGCGCCGGGTGCCCCGGTCGCCAGCGCGCTGACGTCGACCGGCGTGACCCTCACCTGGGCCGCCTCGACCGACAACGTGGGCGTCACGCAGTACACGATCAGCGGCGGTCCGACCGTCCAGACGAGCACGGTCAACAGCGTGACGCTGACCGGGCTGTCGCCGCTGACCGCCTACGCGTTCACGGTCCAGGCGTCCGACGCCGCCTCGAACATCTCCGTCGCGTCGGCGGCCACGGTCGTCACGACGCCGGCCACGCCGATCGCGAACGGGGTCAACGGCACCGGCATCCCGGGCTCCACCGGCAAGACCCTGGTGCTGTACGACACCACCGGCCCGTACGGGTTCCTCGGTGAGCAGTACGCCATCGCCACCGCCAACCTCAGCTCCCACTTCGGCGACTGGACGGCCCAGCCCGTCACCAGCTACGCGGCCGGTGAGCTGGACCAGTTCCAGGCCGTGGTCTACCTGGGCAGCACGTACGACGAGCCGCTGCCCGTGGCGTTCCTCGACGACGTGACCGCGACCACGAAGCCGGTCGTCTGGATCTACGACAACATCTGGCAGCTGACCGCCCGCGACCCGAACTTCGCGGCCAACCGCGGCTTCATGTGGTCCAGCTTCGACGTGTCCTCGGTGTCGCAGGTGCAGTACAAGGCGAAGAACTTCAGCCGCGACCCGCAGAACGGCGCCGGCATCATGAACACCACGATCAGCGACGCCACCAAGGCGACCCCGGTCGCCAGCGCGGTCCGCGCCGACGGCACGACGCTGCCGTGGGGTGTGCGGTCCGGCAACTTCACCTACCTCGGTGAGATCCCGTTCTCCTACATCAGCGCCGACGACCGGTACGTCGCGTTCTCCGACCTGCTGATCGACGTGCTCGCCCCGGCGACCACCGAGCGGCACCGGGCGCTGGTCCGCATCGAGGACGTCGGCCCCGACGCCGAGCCCAGCGAGCTGCGGGCGATCACCAACTACCTGTACAGCCAGGGCGTGCCGTTCTCGGTGGCCGTCTACTCCCGCTACCGCGACCCGCTGGGCTCCAACACCGGCGGCGTGGCCGAGGACTACACCCTCGCGGACCGTCCCCTGGTGGTGGCCGAGCTCAAGTACATGCAGTCGCACGGCGGCACGCTGCTGATGCACGGCTACACGCACCAGTACGAGAGCATGATCAACCCGTACAACGGCGTCAGCGCCGACGACTTCGAGTTCTACACCGCGCACGTCGACCCGGTCACCAACAACGTCGTCTACGACGGCCCGGTGCCGACCGACTCGCAGGCCTGGGCGCAGAGCCGCATCGACGGTGCGTTCGCGGCGTTCGCCGCGGCCGGGCTGGCCAAGCCGACCATCTTCGAGTTCCCGCACTACGCCGGCTCCGACGCGTCCAACAAGGCGGTCGCGGCGACGTTCAAGACCCGTTACGACCGCGGCCTGTACCCGGTCGGGGCGCTGCGCGGCGGCACGCTGGACAACACCCGGATCTTCGGCCAGTTCTTCCCCTACACGGTGCGTGACATCTACGGGGTGCTGACCGTGCCGGAGAACATCGGCAACATCGAGCTGGAGCCGTTCAACAACCACCCGGCGCACCTGGCGGCCGACATCGTGGCCTCGGCGCAGCTGAACAAGGTCGTGCGGGACGGGGTGGCGAGCTTCTTCTTCCACCCGTACGTGCCCGTCAGCTACCTGCAGGACACCGTCACCGGGATCAAGGCGGCCGGCTACACGTTCGTCCCCGCCTCGGCGATGTAGTTCCCAGTTGGCAAGGAAAGGCCGGTGCCCCCAGCACCGGCCTTTCTGGCTGCCCGGGGGACAGCTCCGCACCCCGATTGCACCTAAATTCGACATGTCAGCAAATTTCGCGCTAGGAGGCCCGCGTTGGTAGCGTCCCTGGAAACCTCGGAGACCGTCGGGGCTGCCGTCTCCGAGGCTGTTGAACGGAAGCCGCGCAGGCTCGTCGCCGGTGTCGCACTCGTCGCGGCCGCCGCGGGCGTCATCGGCTGGCAGGCCCCGCGGGTCGTCAACGAGCTGACCAAGCCGGCATACCTGGGCGCGCCCGCCGCCGAGATCGCCGCCGACCTCGACTGCGACAACTACGCCCAGTCGACCAACCACGACGAGTCGGTGTACCGGTACCACGACCAGGGCACCTGCTCCCTCGAGGGCAACGTCATCACGATCACCACGTTCAACCGGGCCGACGACGAGCGGGCGTTCGAGTCGGTCATGAAGGCCCTCATCCCCGTGGTCCACCCGACCTGGAAGGGCGCCACCTACGCGGCCGGCGAGGGGTGGAACGTCGCCGACGCCCGCAACCTCACCCCCGAGACGGCGACCCTCGTGGTGCAGCGCCTCGGCACCGGCGCGACGAAGGTCATCCCCTTCTCGGGCAAATAGCTACGATTGCCGGATGCTCGAACTCGTCGCCGGGGACATCACCACCGAGCATGTCGACGCGATCGTCAACGCCGCCAACTCCTCGCTGCTCGGCGGTGGCGGTGTTGACGGCGCGATCCACCGCAAGGGTGGCCCGGAGATCCTGGCGGCCTGCCGCGCGCTGCGGGCCGGTCACCTCGGCAAGGGCCTGCGCACCGGCCAGGCCGTCGCGACGACCGCGGGCCGGCTGCCGGCGAAGTGGGTCGTCCACACGGTCGGGCCGGTCTGGAGCGCCACCGAGGACCGCTCCGCCACCCTTCGCGACTGCTACACGAATTCCCTGGCCGTCGCCGCGGGGCTGGGTGCGCGATCGGTGTCCTTTCCGTTGCTCTCTTCCGGGGTGTACCGGTGGCCGAAGGACGATGCCGTGGCGCAGGCGCTGGCGGCACTGGCTGAGCTGCCGCCCCGGGTGGAACTCGTCCGGCTGGTCCTGTTCGACGAGGCGACCCTGGAGATCGCCGAACGCGTCCGGGCCGCGACGAGCTGATCAAGCGAGGGCGCGGACGGGAGCCGGCCAGTCGATCGGGTGGTCGAACTGCCAGCGAAACTTCTCCGGGTTCGCGAGGAGGCGCATCGCGACCGGCATCAGCGCGTCGCGCAGCACCCGGGCGACCGGCCCCGCGGCCTTGTCGCTGTTGGTGCGGGCGGCGGCCGCGATGACCCGCTCGACCCGGGCGCGGCGCAGTGCCTCGTAGGCGCTGAACGCCTGCGGCAGCGGCAGGTCGCGCAGGCAGCGGGCCAGCTGCACGGCGCTCTCGGCGGCGAGTGAGGCGCCCTGCCCGGAGCTGGGCGACGTGGGGTGGGCGGCGTCGCCGATGAGCACGGCGCGGTCGCGGTGCCAGACCGGCACCGACGGGATGTCCTCGAGGCCGCCGGTGACGACCAGGTCCTTGGGATCGGTGCGGCGGATCAGCTCGACCGCCGGAATCCGGTCCCCGGTGAACGCCTCAGCGAGGACCGGCAGCCACTCCGCCGGGGTGAAACCGGCGCCGTAGGACGGATCCCGGGACGGCAGGTTCACGAACCAGCCGCCCTCGCCGGTGCCGGTCACCTGGTAGCCGAAGAAGGCCCGCTTGCCGAAGACGAGGTGCATCTTGTCGCCGGTCGGCGCGATGCCGTCGCCGTCGCAGCGGGCGCCGAAGCCGAGCAGCCCCACGTATCGCGGCGCCGGCGCGCCCGGGTCGATGAGGCGGCGCACGGTGGAGCGGATGCCGTCGGCGCCGATGACGACGTCGGCCTCGGCCGTGGTGCCGTCGGCGAAGCCCGCGACACCACCGGTCAGGGAGACCAGTCGCTTGCCGTGGGTGATGCGGATGCCACGGCCGACGGCCTCGTCGTAGAGGGCGCGGTACAGCTCGTGGCGCCACACCAGCTGCATCGCCGGTAGGTCGTCGAACGTGCCGAACTCGGCCAGCCGCTTGCCCGTCCAGCTCTGCATGACCATGCCCGACATCGGCTGGCCGACCCGCTCGATGACGTGGTCGGCGTCGACGGCGGCCAGGGCGGTGCGGCCGTTGGGCGCGATGCTCAGCGCACCGCCGACGCCGTCGGCGAACCCGTCGTGGGCCTCGTGGACGGTGACGGCGATGCCGGCCTTCTGCAGGGCGAGCGCGGCGACCGGGCCGGCGATCCCGCCGCCGATGACGATCGCTGACGTGACTGTTCCCATGACAACCCCCGGCGTGACGATTGGTTGATACCAACTATCCGCCGTCGATTAGTCAGAGTCAACTATTCGTAATACGCCGCCCACATCGGTCGCCAGCCGTCGACCGGGTCCGTGATCTGCTCGATGAACCCCTCGACGAACGCGATCTCCGCGTCCAGCAGGCCCTGCCGGTACACCTCCTCGATCAGGAAGAGCGGGTGCGGCGCGGGGCCGTCCACGAGGGCCGTGGCGGCCGCGCGCTGCTCCCGCAGCCCGATCAGGCGCTGCCGCAACAGCTCGACGACCACGTCCGGGTGCAGGGCGCTGACCAGCGACAGGGCCGAGCCGAACGCCGGGAACTCGTGCCGGGGCGTGCCGACCAGATCTTCCAGCCAGGCCCGCAGCTCGGCGCGGCCCTCGGGGGTGATGCCGTAGACCGTGCGCTCGGGGCGCTGACCGTCGCGGGTCGTCTCCTGCGGCGCGACCAGTCCGGCCTTCTCCAGCTGCTGGACCACCATGTAGAGCGAGCCGTGGGTGAACTTGATGCTGCGGTCGTCGCCGTGCGCCCGCAACGTCTTGGACAGCTCATACGGGTGCATCGGCGCCTGGCTGAGATACGCCAGCACCGCCAGTGCCAGCAGGTTCTTCCTGGCGCTGGTGCTCATCCGGCGGTCAGCGCGGTCATCGCCTCGTCGTCGAGCACGACCCGCCCGGCGGCGACGTTCTCCTCCAGGTGCTCCAGGGACGCGGTGCCCGGGATCAGCAGCGTGTTCGGCGCGACCGCGAGGATCCACGCGAGAGCCACCTGCGCCGGGGTGGCGTCGAGGCGCAGCGCGGCCGCCTTCACCGCCGGGTGACCGAGGACCCGTTCGCGTCCGAACGCCGCGCCGAGGGGGAAGAACGGCACGAACGCGATCCCGCCGGCCGTGCAGGCCCGCAGCACGTCCTCGCCGCCGCGGTCGACCAGGTTGAACGGGTTCTGCACGCACGCCACCGGGGTGCGGGTCAGCGCGTGCTCGAGCTGGGCGAGATTGACGTTGCTCAGCCCGACCGCGCCGATCAGCCCCTCGTCGCGCATCGCGATCATCGCGTCCAGCTGCCCGTCGAAGTCGCCGTCGGACCCGGTCACCCGCAGGTTCACCACGTCGAGCCGCTCCACCTCGAGCGAGCGCAGGTTGTCCAGCACCCCCGCGCGCAGCTGCTCGGGCTCCTGCGCCGGGATCCAGCCGCCCTTGGCGTCGCGCGCCGCGCCGACCTTGCTCACCAGGACGAGCCGGGAGTCGTACGGGTGCAGCGCCGTCCGCAGCAGCTCGTTGGCCACGTCGGGCCCGTAGTACTGCGCGGTGTCGAAGTGGTCGACGCCGAGCTCGACCGCGCGCCGCACGACCGCGAGGGCCTCGGCGCGGTCCCGGGGCGGCCCGAAGGCGCCCCGGCCGGGCAGCTGCATCGCGCCGAACCCGATCCGGTGGACGGTGCGGTCACCGAGCGGAAAAGTCTTCACCGGGCCAGCCTACTTTCCGCCCCGCACGACATCTGCACAACTCGCACACCTGCTCGCCCCGGTCGATGCCTAGCGTCGATGGCATGCGGGTGCTGATGATCCTTCCGGCCCTGACCGAGGCGACCAGTCCTCTGTTCCGGCCGATCAAGTACAGCCTCTTCCCACCGCTCGGTCTGGCGACCCTCGCCGGCTACCTCCCTCCGGACGACGACGTGCGCATCGTCGACGAGCACGTCGAGCGCTTCGACCCGGCGGCCTTTGAGATGCCTGACCTGGTGGTGATCCAGGCGTACATCACCTCCGCCCGGCGCTCGTACGAGCTGGCCGACTGGTATCGGGCCCGTGGGGTGTTCGTCGCGATGGGCGGGCTGCACGTCACGTCGCTGCCGGACGAGGCCGCCCGGCACGCCGACAGCGTGTTCTGCGGCCCGGGGGAGGACACCTGGCCGGTGTTCCTCGCCGACCTGCGACGCAGGGCGACGCTCCCGCGGTACACCTCCAAACAGCGGACGCTCGAAGGACTGCCGCCGATCCGCCGGGACCTGATCCAGCGCCACCGCTACCTGGTGCCCAACTCGATCGTCGTGTCGCGGGGCTGCCCGCACCACTGCGACTTCTGCTACAAGGACGCGTTCTTCGAGGGCGGCAAGTCGTTCTACACGCAAGCGGTCGACGACGCGCTCGCCGAGATCGACCGGCTGCCCGGGCGGCACCTGTACTTCCTCGACGACCACCTGTTCGGCAACAAACGGTTCGCCACCGAGCTGTTCGCCGGGATGCGCGGCATGGGCCGGGTGTGGCAGGCGGCCGGCACGGTCGACACGATCCTGCAGCCGGACCTGCTGGAACGCGCCGTCGACGCCGGGCTGCGCAGCATGTTCGTCGGCTTCGAGACCATCAACGCGGACAACCTCGCCGAGCAGCGCAAACGGCAGAACGTCGGGCGCGACTACGGCGCGGTGGTGCGCCGCCTGCGCGAGGCGGGGGTGATGGTGAACGCCAGTTTCGTGTTCGGCATGGACTCCGACGGGCCCGACGTGTTCGACCGCACGGTGGACTGGGCGGTGCGGCAGGGGATCGAGACCGCCACGTTCCACATCATGACCCCGTATCCCGGGACCGCCCTGTTCCGCCGCATCGCGTCGGAGGGTCGCATCAAGCACCATCAGTGGGAGTTGTACGACACGCGCCACGTGGTCTACGAGCCGCGGGGCATGACCGCTTCGCAGCTTTCCGAAGGGTACTGGCGGGCGTACAAGGACTTCTACCGGTGGCGGAACCTGTGGCGGGGTGCGGCGACCAAGGGCGTGCTCGGGGACCGGGTGCGGCACCTGGCCTACGCGGGCGGGTGGAAGAAGTTCGAACGGGTGTGGGACGTGCTGATCCGCTCCGGCCAGGTGCTGCACGCGCTGCCGCTGCTGGAGGCGGCGCTGTCGTCGTTCGGCTCCCGGCACCCGGCCCGTGGTTCTCGTCCGTCCTATGATTCCGGGGGACTTGTTAAGGGGGCGGTTTGATGACCGTGGCAGTGCTGGGGACCGGGATCATGGGCGCGGCCGTGGCGCGCAACTGGCTGCGCGCCGGCGAGACCGTGCGGGTGTGGAACCGGACGGCCGAGACCGCCGAGGCCCTCGCGCCCGACGGCGCCGTCGTCTGCCACACGCCCGCGTCGTGCGTCGAGGGCGCCGACGTCGTCGTGACCGTCCTGTTCGACGCGGCGTCCGTCGACACCGTCATCACCGCGGCGGCACCCGCGCCCGGCACGCTGTGGCTGCAGCTGAGCACCGTCGGGGTGCCCGGCGCCGACGCCCTCGCCACGCTGGCCGCGAAGCTCGGCCTGGTCTACGTCGACGCACCCGTCCTCGGCACCCGGCAACCCGCCGAGCAGGGCAAGCTCAACGTCCTCGCGTCCGGCCCGTCGGACGTCCGGGACCGGGTCGAGGCGCTGTGCGCGCCGATCGCGGCGAAGGTGACCTGGCTCGGCGACGCCGGCGCCGGCAGCCGGATCAAGCTGGTCGTCAACAGCTGGGTGCTGACCGCGGTCGCGGGTCTCGCGCAGAGCGTCGCGCTCGCGGACGGGCTCGGTCTCGACCCGGCCCTGTTCCTGCGGCTGGTCTCCGGCGGGGCGCTGGACATGCCCTACCTGCACGCGAAGACACCGTCCATGATGGAGCGTTCGTATCCGGTCTCGTTCCCGGTGAGCGGCGCGTTGAAGGACGCCTCGCTGATCGGCGACCTTGCCACGTCCGTGGGCGTGGACCGGTCCATTGTGGACGCGGCGGCGGCGCTGCTGTCCACGGCCGCTTCGCGCGGGTTCGGCGAGGACGACATGGCCGCGCTGTACGAGGCCGTGCGCTCCCCATCGGAGTGAACCGGCGGCAGGTCGTCCTGGGCCTTGCCGGTCTGCTGTCGGGCTGCTCGTCATCGCCTCGCGTGGCTGTGCCGTCTCCGGCTGCGTCACCGCCTCCGGTGTCGCCCTGGACGTTGCCGGTCGCGACCCCTGATCCGTGGCGGGCCGGGTCCTCCCGCGCCGGCCGGCTGCGTGACGTGGTCACCCGGTTCCTCGCGCCCAGCCCGGTGCACCCCCTGTTTCCCGGCGGCGTGCTGTTCGCCGCGGTGGACGGCGCGGTCGTCGCGCACTTCGCGTTCGGCGACGCGGTCAGGTACGACGCGGCCCGGGTCGAGCTGCCGTTGGATCAGCGGGTCCCGGCGACCGTGGAGACGCTCTACGACCTCGCGTCCCTGACGAAGACGTTCACCGCGGTGCTGGCGCTGCGGCTCGTCGAGGGGGGCGCGCTGGCGCTGGACGCGCCTGTTCTGGAATACCTTCCGTCCTTTGTGGACAAATCGGCGATCACCGTGCGGATGTTGCTCACCCACACGTCCGGGCTGTCCAAGGACGTCCCGCTCGTCGGCGCCTCCGCTGCCGCCCGGCTGGAGCACGTGCTGCGGGAGCCGCCCGTGGGGCCGGCCGGCGGCGGGTACCTGTACGCGGACCAGAACTTCATCGCCCTCGGCGAGATCGTCACGCACCTGGCCGGCGAACCGCTCGACGTGCTGGTCCGGCAGCAGATCGCCGGGCCGCTCGGCATGGCCCGCACCGGCTTCCGCCCGCCGCCGTCCCTGCCGGCCGCGGCGACCGAGGGCGCGACCCGGGGCACCGTGCACGACCCGTCCGCGGCCGCGTTCGGCGGCGTGGCCGGCCACGCCGGGCTCTTCGCCACCGCCGCCGACGTCGCCCTGCTCGCCCGCGCGCTGTTGGCCGGCGGCGGGCCGCTGCTGCGACCATCCACAGTGGACCTGATGCGCACCGACGCGAACCAGCGGTTCGGCCCGGCCGCCGCGCACGGTCTCGGCGTCGACGTCGATCAGGCCTGGTACATGGGGAAGCTCGCCGGCCACGGGGCCTTCGGCCACACCGGCTTCACCGGCACCTCGATGGTCTGCGACCCGCGCCGCCGCATCGCCCTCGTCCTGCTCACCAACCGCGTCCACCCCGACGCCACCTGGGGGAACAACAACCCCGCCAGGCGTGCTGTGGCCGACGCCATGCTGGCCTGATCTTGCTCGGCGCGCTATCTTGAAGGGGATGTGAGCCGCTGACACCTCCCCGACCCGCGCCCGAGGCCATTGCCCGGCGGGTTTCCGACGTTCCTTGCCGGTGGTGTCCGCATGTTTCCATCCGTCCTGCTCGCCCATGACCTCGTCCGCACGTATGGCACCCGCCGCGTGCTCGACGGCGTCTCCCTCACCGCCTCGCCCGGCCACCGCATCGGCCTGATCGGCGAGAACGGCGCCGGCAAGTCCACCCTGCTGCGGCTGCTCGCCGGCACCGACGAGCCCGAGACCGGCACCGTCGTGCGCCCCGCCGACCTCGGCTACCTGCACCAGGAGATGCCGTTCGACGCGGCGGCGACGATCGCCGACGTGCTCGACGACGCCCTGCGCGAGGCCCGCGAGGACCTCGCCGCGCTGGAGTCCCCCGAAGCGCTGACCCTTGAGGAATACGGGGAGCGGCTCGAACGCGCCCAGCTGCACGACGCGTGGGACGCCGACCGGCGCGCCGGCCTGGTCCTGGACGGGCTCGGCCTCGGTGCGCTGGAGCACGACCGCACGCTCGGCTCGCTGTCCGGTGGGCAGCGCGGCCGGCTCGCCCTCGCCGCGCTGCTCATCCGCCGGCCGACCGCCCTGCTGCTGGACGAGCCGACCAACCACCTCGACGACGACGCGGCCGCGTTCCTGGAGGAGCAGCTGCGCGACCTGCCCGGCGCCGTCGTCCTCGCCAGCCACGACCGCGCCTTCCTCGACGCCGTCTGCACCGACCTCATCGACCTCGACCCGGCCGTCGACGGCCCCACCCGCTACGGCGGCAACTACACCGACTACCAGGACGCCAAGCGCGCCGAACGGGACCGCTGGCAGCGCCGCTTCGAGGAGGAACAGGAGGAGCTGCAGCAGCTGCGGCACGCCGTCTCGGTGACCGCGCACCAGGTCGCCCCCGGCCGGGAGCGCCGGGACAGCGAGAAGATGGGCTACGGCCACACCGCCGGACGGGTCCAGCAGCAGATCTCCCGCCGGGTCCGCAACGCCGGCCGCCGCCTGGACGACCTCACCCGCACCCAGGTCCGCAAGCCCCCGGCACCGCTGCGCCTCGGCGTCCCCGCCCTGGCCGCCGCGTCGGCGGACGGGCTCCTGGTGACGCTGCAGGACGTGGCGGTCCAGGGCCGGTTGACCCTCGACCGCCTGGACGTCGCCGCCACGGACCGGCTCCTGGTCACGGGCGCCAACGGCGCGGGCAAGTCGACGCTCCTCGCCGTCCTCGCCGGCCGGCTGCCCGCCGCCGGCACCGTCCAGCGGCGGCGCGGCCTGACCGTGGGACTCCTCGCCCAGGACACGGTCTTCGACCACCCCGACCGCACCGTGGCTGCTACGTACGAGCTGGCCGTCGGCCCCGCGCGCGCCGAGGCGGTGCCGCTGCGCACGCTCGGGCTGATCGCGTCCCGGGACCTGAACCGGCCGGTCGGCGAGCTGTCCGTCGGTCAGCGGCGGCGGCTCGCGCTGGCGCTGCTGGTGGCGGACCCGCCGGAGCTGCTCCTGCTGGACGAGCCGACCAACCACCTGTCGCCCCGGCTCGCCGACGAACTGGAGGCGGCGCTGGGCACCGGGCCGGGCGCGATCGTCGTCGCCAGCCACGACCGCTGGCTGCGCTCCCGCTGGCCGGGCCGCGAACTGCGGCTCACCTGACGGCCCGCCACGCGCGGGGCGGGTGGCGGGCAGGACGGGGTGGAGGGACGGACACCACCGCGCCCGGAGGAGCAGGATGGCGGTATGGACGACGCGGTGACGCTGAGCGTGCCCGAGCTCGTGGAGGCCACCTACGTGGTGGCGACCGCACGCCCTCCGGCGGACGTCCAGGCAGCGGCCCGGGACGCGGCGCAGCGACTGCCCGAGCCGCTGCGGGTCGGCGCGCTGCGGATGCTGGCCGGGCCGCTGCTCAGCGTGACCATGTCCACGGTCGGGGACGCGCCGCCGCTGCCGATGTCGTTCCTCGGCGTGTTCGGCGCGTCGGCGGCCCAGCTGCGGGACCTCGAGGCGGCCACACACGTCATCGTCTGCCAGGCGGTGTTCCGGCCCGGGTGGCCGCCGGCGCACGAGTGGTACGCCCGCGGGGTCGCGGCCGGGCTCGCGGAGGAGACCGGCGGGACGCTCATCGACATGTTCACGCCGCAGATCCTGGAGCCGGCGGCGGCCCTGCGCTCGCTGCCCGACCCCGACGGCCGGATCGTGCTCGTGCGGTGGGTGCTCGTGCCGCAGTCCGCCGGCGACCGCGGGCTGTGGATGACCACGAAAGGGCTCGGCCGGTTCGGGCTGCCTGAGCTGCAGGTGCTGGCCGTGCCGCCGGCGCTGGCCGGTGCCTGGACCCGGGTGATGAGCGGCGTCGCGGCGGCACTGGTGCGGGCGTGGACGCGGGCGCTGCAGGGCGAGCCGAGCTTCGCCGCCCTGCCCAGCCGCCTCGTGGTCGGCACCGCCGACGTGGCCCGGGCCTACGGGCACGAGCCCGGACCCGAGCACCAGGCCGAGGTGCGGTTGCGGCTCGACCCGCCGGACCGCTTCGACGGGCAGGCGTTCCTGACCGTCGTGCCGCCGGACACGTACCGGTGGTCGGCGGGGGAGTTCCTGACGTCGGTGAGCGCCGCGCTGTTCGGGGAGCCGGGCAGCGCGGTGCGGCGGGCGCCCCGCGACGCCCGGATGGACGCCGCGATCGCCACCGCCCGGGCCGCGCTGCCGCAGGCCCGGGCCCGGTTCCTGGACCGGACGATCACCGCACCCGGCCAGTTGATCGTGAAGCACGGGCTGGCCGGGCACGCGACACAGCGGGAGTACGTGTGGTCCACCGTCACCGACTGGCCCGACCCGGAGCGGATCCACGGGGTGAGCATGTCCGACGCGGAGACCGACCCGACCGTGCGGGCCGGCCGGCCGACGTCCGTCGACGCCGCGACCGTCGTCGACTGGGGTATCTGGGTCGACGGCCGCGGCATCATCGAGGGCGGGTGGACCAACCAGCTGCTGTCCTGAGCGTGCTCAGGCGGCTCGGCGGGTCCGGACCGCGGTGGCCAGGTCGGCCAGCAGCGTCTCGGTCGTGTCCCACGACATGCAGGCGTCGGTGACGCTCTTGCCGTAGGTCAGCTCACCGCCGAGGTCCTGCCGGCCTTCGACCAGGAAGCTCTCCAGCATGACGCCGGCGATCCCGGCCTGCCCCCCGGCGATCTGCTCGGCGATCTCCCGGGTCACCGACGCCTGCCGCACGTGGTCCTTGCCGCTGTTGCCGTGGCTGGCGTCGACGACGAGCCGCTGCGGCAGCCCCGCCTTCTCCAGCCGCGCCAGGGCGTCGCCGACCCCCTCGGCACCGTAGTTCGGGCCCGACCGGGCGCCGCGCAGGATGATGTGGCAGTCGGGGTTGCCGGTGGTCTCCACGACCGCGGCCCGGCCGTCCTCGTCGACACCGAAGAACACGTGCCGGCTCGCGGCGGTGTGGCAGCCGTCGATGGCGACCTGGACGTCGCCGTCGGTGGCGTTCTTGAACCCGACCGGCATCGACAGGCCCGACGCGAGCTGCCGGTGGACCTGGCTCTCCGGCGTCCGCGCGCCGATCGCGCCCCACGACACGGCGTCGGCGATGTACTGGGGGCTGGTCGGCTCGAGGAACTCGCACCCGACCGGCAGCCCGAGCCCGAGCACGTCGAGCAGCAGCCGCCGGGCCAGCCGCAGCCCGGTCGGCACGTCGAACGTCTCGTCGAGACCCGGGTCGTTGATGAGCCCTTTCCAGCCGACCGTCGTGCGGGGCTTCTCGAAGTACACCCGCATCACCACACACAGGTCGGCGCTGTGCTCGGCGGCGGCCGCGGCCAGCCGGCGCGCGTAGTCGACGGCGGCGACCGGATCATGCACCGAGCACGGCCCCACGACGACCAGCAGCCGGTCATCGGCGCCGGTCACGATCGCATGGACCTCGTCCCGTGATCGTCGGACCACCTCGGCGCGGGCGTCATCCATCGGCAGCTCGTCCTGCAGCTCGCGTGGCGTGACGAGCGGCCGGTACCCGGTGACGCGCAGGTTGTTGGTGTTCATGTCCCGTCTCTTCTCCCAGGTTGAGGCGGGTCCGGTGCTCCAGCCCGCCGTGTGACACGACAAAGGGCAGAGACGGTGGTCTCTGCCCTTGCTGGCTCCGGGTGATCTAGGTCAGCGCAAGCGCCCGTCGGCTCCACCCGGAGCCACGGTAAAACGCCGATAACCCAACATCACGCCGCCACTGTACGCCATGAGCACGCTCAGTGGGCACCCAGCTCGACCAACGTCACATCGGGTGCGGCACCGACCCGCACCGGTGGCCCCCAGAAGCCGGCGCCGTTGGTCACGTACACGGGCATCCCGCCGACCTCGCCGAGCCCGCTGATCACCGGCTGGGACATCCGGGTCACATAGTGGAACGGCCACAGCTGCCCGCCGTGCGTGTGCCCGGACAGCTGCAGGTCCACGCCCCGCTTCGCCGCCTCGTGCGCCTGGACCGGCTGGTGCGCCAGCAGCACCACCGGCCGGGCCGGGTCCCGCCCGGCGAGCGCCAGGTCGTAGTCCGGCGGGTCGCCGACACTGCCACCGGTCGCGTCGTTGACCCCGGCGAGGTCCAGCCCGTCGATCTCGACCCGTGCGTTGCGCAGCACCCGCAACCCGAGCGCGCCGACCTGCTCGATCCAGTCCTCGTGCCCGGAGAAGTACTCGTGGTTGCCCGTCACGAAGTACACCCCGCGCCGGCCGCGCAGCCCGCGCAACGGCTCCGCCGCGCTTGCGAGGTCCCCGACGGTCCCGTCGACGAGGTCCCCGACCATCGCCACGATGTCGGCGTCCAGCGCGTTGACGGCGGCGACGACCCGCTCGGTGTGCGCCCGTCCGCGCAGCGCCCCGAGGTGCACGTCCGACACCAGCGCGATCCGGGTGCCGTCCATGCCCCGGGGCAGCTTCGCGAGGGGGATGCGCACGCGCCGGGTGGTGGGCGGCCCGAGCGCGGTGACCATGCCGGCGGTGGTGACCCCGGTCGCGGCGAGCCCGGCCACGATCGCGACACCGCGCGCGACCAGCAGCCGCCGCTGCGGGTCCGCCGGTCCGGTCTCGGCCGCCGCCTTGCCGGCTGCTGCCTGGCGTGTTGCTGCTGCCTTGCCGGCTGTTGCCTCGCTTGTTGCCGGTGCTCTGCTGGCCAGGGCCCGCCGGGCCAGCCAACCGGGGAGTTCCAGGACGGCGAGGGCGAGGACGAGATACCCGGCGAGGGCCAGCCACACGTACCCGGGCCAGCCGACGACGCGTTCGAGCGCCGGTTCGTATCGCCGGGGCAACGCCCGGTTCCCGACGGCCGTGACCGCGAACAGGACCCCGAGCGCCCCCACCACCCACGCCCCGGCCCGCCGCACCCGCGGACGGACGGCGGTGTCCCGGACCAGCCGCAGCCAGAGGTACCAGTGCACCACTGCGACGCCCACCACGACCAACCCGGCGAACACCATCCCGCGACTATGACAGCCTCCGGCAACGCCTACGAAGCGTCGATCCGGCGGGCGAGTCGCGGATCAAGTGGGAACGGCCGCTCGGGCGGCAGGAGCCGCTGCGCCTCGGCGGTCCGCCCCGTCTGCACGAGCGTCGCCATCTTGCGCACCACCGGGGTGAGATCGGTCAGCCCGACGACCCACTCGGTCGCGTACGCCCCGATCAGCTCCCGCCCCACACCCACCTGGATGCTGTAGTGGTTGAGCGCCGCCCCACGCAGCGACCGCTCCGGATCCCACTGCACGTGGACCCTGGCCCGCGCCAGTGCGGGGTCGCTGGTCAGCACCGCCTCCGACAGCGCCCGCTCCCAGCCGGCCCGGCTGATCCGCACCGCGAGGATGCGCTCCTGCCCGGCCTTGCGCCCCCAGTTGCTGCGATGCATGAGCCACAGCAGCGACGGCTTGATCCACGTCATCCTCGCGAACGAGAACGGCGCCACGAACGTCCCCGCCGCAAGCGCCGCGTCCGCCACCGCCCTCGGGTACGCCTGATAGACCACGATCGTCGTGGCATCGAAGTCGGCCCGAACCTGCCGCAACGCGGGCATCCCACACCTCCACCCCGGACGATCTCCCCACGCGTCCACCCCCGGCAACCCGATTCCCGCCGTCCGTCTGCCGCG
>NZ_BONQ01000007.1 GCF_016862795.1 Dactylosporangium siamense | reverse complement strand
CCCGTCTGCCGCCCCTCTGCCGACCCGGAACGGTGGGCTCGGACGAAGACCGCGGGCTGGGCGACGGCCCTCCACCGTTGCGCCGGACGGAACAGCCCCTGAGGAGCGAAATGGGGAGACGACCCGTCGGTGCCCACTGCGCCTCACCCTGTTCCGGGGCACCTGACGCCGTCCATGGGGCCGTCGACTCGCAACGGGCTCCCTGGCGCGGCGATCCACCGCGCCCCGAGGGACGGCGCACCGCGGCGCCGGAGGCGCGCCGTTCACCGGGCGACGGTCCGACGAGATGCCCGGGGGTCGCCGGTCAGAAGCAGGAGTTGAGGTCGCGGAGCAGCTCCGAGGCGGCGGCCGGGTCAAGTGTCGAGAACGGCACGGCGTGCTCGCGGGACCACTGGTTGCCGCCGTCGGGGCAGATCCAGATGTGGAGGGACTGCTGTGGGTGCTCGGTCGGGGCGCCCATCGCGATGCCCGGGTCGAGGTCGACGATCAGGGTCGCGCCGCCGGGCAGGTCGCGCTCGATCCGGCCCTGGTGGCCACCGTCCTGACCGGACCGCCGCCAGCCCCGGCGCTCCAGTCCGAGCAGCTTCACCGTCAGCGCCTTGCGGTCGTCATACCGAGCCAGCCGCGTCGAGGTGAGCTCCTGCGCGGTGAGCGCGTGGACGTCGCGAGCCAACTGCCGGAACGGTTGCAGGATCTCGTAGTCGGCGAACACCTCCGACCACGCCCGCACATCGAGGTGCACGGGATGAGCCACCGACACGACGGCATCATCGGAGAGCTCGACGAGCTCGTCGCCGACCCCGGCGAGCGTCCGGTCCTCAGCCAACCGCACGGCGACACCATCCCGCGCGATCCCCCCGCCGATGCCTGTGGTGCCGCCCGTGCCGATGCCTGTGGTGCCGCCCGTGCCGATGCTGCTGTCATCGTCGTC
>NZ_BONQ01000006.1 GCF_016862795.1 Dactylosporangium siamense | reverse complement strand
CTGCCCGTGTCGTCGTCGCCGTCCATGGCGCTGTGGTCGCTGGTGCCCGGGTCGTTGCCGGTGCCGCGGCCAGCTCGGTCGGGAGGGGTGGTGATGAGCCACACCAGACGGCGGGCGATCGGCCACAGCAGAGGGTGTTGCAGGAAGGTGCGGCGGAAGTCGGCGCCGGACCAGTGGCGCTGCATGACCATCGCGTGCTCCAGGCGGTGGACCTGCTCGGTGGCGACCTTGCGCACGACCTTCTTGGCGTCGGTGAAGCGGCGCTGGGCGGCTGGGGCGAGGCGGGGGTGGTCGGTGGCGGTCGGGTCGGGCAGGTCCTTGCGGTGGGTGCCGGACTCGTCGAGGACATACGGCTTGAGCTGGGCGTCGAAGCCGGCCACGAAGCGGCGTGGGCCGTAGTCGAGGGTGAAGGTCGCGTCGGGGGTCAGGTCGAGGTGCGGGACGAGCCGGTCGGCGAGCTGGTCCGGGGTCAGCTCGAGGGCCTCGGCGACCTCGCGGAGCTTCAGCTCGGCGCGGCTCTTCACGGCCTTGGCCTTCATCTTCGTGGCGATGTCCTGCAGCTGGGTCAGGGCGGCGTCGGTGCCGAGCTGGGCGAGGACGTCGAGACCGGTCGCGGCCCGCTTGTGGGCGCCCTGATAGGGCCAGTCGCGGACGGCGGCGCCGAGCCGGGTCGCGGTCTCGTCGTCGCCGAGCACGGCCTGCGCGTCCAGGGCCCAGCTGTCCGCGGGCGGGGCGTCGGCGCCCTCCCACCGCTGCAGCAGCGCCCAGGCGAACCGGGCCAGGTCGGACGGGTCGCAGGCGGCGTGGGCGATGGCGACGCCGGCATACGGGTCGCCGAGCTTCGACAGCATGAGCATGGTGATCAGGTGCTGGACGGCGTCGGCGGGCAGGGTGCCGGAGCCGTCGCGCAGGCGGATCGGGGGCAGGTCGGCCGGGTCGGCCCACCCCGGCTGGGCCGGGATGCGGGCTGGGAGCACGTCGAGCGGGTCGGTGTCGAGCAGGTCGCGGATCGCGGCGCCGGCCGCCGGGCCGTAGTCGTCGGCGGTGGCGAGGACCGTCTGGCGGTGCCCGGACGAGGCCAGCGCGAGCAGCGCCTGCCCGGCGTTGCGGCGGTCCGGGCCGGGCTTGCCAAGGGCGGCCGGGACCAGGGCCCGCGCGGCCGCGGCGGGGTGCCGGCGCAGCCAGTCGAGCGCGATCACCCGGGCCGCCTTGAGCCGGCCGTGCCAGTCGGCGGCGAGCAGCGCGATCTCCGGTGCGGTGAACGGCAGCAGGTGCGGCCCGCCGTCGATCGGGCTGCGCCGGGCGATCCGCAGGACCAGTGGCAGCGCCGCCACGCCGAACCGGGCGATGATCCGGGGCAGCCAGTAGTGCACGCCCCACAGGCGGGTCGGCTCCCACACCGGCAGCAGGGATCGCGCGAGGTCCTCCGGGCCGGACTCGAACAGGTCGGTGGCATACCAGGTCTCCAGCGTCCCGGCCCGCAGCTGCCCGGCGAGCTGCTCCGGATCCTCCCGGCTGCCCCAAGGGCCGAGCCGGGCGAGCAGCCGCTCCCGCACGCCGGGCGGCCAGCTCACCGTGGGCTCGTCGGTGCAGTGCAGGTCGGCGAGCACGACCGGCTTCGCCCGCTTGCGTCGCACGGTCCACGGCGGCGCCACGAGCACCGACGGCAGTGCCACTGCAGGCAGCGCTGCCGACGGCAACGCCACTGCAGGCGGAAGGACTGCCTGCGACGGCCACGGCGGGTCGGCGGGCGCGAGCGCCGGATGCCGGGACACGTGCCGTCGCAGCAGCTCGACCACCATCGGCCGGTCGGCCGCCGCGGTCATCAGCCGCATCGCCCGCTCCGGGAACCGCTCGGCCGCGGCCTCGACGGCGGCCTGGGCACCCCTGACCTTCAGACCGTCCAGCAGCTCCTGGAACGCCCGGTCGGTCGGGATGACCGCGAGCGTGGCCAGCATCGTGCGGTGCTGCGCGGCGTTGCCCAGGCCCGGCTCCCGCCAGCGGTCGTGGATGTCGAGGATGCCGTCGCCGAGGCCCTCCGCGAGGGTGTGGACCGTGGTCGGGTCGCCCAGCGACCACAACCCGCCGAACCCCGTGATCCACGGCCGGACGAGTGCCGCCTGCGCCGGGGTGTGCACCGCGGCCAGGAGTCGCGGGACGTCCAGGTTGTCCCTGCCCTGGCGGTCCAGCTCCGCGGCGTCGGCGTCGACCCACGCGGTCTGCGTCGGGTCGAGGAACGACGTCGCGATCCGCCGCCGCAGCGAACCGTCCCGGTATGGCGCGAGGGCCTCGAGAACAGCGGCGTGCACGTCGTCGGGGGCGGCGGCGACGGCCACCCGCACCCGGCCGAGCATCGGGTCGGTGCCGACCATCGGGCCCCGCTCGTGGATCTCGCTCCGGGCCCGCTGGACCGAGAGATGGCCCGGGCAATACCGCTCGCCGCACTCGCCGTCGGGGACCGGCTCGCCGCGCCGGACCGGGCAGTTGCGGCTGCTCAGCATCAGGTCGCTGACCTCGACGGCCGCGGCGGCGGCGAACGGGAGGCCGAGCCGGGCGATCCAGCCGTCCGCGACCGCCCGGTGGTCGAAGCGCGGCACCTGGGAGCCGCAGAGCAGGACGGTGGCGACCGCCGCCGCGCCGAGCGGCGTCGGCGCGGCCCCGTCGAGCACGGCGAGGCCGGCCTCGGCGACGGCTGGTTCGGTGCCCGGGTCCGCCAGCACGGCACGGGTGCCGGGCCAGTCGGGCACCTCGTCGGTCACCGGCACATAGGCAACCCGGATGCCGCCCCGGCGGGGGTGGATGCTGCGCCGCCACGACGCCGGCACGACCATCGGTGATGCTGTCACGGGCGTCACCCTAACCAGACCCACCGACATTTTCCGGTGTTACGAAGGCGCTACAAAAAGGACGAGACGCCGAAGGCGACGTCGAGGTGATACCGGCTGCCCGCGTACCGCGACTCGGTCAGCTCCAGCGGCACCTCCCCCTCGTCGAGGATGAGCCGCCGCTCGACCAGCAACGGCGCGCCCGCCGGGAGGGACAGCAACCGCGCGTCGGCACGGGTCGCCGCCGCGGCGGTCAGCGTCGCCGTGCCCCGGGTCGGCACCCGGCCGAGCGCCGTGACGGCGGCGTGCAGGGACCCGTTGACCAGATCGGCGTCCAGCAGGGCGGCCAGTGCGCCGGGGAACACCGCCCACTCGGCCGCGACCGGCACCCCGTCGGCGAGGCGTACCCGCGAGATCGCGACAACGGAAGCGCCGCTGCCCAGCCGCAGCCGGGCGGTCTCCGCCGCCGTGGCCGGCCGCACCGCCGCGTCCACGATCCGGGACGACGGGGTCCGGCCCTGCCGGCGCATCTCGTCGCTGAAGCGCACGAGGTTGTCGGCCCGGCGGGGCGCCGCCGGGACCGCGACGAACGTGCCGCGGCCCGGGGAGCGATACGCGAGCCCGGCGCTGACGAGGTTCGTGACCGCCGCCCGCGCGGTCATCCGGCTGACCCCGTGCTCGCGCGCGAGCTCCGGCTCCGACGGCAGGGGGTCGTGCGGCGCCGACCGCGCGACCAGGGCCCGCAGGGCCTGCTCGATGCGGTGGTAGTGGGGGGTGAAGTCGGTCACGGCTCGACCGTACCCAAGAAGCTGTATAGACAACTAGACTGGGGTGCATGGAGAGCGTTGCGAAGATGATCGACCACTCGCTGCTGCGGCCGGAGCTGACCCTCGACGAGGTGCGCGCCGGGTGCGAGCTCGCCGCGCGCTACGACGTGGCGTCGGTGTGTGTCCGCCCGGCCGACGTCACGGACGCGGTGGCGCTGCTCAAGGGGACCGGCGTGCTGGTCGGCACCGTAGTCGGGTTCCCGCACGGCGGCACCACCACCGACGGCAAGGTCGCCGAGACGCGGATCGCGGTCGCGCAGGGCGCCGCCGAGATCGACATGGTCCTCAACATCGGCTGGCTGCGGTCCGGACTCGAAGAAGGCGTCGAGGCCGACATCCGTGCCGTCGTCGAGGCCGCCGACAACGCGACCGTGAAGGTGATCCTGGAGAACGCGTACCTCACCGACCCGCAGAAGATCGCCGGCTGTGAGGCGGCCGAGCGGGCCGGCGCGCACTACGTGAAGACGTCCACGGGCTTCGCGCCCGGTGGCGCGACGATGGAGGACCTGGCGCTCATGCGCGCGGCCGTCTCGCCGCACGTCAAGATCAAGGCGGCCGGTGGGGTGCGGACCCTCGACATCCTGCTGGCGATGGCCGCCATCGGCGTCACCCGGTTCGGCGCCACCGCCACCGCCGCGATCCTGGATGATCAGGCCAGGCGCAGTCAGGCGAACACCGGCGGCTGACCGGTCGCCTCCAGCACCGACATCCACAGGTCACCGTCGGGGTCGACGAGGTTGCGGGAGCTGATGGCGAGGGCGATCGGCACGTGCACGAACCGTCCCCGCCACCGCCCGACCACCATCTCGGTGCGCCCCGCCATCGCGGCGTGCACCGCGGCGTGCGCGAGGCGGATGCAGTAGACGCTGTCGTAGGGATTGGCGGGCACGCTGCGGATCGTGTAGCTCGGGTCGATGTACTTGAGGTTCGCCTCGACCCCCGCGGCGGCGAAGTCCTCGGCGATGCGGTGCCGCAGGTAGCGCCCGAAGTCCTGCAACCGCACGTTGCCCGACGCGTCGAGCGAGGAGGCCGAGTCGAGAAGGAACTCCTGCCCCGCCCCCTCCGCCACGACGATCATCGCGTGCCCGCGCGAGACGACCCGGGCCCGCAGGTGCGCCAGGAAGCCGCCCGGCCCGTCCAGGGAGAACGGCACCTCCGGGATCAGCACGTAGTCGGCGTCGTTGTTGGCCAGCGCCGCGTAGCAGGCGATGAACCCGGAGTGCCGGCCCATCAGCTGCACCAGCCCGATCCCGTTCGGAAACGCGGTCGCCTCCACGTGCGCGGCGCGGATCGCCTCCGTGGCCTTGGCGAAGGCCGTCTGGAAGCCGAAGGAGCGTTCGATGTACGGGATGTCGTTGTCGATCGTCTTCGGCACCCCGACGACCGCGATGCGCCGCCCCCGCTCCGCGACGACCTCGGCGATCTTCAACGCGCCGCGCATCGAGCCGTCGCCGCCGATGACGAACAGGACGTTGACGGACAGCTGCTCGAGGCAGTCGACGATCTCGTCCGGGTCCTGGTTGCCGCGGGAGGTGCCCAGGATCGTGCCGCCGTACTCGTTGATGCCGGCGACCAGCGAGGCGTCGAGGTCGACGACGGAGCGCCCGTAGCGGGCGATCATGCCCTGGTATCCGTTGCGGAAGCCGAAGATGCGCCGCACCCCGTAGTGGTTGGTGAGCTCCAGGACCAGCGCCCGGATGACGTCGTTGAGGCCGGGGCACAGGCCGCCGCAGGTGACGATCCCGACCCGGGTCTTCGACGGGTCGAAGAAGATCTTGCGGCGGGGACCGCCGGGCTCGAAGCCGGGCAGCTCCTCGACGGGCACGCCGCGCGCCGCGACGAGCGAGACCGTGTCGTCGAGCAGGACCCGGTCGGACTCGTCGACGTAGTGCTTGGTCGTCGGCCCGGTGCGCAGCAGCGCCGCGAGGGGCGAGTCGATGCGGCACTCGCCGAGAGTCCTGACCTGTTCGTCCGCCATGGTCACCATGCTCGTGGATCAGCGTTTCGTACCGGTGAAATCGGTTGAGCGACGAAGCGCCGGCGTGGATGGTGGAACGATGCGAGTCACCTTCCACCGGCTGCCCGACCATCAGTGGGCCGACGTGCTGATCCAGCGCGACGACGGCGTGGTGTACCGGATGCACGCCGGTCCGGTGACCGCGCACGCCCCGCACGACCTCGTCCACTTCACCGTCGAGGACGCCCTCGGCATGCCCGACGGCATCTGGGGTTCGATCGCCGGTGGGGTCGTGTTCCGCAGCATGACGCACGTGTCGGGGCGCCGGCCACCGCACGCCGCGGAACGCTCGGCGGAGCTGATCCGCGCCAACCGCGACCGGCTGCAGCGCGCCGAGCTCATCGGCGGCTTCGTGGAGCGGGCCGCCGCGGTGCCGGACGCGGACCTGGACCGCCTCGCGGCCCAGCAGGGCGCCGACCCTCTCGACGGCGCGGACAAGGCGGCGGTCCGGCGGGCGGTCGACGCGCTCCGTGCGGCGCAGCGGACCTGGGCGGCGCTGGAGATCGGCGCCGAGCTGACGCTGACCTGGCCCCGGCACCGCCGCCTCGTCCCGTTGGAGCGCAGGGTGAAGCGCCGCCAGTCCACGCTGCGCCGTGCGTCTTAGGTGAACAGGTCCGGATAGCTGGAACCGTTGCACAGGCACAGCAGGAGCAGCGCGAGCAGGAACGAGATCGCCAGGGTCCACGCCGCCCGCCGGGCGACGCGGGTCTGCAGGTCCTCCGGGCCGGCCGTCTTGACCGGCCGGTGGTCTTCGACCGGTGTCCGGCTGCCGTTCAGCGGGTCGACCCACCGCGCAGCCTCGGCCGCGAAAACGTGCGAAAAGGATGCGTAGTCGGCGGGGATGCGCCCGGCGAGGCGGACCGGCAGGGCGTCGAAGTCACCGCCGTCGCCGACGACGATCACCGACCCGGGGACCTGCCGGCGGTCCAGGGCCTCCAAGAAGAGCATCGTGTGCCCGGTCGCGTCGGCGTCGGTGCCGGTGACCACGACGACGGGCGCGTGGACGGCGGTGGCGAGGTCGGCCACCGTCCAGCCGCCGTGCGGGACGGCGACCCAGGCGTCGACGAGCACCACGATCCGGTGATGCTTGGCGCTCAGGTCGGCGACGACCGCGGTGAGGGCGTCCAGGCCGGTCCCGGCGGGCAGCTCGACCAGCGCGGCGACGTGCGCGGCGACCAGCTCGGACGAGCAGCCGACGGTGACCGCCGCCGCGGTGCCGTCGGTCGTGGCGGCGAGGGCGGCCCCGGCGACCATCCAGTCGACGGTGGACGAGGTCGGGGTGACGACCCACGGGCCGCGAGTTGGCAGAGACATCGAAGCCGATCCTATGCCCGCACCGCCGCGGCCGGTGTCCCATGATCCGGAAGACCTTGGGCACCCGGGAGTGCACAAGGTCTTCCGGATCATGGGGAACGCGGCGGCATCACGGGGAGCGTGGCGGCGCGGTCGACGACCGCACCACCAGGTGCGTGGCCAGCTCGACGTGCAGCGCGTCGAGCTGGTGCCGCTCCAGCAGCCGCACCAGTAACGACACCGCCATGCGGCCCATCTCCGGCAACGGCTGGCGGACCGTGGTCAGGTTGGTGGCCTCGGCGAGGTCGATGTCGTCGAAACCGGTCACCGACAGGTCGTCCGGCACCCGCAGCCCGCGCTCCGCCGCCGCCTGCATCGCGCCGACCGCGGCCTTGTCGTTGAACGCGACCAGCGCCGTCGGTGGCTGCGGCAGGTCGAGCAGCGCGCCGGCAGCTCGCCGGCCCTGCGAGGTGGTGGGCTCGATGGCCCGCAGCAGCTCGACGGCCGGTAGCACGCCGACGTCCGCGAGGGCCGCGTTGTGCCCCGCGAGCCGGGCGTCGCTGGCCAGCCACTCGGTCGGTCCACCGATGACCCCGATGCGCCGGTGACCGAGGCCGACCAGGTGCGCGGTGACCTTCCGGGCGCCGGAGAAGTGCGCCGCGGACACCGACACGATGTCCGGCGGCAGGGTGGTGCGCGGGTCGACGACCACGAACGGGATCCGGCGCCGCTGCAGCTCGACCAGGTCCGCGCCCGGCTCGGGCGGCAGGATCACGATGATCCCGCCGATGCCGTCGTGGCGGTCCAGGTCACGCAGCAGGGGAGTGCGCTGGGCGGCCTCGCCGGCGGTGAGCACCAGCTGCCGGTTGTGCAGTTCGACGGTCTCCGCGATCGAGGACACGATCAGCCCGAAGTAGTCGGTCAGCACGTACGGGCAGCGCAGGTACACCCGGTCCCCGGCCGGTCGCGGGGCCTGGTCGGGCCGCTGCGAGCCGAGCCGCTCGGCCGCCTGGTGCACCAGGTCACGGGTGTGCGGGGCGACCGTGGAGTGCTCGTTGAGCGCGCGGGAGACGGTCGCGATCGACATGCCCGTCGCCGCCGCGATCTCCCTGACCGTCACCTTGCGCATGCGTTCCGGTCCCCGATTCATAGGTCTTCACTAAAGACTCTTGACAGTTAGACAAGTGAAGATGTTTCCTAGCCTCGGCGATGTTACACGGCGTTTCATTCGTTACATGCCCTGGAACGTCGACGAAAGGCAGCACGGACGGGTTCCGGGACGGCGCCGGTGGGGTGGTCGTCCGGGAATCGGTACGGGCGGGACGGCCGGTCGGGGCCGGTCGTCCCGCCCACAATTGCTTAGCCGCAGACCTTCGTCATGGCGTCGGTGGCCGTGGTGAGCGTGGCCTCGAGCTTGGTGAGGTCGGCGGTGGTCTTGAAGCCGGCCAGGTAGTCGTCCGAGCCGAGCGTGGTCAGCGCGGTGATCAGCGTGCCCAGCGCGGCCCGCAGCGCCGGGTCCGCGGCCTGCGACTGCAGCGGGCCGAACTGCTTGTTCCACGTGTCGATCTGGGCCCGGATCGCGGTCTTCGCGGTCGCCTCGGCGGCGGCGTTCTTCTGCTGGCGGGCCACGATGATGTACCCGACCTGCTTGCCGGCCTCCGTCATGTCGGCCTCGGTGATCACGGCCTCCGCCTTGGCGCAGATGTCCTTGGTGTTGGCCGCCACATCGACCGGCGGGGACGCCGGGGTGGCCGCCTTGGTGGTGCCGGTCGACGCGCCGGGCGACGCGGTGTCGTCGGTCGTGTCGCCGCAGGCGCCGGTGACGCCGACGATCGCTACGAGAACTGCCGCGGTCAGGAACCGTCGCATGATGAGGTTGCTCCTAGATCTGGGCGGGCGCGGCAACCTGCCGCGCGGACGCCGGATCGTAACGTGGGGCCCGCGACCGTGTCGATTTGAACGCGCCCGCCGGACCAGGCGAAACACGATAGGTTGCGGTCGTGTTGTTCATGGTGATCGAGCGGTTCAGGAACGGGCAGCCGCGTCCGGTGTACGACCGTGCCGCCGCCGACGGACGCCTGATGCCCGACGGGCTGCGATACGTCGACAGCTGGGTCGAGGCCAACTTCGCCCGCTGCTTCCAGCTCATGGAGTGCGACGACCTGACCCTGCTGATGACCTGGATCGCCAACTGGTCCGACCTCGTCGACTTCGACGTCGTGCCGGTCGTCACCAGCGCCCAGGCGGCCGCCGCCGTGCAGGCCGCCGGCTAGCTCCCGGTTCATCAGGGATGGCCGGCGCCGTGGGCCTCAGCGGCGGGTGGCGGCGGCCTGTGCGGTGAGGCCCGCGACCGTGAGGACCAGCAGCGCCGCCGCGACGGTCGCCGCCGGCACCGCGAGCGGCGGCAGACCGGTCCCCGTCAGGCCCGGCAGCGTGCCGCCGACCGCGAACCAGGCGGCCGTGGCCGCGAGGACCCCCGCCAGGCCGGCCGCCGCCACCAGCGCCAGGACCACGAACGGCTCCACCAGCCGGCCGGTCGAGCGCCGCAGGCCCTGCACCCGCAGCGCCCGCAGGTCCGCGGTGGTGGTGCCGATGGCGGCGATCGCCAGGCCGGCCGCGCCGAGCGCCACCGACAGCAGCCCGGCGACGAGGTAGAACCGCAGGCCGAGCGCGGTGCCGCCGGCGGCGATCACGGCCCGGGTGTCCGCGACGGTGCGCCGGCTGGTGACGGCGAGCCCCTGGGCCCGCAGCGCGTCGACGATCGTGGGCGGCGCGGACGCCGACAACCACACCTCGGCGCCGTCGGCGCGGCCGTTGTCGGCGGCGAAGAGGTCCGCGTATTCGAGGTCGACGAGCGAGCCGGTGCTACCGACGCGGGGCAGGCGCGCGGCGTCCAGCACGCTCACCGGGACGTCCTTGCCGCCGAAGGTCTTGAAGCCGTCCGGCAGCGCGATGGCGGTCGCGACCGGCAGCCGGTCGGGACCGCCCGCGGGCCGCAGCGCGCCGGCACCCGGCTGGGAGGTCATCGGCAGCGTGAACGTGACCCCGTCGGCGCCGGCCGCCGCCGTGGCACCCGGCGCGGTGCGCCACTCGGTCACCGGTGGCTTGTGCAGGGTGACGACGATCGTCGGTCCGACGTATGGCGGCAGCTGCACCGCGATCTCGACGAGCCGGCAGCCGCGCACGCACATCGGGGTTTCGCCGGTGTACGACTGCCGCCCGACCACCAGCATGCCGAGCTCGACGTTGGCGGTGGCCCCACCGTCCAACGGGGCGAGGGTGGCGGCGAGCGCGATGTCGGGGCGACCGAGCGTGGCGGCCGTGACGTCCAGGGTGATCCGTGCGCCGGTGTGCATGACCGGCTCGACCGGCGCCGGCGGGTGCAGCTCGGCGGCCAGCCGGGCGGCTGCCGGCGCCCCGGCCGGCCACAGCGCAACGGCCGGCAGGCGGGTCGCGTCGACCGCGAACGCGCTGGGGGTGTCGCCGTCGCCGAGGCGGACGGGCACGGCGGCCATCGCCGACCGCCCCTCGGGGTCGGCGGCGCGGACGGCCCGCAGCAGCTGGGTGCGGCTGGTCGCGTCGACGCCGAGCACGACCGGCGCGCCGGTCTCGAGGTCGGCCTGGTCGCGCTGCCGCTGGTCGACGGCGGACGTGGCGGCCGCGGCGAAGGCGAGCGAGCCGACGGCCAGGGTCAGCAGCGCCAGGAGCCGCGCGCCGACGGGCCGGCGCGCCAGCCGGAACGCGGCCAGGGCCCCGGCGAGCCGGAACCGGCCGACGGCGCGGCGGCGCAGCGCCCGGTCGGCGAACAGCCCGCTGAGCAGCGGTCCGATCCGCCCGGCGAGCACCGCGCAGGCGAGCATGACCAGCGCCGGGGCGAGCATGGCGACGCCGCCGGGCCGGCCGCGGATCTGCACGACGGCGACGACCGCGGCCACCACGAGCACGCCCTCCAGGGCGAACCCGCGCCAGCGGGCGGTGTGCCGGTCGACCTGCCGCAGCAGCGCCGACACGGGCGCGGAGACGGTGCGCAGCGCGACGGTGAGCGCGACGGCGAGGGCGCCGAGGACCGCGACCGCCGCGTACGGCCAGGCGCCGCGGGTCTGCCAGCCACCGGCGGCCGTGAACCCCAGCAGCGCGCCGGTGAGCACGGACAGCAGCGTCTCGCCGGTCGCCAGCCACCACCGGCCCGGGCGGGCGACGCCGCGCAGCGCGATGACGCCGTGCTCGAAGCGCCGGACCCGGATGACGATGGACACGGCGAGGGTGATCACGGCCCACGCGAGCAGCAGCACCGGCGCGACCGCGAACGGCACCGTGGCGCGCACCTCGGCACGGCGCTGGGCGATGCGGTCCAGCAGCGTGTCGAGGTCGGTGTTGAGCCGCGCCTCGTCGGTGCCGCGCTTGGACGCCTCGACGAGCCATTCCCGCAGCGCGGGAAGGGTGTCCACGGTGATGGCGCCCGGCAGCGGATACGCGTCGTAGGACTGCAGCTCGGCCGGCCGGGCAAACGTGTCCAGGGTGCGCCGGTCGACCTGGAACCCGTCGCGGGCGCCGCCGGCGCGACCCCAGTAGGGCTCCGCGGCGTCGCGGGGCTCCACGATGCCGACGACGGTGAGCGGGGTCGGGTCCCCGAACTTCTTGAACCGGTTGCTGGTGGTGTCGAAGCGGGAGCCGGCGAGCGAGACCGTGTCGCCGGGCCGCAGGCCGAGACGCTCGGCGGTGCGCCCGGTGAGGACCGCGTCGCCGGTGCCCATCAGGCACCGGCCGGCCACGACCCGGACGTGCCCGCAGACGTCCTCGCGGAAGATGATGGTGTTGAGCTGGGCGGCGGTCGCCAGCACGAGGTCGCCGGGCTGGGCGGCGAACTGGGCGGAGAACACGGTCGCGTAGCCGGGGGTGTCGAGCCAGCCGCCGGCGAGGCTCTGGAACGTGTTGGCCATGCTGCCGACGCTGGACGCCTGCACCTCGCCGTTGATGAGCACGGTGCGCTCGGCCGGGGTCGCGCCGGCGACCTCGGTGCGCACGATCCGGTCGTCGGCGCGGGCGAGGTACACGGGCGCGGCGAGCGCGCCGGCGGTGGCGAGCGCGGTCAGGAGCATCACGGCGGCGGCCCGGCCGCGCCGCGACCACAGCATCGCCAGGACCAGTCCGATCATCGCGACCTCCCGCCGCCGGAACGGGCGGAACGGGACCACAGGGCGGGCGGCAGCAGCACCGCGAGCACCACGAGGGCCGTGCCGAGGATCGCGAGCCACTGCACCGGTGCGACCGGCACGGGCCAGCGATCGGCGAACGGGCGGACCGGCGACGGCGCGAGCAGCCGCAGCAGGACTGCCGCGGCGAGACCGACGGGTACCGCGACCAGGACCGGCGCGGCCGCGGTCCACCGGCCCACGGTGCGCGCGGTCGACGCCGGCAGGCCCTGGCGGCGCAGGGCGGTGAGCTCGGCGCCGCGCTGCCGCCGGTCGACGGCGGCGACGACGGCGGCGGTGACCGCGGCGAGCAGCAGGGCGATCGCGCTGCCGATGAGCCCGGCGCGCAGGGTCACGGCCGGGGCCAGGCGCGCGGCGCGGGCAGTGGCCGCGTCGGCGCTGTCGCCGCCCGCGATGCCGATCCCGGCGGCGCGCAGCCGGTCGGGCAGGCCGGCGGGCGCGGACGGGCCGAGCCAGACCTCGAGGCGTTCGGCGGCGGCGCTCGGTGCCCCACCGGGCGGGCCGGCGACGTGGGCGGCATATTCGAGGTCGACGAGGACCCCTTCGGCGCCGCCGCGCGGCACGGACGCGACGAGGTGCGGCGACACCGGCACGTCGGCGCCGAAGACCCGCACGCGGGGCAGGTCGTTGTCGGAGGACAGGGTGAGGTCGCCGGCGATCACCGCGGGCAACGGGACCGGGGTGTCCACGACGTAGAGGCGGTTGTCGCGGGGGCGTTCGCTGGGCGGGTCGACGTCCTGCAGCCGGAGCCGGCCGTCGCGCTGGCCGGCCTGCACGGTGCTGACCGCCCGGGCGAGGGTGGTCCGCCAGCGGGCCGGGTCGGCGAACGTGGGCCCGTCGACCACCACCGTGCCGCCGGCGCGCAGCTCGAGCAGCTCGACGGGGCCGGAGTCGGTCTCGACGGAGACCAGCCGGCAGCCGGCCGCGCACTGCGGCACGGCGACCTCCGCAGTGGATTCGACCAGCGTGGGCGGCGGTGGGGGCGGGGCGTCCGCGTCCTCGACCGGCGGCGCCGGCGGGCTCGTCGGTGCGGGGGTGCGGAAGACGGCGGTGACCCGTTCGCCGGGGGCGGCCAGCTGGAGCGTCACCGTCGCGCCGACCGCGGCCAGGCGCAGCGTCAGCGCCGTCGCGGTGAACGTCAGCGGTGCCGGCGCATCGGCGCGCAGCGACGGCAGGTCGATGCCGGTGACCGCCCGCAGCCGGGTGCCGTCGACGGCGATGACCGGCGGGCCGGTGCCGGCGCCGATCGCGACGGCCATCGCGTCCCGCCCGCCGGGGTCGGCGGCGCGGACGGCGGCGAGGAACCGCTCGCGGTCCATCGGCGCGACCCGGAGCACGCGGTCGGCGCCGACCTCGACGGCGGCCCGGTCGGCGCGGGCGCCCGCGGCGCCGGCCCAGTCCTGCGCGGCGACGGCCAGGACGCAGGTGGCGGCCGCGATCACGGGCACGATCCGGTATGCGGTCCGGCGGCGGCCCACGGTCAGACCCGCGAGCGCCCCGCCGACGCGCCCGCCGGCGAGCGCGGTCCGGCCGGCGAGCCCGGCGGCTGCCAGGAGCGCGCGCGTTGCCAGTACACCTGCCGCCAATGCGATCAACAGCGCTGCGGCCTGGCCGAGGCCGAGCCCGGTGTCCCGGCGCACGTCGGCGGCCGGCTCCGAGGCGAGCTGGAACACGGCGGCGGCACCGAGCGCCAGGACGCACACCTCGAGGGTCGCGGCGACCAGCGGCCGGCGGGGCTGCACGACCCGCAGCAGCGCCGGCACGCTCGCCCGGGTCGCGGGCCACTCGGCGGCCACCACCACGACGACCGCGACCGCCAGGGCCTGCCACAGCACTGGCCGCACGGCGACCGCCCAGGCGGCGCCGACCAGCAGCGGCAGGAGGCTCTGCCCGGCGGTGCCGGCGAGGATCCGCCACGGGGGCAGCCCCCGGATCGCCATCCGGGCGGCGTCGGCGCGGCGCTCCTGCGCGGCGTAGGCCGCGGCGACGGCGATCGAGATGCCGCCGCACAGCAGCACCTGCAGCTCGATGAGCAGCAGGCCGCGCCGCACGCCCCGGCGGTCGGCCGCGACGGTCGTGGCGAGCGTGGCGGCGGCCGATGAGACCTCCAGCGACTTGGCGCGCAGCCGGTTGACGGTGTTGGAGATGCTGACCGGCCGGTCGAAGGCGGAGACGGGCAGCAGGGCGTCGTAGGTCGCGAGCGCGGCACCACCGGGTTTCGCCACGGTGCCGCGGGTGGTGTACGCGGCCGCGCCGTCCTGCCCCGACCAGTACCAGCCGAGCGGGTCGCTGGGGGCGAACAGCCCGACGAGGGTCAGCGGGACCACGGCGGTGCCGGAGCCGCCGTCCTGGCGCAGCGTGCCTCCGACGGCGAGGCCGAGCTGCCGGGCGACGTCGGGCGGCAGGACGATCTCGCCGTCCCGCTCCGGGCAGCGGCCCTGCAGCATCGTGGCGTTGCCGCAGAATCCGTCGACGGCGCGCAGCTCGATCGGCACGCGCAGCAGGTCACCGGCGCGCAGGACACCGGAATACCGCACCCCGAGCACGCTGCGCTCGGCGGGGACGTCGGCGATCAGCGCCTGGAACTTGGCGACGATGTCGTCCGGCTGGGTGCCCAGGGAGACGGGGGAGCGCACGGACAGGGTGCGCTCGACCGGGGTGGCGGCGGCGATCCTGGCGCTGGTGGCCTCGCGTTGCAGCCGACCGGACACGGCGCCGGCCGCGACGGCCGCGCCCATGGTGACGGCGGCGAGGACGAGCATCACGAGCGCCGCGGCGCGCCGGGCCCGGAGCGCGGCGACGATCAGGCCCAACACGCAAGTGACCTTACAGAAATCGGCCGCCGTTGGAAGGCCGGGTCAGACGAGGGTGGATTCGGGGTCCAGCGCGCCGGGTGGGGCGACCTCGTGCAGCGGGCCGGCGAGGCCGTAGCGGTGGCCCTGGCCGTATCGGCAGCCCAGCGCGGCCATCGCGGCCTCCTGGCGGTCGGTCTCGATGCCCTCGGCGACGACCGTGACGCCCATTCCGGTGCAGATCGAGACGATGGAGCGGCAGATGGCCTCGCTGCGCCCGCCGTCGGCGACGGTGAAGCTGCGGTCGAGCTTGACCTCGTCGACCGGGATGGCGTGCAGCTGGGCGAGAGCGTTGTAGCCGGTGCCGAAGTCGTCGAGGGCGAAGCGGACGCCGAACCGGCCGAGTCGCCGCACCGCGCCCGCCGCGGCGGACAGGTCCGGCAGCGGGGCGGTCTCGGTGAGCTCGAGCAGCAGCCGGTGCGGGGTGAGGCCGTGGCGCAGGACCGCGGCGCGGACGGTCTCCTCGTGCCCGGGCCGGCCGAGCCGGGCCGCGGAGGTGTTGACGTGCACGGCGATGCTCGCCCACGGCCCGCGGAACGCGGCGGCGTCGCGGCAGGCGCGGTCGAGCACGAAGTCGTCGACGAGGCGGATCAGGCCGATCTCCTCGGCGGTGGCGATGAACATGTCGGCGGAGACGGGGCCGAGGCTTGGATGGGTCCAGCGGGCGAGGGCCTCGACGGCGACCACGGTGCCGTCGTTGAGCCGCACGATCGGCTGGTAGTGCACGTCGAGGCCGCGCCCGTCGCGCAGCGTGTCGGCGAGCATCTCGGCGAGGTCGGAGCTGCCGGTGCCGTCGGGCAGGTCCACGCGGTACCGCACGAGCGTGCCCTTGCCCTGGCGCTTGCCCGCGTACATGGCGGCGTCGGCGCGGCGCAGGAGCATGTCGGCGGTGTGCACCGGCCCGTGCGTGCCGGCCTCGACGAGGCCGACGGACGCGGCGACGGTGACCGTGGCGCCGTCCAGGTCGAACGGCTCGCGCAGCGCGGCCATGATGCGGTCGGCCGGGACGCCGGGGTCGCCGCCGCCCTCGAGGAGCACCGCGAACTCGTCGCCGCCGACGCGGGCGATGGTGTCGCCCTCCCGGACGGCGCCGCGGAGCCGGTCGGCGACCAGGCGCAGGAGCCGGTCGCCGGCGTGGTGGCCGTAGCGGTCGTTGACGGCCTTGAAGTCGTCGAGGTCGAGGAAGAGCACGGCGAGGGGCCGGGCGTCGCGGTGGTGCAGGGCGAGCGCGTGGTCGAGCCGGTCCTGGAACAGCACCCGGTTGGACAGCTCGGTGAGGCCGTCGTGGAACGCCTGGTGGCTGAGCCGGGCCTGGCTGTCGGAGAGGCGGTCGAGCAGCACCGCGTTCTCCACCAGGGTGACCGCCTGCCGGATGATGAGCAGCGAGATGACCGCGGTCTCCACGGCGATCTCGAAGCCGTCCAGCCGCCGGCCCTGCGCGAGCTGGATCATGAAGAGCACGCCGGTGCCGGCGACCGGCACGTACGGCAGCAGCAGGTGCGCCCACCGGTGGTGCGGCCGTGCCTCCCCGTCCGTGCTCTCGCGCGGCTGCAGGGTCTTGCCGGTCGCGGTCGTGGCGGGTGTCTCGCGGGTCGGGGTCGCGGCGGCGACGGCGACGAGTGCCTGTCCGGCGATGAACCCGGCGTCGGCGAGCGGCGGCATGTGGTCGGCGCCGGCGGCGACGAGGTAGGCGAAGACGCTGTCGGAGAACGACAGGCAGAACAGCCCGACACCGAGGATCGACAGCTGGCGCCGGTTGACCGCGGCGGACCGGGCCAGCAGCAGGATGACGATGACCGTGAGCAGCAGGTCGGTGACCGGGTAGGCGATCGCGACGGTGTAGGCGAACTGGGTGGCGGCGCCGGCCCGCACGACGGCACCGAGCGACGTGGCCCAGGTCAGCACGAACAGCGCGCCCACGACGATGAGCCCGTCGAGGACCATGACGAGCTGCGCGGCGAGGCGGCGGGGCCCGCCCTCGACGGGCCGGTCGGCGGCGAGGGCGATGAGTGCCGGCAGCGCGAAGACGGGCAGGGTCAGGTAGCCGGCGTCGGCCAGCGACGGCGAGGGCAGCGCGTCGTCGCGGAACAGCTGATACCAGGACCAGATGAACTGCCCGATGGTCCAGCCGCAGGTGCCGGCGCCCATCCACAGCCGCCAGCGGCGCTGCGCGCCGGTGTGCCGCCGGGCGGTGAGCCAGCAGGTGAGGGTGGCCGCGAGCCCGGCGCTGAACTGCGCCAGGTCGTCGACGAACAGCGACCACCACGGGCCGAGCAGTCCCGAACTGCCCAGTCCCACGGCCCCGAACACCCCCGCCACGGCGACAGCAAGGGGGACGGACACGGGTCTGCGCGACAAAGGACGCATCCTCACCGGAGGTGATCACGACAACACGCGATGACCTTCCGTACGCTACCGCAACCCCTCGGTCCTCCGGTCATGAAACACATCGGACCCGCGCTGCATTGCCGCAATGCAGGAACCTCAGTCGCGGCCGGCCCGCCAACGGTCGGAGTCCCGGGCGCGGGCGATCGCCGCGTCGAGCTGCGCCGCGGTGATCTGCTCCTCGTGGGTGCCGGCGGCGCCGCAGGCGAACGCGCCGGACACCGCGCCGGCGAGGGCGCACTCGTCCAGCGGTCGGCCGGCGAACCAGCGGCTCATGAACGCCGTGCTGTACCCGTCCCCGGCGCCGTTGCTGTCCACGACCGGGCGCTCCGGCTCGACTGTCGGGAACCGGACGATCGGCCCGCCGTCCCGGATGAGGACGCGGCTGCCCGCGTCGCCCTCGGTCGCGACCACCATCGTGGCCCGGCCCGCGTCGAGAATGGTGTGCATGAGGTCGTCGATCTTCTGCGGCGCCGCGGCGGCGCTGAGGAAGACCAGGTCCGCCTCCCGCGCCGAGCTCAGTCCCGACGCCGACTCGCCGTCCCACGAGTGGATGTCGGTCGACGTCGTGACGCCCAGCCGGCGCGCCTCGGCGAACGCCTCCGGCGCCCGGCCGGCGACGTGCACGTGCCTGGCCTGCTCCAGCGCCGGCAGGTACGCCTCCTGCGGCAGCCGCAGGTCGTCGGGGTGGCGCCCGTCGAAGAAGGAGAACCGGCGGCCGGCCGCGTCGACCAGGTTGACGCTGCGGGGCGTGCCGTTCGGCGCGGGCACGTGCTCGAAGTCCAGACCGACGGCCGCGTAGCGGGCCAGGATCAGCTCGCCCATGGCGTCGTCGCCGAGGAAGTCGACGAACTTGGTGCGCAGGCCCAGCGCGTGGAACCCCAGCGCCACCCCGTTGCCCGAGTGCGCGACGTAGTCCCGGACGGGTTCGACGTGCAGGAAGTCGCCGGGCGGGACCGCCAGCTCGGGAACGCGGACGATGGTGTCGATCCCGACACCGCAGAGCACGAGCACATCGGTCGCCATGGTGGTCATCTTAGGCGGGTCCAGCTGTCGTAGTCGTGCACCGCGACGCCGTTGAACGAGCTGAACCGCGCCGCCGCGGCGTCCACTGTGGAGAGTTGACCGGCCAGCCCCGAGCGGCTGGAAGCGGCGAAGGTGCAGTAGGCACAGTCGGCCAGGGGCTGGGTCTCCGCGGCGAGGCGGGCCGGGCGGCTGGCGCTCTGCGCGCGGGCGAGCAGGTCGGCACCGACGTCGATGACACCGGTGGCGCTGTCACGGTACGACATCACCGTGATCGCGTGCACCCTGGCGATGACGGCGTCGGCGAGGTTGCCGTTACCGGCGGGCACGGTGGCGAGCCAGAACGGCACGTCGGCCTCGAGCGGCTCCGGCCCGGCGGCGCGGACGGCGTCGAGCATCGCCAGGTAGCCCTCCACGATCCGGCGCTGGTCGGTGCGCCAGCCCGGCAGCAGGTACGGCTCGACGTCGAGGTGGATGCCGTCGAACAAGCCGGTCGCGGTGGCCCGCTTGCGCCATGCGACGGCGGAGGCCGGGTCGAGCGCCCAGGACGGATCCCCGCCGAGCGCGGACAGCCGGATGCCGGCGGCGAGCGTCCTGGTGCGCAGGTCCTTGAGCCGCGCGAGCTGCGCCGCGGTCGGCTGCCACGGCACCGCCACGAAGATCTCCTTGACGCCCTGGGCGGTGGCCCACGGCACCACGGCGGCGGGATCGGCCGCCGACCACAGCCACATCGCCCGCGCCCTGGCCGAGCTCTTCGTCGTCACCTTGGTCACTGTCTTCGCCGGTGCCTTGGCCGGCGCCGGCGCCGGTTGTCTCGCGGCGGCGGCCGGGTCCGGGACGAGGACGGCGCCGAGCACCGCCGCCGCGATCAGCGCCGTCAACCTCCGTGTCATGCCCGTCCTCCGCGCCCGTCGTCGTGTCGGGCAAGCGTGCGGCCCAGCCGTTGCGAGCCGGTAGCGGCCACGGTCCCGGACCGGTTCGATCCGGTTGCCAGGTCATTCGGCGGGCACCGCCTGTGATACTGCGCCCTCCGCGTCGTGCGGCCGGCCGGATCCGTGGGACGGACCGGCCGACCGCACCGTGCGCGGCAGCCGGTTACGGCGTGCAGCAGGTCATGGCGTACACCTGGAACTCATACAGCGAATAGCCGTAGGCCGTCGCGCGCTGCGTGCCGTAGACCCGCACGTAACGGGCGCTCGCCGACAGGCTCAGGGTCTGCACCCCGCCGGTGCCCGTCGTGGTGGAGTAGCCGGTGGTCCACGTGGTGCCGTCGACGGAGGTCTGCACCTGGAACGCCTTCGCGTAGGCGGCCTCCCAGTTCAGCACCACCTTGTTGACGTTCATGACCGCGCCGAGGTCGACGCGCAGCCACTGCGGGTCGCTGAAGGCGCTCGACCAGCGGGTGCCGGTGCTGCCGTCGGTGGCGTTGGCGGCGGGGGTGCCGGCGTTCTCCGTCGAGGAGGCGGTGGTCGGCTTGCCCTGCGAGACGAGCGTGCCGCCGGTGTTCGTGGCCGGTGTGCCGGCGATCGACAGCTCCCACAGCGAGTAGCCGTAGGCGGTGCCGCGCTGGGTGCCGTACATGCGCACGTACCGGCCGGTGCCGCTGACCGCCCAGCTGTCCGTGCCGCCGTCACCGGTGGTGGTGGCCGCGATGTCGACCCAGGTCACCTGATCGTTCGAGACCTGGATCTTGTACGCCTTGCCGTACGCCGCCTCCCAGTCGAGCCGGACGTTCGTCAGGTTGTACTGCTGCCCCAGGTCGACCTGCAGCCACTGCGGGTCGCTGAAGGCGCTCGACCAGCGGGTGTTCGGGTTGCCGTCGGTCGCGCACGACGGGCAGCCGGGGGCGTTCTCCGACGACGAGGCCGTGGTCGGTCTGCCCTGCGCGATGTTGGTGCTGGGCGGCACGGTGCCGGGGCCCTTGTTGTAGACCGCGACCCAGTCGATGTTGAGCTGGCCGCCGGAGATGGTGGCGGCGTTGGGGCCGCCGCCGAACGCGTCCGGGAAGCCGCCGCCGATGGCCAGGTCGTAGATGATGAAGAACGGGTGGTGCACCGCGTTGGCCCAGGTGGTCGCGTCGACGCGGGTCGCCGGCAGGGTGAAGTACAGCGCCCCGTCGAGATACCAGCGGATCTCCTCCGGCGACTTCGACCGGTCGATCTCCACGGCGTAGGTGTGGTAGCCGGTCTGGCAGCCGGCGCACGGCCGCTCGCCGCTGCCGAGGCCGGTCGACTCGTTGCAGGGGCCGCCCGGGTTCACGCCGCAGTGCAGGGTGCCGAACGTGGAACTGCGGCCGTTGATGTCCTCCATGATGTCGATCTCGCCGCTGGTCGGCCAGCTGGTGCCGGTCCGCAGGGTCGAGCCGAGCATCCAGAACGCGGGCCAGTATCCGGCGCCGTTGGCGGTCGTCACGTTCGGCTGCTGCAACGAGGACTCCATGCGGACCACGCCGCCGGGCTCGGCGCCGTAGGTCGCGGCCTGGGTCTCGATCCGGCCCGACGTCCAGCCGGCGCGCGGGTCGGTCCCGCTGTGCAGGGCCCGCAGCACCAGGTGGCCGTTGCCGTCGTGGAACACGTTGGCGGTGCTGTTGGTCATCGTCTCGATCTCGCCGGTGCCGAAGCTGCTGCCCGGTCCGGTGTCGTACTTCCAGGCGCCGGTGTTGATCCCGGTGCCGGCCGCGGCGCTGAAGTCGTCGCTCCAGGTCAGGGTGAACCCGGCGGGCGGCGCGGCGACGGCGGCCACCGCTGCGGGAGCGGCGAGCTGCGGGGTCTGCCCGGCGTACGCGACGGCGGTGACGGCCACGAGCGCGACCGTGGTGAGGGCGGTGCCGGCGGCGGTCCAACCCCGGAAGCGGCGCTTCCGGTCGGGTCCGTGCTGCGGGTCGTGCATGAGTGTCTCCTCGGGGCGGGGGTCCAAGGGCACGGCGAAGCTGCGTCCGGGCGGATGGACGTCAACCGTGCGATTGGTCAAGGTCAATGCGACAAATCCGAGAGAGCGCTCTCTCGGACCGTACCACCAACCGCGTCTTCACGACATCCACACGTTTCGAACACCGGGCCCGCGCCCGGCCGGTCGAGGATGGGACGGATGACATCGGACCGAGTCGGGTGGGCGTGGATCGCCGCGCCGGTGCACGTCGCCGCGGCCGCCGTGATCTCGGCGACGGGGATCGGGCTCGTCGGCCTGATCGCATACCGGCAATGGTTCGTGGCCGGTCGTGGCTGGGCGGCCGTGACCATGCTCGTCGGGCTCGCCCTGATCGGTGTCGCGGTGGCCGGCGCGGACGTCGTCGTCGGCCCGGCCCGGTTCGACCCGGCGATCCGGCCCTGCTCCGGCTTCGCGGTCGGCGTGGCGGGCGCCGTGCTGGCCGTGCCACTGATGGCGCTGGCCGGCGACCGGCTGCATTGGGTGGACCCCCGGGCGGCGGCCCTCGGCGTCATTGCCGGCGGCCTGCCGTCGGTGCTGCTCAACGCGCTGCGCTGGCACGGCGTGCGGCGCCGGCGCGGCCGGGATCAGTCGCTGCCGCCCCCGCCGTCCCCACCCGAGCTGTAGTCGGCCGCGTCGCTGTAGGTGGCGTTCTCGGCCAGGCCTGCCGAACACCGGTCCCGGCTCGACGCGGTCTCGCTGCGGCCGAGGTACGGACGCCGCCGGGCCCTGCCGTCCGCGGCCCGCAGACCCTTCATCGCGCCCCGGGCGGCCCGGAGCGTCTCCGCCCTGGTGCGCGGGCGCCGGCGGCGCCGGACCAGGACCAGGACCACAAATGCCGCGACCAGCACCGCCGCGGCGGCCCACCACGCTGCCATGCGGCCAGCGTAGGGACGTCAGGCAAGCGCGGTGACCCCGCACCGGGCGGCGCAGAACACAGGCGGGGCACAATCGGTGCGTGCGGATCGGGGTGCTGGGGCCGCTCGAGGTGCGGGCCGAGACCGGCGCGCCCGTCGAGGTCGGTGGGGCGCGCCTGCGGATCCTGGTCACGCTGCTGGCACTGGAGGCGGGGCGGACCGTCACCGCCACCCGCCTCGCCGGCGGCATCTGGGGCGACACCCCACCCGGCGACGCGACCAACGCGCTGCAGTCGCTCGTGTCGCGGCTGCGGCGGGTCCTGCCGGACGGGATGCTGGAGGCGCGGCCCGCCGGATACCTGCTCGACGTCGACCCGCTCCAGGTCGACCACCTGCTGTTCGCGGACCTCGTAGGGCGGGGGCGGGCGCTGCTGGACCGGGACCCGGCCGGCGGCGTCGAGCTGCTCCGCGAGGCGGAGGCCCTGTGGCGCGGTCCCGCGCTGGCGGACGCGGGGGAGGCGCCGTTCGCGCTCGGCTGGCGGGCCCGGCTGGACGAGCTGCGGCTGGCCGCCGCCGAGGACCGGGCCGAGGCGGAGCTCCGCCTGGGGGTCAGCGCGGTGCCCGACCTGGAGGCCCTGGTCGCGGCGCATCCGCTGCGGGAGCGGTCCGTCGGGCTGCTCATGCGTGCCCTGCACGCCGAGGGTCGCACCGCCGACGCCCTGCGCGCGTTCGACCGCTGCCGGGCCCGCCTCGCCGACGAACTGGGCGCGGATCCGTCCGGCGCCCTTGCCGCCGTGCACCTCGAAATCCTGCGGAACACACCGTCGAAGGTCGACGATCGGGCGCCGCACACCGGGAACCTCAAGGCCCCGCTGACGAGTTTCGTCGGCCGGGACGACGAGGTGCGCAGCGTCGTCGGCCTGGTCTCGCGGGCGCGGCTGGTCACGCTCGTCGGGCCCGGCGGCGCGGGCAAGACCCGCCTGGCGACCGAGGTCGGCCGCGGACCCGGGGTGGCGGCGACCGGCGACGTGTGGCTGGTCGAGCTGGCCAACGTCTCCGAACCCGGGGCCGTCGTCCAGGCGGTGTGGACCGCTCTCGGCCTGCGCGACCCCGCGGCCACGGCCGGTCCGGCCCGGCGCGTCCCCACGGCCGACGGCTCGGTGGCGCTCGACCGGCTGGCGGAGGCACTGGCGTACCGGCGGATCCTGCTGATCCTCGACAACTGTGAGCATGTCATCGGTGCCGCGGCCGCCCTCGCCGACCGTCTCCTCGGCGACTGCCGGACCTGCGCGTCCTGGCCACCAGCCGGGAGCCGCTCGGGATCACCGGGGAGGTGCTGCTGCCCGTCGGTCCACTGCCGGGGGACGGGCTGGACTCGCCGGCGGCGCGGCTGTTGTCGGATCGCGCCGTGGCGGTACGACCAGGCTTCCAGCTCGACGGGTCCGCCCTTCGGATCTGCCGCGCGCTGGACGGCATGCCCCTGGCGATCGAGCTCGCGGCGGCCCGCTGCCGGTCGATGACCGCCGCGCAGATCGCGGACCGGCTCGACGACAGGTTCCGGCTGCTGACCCGGGGGAGCCGCACGGCGCTGCCGCGGCACCAGACGCTGCGGGCGGTCGTCGACTGGAGCTGGGACCTGCTCGCCGACGCCGAGCGGGTGATGCTGCGCCGGCTCGCCGTGTTCCCGGGCGGGGCGACCCTGGAGGCCGCGGGCGCCGTCTGCGACCCCGGCGGCACGCTCGGCGACCCGGTGGACCTGGTCGCGGCGCTGGTGGACAAGTCGCTGCTGGTCGAGGACGACGGCCGGTACCGGATGCTGGAGACGATCCGGGCCTACGGCCTGGAGCGGCTCGACGAGTGCGGCGAGACCGCGCAGCTGCGGCGGCGGCACGCGACCTGGTTCCTGGCGCTCGCCGAACGCCTCGAACCCACGCTGCGCACCGCCGAGCAGCTCAAGGCCCTCGCGGTGCTGTCCGCCGAGCACGACAACCTGCACGGTGCGCTGCGCCGGGCGATCGCCGACGAGGATGCCGACCTGGCCGTGCAGTTCGTGCTGGTGCTCGGCTGGTACTGGTGGATGCGCGGCCACCGGGTCGAGGGCGCCGGGCTGGCCGTCGCCGCGCTCGCGCTGGACGGGCCGACGGACCCCGACGCGCGCGCGATGGCGTGCGGGGTCGCCGCGGTCAACGGCTTCGACGGCATCGGCGAGACCACGCAGGTCAACGCCTGGTTCCAGGAGGCGTTCCGGTATCAGGGCCGGCAGCCGATGTTCCGGCTGTTCAAGGCGGTCTCGATGCTGTTCCGCAACGGGTCGACCGACGAGACCCTCGAACACATCGGGGTGCTGACCCGGGATCCCGATCCGTGGCTGGCCAGCCTCGGGGAGCTGCTGTACTGCCACGCCGAGATGAACATCGGCATCCCGTACGACGCCGCGGCCCGCCGGTTCGCCAAGTCGCTCGCCGGGTTCCAGGAGATCGGGGAGCGGTGGGGCATGGCGGCCTCGATGCAGTCCCTCGCCGAGGTCCTCGCCCGCCGCGGCGAGTTCGCGGCGGCCGTCGAGCACCTGGAGGAGAGCCTGCGGCTGTTCGGCGAGTTGGGCACGGCCGAGGACCGTTCGGCCGCCGAGGTGCGCCTCGCCCAGCTGCACGAGCTGCTCGGCCACCCCGAGCGGGCGGAGCGGGTGCTGGCCGGGGCGAGGCGCACGGCGCTGCAGGTCGGCCTGCCCGAGGGGATCGCGTTCGTCGACTACGTCTACGCCGAGCGCGCGCTGCGGGCCGGTCGGCTCGACGAGGCGCGGCGGCAGTTCAACGACGCGGCGGCGATCCTGGCCGGCGCGCACGCGTCGGCGCAGATGCTCGCGGCGGTCCAAGGGGGGCTCGCGGTGGTGCGCGCGTTGGAAGGAGCGCCGGGCGATGGCCGTACCATGGCCGCGGTTGCTCTTGAACACGCGCGCAGCGCGTTCGACGGACCCGTCGCGGGTGCGGTGCTCGAGGACGCGGCCGAGGTCGTGCTGCTCGACGGCGACCCCGCGCTGGCCGTGACGCTGCTCACGGCGGCCGAAAAGATCCGGGGCGGCCCGGACCACACCCGGCCACACCTGGCCACGCTCGCGAGCGCCGCATCCGCCGCGCTGACGGCTGCGGAGCGTGCCGCGGCGGTCGCCAGGGGTCGAGCGACGACGATCGAGACGGCCGCCGATCTCCTGTAAATGGATTGAAATTGCCCCCTGTCGCGGCGCAGTCTGAGAGGCCGCCACAACGATCCGGGGGGATTCCACCATGCGCCTGCTCCGTGACCTCTGGGCCACGTCGCCGCGCCGCACCGGTCTGGTGGTGTTCCTGGTCATCCTCGGCGCCGCCGGTCAGGCTGTCGCGGCCGGCGTGGCCGGATCGGTCCTGATACATCGATCATGGGCGATGTTCACGGTGCTGGCCGTGGCCCTCGTCGCCGCCGTGGCCACCGACCTGATCGTCGGCCTCATCATGGCCGGGGTCACCGCCGACTGGTCCGCCGACGTGCGCCGGCGGCTGTGCCGGGTCGCGTTCGGCCAGGACCTGCCGACGCTGGAGACCACACCCGTCGGCGAGCTGCTCGACCGCATCGACGGCGACGTCTACCAGGTCGCCTCCGAACTGCGCGGCAGCGGCGTGCGGATCGCCCAGTCGCTCGCGTTCGGCGTCCTGTCGATCGGCACCACCCTGTATGTCTGGTGGCCGGCCGGCGTCGCCATGGTCGTGCTCGTCACCGGCCTCACCGTCGTGCTGCGCAAGCCGACCGCGAAGATCGGCACCGCCCGGATGGGCGAGGAGGAGGCCTGGTCCGACCTGGCCGCCGTGATGGAGGAGTCCATCCACGGCCAGGACGACGTGCGCACCAGCCTCGCCCGGCCCTACGTGCTGCGCCTCTACGCGCACCGCGCCAGCGTCGTGCTCGCCCGCGGCCGCCAGGTGTGGACCCGCTCCGGCGCGGTCACCGCGGTCGCCGCCGGGACCGTCCGCGCCGGCATCGCGGTCATCGTCGTGGCCGGGCTGTGGGCCATGGCCACCGACCGGATCGACGGCGCCCGGCTCACCGCCGTGTGGCTGCTCGCCCTCGGCTTCGGCGCCACCGTCGAGCACACCAGCCGGATGGTGCCGGAGCTGCAGTACGCGCTCGGCGCCTGGGGCCGCGTCCAGCTGCTGCGCGACTCGCCGCAGGAGCCGGTCGGCGGTGCCGCTCCTTCCGCCGGTGACCTCGTCGTGCGGGACCTCACCTTCCGCTACGGTGCCGGCCGGGCCGCGCTGCGCGACGTCAACCTGACCTTCTCGCGCGGCAGGTCCTATGCGCTGGTCGGGCGCACGGGCTCCGGCAAGTCGACCCTGGCGAAGGTGCTCACCCGGGCCGTCGACCTGCCCCGCGGCACCGTCTTCCTCGCCGGCGTCGACCTGCTCGACCTCGACGTGGAGGCGCTGCGTCGGTGGATCGCCGTCGTGCCGCAGCGCACCGAGATCCTCGCCGGGACCCTGGCGGAGAACATCGCGCTGTTCGACCCCTCGCTGCTGCCGCGCGCCGCGTCCGCGCTGGAGTCGCTCGGCCTGGCGTCGTGGGTCGCCGAGCTGCCCGACGGCATGGAGACGAAGCTCGGCGAGGGCGGCCACGTGCTGTCCGCCGGGCAGGAGCAGCTGGTCGCGTTCGCCCGGATCATGGTGCGCGACCCGCAGGTCGTCATCCTCGACGAGGCCACCGCGCGGCTCGACCCGGTCACCGAGACCCAGGTGCAGCGGGCCACCGACCGGCTGCTGGTGGGCCGCATCGGCATCATCGTGGCGCACCGGCTGTCTTCGGTACGCCGCTGCGACGAGGTCGTGGTCCTCGGTGACGGTCTGGTGGTCGAGGCGGGCCCCATGAAGTCCTCGTCGCGGTTCGCCTCGCTGCTGGCCGCCTCCGCCGTGCGGGTTCCGGTCGCTTCGTCCGGGGTCGCGCTTCTGGAGCCGGCGCCGTTGTCAGGATCGCTCGTTTCGGTTTCCCTGGACAAAACGGACCCGCCGCCGCTGCCGAAGCTGCCCCGCGCGCGGACGTTCTGGAACATCTACAAGCTCGCCACCAACGACGCGCGATACGGGCTGCTCGCCGTCGCCATGTTCGCCGTCATGGTGTTCCTCGGCCTCGACGGCTCCGTGCTGCCGTGGCTGTGGGCCGACCTCGTCGACGGCAGCGGCGGCACCCTGTGGCCGGCCGTCGGCATCGTCGCCGGTCTCCTGCTGCCGCTACCGCTGCCGTACTACACCGGCAAGTGGTTCCCCGAGTGGTGGGTCCGGCAGCTGCTGCGCATCAGCCTGCGCCTGGTGCACGGCCAGACCGGCCCGCGCCGGGTCAGCACCCACACCCCCGCCGAGGTCGTCGCCCAGGGCGGCGACACCGAACGCGTCGTCATGCTCGCGGACAACCTCATCGACCAGTGGATCTGCGCCTTCGTCCTGGTCTCGATGACGCTGGTGTCGGGCTCCCTGGTCCCGGCCGCGTTCATGGCCGCCACGATCGTGGTCTCCGGCCTCACCGCCACCCTGTTCGGCCCGGTGCTGAAACGCTCCGCGACGAAGACCGTCGCTGCCCGGGCCGCGTTCGCCACCGCGCTGGTCTCGTCGCTGTCCGCGGCCCGCACCGTCAAGCTGGCCGGCGCCACCCGCCCGGTCCTGGACCACCTGGCCGGGCTCGACGGCGTCCGCAGCGCCCGGCAGCGCCGGGAGATCGCGATGCTGGTCTGGGCCCGTTCCACCCCCGCCGTCGCCAGCGGCCTGCTGCCGATCGGCGCCTGGGCGCTCCTGCTCACCGGCCACCTCTCCGCCGGCGCCACCCTCGTCGCCGTGTCGACCCTCGGCTCCGCCCGCTGGTTCGCCTACACGACCGCGTCGCTGGTCTCGCAGCTGCCCTCGGCCCGCGTCTGGACCCGCCGCACGGTGGCGATGACCGGCGAGGCGGAGTACGCCGCCGCCGTCCCCGGCGTCGACCTCTCCGCCGGCGTCGCCCCGGCGCCCGTCGCCCCGCCGCGCCGCCCGCTGCGCCGCCTCGACCTGGACGGCTTCACCGCCGTGCACGAGGACGGCACCGTGGCCGTGCGCGACCTCGACCTCACCGTCGCCCGCGGCGAGCTCGTCCTCGTCGTCGGCCCCGTCGGCTCCGGCAAGTCCTCACTCCTGCGCGCCCTCGCCGGCATCGTCCACCACACCGGCGCCCTGCGCTGGAACGGCGAGCCCGTCACCGAACCCGAGATGTTCCTGCGCCCCAACCAGATCGGCTACGTCGCCCAGCTGCCCCGCGTCCTGTCCGGCACCGTCGCCGACAACATCCGTCTCGGCCACGAGGTCGACGCCGACGACGCCGTCTCCACCGCCCAGCTCACCCACGACCTCGCCGCCGCGGGCGCGGGCCTGGGCCTGCTCATCGGCCACAAGGGCACCCGGTTGTCCGGCGGCCAGCTGCAGCGGCTCGCCCTGGCGCGGGCCCTCGCTCCGCGCACCGAGCTGCTCATCGCGGACGACGTGTCCTCGGCCCTGGACGTCACGACGGAGCTGGCCCTGTGGCGCGCCCTGCGCGACCACGGCGTCACGGTGATCGGCTCCACCTCGAAGCGCGCCGCCCTGACCCAGGCCGACCGCGTCGTCGTCCTGCTCGACGGCACCGCCGCCGCCCAGGGCACCTGGCACGAGCTCGAGGACCGCTGGGGCCACCTCGCCGGCTGACCCGCCCGCGCCGCCGCCACGGTTTTCGACAACCTGTCCGTGATCGGAGTCGCTGGCTGGTCGTCGGGGTGGCCGTTTGGCGCCTTGGATCA
>NZ_BONQ01000005.1 GCF_016862795.1 Dactylosporangium siamense | reverse complement strand
CCCGTCGCCTGGCTCGGTGATCGGAGTCGTTGGTTGGTTGTCGGGGTGGTTGGCGGTTCGTGATCGGAGTCGTTGGTTGGTCGTCGGGGTGGCCGTTTGGCGCCTTGGATCACGGAGCTGGTGGCCAGCGCGGCGGACCGGTCTGGTCTGCGTCGGCAATGCGTCCGCCGGCGCTCGCACCGCTCCGCGCCAGCTCCGTGATCGAAGTCGTGCACGGGCTGTGTGGACAGCTGCGTGGACAGCCGGCCACCGACTTCGATCACCGGGGAGATCCACTCCCAGCGCAGAACAGGCGGGCGAACGAGGCTGTTCCGGACATCGGCAGCGCCGGATCGCGCGGCGGGCACACGGCGTCGTTGCCGGATTCCCACAACCCGAAGGTTCCCGGCATCTGACCCCGGAGATCGTTCAGATTGTCACGCCAACCTGCCTGGCAAGACCTTTCACAGATCGAAGTCGCCGACTGGCGGCCGCGTGGCCGGCAGCTGTGATCGGAGTCGTTGGTTGGCCGTCGGGGTGGCTGGCAGCCGTGATCGAAGTCGGCGAGTGGTCGTAGGCGACCATTCCACTCCGTGGATCACGGCGGTTGGTGGCGGGCGCGGTGGGCCGGGTTGAGCTGCGTCGGCAACGCGTCCATCGGAGCTCGCAGCACCCCGCGCCGGCCCGGTGAGCGGGAGCGGCGGGCGGCCGTGGCGGTGTGGGTACGGGGCGCATCGGGGTTCACGTACGCTGCCCGCATGGACGGGTTTCCGCGGTTTGACGTGCCCGGGCGGGTGGCTCTGGTGACCGGGGCCGCGCGGGGGCTCGGCCGCGCCATCGCCCTCACCCTCGCCCACGCCGGTGCCGACGTCGCGCTCGGGCTGCGGGACGTGGCGGCGGATGCCGGCCTGGCCGCGGAGGTCACGGCGCTCGGCCGGCGGGTGTTGCCGCTGCAGATGGACGTCACCGACGTCGGGCAGGTCCGCGCCGCCGTCGACGCGGTCGTGGAGCACTTCGGCCGGCTCGACATCCTGGTCAACAATGCCGGCATCGCTCCGGAGAACCTTGCCGAGGACGTGGTCGAGGAGGACTTCGACCAGACCCTCGCGGTCAATCTCAAGGGCACGTTCTTCGCCAGCCAGGCCGCCGGGCGGGTGATGATCCGGCAGGGGTACGGGCGGATCGTCAACATCGGCTCGCAGGCCGGTGCCGTGGCGCTGCCGGGTGAGGCGGTGTACTGCATGACGAAGGCCGCCATCGCGCACCTGACCCGTTGCCTGGCTGTCGAGTGGGGAGGGCACGGGATCACGGTGAACGCGGTGGCGCCGACGTTCGTGCACACGCCGGGGACCGAGGCGTACCTCGCCGATCCCGAGCACCGCCGCGACGTGGTCGAGCGGATCGCCGCGCTGCACCGCATCGGCGAGCCGGTCGAGGTCGCGGGCGCGGTGCTGTTCCTGGTGTCGCCCGCCGCGTCCCTCATCACCGGCGAGACGCTGCTCATCGACGGCGGCTGGACCGCCCGCTAGGCAGGAACGCCACGGCGGGTGATGCGCCAGGCCCGGATGGCCACCCACGGCACCACGAAGAACGGGGTGAACAGGAGCAGGTAGATGGCGGCGGCGCCGTGGCTCACGGCGAGGGTGTAGCCGTCGGCGCGGAGCAGGTTCAGGCCGGCGTCGCCTTCCACGGTCGCGATGGACGCCCAGACGACGAGCAGGATCCACCCGGGTGCCAGGGCGGCGGCGAACGCGGCGATCCCTCGGTACCACCGCGGCAGGAAGGGAATCGCGAGCAGCAGCGCGGCCAGTCCGGCCATGACGATAGGCCACAGCAGCATGGTGCCGCCGAGCCTCAGCGCCGGGACCGTCACCCACTCCACGGTGCCGTCGCGCAGCGCCCAGTACTCGCCGCCGATAGGCGCGCTGGCGCTCAGCAGCGTGAGTCCTGCGGTCACGGTGACCAGCACCAGCACCTCGCTGGGCCCGGCGACGACGAGCACGACCGTCAGCGTCAGCAGCGCGGCGCCGAGCACGCCGAGGACCCAGCCGAACCGCGCGTCGGCGCCGACGACGGTGTCGGAGTAGATGCCGTCGGTGGGTTTCGCCGCCGGGAGGTGCCGCTCGGCCAGGTGCCGGTCGAACCGGTCGATCTTCAGCTTCAGGGCGGTCAGCAGGCCGATCAGCAGGGCCGCGACCAGCAGCGCCGGCGGGCCGGCCACCCAGCGCAGGGTGATCGGCGACTTCAGCAGCGCGCCGATGAGGGTGATCAGCAGCCCGCCGAGGATCAGGTACGCGATCCAGTACACCGGCGTTTCCAGGCCGTGCAGGGTGAAGAGGGTCGCCGTGTCGCTGCCGGGGTGGCCGATGACGTAGTCGGTGCGCCCGCCGATGAACAGCAGCACGGTCCCGATGAGCGTGAGCATGATGAGCCCCCACGTCGGCCGGGACGGCCCGGCGGCGCCGTCGCGACCAGCGAAACGTCGGCGGAGCGCGAACAGCAGGCCCAGCGCGGCCAGGACCCCGGCCAGCGTCAGGACGGCCACGACAGTGATCTCCGCCGATGACGGCGCCAACTCCTCCACGGGTGCCCTCCGAGTCGACTCCGGGTCGACCGCCGAGAGTAGAGGAATCCGATCGGAAATGGTGCCCCGCTAGGCGGCCACCTGCAGGGCGACCCGGCCCGCACGTGTCTTCTTCGCCGCGTACATGGCCGCGTCCGCGTGTGCGATGAGTGTGTCCGCGTCGATGGTGCCCGGGCGGCCCCAGCTGACCCCGATGCTGGCGCGCGGGAGGATCCGCAGCGCGTCGAGGTGCAGCGCCGCGCCGTCGGCGGCGACCGCGGTGGCCAGGGTCTCCCCGATCCGCCGGGCCTGCGGCAGGCCGGCGACGTCGCGGCAGACGACGACGAACTCGTCGCCGCCGAAGCGGCCGACCACGTCGCCGTCGCGGACGGCGGCGCGCAGCAGGGACCCGACGTGGGCGAGGAGGCGGTCGCCGGCGGCGTGGCCGTAGCGGTCGTTGACCTCCTTGAACTCGTTGAGGTCGACGAAGACGACGGCGACGCCGCGATGCGTGGACAACGCGGAATCCAAAACGGACAACGCGGAGTCCACAGCGGACAACGAGGAGTCCACAGCGGTCAGGGCCGGCGCGGACAACCAGGAGTCCAGAGCGGTCAGGGTCGCGGCACGGCTGCGGCAGCCGGTGAGCGCGTCGTACGTGGCCTGCCGGTGCAGTTCCTCGCGCATCCGGACCGCGTCGGTGACGTCGGTGAGGCAGATGATGGCGCCGGTGACCTGGCCGTCCGGGGCGGCGAGGGCACGGACCTTCGCGTCGACCCGGCGCAGGCCGGTGTCCGGGTGGCGGAAGCCGTACTCCAGGTCGACATCAGCCCCGTCGCGGAGCACCCCGTCGAGCGCGGCGGTGACGGTGGGCAGGTCGCTCGGGAGGACGCCGCCGGCGAGTCGCTGTCCGTCCAGCAGGTCGCCCTCAACCGTGCCGATGGTCCGGGCGACGCGGGCGTTCTGATACACGATGCGGCGGTCGGCGTCGATCTGCACGATGCTCATCGGCAGCGCCTCGGTGAGCCGGCGCAGCAGTTGCTCGCTGGCGCGCAGCGCCTCCTCGGCGGCCATCTCGTCGGTGATGTCGAGCATCTCGCCGAGGACGTGCGGGTGGTCCGGGGCGCCGAGGAAGCTGTGGTTCGTGATCTCGAACCAGATGGCGCGGCCGTCGCGGTGCAGGTGCCGCAGCCGCACCCGGCGGGCCTCCCCGGACGGCACGGTGAGCAGGTCCATCCAGCTGGAGATGGCCCGCTGGTGGTCGTCGGGGTGGACCAGGTCGATGGCGCGGCGGCCGACGAGCTCCTCGGCGGTCCAGCCGAGCAGCCTCACGATGCCGGGGTCGGCGTCGGTGATCACCGCCGTCTGGTCCTTGCGCACGGTGACGAGCCGTGGCCGGACCGCGTCGACGCCGAGCGCCTCGGGTTGGCCCTCGAGTCCGGTGATGCAGCAGGTGTACAGGCCGAAGCGGTGGGTCGTGTCGATGAGGTGCATCCGGGCGGTCGCGCCCGGCGCCGCCCGCGGGTGGAACAGGCAGCTGCCCACGCCGTCGGCGATGGCCCGGTGCCAGGCGTCCACGACGGCCGGCTGGTCGTCGCCGGCGACGAGCCCGAGCGCCGACGTCGGCCCTTCGATTGGGCGCAGGCCGCTGCGCCGCAGCTCCTCCGGCAGGGGCGCGAACAGCCCCTGGACGGTGACCGCGCTGACGAACGCGTCGGGATGCTCCGCCAGCAGGGCGGCAAGCAGCGCGTCACGGTCCATCGTCGATCCGGCCATGCCAGCGTCATCGGCCGGGCCCCGGCGGGCTGAAGCCCTTCCGATGTGACGAGACCGCTATTGCGACTGCAGCTCGTACTCGTCGCGAGCGGCCATGATGTGCTCGATGTTGGTCTCCGCCCAGGCCTTCAGCGCGCCGAGGACCGGGGCGAGGGACAGGCCGAGCGGGGTCAGCTCGTAGTCGACGCGGACCGGGACGGCGGCGGTGACGGTGCGCTTGACGAGGCCGTCGCGCTCCAGGGCCCGCAGGGTCTGGGTCAGCATCTTCTGGCTGGCACCGGCGATGCGCCGCCGCAGCTCGCTGTGCCGGCGCGGGCCGTCGGCGAGGGCGTTGACCAGCAGGCCGGCCCACTTGTCGGCGATCGTCTCGAACACCTCGCGGGTCGGGCAGGCGGCCATGTAGGCGTCGTAGAGGACCTTCGCCTCGTTGCGCTGCTGCTCGGCTGACTTCGGCATGACGTTCCCCCCGGCTCCCTAGGGCACTTTCAGGTGCCTGGTTTCGAAGAGTACCTGCCTCGGTAAGGCTGTTTCCCGTCAGAGAACGTTCGGCAAGGGGGAATTGTCATGCGAGTGGTCGAGGTGCAGGGGTACGGCGGGGTCGACCAGCTGCGGGTCGTGGACCGGCCGGAGCCGTCGCCGGAGCCCGGCAGGGTGCGGGTGCGGGTCGCCGCCGCCGCGGTCAACCCGGTCGACACGGCGACCCGGGCCGGTTGGACGGCGGCGCTGGCGCCGGACCTGACCGGCCAGTTCGTGCTCGGGTGGGACTTCGCCGGGGTCACCGACGACGGGCAGGCGGTCGCCGGCTTCGTGCCGTGGTTCGAGCAGGGCGGCAGCGTCGGCACGTACACGTCGGTGCTGCTGGCCGACCCGGCCTGGTTCGCGCCGCTGCCGGAGCAGGTGGACCCCGTCACGGCGGCGACGCTGCCGTTGAACGCGGTCACCGCGGTGCAGGCGCTGCGGCTCGCCGGGCTCACCGTAGGACAGTCACTGCTCGTCACGGGGGCGAGCGGCGGCGTCGGTGGGTTCGCGGTGCAGCAGGCGGTCGCGGCCGGGCTGGAGGTGACCGCGGTCGCGTCGACCAGGGACGAGGCGTACGTGGCCGGTCTCGGCGCGAAGACGGTGCTGTCGCGCACCGACACGCCGGCGGCCGGGTCGTTCGACGGGGTGCTCAACGCCGCGTCCGTGCCGGAGGCGATCGCCGCGGTGCGCGACGGCGGCGTGTTCGTGGCGGTGACCGACTTCTCCGCCCCGGCGGCGGAGCGCGGTGTGCGGGTCGACACCGTCCACGTGACGCCCGATCGGCAGCAGCTCGCCGAGGTGCTCGGCGCGGGCCTGATCACCCGGGTCGCGGGGACCCTGCCCCTGGCGGAGGCCGCGGAGGCACACCGGCGGCTGGAGGCCGGCGGCCTACGCGGCAAGCTGGTGCTGACTGTCTGATATCGCCAGATCCGGCGCGGGCCGGCCGAAGTGGTACCCCTGGACGAAGCGGTAACCCAGCCGGTACAGCTCCTCGGCCTGCGCCGCGGTCTCCACACCTTCGGCGATCGCGGTCAGCTCCAGGTGGTTGCTCACGTCGATCAGGGCCCGGGCGATGACGGCCTGCCTGCTGGGGGTACCCACGTGATCGATGAACGACTTGTCGACCTTGAGGATGTCCACCGGCGCCGTCTGCAGCAGGCCGAGCGACGAGTGCCCGGTGCCGAAGTCGTCCAGCGCGATGCGCACCCCGAGGGCCTTGATCGCGCGCAGCGTGCCGAGCGCGGTGTCACTGTCGAAGACCGCGGTCTCGGTGACCTCGATGACCAGGCACCGCGGCGGCAGCCCCGTGTCGGCGAGCACCGCGGCGACGGTGCCGGCGAAGTCCGGCTCCGACAGCTGCCGGGCCGAGGCGTTCACGCTGACCCGCTGCGGCGCCCGCTCGCCCAGGGTGGCCCGCCACGACGCCATCCGGGTGCACGACTCGCGCAGGATCCAGGCGCCGAGCTCGACGATCAGCCCGTTGTGCTCGGCGACCGGGATGAAGTCGACGGGGTTCACCAGCCCGCGCAGCGGGTGCTGCCAGCGCACCAGGGCCTCCACGGCCACCGTCTCGCCGTCGGGCAGGGCGACGATCGGCTGGTACACCATGAAGAACTGCGACTCGTCCAGTCCCGTGCGCAGGTCGGCGCCGAGCTCCGCGTGCTCCGTGGCCTTGGCGTCGAGGCCGGCGTCGTAGTGCAGCTGCCGGCCGCCGGTGACCTTCGCCGCGTACATCGCGACGTCGGCCCGTCGCAGCGGCTCGAACGGGTCGGCGGTGTCCCGGCAGTCCGCGACGCCGATGCTGGCCCGCACCAGCAGCCGGTGCGGCCCTGCGATGAAGGGCTGCTCGAGCGCCGCCGCGAACACGCTCACGTCGCCGTCCTGCACCAGCAGCGCGAACTCGTCGCCGCCGAGCCGGGCCACGACGTCGCCGGGCCGGGCCACGGCCCGCAGCCGCTCGGCGACGGCGACGAGCAGCCGGTCGCCGACGCCGTGCCCGAGCCGGTCGTTGATGGCCTTGAAGTCGTCGAGGTCGATCAGCGCCACCGTCGTCGGCGAGCCCAGCGTCGCGCGGATGCGCAGCTCCAGCTCACGCCGGTTGGCCAGGCCGGTCAGGTCGTCGCGCACGGCGAGCCGCCGGACCTGCCGCACGAGGCCGGCCATGCGCACCCCGACGAGCAGGAACAGCACCACGGCGCAGGCGCCGACCGGCAGCCAGTCGATGTCGCGGGGCCGGGTGACGCCCTGCACGAGCAGCACCCCCGGCGCCAGCAGCGCCGAGCTCGCCAGTGCCAGCAGCCGCACCCAGCCGAACCGCAGCCCGTCCTCGGCGGTGTCCGCCTTCTTGGCGGTGTTCCTGGAGGAGGGGTGCAGCGCGGCGGCGGCCCACAACACGTAGGACAGCAGCCAGCCGGCGTCGAACAGCCCGCCGTCATAGGAGGTGGTCGCCGTGAGCACCGAATACGCGACGTCGGCACAGGTGAGCACGCTGAACGAGGCGGCGAGCAGCCGGACGCCGGTGTCGCGCACGGCGCCGGACACGAACAGCCGGGCGAGCATGGCCAGCAGCAGCACGTCGAACGCCGGGTACGCGAGCGCGACGACCCGCGCACCGACCCCGACGCTGCCGTCGTGCGCGATCGGCTGCATCACGAACGTCCACAGCACCAGCCCGACGCCGGTCGCCACGATCGAGGCGTCCAGCACCGCGGCGCGGCTGCGCCCGGCCCGCTGCCGCACCAGCCCGAAGACGCCGGCGGCGAGCAGCGGGTACGCGCCGAGGTACATGGCGTCGGCCACCGACGGGAACGGGTCCTCGTGCAGGCCGTGCACGTAGTAGCTGTACACGGCGTCGCCGCCGACCCACAGCAGCACGCCGGCCGCGAACAGCCACCAGGTCAGCCTGCGCCGGGCCGCGCTGAGCATCACCAGTGCGGCGGAGGCGCCGAGCCCGTCGTAGACGAGGCTGGCGGCGAGGGAACCGCTCGGCAGCGTGAAATAGCCGACGGTCGCCAGCAGGCCGGCGACCGTCCACCACATCCACAACCGCTCTGTTCCCCGCACCTGTGCACCATCGGCGGTCGCGGCGCGGGTATGAGGGTGGGTCAGCTCACGTTCTGCGCGACTTCCGTCAGCGCGCCGTCGATCTGTGCCCGCAGCTGCGCCCGCGGCCGCGCCCCGACCACCTGCGACACCAGCTCCCCGCCCCGGAACAGGCTGAGCGTCGGCATCGACATCACCCCGTACGCCCGAACCGTCTCGGGATTCTCATCCGAATCAAGCTTCACAATCCTGGCCCGCCCCTCGTACTCCACGGCGAGCTCCTCCAGCACCGGCGACAGCCGATGGCACGGCGGGCACCACTCGGCCCAGAAGTCCACCAGCACCGGCAGCTCACTGCCCAGCACCTCGTCGGCGAACGTGGCATCGGTGACGTTCAGCATGCTCAACCCAGCTCCTTCACGATCGTGGCCCGGATCCGCCGCAGCCGCACGATGTAGTCGTCGATCTCGGCGAGCCGGCGGGTGAGCACCTCGACCGACGCCGGACACTCGGCGCCTGAGCTGTGCCCCTCACGGATGCACTCCACGAACGGCCGGGTGTCCTCGAGGTTGAACCCGATCTCCAGCAACGCGCGGATCTCCCGCACCAGCCGCAGGTCCTCCTCGTCGTAGTCCCGGTATCCGTTCGAGCTCCGCCGGGCACTGAGCAACCCCTGCTGCTCGTAGTAGCGCAGCGCGCGGGCACTCGTCCCGGCCTGCTCCGCCAGCTCCCCGATCCGCATACGACCAACCGTAAACCTTGACAGTGATGTCAACGCCAGCCCTGAACCCACCCCGTGACCGAGGTCGCCCAGCCCGCTGCTCCGCCTCGCCACCGCCGATCCTTCGACCGCGCTCCTCCGGCCAATCCCTCCCCACCACCGTGACGGCCCTCCCCATCCTTCGATCACACCCGCTCTGGCCTCTCCTCTCGACCCCTCCGATCGCCCGTCCTAACCGCCGTGAAAGCCCTCCCCATCCCTCCGATCACAACTTCAGGCCACGCACTCCCTCCACGCCGCCGTGACGGCCGTCCTCATCCCTCCGATCACGAGCGCGGCGCTGAGACGATGTCGATGCGGCTGCGGTGCGAGGCGGCGAGCCGGGTCAGGTAGGCGCGCTCGACCGATCTGACGAACGCCGCCGGCTCTTCGCGAATCTGCTGTGGCGAGAAGTGCAGCACCAGCGCACCGGCCTCGGCGAGCTGGCGGTGCCGTCGCATGGTGCGTTCCCAGCCCTCCGGCGACAGGTGATACTCCCGCGAGTCGACCTCCACCGCCAGATCAGCCTCGGCGACCCACCCGTCCGGCGTCGGCAGGACCACACCCGCCGGTCCGATCAGGCGGGGATTCCACACCAGCCCCGGCAGCACCGCGGACCCGGCGAGCAGCGCCCGCGCGTCGCCCTCGGCCACCGACCTGACGCCGGCGATCACCTCGTCGATCGCCAGACGCAGCACCGCGGTCCCGGCCCTCGGCGCGGCTCGCAGCTCGCGGACCAGGTCCTCAACGGTGCAATGCCCGACCTGCACCGCTTCGGCAACCCAGGCGCGAACCCGGCGCCGGTCCACGGCCGCTCGGGCCGCCTCGACCACCGACCGCTCCGGCGAAGCGACGCGGAACGTGCCGACACGCCGGGCGAACGGGTCAGGCCGCTTCGTTCGGTGCACGCGCACAAAACCCGTCGACGGCACCCTCCGACCGCACGGCACGACGATCCGGACACAGCGCTCATCCGGTGCACTGCGGAACCCGTGCACCGTCATCGCCACGGCACCCGTGAGGCGCGCGTCAGGACCGCCGTAGAGCAGCGCCGCGATCAGCTGCTGCTCGCGGTGCAGGTCACCGGTGAACATCGCGAAGACGCCCGGGAGCACGACCTTCCACCGCTTGGTGTGCAGCCTCCACCGCAGGCATGACCGGGTCATGCCGGCCGCTGCGACCTGCGCACGGGAGACAAGCCCCTGCTGCACCTTGTCCAACTGTTCGAACCCACCGTCCCCCACCACCACGACGCTGCCGCACCCCCGCGCGGATCGAAACCCCGAACCGCTCCCTGTGGACAACGCTCCTGTGATCGCAGGCCCAAATCGGCCGTCCCACCCCGATCACCGAACCGGCGCGAGCACCAACGCCCGCACGACCAACGCAGCCAGGACGGCCCACCACACCGGCCACCAGCCACCGTGATCCAAGGAGCAGAACGGTCGCCCCCACAACCACCCGCCGACTCCCGATCACGCCTGCCAGCCACACCGGCGACCGTGTGGCGACTTCGATCACGGGCCTGGACGCCCGGACGATCCTCTGGCGACTTCGATCGCGGGCGTCGGGCACTCCGGTGGCCGTTGGCGACCTCGATCACCGGGCTGGTGCGGGGTGGTGTGAGGACGTTGGATGAGCTGCCGACGTAGGTCGGACTGGGCCTCGCGCTGGCCGCCAGTTGCCGTGATCCAAGGAGCGGAGTGGTCGTCCACGCGACCACCCGACGCCTTCGATCACGGGCGTCGGCCACCCCGACGACCGCCAGGCGACTTCGATCACGGGGTTGGCGGTACCGGCGGGTCGGCGGTGGTCCGGGCTCCCGGCTGTCGCCGACTTCAAAGACTTCGGACAAATCACTCGAATCGCGACCCTGACCGCACTCGCGCCACGGGCTTACGATCTTGGTCGCTTGATCGAAGGTGTCGGGTGGTCGCGGGGGCGACCACAGCTCTCCTTCGATCACGAGCGTAGGCGGAAGATTGCTGTTTCAACGCTGGTACCCCCCCGGTCCACCGATTGATGGTCTTCGTCCTCAGTGTGTGATCGGTGTTGGAGCGCCGAACGATGCCCTCGACGGCGCTGAATCACGTCCGGATCGGCTGCTTTGCCTGCTTCTGCTGGGCCGGGAGTGGGATCAGCGGGGTGGTGCGCGGACGACGTGAGTGGCATCGGGCGAGCCGCTACGGTGGACAACGACGCAGACCGCCGCGCTGAAGGGGCTTTCCCATGGCTATGACGGCAGACCTGTCGTGAGGCCCGCAACCGTGCGCCGAGGTGCGGCCGGCCCGCGAATGGGCTGGGAACACCACACCGCACTCCCGGCCGAAGGCCGCGGCGGGCGGAGCGGGTGGTCACGATGATCATTCCGGCGCGGTTCAACGGGCCGCCCGGGTCCGGCAACGGCGGGTACACGGCCGGCCTGGTCGCAGGCCATCTCACCACAGCTGGCCACCTCACCACAGCAGGCCACCTCACCA
>NZ_BONQ01000004.1 GCF_016862795.1 Dactylosporangium siamense | reverse complement strand
CAGCCGGCCATCCCGCGACAGCCGGCCATCCCGCGACAGGGGTCGAGGTCACCCTGCGCCGGCCGCCGCCGCTGGACACGATGCTCGCCGTCACCACTGCGGAAGGCGCGGTCCAGGTGCACGACGGCGAGGCGTTGGTCGCGTCCGGCCGGGTCGACGCCGGGGAGCGGCCCGACCCGGTGCCGCCGGTGCCGTTCGCGGCCGCCGTCGAGGCGTCGGCCGGATACCCGGGATTCACCGCTCACCCGTTTCCGACCTGCTTCGTGTGCGGCACCGATCGGACCGACGGGCTGGCGCTGTTCCCCGGTCCGCTGCCGGACGGGCGCACGGCCACGCCGTGGCGGGTGCCGCAGGACGTGTCGCCGGTGCTGGTCTGGGCGGCGCTGGACTGTCCGGGGGGCTGGTCGGTGCTGACGGAGGGTCGCCCGTACGTGCTGGGCCGCATGACCGCGCACATCGACGCGGTGCCCGCGGCGGGGACGGAGTGTGTGATCACGGGCCGGCATGTCGCCTCGGAGGGGCGTAAGGCGACGGTGCTGTCCACGCTGTACGGGCCCGGCGGCGACGTCCTTGCCCTGGCCAGAGCGACATGGATCGCCGTCGACCGCTGAAACCCCCGGCCGTTCGGCGGACGACGCGGACCTGGTGATCACCTAGATTCATGGCGCACAGGTGGTCGTGGCCGTGAAGGGGTCGTGCGGTGCCGCTGGTCGTCAACGTCCTCGGTGAGGTGTCCGCGACCCGCGACGGGGTGCCGCTGGACCTCGGCGGGCGCCGGCAGCGGGCGGTGCTGGGGATGCTCGTCCTGGCCCGCGGCGACACGGTCCCGGCCGACCGGCTGGTCGACGCGCTGTGGGGTGACCGGCCGCCGCCCGCGGCGGTGGCGGCGCTGCAGTCCTACGTGTCGCACCTGCGGCGCCGGCTCGAACCGGGCACCGACGCGCGCTCACGGGCCTCGGTCATCGCCAGCCAGGGGCGTGGATACGCGCTGCTGCTGCGCGGGGACGCCGTCGACGCGTGGCACTTCGAGCGGCTGGTGCGCGACGCGGCTGGCGAACCGACGGCGGAGCAGCTGCAGCAGGCGCTCGACCTGTGGCGCGGGCCCGCCTACGCGGAGTACGCCGACGAGCCCTGGGCGCAGGCGGAGACGGCCCGCCTCGCGGAGTTGCGTGAAGTCGCCCGGGAGCAGCTCGCCGCGGCCCGGCTGGCGCGGGGCGAGGCGGCGGTGACGGTCGCCGAGCTGGAGTCGCTCGTCGCGGCGGAGCCGCTGCGGGAGGAGCGGTGGCGGCTGCTGATCCTGGCCCTGTACCGCTCGCACCGCCAGGCCGACGCCCTCGCCGCACTGCGCCGGGCCCGGCAGCTGCTCGCCGACGAGCTCGGCATCGACCCGGGGCCGGCCCTGCGGGCGCTCGAATCCGAGGTCCACGCCCAGTCCGAGTCACTGGGTCTGGAGCAGGAGCAAAAAGCTTCAAAAGCGGCGTTGGTACCGCCAGCAGCGCCGACAGAAGCGCGGGACGGCTGGACGAGGAGCGGCGAAGACCTCGTCGACCGGGACCGTGAGCTCGCCGACCTCGATTTCGCTCTGGAGGACGCCCTGCGCGGCGACGCGCGGCTGCTGTTCGTCGAGGGGCCGGCCGGCATCGGCAAGACGCGGCTGCTCACCGAGGCCCGGCGCCGGGCGTCGGCGCGCGGGGCGCAGGTCTTCACCGCCAGGGGCAGCCGGCTGGAGAAGGAGTACGGCTTCGGCGCGATCCGGCAGCTGTTCGAGTCGGCCGCCGCGACCCCCGGCATGCTCGACGGGCCCGCCGCCTCCGCCGCCACCGTGTTCGACGTGGCCGGCACGGCCCAGCGCGAGGACAGCGGCCTCGCGGTCATGCACGGGCTGTACCGGCTGACCGTGAACCTCGCCGCCGCCGGCCCGGTCGTCCTCGCCGTCGACGACCTGCAGTGGTGCGACAGCGGGTCGTTGCGGTTCCTCGCGTATCTCGTCCGGCGGGTCGAGGGGCTGCCGGTGCTGATCGTCGCGACGCTGCGCACCGGAGAGCCGCACGATGACGCGGCGATCCTCGAGGAGCTGACCGCCGACCCGATCACCGTGCCGGTGCGCCCCGGCCCGCTCAGCGCGCGGGGCGCGGCAAGCGTCGTGCGCGGCCGGCTCGGCGCGGCCGCGGACAGTTTCGTGGAGGCCTGCCACCGCAGCACGACCGGCAACCCGTTGCTGCTGCGCCAGCTGCTGCAGGCGCTGCACAGCGAACGGGTCCCGCCGGACGCGGCGCACGCCGGGACGGTGACCGCGATCGGTTCGCGGGCCGTGTCGGGCCTGGTGCTGATGCGGCTGGGCCGGCTGTCCCCGGCGTGTGTCGCGGTGGCGAAGGCGATCGCGGTCCTCGGCAACAAGGCCGCGCTGCCGACGGTGGCGGTCCTCGCCGACGTGCCGGAGGACGAGGCCGCCGTCGCGGTCGCCACCCTGGCCCGGGCCGAGGTGCTGCGCGACGAGTATCCGCTCGGGTTCGTGCACCCGCTCGTCGCCGACGCCGTCTACTCCGACCTGGCGCCCGGGCAGCGGCAGCTGCGGCACGACCGGGCCGCGCGGGTCCTCGCCGCCGCCGGCGCCGCCCCGGAGCAGGTCGCCGCGCACCTGTCGCAGGTGCCGCCGCGCGGCGACCCCTGGGTCGTCGGCGTGCTGCGCACCGCTGCCGCCCGGGCCCGGGACCGCGCCGCGCCCGACGCGGCGGTCGCCTCCCTCACCCGCGCGCTGCTGGAGCCACCGGACGCGGACGCACTGCCCGGGGTGCTGCTGGAACTCGGCCAGGCCGAGGCGATCAGCAACGCCCCGGCGGCCATGGCGCATCTGCGGCAGGCCTACGACGCGATCACGGATCCGCGGAGCCGGGCAGACCTCGCCCTGACCCTCGGCCGCCTGCTCGTGTTCGTGGGCCCACCCGGCGCCGCGACCCGGTTCGCCCGGGAGGCCGCCGCCGCACTGCCCACCGGGACGGCGGCCGGCGCCGACGACCGGCAGGCCGGGCCGGCTGGCAGCGACGACCGGCAGGACGGGCCGGCTGGCAGCGACGACCGGCAGGCGTTGCTGGCGACCGAACGCATCAGCGGCTACCTGCACGACCTCGACCCCGCGGTGTGGCGGCGCCGGCCCGAGCCGGACATCACCGGCACCGGCCGCGGCGCCCGCATGCTCGCCGTCACCCTCGCCTGGGAGGCCGTCATGGACGGCACGGACCGGGCCAGGGCCGTCGAGCTGGCCCGCTTCGGCGTCGCCGACGGTGACCTGCTCTCCGCCGACACCGGCCTGCTGTGGGTCATCGCCGGGCAGGTCCTCGACCTGTGCGACGAGGACTCGACCGGGCTGTGGGACGCCGGCCTCGCCCAGGCACACCAGCGCGGCGACCTCTTCACGGCGCTCGGCATGCAGCTGTGGCGCGGGTACGTCCAGTGGGGCCGGGGCGACCTCCGGGAGGCGTCACAGGCCCTCGCCGCGGGCAACGAGCTGTCGCTGGTGTGGGGGGCCGGCGGGATCGCGTCCGGCTACGGCGAGGCGTTCCAGCTCGGGCTGCTGGTCGACCGGGGCGACCTGGGCGCCTGCCGGGCGTACCTGGAGCAGGTGCGGGCACACCCGCGGATCACCGAGGGCGCCCGCATGTTCGGCGAGGCCCACGCCCGCCTCCTGGTCGCCGAGGGTCGCCACTCCGAGGCCCTGGATGTCCTGGAAACCGTCGCACCGATCATGGCAGGGGTGGCGAACCCCGCCTGGCGGCCGTGGCGTTCAGCCCGGGCACGTGCGTTGGCTGGTCAAGGTCGTACCGACGCCGCACTTGAGCTTGTAGAAGCGGAACTCGAGCTCGCTGAGGCGTGGGGAGCGCCCCGGGTCGTCGGCCGGACCCTGCGCCTGCGCGGTGAACTGCGCGGCGGCGACGGCGCCGACGACCTGCGCGCCGCCGTCGACCTGCTCGGCCGGGGCAACGCCCGGGTCGAGCACGCCCGCGCCCTGGTGTCCCTCGCGGGCGTCTGCGCCGAGCCGGAAGCGGTCGCGGCGCTGCGCCAGGCCGCCGCCCTCGCCGCGGCCGCCGGCGCCGACGGGGTCCACCACGACGCCGTCGCCGCGCTCGCCGCCCTTGGCCGGCCGGCCCCGGCCCGCCCGCCGGCGACCGAGACGCTGTCGGCGACCGAACGGCAGATCCTGGACCGGCACCTCGCCGGGGTCGGCGAGCGGGACATCGCCGAGGCACTGTTCCTCACCCCGCGCTCGGTCCGCGCCGCCCTCGACGCGATGCGCGCGGGCGGGGCGTTCGGCGCGGGCGGGGCGTTCGGTGCGGGCGGGCCCTGACTCCTGGACCCTGACCTGTGCCTGGTGCCCCGCTGGTTCGGGACCCTCGGCCCTGCGGACACCCGGCCACCCTGCCGATGCTGAACGGCGGCAAGGAACCGGCGACCCGATGCGAACTGTGCCGGCACACGAGAGGTGATTCCTGCCGGACCCTTCGGCGTGCCCGCCGGACTGGTCGTTCGCGGCCCGCCCGGTGACCCTCGCCGTGCTCGCGCTCGTCGTCGCGGTGACGGTCGGGTGGCGGGCCGTCGCCCGGCGCGTCGGCACCCCGGAGCTCACGATCCTGCACCCGATCGGCCGGATCACGCCGTTGCTGCCTCGGCTGCTCGCCATCCACCTCGGCGTCAGCCTGCTCGCGCTGGCCGCCCGTGGCGACTTCCTCGCCGCCGATCTGGAGTCGCTGGAGCTGCCCGCGTCCGCGCTGCTCGGCGTCTAATTCATCACCGGCTTCCGGCTGCGGGCCGCCGCCGTGCTGCTCGTCGTCGGCGGGTCGGTCGCGCTCGCCGCCACCGGACCCGTCAGCCTCCTGGAGGCCGCGGACCTGCTCGGCATCGCCGGGTTCCTGCCACCGTCCGGCGACCGGCGCGGCGCGGTCACCGCCGACCCGTGGGTCCTGCGCCGGGCGCTGCTCGCGCTGCTGGTCGGCGTCGCCACGGCACTGGTCATACTCGCCATCTGCAGAGAAGCCGGCCAACCTGACCCTGCTCGCGTACGGCTCCGACCCGCGCACCCGCCGAGGACGTCCGCTGGCTGCCGCGCCTGCGCCGCCCCCGCGCCCAGGGTCCCCGCGACCGCCTGACCGCGTCCCGGGTGAACGAGCCCCGGGGGCCTGCGTCCTGGGTGAACGAGCCCGGTGACCGCGTTCCGGGTGAACGAGCCCCAGCGGCCGCATATCGGGTGAACGCGTCCCGGGTGACCGCGTGACCAGCGCACGCCGCCGCTTCGGCCCGACGGACCGTGGACAGGCGAAACCCCGGCCGTCAACGGTTCCGGCCGTTGCGAGTCCCGACCGTGTCCGCGTCCTGGCCGTTGCGGATCCCGGCCGTGTCCGCGTAGCGGCCGTTGCGGTCCGGCCGTTTCTGAATCCCGGCGATTGCGGATCCCGGCCGTTTCTGAATCCCGGCGATTGCGGGTCCGGCCGTGCCCGAATCCCGGCCGTGCCTGCGTCCGGCCGTTGCGGGTCCCGGCCGGTTGGGGTCGAAGGTCCCGCTGGGGCGGGCCGGTCCGCTCTGCCCGCCACCCGCGCCGCGGCGCCAGGGTTGGGGGATCACCATCCGATCCTTGAAGGAGCCCGCCATGGCCGCCATCCAGTACACCGACCGCGGCACCGCCGTGCGGGTCAGCCCGGCCGGCCGGGCGCTGACCGAGGCCGTCCTCGCCGCGCTCGGCGCGCCGTCGATCCTCAACACCCAGCCGTGGCACTGGCGCATCGACGGCGACATCGCGCAGCTGCGCGCCGACCGGACCCGCCAGCTGGCCACGATCGACCCCGACGGCCGGCTGCTGACGGTCAGCTGCGGCACCGCGCTGCACCACGCCCGGGTCGCGCTCGCTGCCGACGGGGTGGCGGCCGAGGTGACGTACCTGCCGGAGGGCGACGACCCGGACCTGCTCGCGACCGTGCGCCACGCCGGCACCGTCGACCGCTCCGCCGAGTCGCAGCGGTTGCGCCGGGCGATGAGCATCCGGCGCACCGACCGGCGGCCGTTCGCCGACCAGGACGTGCCCGAGGCCGCGCTGGACCGGCTGCGGGCCGCCGCGATCGCCGCCGGCGCCGACCTGCACGTGGTGCGCCCGCAGGACCTCGTCGACGTCGTCGTGGCCGCCGGTCACGCGGCGGAGGTCGAGCGGGAAGACCCGGCGTACCGGGCGGAGCTCGCGGCCTGGGTCCGCGACGGCGCCGAGGACGGGGTGCCACCGGCGACCGCCGCGGCGGGCGGGCCGCGTCCGGTGCCGATCCGGGACTTCACCGGCACCACCGCCGGCCAGGTCAGCATCTACGCGGGTGGCGACATCGCCGACCGCCACGCCCGCTACGCGGTGCTGGTCACCGAAGGCGACCTGGCACGGGACTGGCTCGCCGCGGGGGAGGCGCTGTCCGCGGTGCTGCTGGCCGCCGTCGGTGCCGGGCTCGGCGCCTCGCCGATGAGCGACCTGGTCGAGGTCGCGCCGGCCCGGGCGATGCTGCGCCGGATGCTGGGGGAGATCGGCCACCCGGCGATGGTCGTGCGGATCGGTGTGCCCGGCCGCCAGGGCGCCGACGGGCCGGCGGAGGCCCCGGGCCAGGCGGAGGTCGCGGCGGAGGCGGCGGGGGCGGAGGCGGAGGAGGCCACAGGGCCGGCGGAGGTCACAGGGCCGGCGGCAGCGGGGCCGGTCGGGGCCGCGCCGGTGCCGGTGACGCCGCGGCGACCGTCGGTGTCGGTCGTCGACCTGGTGGCGGAGCCGGTGGACGGTGGAGGCGACGAATTGCCCAGGTGACCGACGAACTGCCCAGGTGACCGACGAACTGCCTCAGGTGACCGACGAGTGGCCCCAGGTGACCGGCGAGTCGCCAAGGTGACCGGCGAGTCGCCAAGGTGACCGGCGAGCCGCCCAGGTGACCATTGCCACACTCCAACCCCGCACAGCAGGTGAATGGGCGGCGAACAGTGGAAACTCGGCGGCGCTATCGTCGGAGGCGGCCGACCCGAGAAGCGAGACTGCAACGTTGCACGCCCCGGTTCCGTCTTCAGCATGAGTTCGACGGTCGGAAGGGCGTGTGGTGGCGAAGAAGAAGCGCAAAGACCCGCTGTGGGCGAAGCTGCTGCTCTGGCTCGGCGCGCTGCTGCTCGTCGCCAGCGGCGGTGGGATCATCGGCGGCAAGCTGCTGCTGGACCACTACAGCGACGAGATCACCCACCCCGGCGGACTCGGTGCGGCGGCCACCGAGGGCAAGAACATCGATGGGCCGATCAACCTGCTGCTGGTCGGCGTCGATGAGCGCGTCAACAACACCGAGATGGGCGTCCGCGCCGACTCGATCATCATCGCGCACGTGCCGGCCAGCCACGACGGTGTCTACCTCACATCGATCCCGCGGGACACCAAGGTCAGGATCCCGGCGCACCCGGCCACCAAGTACCCCGGCGGCACCGACAAGATCAACGCCGCGTTCCAGGGTGGCTTCCAGAACGGCGGCGGTCGTGAAGGTGGGTTGGAGCTGCTCGCGGAGACCGTCGGCAACCTGGCCGGCGGCCTGAAGTTCAACGGCGCCGCCATCGTCAACTTCGACGGTTTCAAGGGCCTCGTGAAGGCGCTGGGCGGCGTGCACATGTGCGTCGACGAGCGGGTCATCTCCATCCACACCGGCTGGAACACCAAGACCGGCAAAGAGGGCGTGCCGTTCAACTTCGTCAACGACCTCCCCACCACCCTCAAGCCCAACATGCGCGCGCAGACCTACGAGGTCGGCTGTTACGACATGGAGCCCTGGGAGGCCCTGGACTACGTGCGGCAGCGCGACAAGCTCGCCAACAACGACGGCGACTACGGCCGGCAGCGCCACCAGCAGCAGTTCATCAAGGCGATGATGAAGAAGGCGACCACCGCGGGAGTCATCCTCAACCCGATCAAGATGACCGAGATCCTCAACAGCCTGGGTGACGCGGTCTCGTTCTACAACAACAAGGTCGACCTCACCGACTGGATCTTCACCCTCAAAGGCATCAAACCCGACCAGATGATCACGTTGAAGGTCAACAACGGCGATTACCACTCCGAGACGATCAACGGGAAGTCGTACGAGACGCTCGACGAGACCGCCAAGGAGCTCCTGACCGCGATCGTCCGCGACCAGGTCGGGCCGTTCGTCGCGGCCCACCCCGAGATGGTGAACAACGACGCCGACACGGCCGCCACGGCCCCGGGCGCGACGCCGACGAAGTCACCGTCCGTGAAGGCCTCCAACCGATAACCCCGAAACCCGGTAAACCAGCGAAACCCGGTAAACCCCCGACAATGGTGAGGTGACTGCCGAGACGCTGCTGCTGTTCGTCCTCGCCGCAGTGGCGGTGGTGGTCGCGGTGCGCTGGCTCGCCGGGCGCACCGGTTTGCCGGCCGCGGCGATCCTGCCCGTGATCGGCATCACCTACGCGCTGCTGCCCGGCCCCAACGTGGTGCTCGAGCCGGAGATCGTGCTCACGTTCGTGCTGCCGCCGCTGCTGTACAGCGCGGCCCTGGACTCCTCGCTGCTGGCCATCCGGCGCAACGTCCGGATCGTCGTGAGCCTGTCGGTGATCCTGGTGCTCATCACCGCCCTGGTGATCGGGTTCGGCTTCCACCACCTGGTCGCGGGCGCGACCCTCGCCGCCGGCATCGCGGTCGGCGCGGCCGTCGCCCCGCCGGACCCGGTCGCCGCCCTCGCGGTCGGGCGCAAGGTCGGCCTGCCGCCGCGGCTCGTCACCATCATCCAGGGCGAGGGCCTGCTCAACGACGCCACCGCCCTGACCATCCTGAGCTTCGCGTCCGCCGCGGTCATCGGCGGCGAGTTCTCCCCGACCGCGGCGGCCGTCCGGTTCGTCGTCGCGGCCGTCGGCGGTGCCGCGGCCGGTGCCGCCGTCGCCTACGTCGTGCGCCTGCTGCGCCCGCTCAACCGCGACCCCATGTCCGCCAACGCGGTCTCGCTCGCCACCCCGTTCGCCGCGTACCTGCTCGGCGAGCACCTGCACGTCTCCGGCGTCCTCGCGGTCGTCGTCGCCGGGCTCGTCGTCGGCCACCACGCGCCGCGCGCCGCGTCCGGCGCCAGCCGGCTGCAGACCAACGCCGTGTGGCGCCTCGTGGACTTCCTGCTCGAAGGCTTCGTGTTCCTGCTCATCGGCCAGCAGCTGCCGGAGGTGATCCGGGGGCTGCGGCAGTACCAGACCTCGACCGTCGTCATCGCGGTCGCCGTGTCGGTCGGCGCGGTGCTGCTGATCCGCCCGGTCTGGCTGCTGCTGACCCAGTCGCTGCCCCGTTCGCTGCACTCACGCCTCGGCACCGGGCAGCACTCCGACAAGCTCACCGGCCGGGAGGTGACCGCGCTGAGCTGGGCCGGGACCCGCGGCGTCATCAGCCTCGCCGCCGTGTTCACGCTGCCCCGCGTCACCCCCGACCGGGACCTGCTGCTGTTCTGCACGCTGGTCGTGGTGCTGGTGACCCTGGTGGGGCAGGGGCTCACGTTCGCGCCGCTGGTGCGCCGCCTCGGCCTGCGCGCCGACGAGGTCGACGAGGCCCGCCTGCGCAACGAGGCGCGCTCCGCGTCGGTCCGCGCCGCCCTCGACCGCCTCGACGACCTCGACCGGGAGCGGCGCGAGGAACCCGCGGCCCGCGACCTCGAGGAGGACGCCAGCGAGGCCGAGGCGATCCAGACCATGCGGGGCCTCCTCGGCCAGCGCCTGGCCCGCTATCAGGGTCGCATCGACCTGTTGCAGAACGCCGAGTCCCTGGAGATGCCGGTGTCGCCACGGTACGAGGCGGCGCTGCGGATCCGCCGTGCCGCGATGGACGCCCAGCGCGAGGAACTGCTCCGCTGGCGGGACGCCGGCACCCTGCCCGACGAGGGCCTGCGCGTCCTGGAACGGGAACTCGATCACGAGGAACGGCTCCTGCCCGACCGGCGGCCCTGAGCCCGGCGGTACCGTCGCAGGATGGAGCGCAAGCGGGTGCTGGTGTCGGGGCGGGTCCAGGGCGTGTTCTACCGCGACACGTGCCGGCGGGTCGCGGCCGGGGCAGGGGTCGGCGGCTGGGTGCGCAACCTCGCCGACGGCCGGGTCGAGGCGGTGTTCGAGGGGCCGCCGGAGGCCGTCGAGCGGCTCGTCGCGTGGACCTGGCACGGCCCCTCCGAGGCGTCCGTCACCGATGTCGAGGTCCACGAGGAGACCCCGGAGGGCCTCGCGGTCTTCGCCATCGTGCCGTGACCCCGCGGCTGGGTACCGCTACCTAGACGGATTGAGCAGCAGCACCGATCCCGGCGGCCGGCGGCGACGCGACGCTGGACGGCATGCATGAGCACCAGACCACCCGGGACCGCTACGTCGACCTGCTCCGGGTCGTCTCCCTCGGCGTCGTCGTCCTGGGCCACTGGCTGATGGCGGTCGTCGCGGTCGGCGACGACGGAGTGGCCCGCGCCGGCAACGTCCTCGCCGTCGTCCCGGCCCTGCGACCGGCGACCTGGCTGTTGCAGGTGATGCCGGTGTTCTTCCTCGTCGGAGGGTTCTCGCACGCCGTGGCGTGGTCGTCGGTACGCCGGCGCAACGGCACCTATGCGGACTTCGTCCGCTCCCGGGCCGGCCGGCTGCTGCGCCCGACGGCGGCGTTCGCGGCGGTGTGGCTGCTCCTGGCCGTCGGCATCGAACTCGCCGGCGCGGACCACGGGGTGCTGCGCCTCGCCACCCGGGTGGTCGCCCAGCCGCTGTGGTTCATCGGGGTGTACCTCGGCGTGGTCGCCCTCGCCCCGGCGATGCTCCGGCTGCACCGGTGGGCGGGGCGCCGCGCGGCGCTGGTGCCGGTGGCGCTCGGCGCGGCCGCGGTGGCCGTCGACGTGGCCCGGTTCGGTTATGACGTGCCGTTCGTCGGTTTCGCCAACGTCGCGTTCGTCTGGCTCGCCGTGCACCAGGTCGGCTTCCTCTACGCCGACGGCCTCCTGGGCGGACCAGGGCCGGTATCGAAGTGGGGGTCCGAGTCCACCGCAGCCCGGCCATCCACTTCGATACCGGCCCTGGGTCTCACCCTCGCGGGCCTGGCCGGCACGGTGGCGTTGACGACGCTCGGCGGGTACCCGACCTCGATGGTCGGCGTGCCCGGCGAACGGGTGTCGAACATGTCACCGCCCACCGCCGCCCTCCTCGCCTGCGCGGTGCTGCAGATCGGCCTGGTGCTCCTCGCCCGCGGCCCGGTGACCCGCTGGCTGCGCCGTCCCGCCGTCTGGCGCGGCGTGATCACCGCCAACGGCCTGTCGATGACCACGTTCCTGTGGCACCTCACCGGCCTGTTCATGGTCAGCGCGGTCACCCTGACCCTCGGCGTCGCCCAGCCCCCGGCCGGCTCGGCGGCGTGGTGGCTGACCCGGCCGCTGTGGGTCGCGGTGCTGCTGGTCCCGACCGCGGCGCTGGTGGTGCTGTTCCGCCGCGCGGACCGCCCCCGGCCGGCCCGCGTGCCCGCCGCCGGCACCGTGGCACACCGCCGCCGGACCCCGCTCGCCGCGGCCGGCATGCTCCTGTGCACCCTGGGCGTGCTCGGCGTCTCGGCCGTCGGGTTCGGCGGCGTGCTCGCCGGGCGCACCGCCACGCTCGTCGTCGTGCCGGTGACCCCGCTGATGTCGGTGCTGCTCGTCGTGGTGGGCGCCGGCCTGCTCCGGGCGTCCTCGCCGGCCGCACCGGACCGAGCCGCACCGGATCCACGAGCCGCACCGGAGCCAGCCGCACCGGACCGCCTCGCCGGGGCGCGCAGCGGCTAGGCGCGGCTTTCACGGCGGTCCGCAGAGCAGCCTTCAGCGCAGTCTTCAGCGCAGGCTTCAGAGCAGCCCGAGGTGCAGCGCCAGGCGTTCGTCGGGGTCGTCGAGCCGGGCGCCGTAGGCGTCGCGGAGTTTGCGGAGGCGATACCGGACGGTCTGCGGGTGGGTGTGCAGCGCCTCGGCGGTCGCGATGACCTGGCCCTGGCAGCGGAGCCAGGCGAGCAGCGTCTCGGCGAGCACCTCCCGGGACGCCGGGGTCGCCGTGGCAAGCGGGGCGAGGGCCCGGGCGGTGAGGCGGTCCGCGACGCCCGGCTCCCAGGCGGTGACCAGGGCGACCAGGTGGTCGTCGCAGCTGATCACGCCGTCGGGCAGGGTGCCCGCCTGCTGGAGCTGCAGGGCACGCCGCGACAGCCGGTGCGACGTCCGGGCCCGCCGCAGGTCCAGCTCCGGTCCCACGGCCGCCCGCCGGCCGGTGAGCCCGCGCACCAGGGCACCCGACGCGCCCCGAGCACCGGGCGCACCCGCCCCGGCCCCCGTCAGGCCTATCCCGGCACCGGCCCCGATCCCGGTCGTGCCCGTCCCCGGCGCGGCGCGGGTCGTGCCGCCCGCCCCGGCGATGATCACGCCCGCCCCGGGATTGGTCATGCCCGCCCCAGCGCCAGTTGGGCCCATCCCGGCACCGAGCCCGATTCCGGCCGTTCCCGCCCCCGCGCCGGTCGCACCCGTTCCCGAGCTTGCCCCGGCGCCGGTCGGACCCGTCCCGCTGCCCGTCGCGGTGCCCGTCGCGGTGCCCGTCGCGGTGCCCGTCGCGCTGCCCGGTCCGGCGGCGGGCGACGGGCCGGAGGTGGGCACGACGATGCTGGTGGCGCCGTCGATGACGGTGGCGATGGCGCCGCCGCCGACGGCCCGGGCCAGGTGCTCGGCGTCGGTGCCCTCGACGCTGACGACGGTCACCGCCGCCGGCAGCGTCCACCGGGCCGCCTCGGCCGCGGCGTGCAGGGCCGCGTCCGCCGGTGGGTCCGGCTGCACCAGCAGCGTGATGAGGCGGCGCCGGAGCAGGGCCCAGTCGTGCGCGGCCTCCTGCTGCTCGTCCAGGTATCCCTCGGCGGCGGCACCGGCGAGCACGTCGACGTAGCCGAAGAGGGCGTGCGCCACGGCGGACAGGTCGGCCCGGTCGAGGGTCGAGTCCGGGTCGCTGACGGCGGACCAGATCGCCCGGCCGCCGACGGTCAGCACCGAGCGCAGCGCGTCGATGCGGTGACCCTCGCGGTATTCGGTCCGGCCGAGCTCGTGGAACACCGCCCGGGTGCGGGTCAGGTCGCCACCGGCGACGAACGTGTCGACGAACGCGTCGACGGCGGTCTCCACGCCGACGGTGAGGCCGCGCCCCTGCCCACCGGTCAGGGACCGGCCCTGGGCGAGCATCGCCGCGCTGACCGTGGCCAGCGTCTGCTCATGCAGGCGCCCGCGCAGCCCGCGCAGGCGGTCGCGGAGCCCGACGCTGAGATCGACCGTACACCTCCGGAAATTGTCATCGCGGTGACAAAATGATGCCGAACTTCTGCTCCTGGCACCACGATTCTCGCACGCCGGTGCCTAGTCTGATGGCGTGGATGCAGATGTGATCGTGGTCGGGGCCGGACTCGCCGGGCTGGTCGCGGCGGCCGAGGTCGCCGACGCCGGCAAGCGGGTGATCCTGCTGGAGCAGGAGCCGCCGCAGAGCCTCGGCGGGCAGGCGTTCTGGTCGTTCGGCGGGTTGTTCCTGGTCGACTCGCCGGAGCAGCGCCGCATGGGCATCAAGGACTCCGCCGACCTGGCCTGGCAGGACTGGCTCGGCAGCGCCGCGTTCGACCGGGACGAGGACCTGTGGCCCCGCCGCTGGGCCGAGGCCTACGTGCAGTTCGCCGCCGGCGAGAAGCGGGCCTGGCTGCGGGCCATGGGGCACCGGGTGTTCCCCGTCGTCGGCTGGGCCGAGCGCGGCGGCGGCCCCGCCGACGGGCACGGCAACTCGGTGCCCCGGTTCCACATCACTTGGGGCACCGGGCCGGGCGTCGTCGAGCCGTTCGCCCGCCGGGTCGCGGCGAGCCCGCTCGTCGAGATCCGCTTCCGGCACCGCGTCGACGGCCTGGTGAAGACCGGCGGTGTGGTCACGGGTGTCAGCGGGTCCACACTGGAGCCCAGCGACGTCCAGCGTGGACAGACGAGCTCCCGCGAGGTCACCGGCACGTTCGAGCTGACCGCGCAGGCCGTCATCGTCACGTCCGGCGGGATCGGCGGCGACCACGACCTCGTGCGCAAGGCGTGGCCGGCCCGGCTCGGCACCCCGCCGAAGCGGATGGTCGCCGGCGTGCCGGCACACGTCGACGGCCGGATGCTCGGCATCACCGAGGCGGCCGGCGGGCAGATCATCAACCCCGACCGGATGTGGCACTACACCGAGGGTCTGCAGAACTGGGACCCGGTGTGGCCCAACCACGGCATCCGCATCCTGCCGGGCCCGTCGTCGCTGTGGCTGGACGCGACCGGCAAGCGCCTCCCGGCGCCCTGTTTCCCGGGCTTCGACACCCTCGGCACCTTGAAGCATCTGATGTCGACTGGGTACGACTACAGCTGGTTCGTGCTCACCCAGAAGATCATTGAGAAGGAGTTCGCGCTGTCGGGGTCGGAGCAGAACCCGGACCTGACGAACCGCAGCGTCCGGCAGGTGCTGCAGCGGGTCCGCCCGGGCGCGCCCGCCCCGGTCGAGGCGTTCAAACAGAAGGGCGCCGATTTCGTCGTGGCGTCCACTGTGGACGAGCTCGTCGCCGGCATGAACACCCTCACCGGCGATCAGCTGCTGTCGGCGCCGGACGTGCGGGCCGTCATCGAGGCGCGCGACCGGCAGCTGACCAACCCGTTCGGCAAGGACGCGCAGATCACCGCGATCCGGGGGGCTCGGGCGTACCGCGGCGACAAGCTCATCCGGGTCGCCACCCCGCACCGGCTGCTCGACCCGAAGGCGGGCCCGCTCATCGCCGTGCGCCTCAATATCCTGACCCGCAAGACGCTCGGCGGCCTGCACACCGACCTGTCCGCCCGGGTCCTGCGGGCCGACGGCAGCCCACTGCCCGGCGTGTACGCGGCCGGCGAGGCGGCCGGCTTCGGCGGCGGTGGGATGCACGGGTACAACTCCCTGGAGGGCACGTTCCTCGGCGGCTGCCTGTTCTCCGGCCGGGTCGCCGGGCGGGCCGCGGCGGCCGCCGTCGCCTGAATCTCGCGGGGGCAGTGGCCGCCGTCGCCGGAAGTCTCGCGAGGGCAGTGGCCGCCGTCGCCTGAATCTCGAGGGGCAGTGGCCGCCGTCGCCGGAAGTCTCGCGGGGGCAGTGGCCGCCGTCCCCGGAAATCTCGCGCGCGGTGGCCGCCGCCGTCGCCTAGCCTCACGGAGATGGACACCCAGCTGGGTCCGGCGCCGCAGCGCGTCGCCGTCGACGCGGGACAGGTGCGGGAGCTGGTCGCCGGCCAGTTCCCGCAGTGGGCCGACCTGCCGGTCCGGCCCGTGGCCAACGGTGGCTGGGACAACCGGACGTTCCACCTCGGCGACGAGATGACGGCCCGGCTGCCCAGCGCGGCCGAGTACGCCCTGGCGGTGGAGAAGGAACACCGGTGGCTGCCGGCGCTCGCGCCACGGCTGCCGCTGCCGATCCCCGTGCCACTGGCGAAGGGCGAACCGGCGGCGGGCTATCCGTTCCCGTGGTCCGTGTACCGCTGGCTCGACGGCGAGACCGCCACGATCGACCGGATCGCCGACCCCGTCCGGTTCGCCCTCGACCTGGCCGAGTTCCTGGCGGCCCTGCAGGGTGTCGACCCCACCGGCGGCCCGGGTCCCGGCACGCACAACTGGTGGCGGGGCGGGGCGCTGCGCACCTTCGACGGGTTGGCGCAGCGCGCGCTCACCACCCTCGACGGCCACATCGACACCGGCCCGGCCCGCGAGATCTGGCGGCACGCGCTGGACGCCCGCTGGGACGGCGCGGTGCGCTGGTTCCACGGCGACGTGGCCCGGGGCAACCTGCTGCTCGACGGAGGCCACCTCGCCGCGGTCATCGACTTCGGCACCTGCGGCGTCGGCGACCCGGCGTGCGACCTGGCGGTCGCGTGGACGTTGCTGACCGCCGACGGCCGGCGGGCGTTTCGGGAGCGGCTGTCGGTCGACGACGCGACCTGGGCCCGCGGCCGCGGCTGGGCGCTGTGGAAGACCCTCGTCACCCTGGCCGGTGACGAGCCGGCCGACTCGGCCCGCATCCTCGGCGAGATCCTCGCCTGCGGTGTGCTCCCCAACCGCCCGGGGTGCTGAGCGGCGACCTCAGCGGCCGGTCGTGCCGTCGAGCTGCTCGCGGAGGATGTCGGCGTGCCCGGCGTGGCGGACCGTCTCGCTCGTCATGTGCGCCAGCACCCACCGCAGCGTCACCCGCTTGCCGTCCACCGGGCGGACCGCGAGCGCGGTCGGGTCGCCGAGGTCGCGGATGAGCTCGTCGCTGCGCCGGCTGGCCGCGCGGTAGCCCTCCAACACCTCCTCGGTGCCTCGCGAGACCGGCACCGACATGCCGTAGTCCCAGTCCTGCGGCGGTTCCACGTCGGCGAGGTGGTGGCCGAACCAGTAGCGCTCCGCCACCGTCAGGTGCTGCACGAGCCCCAGCAGGTTGGTGCCGGTGTCCACGAGGACCCGCCGCAGCTGCTCGTCGCTCAGCCCCTCGGTCTTGATGAGCACCGACTCCCGCGCGAACGTGAGAAACGCGAGCGCCGTGTCCAGCTCGCCGTCGTCGTTGCGCGGCACCGGCCGCCGCTGGGTCTCCGCCATGCCACCGACCATATAGGGGTCCTACTGGGAGGGTGCATCCAGTGCGGGCAGGGCCCGGGGTGGGTCGAGGACGGCGGAGAACAGGTCGGCGCGACGGTCCGGGACCGTGCGGATCGTGAACGCGTCCGGGGTCAGCGCCGGGTCGTCCAGCTCGTCCCAGCCGATCGGGGTGGACACCGGCGCGCCCGGGGCGGCGATCGGGCTGTAGGGCGCGAGGACGACCGGCCCGCCCGGCGTGCCGTGGTGGGCCAGTTCGGGCACGACCGCCGCGATCGACCGGGCGAGGGCGGCGGTCCAGCCGGTCGCGTCGCCGGTCGCCGGCACCCAGATCTCGATGTGCCGCGACACCTTCGCGCGGGCGGTGACGCCGAGGTGTTCGAACGCGGTCCGGTGCAGCCGCGCGAGGGTCAGCTGGTCCGCCCACGGCAGGCCGCCCAGCTCGATCACCGCGGCGGTCGTGGCGGGCACGTGCCACTCCAGCGCGTCGACGCCCGCCGCCCACACCAGCGCGGCGGCCTCGGTGACGGTCAGCGAGGTGAGCCAGGGCGGCGCGGTTCGCGGCGGCCGGCGCTGCCATGACCCGGTGCCGCCCGCGCCGCGCGGGAACCGGCGCAGGGCGAGCGCCCGACCGGCCACGTGCGGCAGGATGATCGGCGCCATCCGGGTGGTGTACCGCAGCAGCTCCCGCCGCGTCACGGGCTGCTGCCCCGGCAGCGGCGGGAACAGCACCTTGTCCGGATCGCTCACCCGCAGGTCCCGGCCGAAGACGTGCCACGTGTCACCGTCCCGGAGCCGGTCGAGCTCGCGCAGCTCCTCCCGGCTCGCCTTCAACGGCCGGGCACCCGTCTTCGAGTCCCACAGCCGGTCGGGGTCGGCGAGCACCTCGTCGCTCGTCCGTCCACTGAGGACGGATCGGGGATGCTCCTCCGGATCCCAGCCGTCCACGGCGTGCTCGTCCCGCTTGTGCAGCATCAGCCAGTCGTCCTTGCCGGACCCCTGCCGCCGGGTCCGGATCAGCACGAACGTGCCCCGCAGCTTCTCGCCGTGCAGGCGGGCGTGCAGCTCCCCGGCGGCGACCGCGGCGGCCGGGTCCGGGTCCTTGTACGGCTCCCACGTCCCTGCGTCCCACACGATGACGTCGCCGCCGCCGTATCCGCCCGGGATGACTCCCTCGAAGTCGACGTAGTCCATCGGGTGGTCCTCGACGTGGAACGCGGCCCGCCGCACCTTCGGGTCCAGGGACGGGCCCTTCGGCACCGCCCAGCTCACGAGGACCCCGTCGATCTCCAGCCGGAAGTCGTAGTGCAGCCGGGTCGCCCGGTGCCGCTGCACCACGAACCGCCGCTCACCAGCCACGATCCCAGTGTGGCACGCTGCTCGATCGACGGGTGCGAGTCCGGTCAGCGGCGGCCGGCGACCAGGGCGACGAGGAACTGGCCACCGCCCGGGTCGACGCTCGCGGTCACCGGCAGGCCGGGCACCAGCCGGGAGAACCGGTCCACCAGCCAGTCCGCCGTCTCCTGGGCGTCCGTCCGGCTCGGGCAGCGGGCGACCAGCTCCCGGCCGCCCTTGCGCTCCAGGCGCTCGGCGACGGTGATCAGCGGCGCGGGCTCCACCACGTGCAGGCGGTCCGGCCAGGCGATGACCACCTTCACCGCGCCCTTGCGGGTGTTGCAGGCGCGGTGGGCGAGCCGCTCGGTGACCTTGGCCTTCCGGTCGGCGGTGCGGCTGTCGACGCTGGGACCGCGCGGGTCGTTCACGGACATGCCGGCGTCGACCGGCTCGTCGCACACCCAGCATCGCCAGCCGTCGCGCTCCGCCACATCGTCAAGAAGGCTCATCCGTGCAACGTAGCCGGGGCAGCGCCGGCGCTGGTCGTACACCTCGGACAAACGGCGAAACACGAACAATGGTCGAAATGTCCAATTAGGCTGGACGCTGTGGATCGCAGATCGTTGTTGCTGGCCGGTGGGGTGTTCGCCGGGTCCCTGCTGGGCGGTGGGGTCGCGCACGCGGCGGTGCAGTGGCCGATGTTCGAGTGGGAGAAGCGCGGCGGGTTCTTCTCGCCCGGCGTCGGCGTGATGGAGCCGCCGCTGCTCGCCGTCTACGGTGACGGCGAGGCCTACGCCGACGCGGTCGCGCACCGCTACCTGTCCGGCCCGCAGGCACGCGACCTGCAGGACCACGCGGTCACGGTGCTGCGCAACCGGGCGAACGTCCGCCGGCTGCCGGATCGCGACCCGCCGAGGGACGCGCCCTCCGACCGGGTGCGGGTGCGCACCACCGACGGGCACTACCTCACCGCCCACCTGGACGGTTGGGGCCACGGCGACGAGTGGGGCGACTTCCCCAGGGCGCTGCACGAGTTGTACGACCACCTCCAGACCCTGCGCCGGGCGGTGCGTGCCGACGGGGAGCCGTGGCGACCGGACGCGCTGCTGCTGGTCGCGGTGCACCTCGACGTCGAGCCCGACGAGTGCGGGCCGTGGCCGGGTGGCGTGCCGGTGCCGAAGGTCGGCGCGGACCGGCGCTACCTGGAGACGAAGTACGCCGGCGCGAAGGCCCGCCGGGTGCGTCGCGGCCTGCCGAGATCCGGTGAGCCCGGGTGGCCGTGCTACCGGACCCCGGCGGGCGCGTTCGTCGCGGCGAACTGGCGCTACAGCCTGCCGCACGAGTGGTGAGTCAGTACCGCAGGTCCGCCAGGTACCGGTAGCCGTTGCGGGCCGTGGTCAGCGCGTCGGCCGGGGTGCGCGGCGGGGTGCCGGCGTCGTCGCGTTCGACGATGTATTCGACCAGGCCCGCCTCCCTGGCGTGCTGGAAGATCCGGCCGAAGTCGATGAGGCCGGCGCCCGGGTCGGTGAACGCCGCCGCGGTGTCCATGTCCTTCACGTGGACCTGACGGATGCGGCCGCGGTGGCGCTGGATGAGGTCGACCGGGTCGGCGGTGCCCCGCCAGGCCCAGAACAGGTCGACCTCCAGGTGCACGAGGTCGGGGTCGGTCTCGGCGGTGAGGATGTCGTAGCCGGTGCGGGAGCCGCCGTCCTGGCGGACGAACTCCAGCTGGTGGTTGTGGTAGCCGAAGTCGAGACCGGCCCGCTTGGCGAGCGCGCCGGCCCGGTTGAGGTCGCGGGCCAGGGCGTGATACCTGGCGCCGTCGCGGATCGGCTGGCCGGTGGCGTCGACGCCGAAGAACGGGTGGACGATGAAGTGGTTGCCGACGATGTTGGCGTCGTCGAGGGCCCGCTGCCACGCGGTGGCGTCCCACGGCTGCGGGATCGCGACGTGGCCCGAGGTGGCCTTCAGGCCGGCGGCGTCGAGGAAGCCGCGGAACTGGGCGGCGGTCCGGCCGACGAACCCGGCGTGCTCGACCCTGGTGTAGCCGATGGCGCGCAGCTCGGCGAGGCTCGCGGCGAGGTCGGCGCTGAGCTGGTCGCGCAGCGTGTAGAGCTGGACGCTGATCCGGTCGAGCGGGACCCGCGACTGGCGGTGCGCGGTTTCAGCTGCGGCGGACGCTGGTGTGGCGCCGATGAACGGGGCGGCGAGCAGCGGGGCGGCCGCTGCGGCGCCGAGCAGGTTGCGCCGGCTGACGGGGGAGCTGGGCATGTGCACTTCCCTCCGGTGCTTTCGTATATTCGACCCTTTCTATATTCGAATCCGACGTTTGTCACGTCGTGGCACGACAAAGGGGCACCCGGACGGGTGCCCCTTTGCTGCGGGATGCCTCAGGCGGGCGTGGTCTCGCCGCGCAGGTCGCGCTGGCGGGGCAGGTCCGCGTCGTCGCCGCGCAGCCAGCCGACGGCGGTGGCCCGGTCCGGCAGCACGACGAACAGGTGCAGCAGGCACAGGGTGTGCATCATCCGCCGGATGAACGGGGCGATCCCGACCAGGCAGGTGTGGCCGCCGGCCTGCGCGGCGCGGTGGCGGGCGGCGACGAGCAGCCCCAGCACCGACGAGTCGAGGGTGCCGACCCGGCTCAGGTCCAGGACCAGGTGGCCCGGGCGGTATCCCACGGGCGACAGCGCGGCCCGCAGCGCCGGACCGACCTCGATGTCCAGGTCGCCGCTGAGGGTCACCACCAGGGCCTCGTCGGCGACGACGCCGCTGACCCGCGGGTCGGTCGGCACCGCCGCGGCGGGGTCGTCGGCGGTCTCGGGCACCTCGGCCGCGGTCGACGGGGCGTCCCCGGCGAGCCAGCCGACCGGGTCGGCGTCGGCGGAGGCGAGCGGCACCCGTGAGCAGCGGCCGCAGCTGTGCGGGCCGGTGGCGAGGCGCGCGCCGGTCCAGCCGTGCCGGCGGAACAGGGCCCAGACGAGGTCCCAGTTGTGCATGGTCGCGCCGAGCCCGGTCACGCTCTGGCCGCAGGCGTCGCAGATCAAGGTGAAGTCGGTGCCGTCAGGTGTCGTCGCCGCGGTCACGGTCGCCGCTCCTCTCACTGAGCTGAGTCCGAACTGTTCACTCGGTCTTCGCCATCATGTCGTGTCAGTCGTCCTCCGGGACCATACGTAACACGTGATTTACGTGCGCGATTTGCAATGTTCGTCTCACCCGGGGTGAGGGGGCGCGCAACGTGAGTCTTCCTCCGGATGTCCAGACCTGCCGGTGGATGTCCAGCAGCATGCCGATCGCGGTGGCGTCGATGAACGGGCAGCCGGCCAGGTCGACGATCAACTGCTCGGGGTGCAGCGTCAGGGCGTCCTCGAGCAGGGCCCGCACCCGGGGCTCCGACCCGGCGTCCAGCTCCTCGGTGACCATGATCTCGACAAGGGGCGTGCCAGGGGCGTCGATGCCGGTTCGCATGGGACTGAGCCTCCGTCGCGCATGTGGCGGCCGTTCCGCGGAACTGTGACAGTTGTATGACAACCGATCCGACCTGGCATGATGCATGGGTGGCGGGTGTACTGGTCATCGAGGACGACGATCGGATCCGGCTGTCGCTGATGCTCGCGCTGGAGGACGAGGGCTACTCGGTGCGCGGCGTGTCCAGTGCCGAGGACGGCCTGCTCGCGCAGCGTGCGGAGCCCGCGGACACGGTGCTGGTCGACCTGATGCTGCCCGGCGTCGACGGGTTCGAATGCATCCGCCAGCTGCGCCGCGACGACGACGTGCCGATCGTGGTCGTCAGCGCCCGCGACGACACCCACGACATCGTCGCGGCACTGGAGGCCGGCGCCGACGACTACCTGGTCAAGCCGGTGGCGGTGAAGGAGCTGTCGGCGCGCCTGCGGGCGCTGCGCCGGCGGGGCCGCGCGGTGCTGTCGGCGGTGTCGACGCTCGTCTTCGGCGACCTGGAGATCCTGCCCGAGGCCGGCGAGGTGCGGGTGGCGGGCGCGCCGGTGGCGCTGACCCGCACCGAGTTCCGGCTGCTGTGCGAGCTCGCCGAGCACCCCGGCCTCGTGCTGACCCGCCAGCAGCTGCTGCAGCGGGTGTGGGAGTACGACGTCGGCGACGAGCGCCTCGTCGACGTCCACATCGGGCGGCTGCGGCAGAAGATCGAGGACGACTCGCGGGCGCCGCGGCGCCTGGTGACGGTCCGCGGCATGGGCTACAAGCTGGCCCGATGAGACGGGCCGGGCTCCGCACACGGGTCATCGCGGGTTTCGCCGCCGGTGCCCTGGCACTGTCGGCGTCGATGGCGTTCATCTCCTACGAGCTGACCCGCAGCTCGCTGCTCGCCGGCCGGGAACGGGCCACGATGCGGGCCACCGCGTATGACGCGCGGATCATCACCGCCAGCCTCGCCGGCGACCGGCCCGACGTGTTGGCCGTGCTCAAGACGCTGGACACCGGCGGCAACCGGCGCACGCTGGTGCGCCGCGACGGCGTCCTGTACACGCGCAACACCGACCCCGGCGCCGCCGACGCGGTGCCGGCCGCACTGCGTCGGCTCGTCGAACAGGGCGGCCAGGGCGCCCAATGGGTGCGCGTCGACGGCGTCCCGGCCCTGGTCATCGGGGTGTCCCTGTCACCGACGACGGCGCTGTACGAGATCGACTACCTGCGCGAGCTCGACCAGACGCTGCGGACCCTGGCGTGGGTGCTGGGGCTCGTCGCGGCCGCGGTGGCGGCGGCCGGAGCGGGCCTCGGCTGGTATGCGACCCGCTATGTGCTGCGGCCGCTGCGCTCGGTCGCCGACGCGGCGCAGGGCATCACCGACGGCGACCTGAGCGCCCGCCTGGACCCGGCGGCCGAGCCGGACCTGGCCCGGCTGACGGCGTCGTTCAACGGCATGGTCGACCAGCTGGCGCGCCGGCACGAGCGGGACCGCCGCTTCGCCGCCGACGTGAGCCACGAGCTGCGCTCCCCGCTGCAGACCCTGGCCGCGTCGGCGAGCGTCCTGCACCGGCGGCGGGAGCACCTGGACGAGCGGACCGCGCTCGCGGCCGGCCTCGTGGTGGAGGAGATCGAGCGGTTCCAGTCCCTCGTCGACGACCTGCTCGAGCTGGCCCGCAGCGACCAGCCGGCCCGCCGGGCCCCCGTCGACCCGCACGCCCTGGCCCGCCGGGTGACGGAGGGCCAGAGCCTCGACCCCGGCCTGGTGGAGCCGGCCGGCGACGACGCGTCGCGGTGGCTGGTCGACCGGCGGCGGCTCGAGCAGATCCTGGCCAACCTCCTCGACAACGCGATCCGGCACGGCGGCGGACCGGTCGCGGTCCGGTTGACCTGCGTGGCCGGCACCGGCCGGGTCGAGGTCGACGACGAGGGCCCGGGGGTGCGGCCGGCCGATCGAGCCGTGATCTTCGACCGGTTCGTGCGGGGGCGGTCGGCGGGAGCCCGCGGCGGCGGCGACGGCACCGGGCTGGGCCTGTCGCTGGTGGCGCAGCACGCCAAGGCGCACGGGGGCAGGGTCGTGGTCCTGGACCGCCCGGGCGGCGGCGCCCGCTTCCGGGTCGAGCTGCCCGGGGTCGTCCCGTGAGGCGCGGCGCGGTCCTCCTGCTGGTCGCGGGACTGCTGGCGCTGTCCGGCTGCGGGGTGCCGGACGAGGACGAGCCGCGGCCGCTCGAGCCGTCGCTGGTGATCGGCAGCCCGCCGCCGGTCGCCGGGAACTCCGCCGGCACCGCGGTCGAGCTGCTGTACCTGGTGCGCGACGAGCAGCTCGTGGCGGTGCAGCGGCGGGTCGGCTCGACCGACGTGGGTGCGCTGCTCGACGAGCTGGTGATCGGCCCGACGGACAAGGAGCGCAACGACCGGCTGTCCAGTGCGCTGACGGGGACGGATCTCATCGCCGGGGCCCGGCTCGTCAACGGCACCGCCGAGGTGTCGTTCCGGCCACAGGTGGGTGGGCGCACCGACGACATCCTGGCGATCGCGCAGATCGTGTGCACCCTGGACGCGCTCACCGACGTGGACACCGTCCGGTTCCTGCAGGACGGTCAGCTGCTCCAGGTGCCCCGGGCGGACGGCTCGCTCACGGAGCTGCCGTTGACGGCCGCCGACTACCGGACGCTGGTCACCGACCGATGAGCCGGTCGATCACCAGGTAGTAGCGGTCGATGCCGTGGATGAGCTTCGCGAGCTGGGCGAAGTCGACCGGCTTGCGGAAGAAGTGCTCGGAGGGGACGCCGAAGTCGCGCAGCATCTGCTCCTCGAGGGGCGAGCTGGTGAGGACCACGACGGTGAGGTCGGCGAGCCGGGGGTTGCCGAGGATCCGGTCGAGCACGACCCGGCCGTCGACGCCGGGGAGGTTGACGTCGAGCAGGACGATGTCGGGCGTCGGCGCGTCGGCGTGCGCACCGCGGTGCTCGAGGAAGTCGATCGCGTCCAGGCCGTTGCCGATCACGGTGACCTCGTTGCGGAGGCGGTGCTCGCGGAACTCGTCGAGGGTGAAGGCCACGTCCCCGCTGTCGTCCTCGACCAGGAGGATGCGGGCGAGCTCCAGCGGGCCGTCCTCGTTCATTTGCCTCCTTCAAGAAAGTTGTATTACTGCAATCTTCCTGGTACAGACTAGTGCACACCGGGAACGGTATCCACCGTGCAACGATGTCCGGATGACCACGCCGGGGGAGCACGAGGCGCTCGTGCGCGCGCTGTTGGCGGTCAGCCGGAGCATGGTCGCGGTCGCGGCGCGCAACCTGGCGGCGATGGAGGCCGACGTGACGCTGCCGCAGTACCGGGCGCTGGTGCTGCTGGCGACGGCCGGCCCGCAACGCAGCGCCGGACTGGCCAAGGAGCTCGACGTGGCACCGTCCACCCTGACCCGCATGTGCGACCGGTTGGAGCGCAAGCACCTGGTGCGGCGCTTCCACCGCGACAACGACCGCCGCTCGACCTGGCTGGCGCTGACCCCGGCCGGCCGGGACCTGGTCGGCGTGGTCATGCGCGAACGCGAGCGGGAGCTGTCGGCGATCGTGCACGAGGCGAAGGTCGACGCGTCGCAGGAATGCCTCGACCTGCTGGACCGCATCGTCGCGGCGTCCGGGGAGCTGCCCGACGCCGTGTGGTGGGAGCGCTGGGAGATCTCCGCGGACCCCGTCGACGGCGTGATGCTGCCCTGATGCTGCCCTCCGTCACACTGACCACCGACCGTTTCCTGTTGCGCCCGTTCGGACCCGGCGACGCGGTGGACGTGCACGCGGTCTGGCAGGACAGCCGGTTCATCGACTCGGCGCCGCTGGGCTACGCGTACGCCGGCGCCGACTACGAGACGGCGCTCGCGTGGTGCACCAGCGGCATCGAGGAACGCCGACGTTTGGGGAAAGGCATCGGCTTCGCGGTGGTGCCCCACGACGGCGGCCGCCTGGTCGGGCACGTGTCGCTGTTCGGCGCCGACTGGATCGCCATGTCGGCGGAGATGCACTACTGGACCGCGCCGTGGGCGCGCGGCCGTGGCGTCGCGGCGGAGGCGGCCGCGGCGGTGGCCCGGTGGGCGCTGACGGTGCAGGGTTTCGCCCGCATCGCCCTGCAGGCGGCGCCGGCCAACGCGGCCTCGCGGCACGTGGCTGTCCGGGCCGGCTTCCGGGCCGAGGGGGTGCTGCGCAACGTCGCGGTCTCCCGCTCCGGCCACCACGACCTGGTCATGTACAGCATGATCCCGGCGGACCTGTGACGGTGCTGTAGCGTGCCGACGTGTTCATCCACTCCGTGTACTTCACGCTGCGGCCCGACCTCACGCCGGCCGAGCATGACCAGTTCCTCGCCGGGGCCCGTTCCCTGCTGACCATCCGGTCCGTCGCCGGCGGCAGCCTGGGCCGGCCCGCGGACACCGACCGGCCGGTCATCGACCGTGGGTACTCCTACGGCCTGGTGCTCAGCTTCCCGGACCGGGCCGCCCACGACGACTACCAGAGCGACCCGGTGCACGACGCGTTCCGCGACGGGTGCGGCACCCTGTGGTCGCAGGTGCGTGTCTTCGACGTCGACACCGCGCTCTTGCGTTGACGCGGGGCCGGACGGTGACCGCGGTGGTGACGCACGAGGGTGCGTGCGCCGGGACCGTCGGGCCATTCCAGGTCGGCGACCCCTGGTGGGCCGAGGTCGAGCCGGTCGTGGCGCACCTGGAGGAGACGCTGGGTGCGCCGGTCGTCGTCCTGCGGCTGCTGACCGTCGACGGCGCCGACGGCGGGCGCGGCGGCCGGCGCCTGGATCGCGGCCTGGACCGCGGCGGCGCCCGGATCCCGTCCGGCCGAGGCGCTGCGCGTCGCCGCACCGCTCGCGTACGCCGTGCGCTACCAGGAGTTCCTCGACAACATCGAACCCAGCGAACGGATCTACCAGCTCGGCGACCCGGCCGCGCTGCTTTTCAGTCGCGGCGGCGGGCGGCGGCGCGGCAGGCGTCGAGGATGTCGGGGCGCAGCAGGTGCCCGAACCCGGCCCGGTCCAGCCGCAGCACCAGGCCCGGCCGGTCGGTGCCCAGCGCGGCGGCGGTCGCGTCCAGGTCCCAGCCGGTCGCGGCGAGCCGGGACAGCAGGTGCCCGCGGCGGACCTGGGCCGCGGACAGCCGGAACGTCTTGAGGTACGCGACGGTGCCCCGCTCGTCGGTGATGACCTCGCCGATGTGGTTGTCCAGCGCGGGGTCGAACGGCGGCAGGAACCGCGACAGCGTGAATCGGCCCATGCGGTGCACCGGCCGGCTCGTCCCGGCCACCACCGTGAACATGGTGTCGTCGTGGAACGCCGACCACTGCGCCGCGACCCGGTCCAGCTCGGCCTGCAGGTCGTCCACTGTGGACACCGCGGCCGCGTCGATCGGCTGGTGGAAGTCCGGCACCTCCGGGAAGAGCGACGCGTACTGGTACAGCAGCTCGCCGTAGAAGTCCCGCAGCAGCGTCGGGTGCAGGGCCCGGTAGTCGGCCGGGTGGGGCACGACGAACACCGCGGCGAGCGCGTCGGCGAGGTGCAGCACCACGCCGCACTGCGTGGGGTGGATCTCGAAGACCCGCAGGGCGTCGTCGAGGCCGGTGATCGAGGCGCCCGCGTAGGCCTCCTCGACGCGCGGCGACAGGCCCTGGGTGACGGCCCGGTGGGTCCACTCCTGCCAGGCGATCGGCGGGCCGCCGAACTGCAGGTCCAGGAAGCCCTCCAGGGCCAGGTGCAGCGGCAGGAACCGCAGGCGGTGGCGGTCCTCCCGGCGGGCCAGGCGGCGGCGGAACCGCAGCCCGATCGCCCGCGGCAGCCCCGGCTCCCGCGGGTCGATCAGCTGGGTGCCGTACGCCGCCGCCGGCGAGCCGTCCGGCGTCCACGTCGCGACGAACGCGTGCGGCACGTAGGCGATGTAGGACTCCTTCGCCGACAGCTCCACGATGGACAGCTCGTCCTCGTCGTGCAGCCGGGCGTGCAGCCGCAGGTCGGCGATCGGCTCGTCGCGCAGCAGCGGCACGAGCCGCACCGCGCCCCACGTCTGTGCGGGGCCGGCGCGCAGGCCGGTGATCATCGCAGGAACCCTTCCACCAGGTCGTCGAGGTGCGCGCGCAGCTGCGCGAAGGTCGCCGTGCCGGTGGAGAACCGGGCCAGCTCGACGAGGGTCGTGGCGTCCTCGGCGTCGCGGACCCCGACCGTCGCCACCGACGGTGCGAGACGCCGCACGTCGAAGGCGTCGCTGTCGTACACCGGGTTCAGGTGCACGATCGACGTGCGGCCCGTCGGGTCCAGCTTCTCCCGCCACACCCGAAGCACCTCCGCGGCCTGGCCGGGCGGGGCGTTGTCCCAGCCGTCGGAGACCACGACCAGCCGGTCCGGGCGCAGCCGCAGTCCGTCGAGGAGCCGCTGACCGAGCGGCGTCGCCCCGATCGGGTGCACCAGCAGCGGGTCGCCGGTGTGCGTGAGCCAGACCGTGTGGTGCCGCGTAGCGAGGGCCTCGAGCAGGTAGTGCATGGCGAGCGCGACCGCGAGGGGCCGGCGCCGCTTCACGCCGGAGCCGGACGCGGAGTAGCTGTCGTCGAGCACGCCGACGACGGTGCCCCAGGTGCCCGCCCGGCGGCCGGCGGCCCGGCGGGCGGCCGCGCGCAGCGCCCCGGTCAGCTCGTCGCGGCGGCGGGCGCGCTCCGGCCGGGGCAGCGACAGCGCGTAGACGGCGAGGCGGGTCAGCGGGATCCGGTGCGGGTCGCCCTCCAGCCGCAGCCGCTCGAGGGCGGTCAGTCGCGGGCCGCCGTTCTGGTTCAGCAGCCGGGCCCGGTTGATGCGGTGCTTGGCGGCGAAGCCCTCCGCGACCGTGTAGGGCAGGTCGAACACGGCGCGCTGGTCGTAGTGCGCCCGCCGCCACGTCTCGAGGATCGGCGTGGTGTAGCGCTTGGGCCGCCGCCAGTCGAACAGCATCGTGCCGACCTCGTCGGGCAGCCGCACGTGCGCGTGGCGGGCGGCGCCGGCCAGGTGGCGGCGATACTTGACGGCGTCGAAGGCGATGTCCGGCCGGCCCGCGACCCAGTCCCGCACGATCGCGCGGGTCCGCCGGTTGTTGATGCCCTCGGCCCGCAGGGTGCGCAGGATGCGGTAGACGCGCTGCGGCGGCAGGTCCCGCAGCTTCGCCGCGATCAGGGCGCCTTCCAGCTTCCGCCGCGGCAACGGTACGGCCGGCGCCGTGCGCAACAGGTTCAGCACGACGAGCCCGGCGTTGAAGTCGTTGACGTCCAGCGCGAGCGTCGCGGCGTAGAGCTCACGGTAGTTGACGAGCACGTATTCGTGCAGGAACGCCAGCGACAGCCGCTGCTCGGCGGCGCCGGTGTGGAACTCCCGCTGCCCGGTGGACGTGACCGCGGCGTTGACGAACATGACGACGTCCTCGCACGCGACCCGCTCTTGTAGGTCCACGGCGCTCCACCTCCTGATTGGGGGCCGGTCGGGGAATTCGACGCGCGAACTGCGAAGCATCGCTTCAGAGGCGGGTTCCGGAAGTCGCACGGACAGTCCCGCGACCGGCCGCAGTCAGGATAGTCCCGGCGCCGCCGCACCGCGCCTGCGTTTCCGGGGGCTATGTAGAAATGCGGCTGAGCTATGTAGAGTGCTGGGCGTGGTGGCAGAGCTGCGTATGACGGCGGCGGTGGCGACGGTGGTGTCGGCGTTCCTCGCCGACCCGGCCGCGGACCGGTACGGCCTGGACCTCATGCGGGTCACCGGGCACTCCAGCGGCACGCTCTATCCGATCCTGCTGCGCCTGCGGCGGGCCGGCTGGGTCGTCGCCCGCTGGGAGGACGCCGACCCCGCGGCCCCGGGCCGGCCGGCCCGGCGGTGCTACCGGCTGACGCCCGACGGGGTGGTGGTCGCGCGGACGGCCGTGGCCGAGCTCGCCGCGCGACTGGCGCGCGGTGTCGATCCGGCCGCCACGTTCGATTGGGCCTTCAGATTCGATCCGGCCGTCACGTCGGATCGGTCGTCCACGTCGGATCGGTCGTCCACGTCGGATCGGTCGTCCAGGTCGGATCGGGACTGCACGTGGGATCGGGCGTTCACGTGGGATCGGGACTTCACGTGGGATCGGGCCTTCACGTCGGGGAGTGCGGCGTGAGCGCCGTGGATCGGGTCGCGGAGGGGTTGCTGCGGCTGGCGGCGCGGCGGTGGCCGGCTGACGTGCGCGCCGAGCAGGCCCGGGAGTGGGCCGCGGAGCTGCACGAACTGCGCACCGAGCCGGGCCCCGGCGCCGGGCGGCGGGCGCTCGGCCAGCTGCGGTTCGCGCTCAGCCTCGCCGCCGCGTCGCCGGTCGAGGACGAGGACGGCGTGCCGCGCGGCTGGCGCGAGGGCCTGCCCGGGGCGGGCCGCGCGCTGCAGCCGATGGCGGTCCTGGTGGTCTTCGGGATTCTGATGGCCGGCCCCGGTGGGAGCATCCTGCGCACCGCCGGCGAATGGATCCTCGGCCTGTGCGGCGTGGAGGTCCGCCGGCCGGTCGGCACCGCGGTCACCGTGGCCACGTCACTGCCGCCGCTGCTGATCGGCACGCTCCTCGCCTGGTGGCTCGGCCGCCGCCGGCCCGTGCGGTGGGCCGGGCTCCGGCGGCTCGGCACCGCCGGCCCGGCCGCCGTCGCCCCCGTCGCCCTGGCGGTCTCGTTCGTCGTGCTGGTGGTCGGGGTGCAGAGCGCCCTCGCGCCGCCCGGCAACACGCTCGCCGTCAGCCTCTGCGTCGGCGCGACGGCCTGGACCCTGCTCGCCGCGGCGCTCGCGGTCGGCGTCGTGCGGCTGGCGCGGTGGCGGTGGCTCGCGGCGGCGCTGGCGCTGATCGGCACGCCCCTGGTCGTGGAGCTCGCGATCGCCGCCGCCGTGCTGCCCGGCATCCTCACCTCCGGTGCGGGCCCGTCGCGGGCGCTGGGCTGGGCGCCGTCGCTGGTGTCCGGTCAGCCCTTCACCGCCGACAGCGGGTCGTGGCAGCTGACCCCCGACGCCCTGGCGCTGTTCAACGCGACCAGCATGTTCCCGGCGTACCTGCTGCTGCTCACCGGGATCGCGGTCGGCTACGGACTCGGCGCCGCGCGACCGGGCCGCCGCCACCCGGAGCCGCTGCCCGCTGCGGACCACGCCACACTGCGGCTGCTGCCGGTGGCGGCCGTGGCCGGCGTCGTCGCACAGCTGGCGGGCGTGCTCACGTGGGCGTACACCCTCGCCGTCCTCACCCCGGAGCTGCCGCTGATCGGGCAGCGCGCCCCGATGCCCGGCGGCGACGGCGAGCTGTACATGTGGGGCGCCGAGCTGCGCTGGGCCGGCATCACCCTCGGGGCCCTCAGCCTGGTGCTCGCCGCGGCCGACCGGCGGGCCGCACCCCTCGCGGCGGCGATGCAGACCGTCGTCCTGCTGGTCGCCGACGGGATCCTCGCCCGCGCGGACGCCGCCGGTCCGGACGGGCTGCGCATCGCCCTGACCGTGGCGGCGGCCGCCGCGGCGCTGTCCTGGGGGATCGCCGGTCGCCGCGGCGGCGCGGACGCGCTGGCCGCCCGGCGCCGCCTCGGTTGGACGGCGGTCACCGCCGCCTGCTGCGGGCCGATCCTCTTCGCCCAGGGCACCCCGGCGGTCAACCATCCGTTCCTGCCGAGCGGCCTCGCCGGTGCGACGGCAACCCTCGCGGCGATGTTCGCGGTCGTGGCGGTGCAGGCCGCCGCCGCGGCCCGCCCGGTGGCGCTGACGCCGGTGCGGCTGGCCGTGCTCACCGTCGCTCCCGCGGTGCTGCTCGGCGCCGGCGGTGCCCTGACGGGCGCCGGGGTGTCCAACGACGTCACCGGCGGGGGCCTCCTGCTCAGCGCGCCGATGATGGTGCTGGCGGCCGGGATCCTGCGGGGCCGCCGCGCCCGCTCCGCGATCTGGATCACGCTGGTGCTGGCCAGCCCGGCGCTCAGCGCGCTGGTCGGCGCCGCGGCCCTGATCCTGTCGATGTTCGTGGCCAACCTGCTCTTCGCCGTGGCCGGCAGCAGCTGGGCGGCCGACGGGCTGTCCCTGCTCCCGGGCGCGGTGGTGCTGGCCCTGATCGCCGGCGTCGCGGCGGCCCGCACACTGATCCGCCCCGGGCCGGATCCATTGACTTCGCAGCATCCAGACACTTCTATGCATCTATGTCAAAACTGATTCGACTGTTCGCCGCCGCGCTGCTCGCGATCGGAGCCTCGGCCGGCACGGTCCTCGCCACCGCCGCACCGGCACACGCTGACGCCTGCTACACGTGGAGCGGCGTCCTGGCCCAGGGCTCCTCCGGGGAGGCGGTCCGGCAGCTGCAGATCCGGGTCGCCGGCTACCCCGGCACCGGCGGCGTCCTCGGACTCGACGGCCAGTACGGGCCCGCGACGAAGTCCGCGGTGGCCCGGTTCCAGGCGGCCTACGGCCTCACCGCCGACGGCGTCGCCGGCCCGGCCACGTTCGCCAAGCTCTACGCCCTGCAGGACGACGACTGCACCCCGGTCAACTTCAGTTACGCCGAACTCAACGACTGCAACAGCACCTGGAGCGGCGGCAACGTCTCCGCCGCGACCGCCAAGGCCAACGCCCTCGTCACGATGTGGAAGCTGCAGGCCCTCCGGCACGCCCTCGGCGACCAGCAGATCCGCGTCACCAGCGGCTTCCGCAGCGTCTCGTGCAACAACGCCGTCGGCGGCGCCTCGACCAGCCGCCACCTGTACGGCGACGCCGCCGACCTCGGCGCCGGCCCGCACTCGCTGTGCACCCTCGCCCAGGCCGCCCGCAACCACGGCTTCGCCGGCATCCTCGGCCCCGGCTACCCCGACCACAACGACCACACCCACGTCGACGGCCGCCCCAGCCGCTTCTGGTCCGCCCCCAACTGTGGCGTCGCCAGCCTCACCGGTGGCCTCGACCCCCTGGGCGACTAAGTTCTCCGGTGTGACCACTCGCCGGTACGAGCAGCGCCGGCGAGCGGTCACGGCCGAGGAGACCCGCCGGCGGATCCTCGACGCGATGTACGCCCAGCTGCCGGCCCTGCCCAGCGTCGACTCGGTGGCCCGCCGGGCCGGCGTCGCCCGCTCCACGATCTACCTGGTGTTCGGCTCGCGCGGCGGCCTCTTCGACGCCCTCGCCCAGGACGTCCTGGACCGCGGCGGCTTCGCCGACCTGCTCGCCGCGGTGCGCGCCACCGACCCCCGCGAGCACCTGCGCGGCGGCATCACCGCCACCGTCCGCATGTACGCCGCCCAACGCGACGCCCTCGCCGCCCTGCAGGTGCATGCCGCGAAGACCGACGGCGCGATGCAACGCGCCGGCGAGGCCCGCCTCGGCGGCCTGCGGCACCTCGCCGACAGGCTTCACACCGCCGGCCTGCTCCGGGTGCCGCACGCCACCGCCGTGGACATCCTCTGGCTGCTCACCGCGTTCGAGACGTTCGACACCCTGTACACCGGCCGCGGCCTACCCACGGAAACCGTCGCCGACCACTGCACCGCCGTCGCCGAAGCGACTCTGCTCGTCCCCCCGCCGCCACGTCCCGCCGAAAGTCCGTGACCACCAATCGCGTGCCGTCGGCCGTGGCCGCGACGCAACGCGCCGGGACGTTTCGGGTCGTGTCCGCTGCGTGATGCTCGCTCACGGCCGGATTGAGGTCGTCCCGTGACCGCGTCCGGACGATCGGTCCGCGACTTCGATCTGTGAAGGGTTTGTCGACTGGTGGAGGTGTTGGCTTGTAGGTATCGGTGGTGTGGCGTTTGACGGGGCCGCTGCTGGCTTCCAGTGGGCGAGGGTGGGTGATCGCCGTTTCGGCGGTCGTGGTTGCGGTTCGCGGGTGGTGGTCGTCGTCATGACCTTCACATATTCAGCTCCAGGCGCGGGGACTTTATGGCACCGCCCGGACGCTGGCGCGTCCGTGCAACAGGGTGGCGTGGTCCCGGTCCGTGCCGTCTTGCGGTGATCCCAAGCCGGGTCCGCACCCGCATGATCCAGTGCCGTCGAGGTCATCATTCGGTGGTGCCACACCGCCGTTGGCTCAAAAGCTTCGAACACACCGCCCAGATCGGGCGCATGCACGCCTCGCACCCCGATTTTCGATCTTGCGTGCTTGATCGAAGGCGTCGGGTGGTTGCCCGCACGGCCGCGGGGCTCCTTCGATCGACAGTAGATGCGGGAGATCGCCATTTCAGCGCTGGCACTGCTCGGTCTACACATCGACCCACGCAACTTCCCCGTGATCCGGTAGGGCTCGTGTACCCCTGGGTGCACAAGCTCTACCGGATCACGGGGAAGTGAGGGCGGACCTGGCTGGCATCACCGCACGACGGCACGGACCGGGACCAAAGCAACCCCTCCGCGCGGCCGGAGGCCGTGCGAACCACCGAGCCCCGAGGACCGACACCAGCGAGGCTCCAAGCGGATTACCCACCAGGACCTCAACCGGCAGCTCCCAACAGGTTCTTGGGGGATAACGCGACAACCGCGCGGCCCACCCGACCCGTGCAGCGGCGAGGCCGGACGACGAACACCACCCCAGCGGCCGGCGCCTGACGGCACCAGCGTCAGGTGTCGGTCGAGGGCGGGGTGCGCAGGGGGACGACGAGGTAGGTCAGCGTGGCGGTGGGGAGGTCGGCGGTGCAGGCGGTCGCCCGCATGCCCTCCTGGAACCGCAGCCGCACGGTGTGGTGCGCGAAGGCGCGCAGCGCGTCCAGGAGCAGGCGGCCCTGGAACGAGCGGATCGTGTGGCCGCCGTCGACGGTGGCCTTGACGGTCTGCTCGGACTCGCCGGTGAGCGGGTCGTCGGCGCGGACGAGCAGGGCGCCGTCGATCGCCTGGAGGGTGACGCGGCCGTGCGGGCCGCCATAGGCCGTGGCGCGGTCGACCGCGTGGGCGAGGGCGTCGGCGTCGGCCTCCACGGTGCACGCGGGGGTGACGTCGAGCAGGCGGGACAGCTGCGCGTCCGGGTAGCCGCCGCCGATGGTGGCGGTCGTGATGCTGCCGCCGTCCCAGGACAGGGCGAACAGGTCGTCGCCGGCATGGACGTGCACGGCCGGGACGCGGCTCAGCTGCTGGGCGGCGCGGGCCAGGACGGCGGCCGGCACGAGCGCCTCGATCCTGCCGTCACCGCCGGACGCCGGGTCGAACCCGGCGGCGGTCGCGCCCTGCCAGGGGATCGAGGCGGCGGCCAGGCGGAAGCGGTCCGTGGCGAACAGGGTCAGCGCCGTGTCGTGCGTGCGCAGGCGGACCCCGGTGAACATCGGCAGGGCGTGCTCGCGGGAGGCGGCGCCCGCGACCGGGACCGCCGCCGTGCGCAGGTCGTCGCCGGTGACCGTGCCGCGCGGCGGCGGCAGGTGCCCGGGCCGCGGTGCGGCGTCCGGGAGGCTGGGCAGGGCGAACCGGCCGCCGGGCACCCGGATCGCCAGGCGGCCGCCCTGGACGGTGAGGCGGGCGTCGGCCGCGTCCAGGGTGGTCAGGGTGTCCGCGACGGCGCGGCGGGGGACGACGACCTCGCCGGGGGTGTGGACCGTCGCCGGGGTGCGCAGGTGCACGACGACCTCGCCGTCGGTGGCGATGAGGTGCAGGCCCTCGTCGTCGGCGCGCAGCAGGGCACCGGCGTGCGAGGGCTGCAGGGACCGCGCCGTCAGCAGCCGGAGCAGGAGGGCGGCGGCGGTGGCGAGCCGGGCGACAGGTGCGGTCACGTCCATGCCAGGAACCTACCGGCGGGGTACGACAAAAAAGCAAAGCGGTAAATAACCGACGAATGCCACATATCATGATCACGTGGCGATCACAGCTGTCACGGAGGCGCCGCCGGGACTGTCGTTGGTCTTCGGCGTCGGAGACCTGTTGTGTGCGCTGGCGCTGCGCGACGTGGTGGAGACCATCCGGCCACTGCCGGTGCAGCCGCTCGCCGGCACCTCCGACTTCCTGCTCGGCGTCAGCGTGATCCGCGGCGTCGCGGTGCCGGTCATCGACACGGCCAGGCTGCTCGGCGCCCGGGTGGAGCGCCCCTGCCGGTTCGTCACGACCCGGACCGAGGCGTACGCCACCGGCCCCGTCATCGGCGTCCTGCCGGTCGAACCCGATCCGACCCGCCCGCCCCCGCCGGCGCTCGCCGCCGCCGCGAACCGCCTCGTCGTGGCGGTGGGCGTCCTGGACTCCCGCCCGTTGCTGTTCCTGAAGACAGGCCAGGTGCGAGATGGCGCGTGACGAGGACATCGTGCGCCTGCGCGAACTGCTGTCGACCCGCCTCGGCATGACGTTCGACGACAAGCGCGACCCCCAGCTCGCCGAGGTCCTGAAGGCGCGGGCCACCCAGCACGGCCTGACCGGCCGTGGCTACCTCGACCGCCTCGGCACCGCCTGGAACAACGAGCTCGCCGCGCTCGCCGAGGCGGTCACCATCAACGAGACGTACTTCTTCCGCAACATCGAACAGTTCAACGTGCTGGCTGAGGTGGTCCTGCCGGCGCGGGTCCGGGCCCGGTCCGGCGAGCGGCGGCTGCGGCTGCTGTCGGTCGGTTGCTCCACCGGCGAGGAGGCGTACACCCTCGCGATGGTCGCCGCGGAACGGATCGATCCGGCCTGGGACGTGTCGATCGTCGGGCTCGACGTCAACCGGGCCGCGCTGCGCGTCGCCGCCGCCGGCCGCTACTCCCGCTGGTCACTGCGGGAGACGCCGGCCGCCGCGCAGCACCGCTGGTTCCGCACCGTCGCCGACGGCGTCGAGATCGACGAGCGGCTCCGCGGACGGGTGCGGTTCCTGGAGTACAACGCCGCCAACGACGACCCGCTGCTGTTCGCCCCGGACACCTACGACGTGGTGTTCTGCCGGAACCTGCTGATGTATCTGACCCCGCCGACGGTCGCCGCCGCCGTCGCCCGGATCACCCGTGCCCTCGCTCCGGGCGGTTACCTGTTCCTCGGCCACACCGACTCGCTCGGCACCCGGCCGACGGCCCTGACCGTCCAGCACACGCACGGCACCTTCTATTACCAGAAGGCGGCCACGGTACCCCCAGCGAAGCCGACGCCCGAGCGCCAACCGCTGAAACGGCCGGAACGGTCAGTACGGCCGGAACGCAAGCGGGACCAGGTCCTGCACCTGGTCGAGCAGGAGCGCTTCGGTGACGCCCTCGCGGTCCTCGACGACATCGGCACGGCCGAGGCGGACCGTCCCGACGTGCTGCTGGTCCGCGGCGCGGTCCTCGCCCACCTCGGGCACACCGGCCGGGCGGCGGCCCTGTGCCGGAAGCTGCTGGACCGCGACGCGCTCAACCCGGACGCGCACCACCTCCTCGCCGAGTGCCTCGAGGGCGACGGCGACTCGGCCACCGCGCTGGAGCACCACCGGATGGCCGCGCACCTCGACGCCGGCTTCGCGATGCCGCGGCTGCGGCTGGGCCTGCTCGCCCGGCGCCGCGGCGACCGGCCGACCGCCGAACGCGAGCTCGACCGGGCCGTGACCCTGCTGCGGCACGAGAGCGACGAGCGGATCCTGCTGTTCGGCGGCGGCTTCGGTCGCGGCGCCCTGATCGCGCTGTGCCACGCCGAACTGGCCGCGACCCGATGAGCACGACCCAGCACGAGCGCGACCACCTCAAAAGCGACCTCGAAAGCGACCTCAGAAGCGACGACCTCAGAAGCGACGACCTCAAGAGCGGCGACATGCAGCAGCGCCTGGCGGAGCTGCGCGAGTCGTTCGACCGCTCGTTCGCCGACCCGCACCGCGAGGACGTGGCCGGCTTCGACGACCTCCTGGCGATCCGGGTCGGCGGCCACCGGTACGCCCTGCGCCTCACCCAGGCGGCCGGCCTCTTCCCGGACCGGCCGGTGACGCGGCTGCCCGGCCCGCTGCCGTCGCTGCTCGGCGTCGCCAGCTTCCGCGGCTCGATCGTGCCCGTCTACGACCTCGGTGCCGTGTTCGGCCACCCGGCCGCCGCCGAAGCGCGCTGGCTGGTCCTGGCCGCCGGCGAACCACCGGTCGCGCTCGCCTTCGAGGAGCTGGACGGGCACCTGCGGGTCCCGCGGGACCTGATCGTCGAGGAGTCGACCGGCCACGGCCCGCGGGGCTGCCTGCGCGGCATCGTCCCCCTCGACGGCGGCGCCCGACCGATCGTCGACGTGCCCGCCGTGCGCACCGCGATCCAGAGCCTGTCAGGAAAAAGCAGAACAGAAGACGGGGAACGATGAGGCGACAATGGACGTTCGGCCGCAAGCTCGCCGCGGGCTTCGCGGTCGTCGTGCTGCTGACCCTGCTCACCGGCGGCGTCACGGTCGGCGCGCTGGACACCGTGGTCTCCGGCAAGGACCACGTGATCGACATCGGCGTGCAGGGCCTCGTCGAGGCCCAGCAGCTGCGGGTCGCGGTCGAGGAGAAGAGCAGCGCCTCCCGCGGTTTCCTGCTGACCGGCGACGAGAAGTTCCGGGGCGAGATCACCGACGCGCGGGCCGCGTTCAGCCGTTCGATCCAGCTCCTGCGCGACGTCGCGGACTCCCAGCGGGAGCGTGACCTGCTCGACCTCGCCGTGCGGGCCGAGCAGGACCACGAGACCGCGCTCGAGACGGTGATGGTGCTGCGGCAGGACGGCACGGTCCCGGCGCAGCGGATCGCCGACGCGTTCGAGGCCGACGTGGTGCCGCAGCGCGAGGCTCTCAACGAGCACATCGACGCGCTCGCCGCGCTGCTGCGCGAGGACCTCATGAACCAGCGGGACGCCGCCTCGAGCACGGCGCAGCTGGCCACCGTGGCCGTGATCGTCATCGCGGTCGTCGCGATCGGGTGCGGCGTGCTGATCGCGATCCTGCTGACCCGGGCCCTCGGCCGGCAGGTCGCCGGCACGGTCGGGCACATCCAGAGCTCCTCGGCGCAGCTGGAGGCCGCCGCCAGCCAGCAGGCGACCGGTGCCCGCGAGCAGGCGACCGCGATGAGCGAGATCAACACGACGATCGAGGAGCTGCTCATCACGTCGCGGCAGATCGCGGAGGGCTCGCAGCGGGTGGCGAAGATCGCCGAGGAGACCGCGGTGGCCGCGCACTCCGGCGACGCGACCATCGAGCAGGCCCGCGAGTCGATCACCGCGATCCGCCGGCAGGTCGACCTGATCGTGCAGCACATGCTGGAGCTCGGCCAGCGGTCGCAGCAGATCGGCGGCGTCGTCGACCTGGTGTCGGAGCTCGCCGAGCAGACCAACATCCTGGCCATCAACGCCACCATCGAGGCGTCCGGCGCGGGGGAGTGGGGCCGCCGGTTCGCCGTCGTCGCCGACGAGATCCGCAAGCTCGCCGACCGGACCGCCGGCTCGGCGAAGGAGATCCGGACGCTCATCGACGACGTCCGCGGCGCGGTGAACACCACGGTCATGGCGACCGAGACCGGCGCGAAGGCCGTCGACGCCGGCACCCGGCAGTTCGGCGCGGTCACGGCGTCGTTCCAGCAGATCGCCGACCTGGTCGCCACGACGACCGAGTCGGCGCGGGAGATCGAGCTGTCCACCAAGCAGCAGACGACCGCGGTCGAGCAGGTCAACGTCGCGGTGACGGACACCGCCAGGGTCACTCAGGAGAGCGAGTCCAGCGCCGTGCAGACCAGACAGACCGCGACCCATCTCGCCGGGCTCTCCAACGAGCTGCTCAGGCTGGTCGCCGCAGGCACCGACCGGCATTGAGCGCGCCGGCGCCCGCGGTGGCCAAGGATCCGCTGCGGTACTTCCGCATCGAGGCCAGGGAACTGGTCGACCAGCTCAGCCAGGGCGTGCTGGACCTGACCCGCGACGACCGGGCCGGCGACGACCGCGAGCCGGTCGCACGGCTGCTGCGGCACGCGCACACCCTCAAGGGCGCCGCCCGGGTGGTGCGGCAGGGCGAGATCGCCGACGCCGCGCACCAGCTGGAGGAGCTGCTGGTGCCGCACCGCGACGGTGCCGGGCCGGTCCCGCCGGAGACGATCGGGACGCTGCTCACCCTGACCGACCGGATGTCGGAGCTGGCCACCGCGCTGGAGACCCCGCAACCGCCGGCGACCGCCGAAATCCAGGCCGAGAAGCAACCCGAACGAGAAGCGCCGCCGGTACGCAGCGACAGCGCCGACATCGACGAGCTGCTGGACGCCGTCGGCGAGGCACACGCCCGGTTCGCGCCGCTGCGGCGGCAGGTCGCGACCGTCGACCGGGCCCGCCGCGCGGCCGAGGCGATCATCGAGCAGCTGCGGATCCGCGGCGCGCAGCAGGACGGGGTCGACGGGCGCACCGGGGCCATGGCGACCCGGCTGGCCGCCGACCTCACCGCGCTGGGCCGGCAGCTCACCGAGACCGTCGAGCAGGTCGAGCGGGAGCTCGACGACATCCGCGGCCGGGCCGAACGGCTCCGCCTGGTGCCGGTCGCCACCGTGCTGACCACGCTGCACCGGGCCGCGTACGACGCCGCCGGCACCGAGGGCAAGAAGGTCGTCTTCGACAGCCGCGGCGGCGACCTGCGGCTGGACCCGCACGTGCTGAGCCTCGCGTCCGGCGCGCTGCTGCACGTGGTCCGCAACGCCGTGTCCCACGGGGTGGAGGCCGAAGCCGAACGCCTCGCGGCCGGCAAGCCGGGCGCCGGGCACGTCACCGTCGAGGTGCACCGCCGCGGCACGAACGCCGCGTTCCGCTGCCGCGACGACGGCCGCGGGTTCGACCTCGGCGCCGTGCGCGAGCAGGCCCAGGCCCGCGGGCTGGTCACGCCCGGCGCCGAGGCCGACGTCCGGGAGCTGATGCGGCTGCTCATGCACGGCGGGATCAGCACGGCCGGCGAGGTCACCGGCATCTCGGGCCGCGGCATCGGCCTCGACGCGGTCCGCGACGTCGCCGAGCAGCTCGGCGGCGAGGTCAACGTCAGCACCGACCCGGGCCTTGGCACCACCGTCGAGCTGGTCGTGCCGCTGTCGCTGGTGTCGCTGTCCGGGCTGGTCGTCGAGGCCGCCGGGACCCTCGCGTCGCTGCCTCTGGACGCGGTGCGCACCTGCGTCCTGCTCGGCGCCGTGGAGGTCGCCGCCGCCGGTGCCGCGGGCGCCCTCGCCCACGAGGGGCAGGTCATCCCGTTCCTGCCGCTGTCGAAGGTGCTGACCGCCCCGCAGGCCACGGCCGGCGGCGCGGTCGCGGTCATTCTCGCCGCCGGCGAGCGCACCGTCGCCGTCGGCGTCGACCGGCTGCTGGGCACCTCGGCGCTGGTCGTGCGGCCGCTGCCGGAGCTCGCCCCGGCCAGCGCGGTCGTCAACGGCCTGTCGATCGACGCGGAGGGCAACCCGCGCGTCGTGCTCGACCCGCACGGCCTCGCCGCCTCGGCCGCCGGCCGGATCGCGGCCACCGCCGCCCAGAAGAACGCGGACGAGGACACCGCCGACGAACAGGACCCGATCCTCGTCGTCGACGACTCGCTGACGACCCGCATGCTGGAGCGCAGCATCCTGGAGTCGGCCGGCTACCGGGTCGAGCTCGCCGCCTCCGCCGAGGAGGCCCTGGAGCGGGTCAAGCTGCGCCGGTACGCGTTGTTCCTGGTCGACATCGACATGCCCGGCATCGACGGGTTCACGTTCGTCGCCCTGACCCGCGAGGACCCGGTGCTGCGCGGGACCCCGGCGATCCTCGTCAGCTCGCGGGCGTCCGCGGAGGACCGGCGCCGCGGCGCGGAGGCCGGCGCGAGCGCCTACATGGTGAAGTCCGAGTTCAACCAGGAGGAGCTGCTCGGCCACATCCGCGACCTGGTGGGGGAGCCGTGATCAAGGTCCTGGTGGTCGAGGACTCCTCGACGGTGCGCGGCTGCCTGCGCGAGGCGCTCACCGAGCGGCACGGCTTCGACATCGTCGGCGAGGCCGTCGACGGGGCGCAGGCGGTGGAACTGTGCCGGCGGCTGCGGCCCGACGTCATCACCATGGACGTGGTGCTGCCGGTCATGAGCGGCCTCGCCGCCACGGAGCAGATCATGGCGAGCCAGCCGACGCCGATCCTCGTGGTGTGCTCCGCGTCCCGGCAGGAGCTGTTCACCACCTACGACGCGCTCGCCGCCGGCGCCGTCGACGTGCTGGAGAAGCCGCGCGGCGACGCGTCCGACGACACGTGGGGCGCCCGGCTGCGCACCGCGGTCAAGGTCGTGTCCCGGATCCGGGTGGTGACCCGGCACCGTCCCGCCGCCGGCGGCGCCACCACTGTCGCGGCGGGTGCCCGCGCCAACCGGATCGCCCGACGACTCGTCGCGGTCGGCGCCTCCACGGGCGGCCCGGGAGCCATCGTCACGTTGCTGCGGGGCGTGCCGCGCGGCTTCACGGTGCCGCTGCTGTACGTCCAGCACCTGTCGGCCAACGAGTCCTTCGCGCAGGCGTTCACCGGCTGGCTCGCCGAGCAGACCGGGCACGACGTGCGGTACGCCCGCGGCGGGGAGAGCCTGCAGTCGGTCGCCGGGAAGGTGATCATGGCGCCACCCGACCGGCACCTGACGGTGCGTGGCGGGCACCTGCACCTGAGCTCCGGCCCGCCGCGACACTCGTGCCGGCCGTCGGTCGACGTGCTGTTCGAGTCGATCGCCGCGGAGCTCGGCGCCGGCGCTACCGGCGTCCTGCTGACCGGCATGGGCCGCGACGGCGCGGAGGGTCTGCTCGCCATGCGCCGGGCCGGCGCGCACACCTACGCGCAGGAGCAGGGCAGCTGCGTGGTGTACGGCATGCCGAAGGAGGCCGTGGCGCTCAACGCGGCAGTGGAGATCCTGGCACCGGACCAGATCGCGGGCAGCCTGGCGGAGAAGGTCGGATGGCGAACACTGTCCTGATCGTCGACGACAGCCTGACCGTCCGGATGGACCTCCACGAGGCGTTCGAGGACGGCGGCTTCCGCACGGTGCTGTGCGCGTCCGGCGCCGACGCGCGGACGGCGTTCGAGGCCGAACAGTTCGACGTCGCCCTCTTCGACGTGCTGCTGCCCGACGCCGACGGGGTCGAGCTGCTGCGTGAACTGCGCGTCCACCCTCGCCACGCCGGGGTGGTGGCGCTGCTGCTGTCCAGCGAGGCCGAGGTCAGCGACCGCCTGCGCGGGCTGCGCCACGGTGCCGACGACTACGTGGGCAAGCCCTACGACGCGCAGGCGGTCGTGGCCCGCAGCCGGGAGCTGCTCCAGCGGGGCGGGGACGGGCCGGCCGAACGGTCGGTGCTGGTCATCGACGACAGCCTCACGTTCCGCGAGGAGCTGCGGCTGCTGCTCAGCACCGCCGGATACGAGGTGCAGACCGCCGCCAGCGGCGAGGAGGGCCTGCGCTCCGCCGCCGCCCGCCCACCGAGCGCCATCATCGTCGACGGGGTCCTGCCCGGCATCGACGGCGCCACCGTGATCCGGCGGGTGCGGCTCGACGCGACGCTGCGCAACGTGCCGTGCCTGCTGCTGACCGCCGCCGACGACTACGCGACCGAGCTGCAGATCCTCGACGCCGGCGCGGACGCCTTCGTGCGCAAGCAGGAGGACCTGGCGGTGGTCCTGGCGAAGCTCGCCGCGGTGCTGCGCAAGAGCACCGACACGCCGCTGCCGGCCGCCGGCCCGTTCCACGGCCAGGTCAAGGTGCTCCTCGTCGACGCGGACCGGGCGTTTCTGGACGAGGCCGCGGAGCTGCTGCGCGAGGAGGGCTACGAGCCGGTCGCCGCGCCCGACGCCGACGACGCCCTGGCGATGCTCGCCGTGCAGCCCGCCGGCTGTGTCGTGCTCGCCGTGGACGTGCCCGGCGTGGACGGCCTCGCGCTGTGCTCGCGGATCCGGTCGGTGCCGGGGCTGCGGGACATGCCGGTCATCGGCCTCGGCGCCGGCGACGCCCTGCTGGACTGCCTGGCCGCCGGCGCCGACGACTACGTGCGCCGCACCGACGGCACGAACACGCTGCGCGCCCACATCCGGGCCCACATCCGCCGGCAGCAGCTGCACGAGCAGAACCGGCGGATCCGCGACGAGCTGGTCCGCCGGGAGCTCGAGGCGGCCGAGGAACGGGCCGCCCGGCAGGTCGCCGAGACCCGGGCCGAGCTGGTCGAGGAGCTCGAGTGGCGCAACCGGGAGCTGGAGGCGTTCAGCGGCTCCGTCTCGCACGACCTGCGCTCGCCGTTGCAGACCATCCTGAGCTTCAGCGAGCTGTTGCTGGAGGAGCAGACCGGCCGGGAGCCCACGGACCTGGTGCTGCGCATCCACAAGGCGGCCGTGCGGATGAACGCGCTCATCGACGCGCTGCTGCAGCTCGCCGGCGCCAACCGGGGCCAGATCCAGCGTACCGAGGTGGACCTGTCGGCGCTCGCCGCGGACGTCGTGGAGGAGCTGCGCCAGCGCGACCCGGCCCGGCACGTCGACATCACCGTCGAGGCGGGCATGCGGGCCTCGTGCGACGGGGAGCTGGTCCGCGCGGTCCTGATCAACCTGGTCGGCAACGCGTGGAAGTTCACCGGCCGCACCCCGTCGCCCAGGATCGACATCGGCTGCGGCCCGACCGCGTTCTACATCCGCGACAACGGCGCCGGGTTCCCCGCCGACCGCGCCGACCAGCTCTTCCGGCCCTTCGGCCGGCTGCACGACAGCAGCGACTTCCCGGGCACCGGCATCGGCCTGACCACCGTGCAGCGCATCGTGGACCGCCACGGCGGCCGGGTCTGGGCACAGAGCGAGCCGGGTCACGGCGCGACGTTCTCCTTCACACTTCCGGATGCGTGAGAACCTTTCGGCGCGCTGCGGAGTATGGAATGCATGCAACCCGCCCGGGGTGCCGGCGCGGGAGACCTCGAAGGTCACCGGGGGTCGCCACCGACGCGGCCGGCACCGTCGTGGCCGGCGCGAAGGACCGGTGACGCCGCCGCCGGGGTGTGCGATCGTGGCCGCATGGACGTCCGGATCATCCGGTCAGGCGTGGTGAGCACGCACACCGTCGAGGAGCTGCCCGAGTTGTTGGGAGGGCTGTCCGACGGTGACGGCCTGCTGTGGGTCGACGTGCCCGTCTGCGACGCGGCGGCGGTCACGGTGCTGGGTGAGGTGTTCGGCTTCCACCCGCTCGCCCTGCGCGACGCCGCGCAGCGCAACCGGGTGCCGAAGATCCACCCCTACCAGGACCATGTGTTCGTGGTGCTGCACGCGCCCCACCTCGGTTCCCGCGGCCACGTCCACTACGTCGAGCTGGACCAGTTCATCGGAGCGTGGTTCCTGGTGACGGTGCACGGGCCGACCAACCCGGCCGTCCCGCCGGATATCCCGCTGCGGCAGACCCGCGACGTGCTGCGCCGCATCGAGGCCGGCAAGCTCGCCCCGGCCACGCCGTTCGAGCTGTCCTACGCGATCGTGTCCGGCATCAGCCGGCTGCAGGAGACGCTCGTCGAGGACATGACCGCCGACGTGTGGCGGCTCGAGCAGCGGGTCACCGCCGGGCACCTCGGCAACCCGGAACAGTTCCTGGAGGAGCTGTTCCAGGCCCGGCACGGCCTGCTCGCGGTGCGCACGATGGCCGCGCTCGGCGCCGAGATCTACGGGCGGATGGCCACCCTGTCCCGCCGGCCGCGCGACGAGCACCACATCGCCGACGTCGTCGACCAGTTCAGCCGGGTCCGGTCGGTCGCCGACGGCGAGCGGGAGTACCTGCAGGGCGTCATCGAGTTCTACCAGGCGCGGACCGAGACGAAGATGACCATCGCGGCGGAGCGGCTCGCGGTGATCGCCGCGGTCACCCTGCCGATCACCGCGCTGTCGTCGGTGCTCGGCATGAACCTCATCGTCAACGACCACACCCGCGGGCTGCACCTCGCCGCCACCCTGGTCATCATGGTCATCATGTCCGGCACCCTGCTGACCTGGGCGAAGCGGCAGGGCTGGTGGTGACGCTGGTCGGCAGAACCGGCTACAGCAGCCGGGCCAGGAACGCGGCCAGCTTGCCCCGGGTCCGCTCCACCTGCTCCTCGACGGTCAGGGTCTCCCGGAGCCGGGTGCCCGTGTCGGGGGTCTTGCGGCCGCGGACGTAGAGCGAGCACGCGAGGTCGGTGCAGATGTACGCGCCGACCGAGTCGCCCCGCCGGCCGGCCTCGCCCGCGCGGCGGCCCGTCATCAGGGACACCCCGTTGCCGCCGTGCGTGGTCAGGCACAGCGAGCACATGTTGCGGTGCAGGAAGCCGCGCTGCTGGGACGCCAGCCGCAGCGTGACGCCGACGATCTGGTCGTCGTCGCCGTGCGGCGCGATCAGGTAGGCGCGGTCCGGGGCGCCGGGGTCGCGCCAGCCGAGGAAGTCGAGGTCGTCCCAGGGCCGTTCGGCCAGGTCCCGGGGCAGACTCAGGCGTTTCGCCTCGCCCTTGGAGCAGTTGACGAAGGACGCGCGGATGTCGGGCTCGGTCAGTGGTTTCACAGCGCCGACGGTACCGATGCCTAATGACCCTAGGCAAACGACTATTGTGCCTAGGATGAGACGTGCGGGACTGACCGCCGACCTGGTGACGCGGGCCGCCGCGGACCTCGCGGACGAGGTGGGTCTGGCCGGCGTGACCGTGTCCGCGGTGGCGCGGCACTTCGGGGTCAAGGATGCCAGCCTCTACTCCCACGTGCGCGGCCTGAGCGACCTGCGCGTCCGGATCGCGCTCCTCGCGGCCACGGAGTTCGCCGACCTGCTCGCCCCGGCCGTGGCCGGACGGTCCGGGCGGGACGCACTGGTCGCGTTCGCCGACACCTACCGCGACTACGCCCGCGCGCATCCGGGGCGCTATGCGGCGATGCAGCAGCCGATCGACCCGGCCGTTTCCGCTCCGGCCGGCTCCCTGCGCGGGATCGAGCTGATCTACGGGATGCTGCGCGGCTACGGACTGGACGAGCCCGACACCACCGACGCGGTGCGGCTGCTGCGCAGCACGCTGCACGGGTTCGTCGACCTGGAGTGCCGCGGCGGCTTCAACGACCCGCGCGACACCGAGGCGTCCTGGCGCCGCGTCCTGGCCGCGCTGGACGTCCTACTCACTCACTGGCGGGAAGCGCTCTCAGCATAAAAGCGCAGCTCAGCGCGCTGTTTGAGAGCGCTCTCTGATGTTGACCATTGACAATGGTCAGATCGGTTGCCCAAAATCACCAGGGACCCCAAGAAGCCGCCAACTTCTGATCGGAGTCCCACCCGATGCGCCTTACCCGAGGCCGACCCCTGTTCGCGGGCGCCGCCGCCCTCGCGCTCGTCGCCACCGCCGTCACCTTCGTCGCCCTGCAGAGTGCCGCCGCCGACACCCTCGGCTCCGGCAGCTACGCCACGACCCGACCCGCCGGGCAGGCCCCGCCGGCCGGCTGCGGATCGATCGGCACCAACCCCCGCCAGTGGGTCACCGCCAACGCCCCCGCCGGCGCGGTGCCCACCAACGACTGGTGGTCGTCGCTGCTGTTCAAGAAGTTCAACTGCGCCTACTCCGAGCCGCTGAACGCGCACCCGCTGGCGTTCAAACCCGCCAACAACGGGCTCGGCGTCAGCTACACCACCGAGGCCGCCATCTCCGGCACCGCCACCGGGCCGGGAGAGTACCACTTCCCGTACACCACCGAGTTCACCCTCGGCGTGGCCGGCCTCAACTCCCCGGACACCAAGGTCGACGGCTGGACCGACTGGACCGTGACCCCGTACTGGTCCGACGGCGCCCGCACGCTGCGCGCCACCATCGGCCACGGCCTGCCGTTCGTCTACGCCCGCACCAGCGGCGGCAGCGCCCAGCTGACGTTCGGTGGCGCACCGGCGGTGTGGAGCAACAGCGGCGCCCGGATCGGCTTCACCGTCCGCGGCCACGACTACGTCGCCTACGCGCCGACCGGGGCCACCTGGACCGTCAGCGGCAGCACCATCACCTCGACCCTGGCCGGCAAGGACTACTACTCGGTGGCGGTGCTGCCGACGACCCCGTCGACGCCGGCCGCCGACCGGACCGCCCTGGCCGACACCTACGGCACCTACGCGCACAACCACGTGACCAACACGAGGATCAGCTGGGCGTACAGCGCCGCGACGAGCACGGTCAACGCGACGTACACGTACACCACCACCGCCCGTGAAGGCAGCGGCACCGGCACCGTCGTGTCGCTCTACCCGCACCAGTGGAAGGCGCTCACCGGGGCCACCCCGATCGCGCCGACCTACGTCTCCGCCCGTGGGGCGATGAAGACGCTCACCGGCGTCTCGTCGTTCACCACCGGCACGAAGTACCAGGGTGTCCTGCCGGAGATCCCCGCGGTCGCCGACAGCAGCGGCGCCGACCTCACCACCCTCGGCGGCTACCTCGACCAGGTCGCGACCGGCGATCCCCTCGCGGGCTTCGGCGACGACACGTACTGGACGGGCAAGGGCCTCGGCCGCGCCGCCCGCGCCGCGGAGATCGCCGACCAGCTCGGCCGCACCGCCCAGCGCGACTCGCTGCTCAACGCGATCCGGACCCGGCTCACCAACTGGCTCACCGCCAGCCCCGGCGAGGCGACCCGGCTGTTCGTGTACGACGCCAACTGGGGCACCCTGATCGGCTACCCCGCCTCCTACGGCTCCGACAGCGAGCTCAACGACCACCACTTCCACTACGGCTACTACATCGCCGCCGCCGCGACCCTGGCGAAGTTCGACCCGGCCTGGGCCGCCAGCAACGCCTACGGCAGCATGGTGAACCTGCTCATCCGCGACGCCAACAACCCCGACCGCAACGACACGATGTTCCCGTTCCTGCGGGACTTCGACATCTACGCGGGCCACGACTGGGCCTCCGGGCACGGGGCGTTCGGCGCCGGCAACAACCAGGAGTCCTCCTCGGAGGGCATGAACTTCGCCAACGCCCTCATCCAGTGGGGCCAGGCGACCGGCAACACCGCGGTGCGCGACGCCGGCCTGTTCATCTACACCACGCAGGCGCAGGCGATCCAGGAGTACTGGTTCGACTCGTCCAACCAGAACTTCCCGAGCACCTTCGCGCACAACACCGTCGGCATGGTCTGGGGCGACGGCGGCGCGTACGCCACCTGGTTCTCCGGCGAGCCGGAGATGATCCAGGGCATCAACATGCTGCCGATCACCGGCGGCTCGCTGTACATGGGCTACAAGCCGGCCTACAACAGCGTCAACTGGAACGAGCTGGTCACCAACAACGGCGGCCCGCCGACCGTCTGGCAGGACGTCCTGTGGTCCTTCCAGGCCCTCGGCAACGGCGACACCGCTCTGGCGAACTTCCGGGCCAACACCGGATACACGCCGGAGGAAGGTGAGAGCAAGGCCCACACGTTCCACTGGCTGCGCAACCTCGCCGCGCTCGGCCAGGTCGACACGTCGGTCACCGCGAACACCCCGCTCTACGCGGTGTTCACCAAGAACGGCGCGAAGACCTACGTGGCGTCGAACCTGACCGGCTCGCCGCTCAACGTCACGTTCTCCGACGGCCGGACGCTGACCGTGCCCGCCGGCAAGACCGCGACAACCGGGGCGTACACCTGGGTCGGCGGCGGCGGGACCAGCAACCCGCCGACGTCGCAGCCGCCGACGTCGAACCCGCCGTCCTCGCAGCCGCCCTCGTCCCAGCCGCCGTCCTCGCAGCCGCCGTCGTCCCAGCCCCCGGTCGGGTCGAACCTGTTCTACCTGCGCAGCGGGCCGGCGCTCAACACGACCGCCGGGACGGCCGCGGGCACGCAGACGGTCAGCGCCGCCAACGGCAACTACGACGGCACGCCGCACAACCCGGTCACCTACACGAAGTGCGGCATCACCGGCTCGACGAACGGCACCGCCACGGCGTTCTCGCTCTACGTCGACGCCGCGAACACCGTCGGACAGGGCATCCAGGCCCGGGTGTCCTACGACCTCACCAACAACGGCAGCTACGAGCGGGTGGAGACCTACCGGTACTTCGCCACCGACCCGGTGCCGGGGGTGGAGAACTACACCCAGGCGGTCGGCCTGTCCTCCTCGACCGGCAGCCTCGGCGCGATGAGCAACGGCTGCGTCCGGTTGGAGGTCTGGAACGCCATCGGCAACGCGGCCACCACGGTGCGCATCGATGCCTCCGCCGCCAACGGCAACCAGTCGACGCTGCGGATTCCGTACACCGTCTGACCGTTCCGGCAAGACGGGCGGGTCTCCTCGTGGAGGCCCGCCCGTTGTCCTGTGCCACGAGACAATGCCGGCCCGCCGTTTTTCAGGCTGACCGGCACCGCTGCGGGGTGTCTTGCGATACCCAGAACTCTACGGAGGTGGCGGCGGCCCCGAATCCCGGGAACGTGCCACCGCAGCGGGGTCGCCGGTCTGGCCGAGGGTGATCATCGACAGCGCGGTCCTGAGCTTCTCCTGCAGCGTGGGGTCGAGGGTCATGAGGACGTAGAGCAGCGCCCAGCCCAGGCCGACCACCTTCGCCCAGTCGTGCACCGTCTCGGAGAACGACAGCCACGGCTGGGCCAGGTACACCACGGCGAGCGGCAGCCCGGCGAACACGACGGTGCGCAGCACCTCGCCGGCGACCGCCCGGCGGCCGCGCCGGACCGGTGCCGGGACCGCGGCGGGGTCGGCCCGGCGCAACCGCCCCAGCTCGCCGGTCGCCAGGGCGCCCACGTTGTGCCGCAGCACGTCCTCGACCCGCCGCCACGCGTCCGGTGAGGACGGCGCCGCGACGAGGAACTTCAACTGCCGCACGGCCCGGGCGGCGCCCCGGCCGCCGTCGGTGAGCTGCCGTTGCGTGTCGGGGTCGACCAGCCCGAACGTGGCCGGCAGGTCGTGCTCCACGGCCTGGGCGATCCGCTCCAGCCGCCACAGCCAGGCCCGCCGCCACGACAGGTCGTTGCGCCGCCCGCGCGGGCGCAGCTCGCTGAGCAGGGTGAGCGTCTCGGTGAGCGCGGCGGCGCGCGGCTCCCGGCGCACGAACCGGCTCATCACCCGCGCGGCGACCAGCCGGCACGCGGCCGCGGCGGCGAGCCGGGCCGTCGCCATCACGGCGAGCGCGACGAGGGCGCCGCCGGCCAGTGCCGGCCAGCCGCCGTAGTGGTCGCGGAGCCGGTAGAGCACGGCCCCGGCGAGGGCCAGCCCGACGATCCGCGGCGCCGCCTCGTCGAGGACCAGCCGGACGGAGTCGGCGCGGGTGTGCCGGAACAGCCAGCGTCGCAGGCCGAGGTAGGCCAGGGCGGTGGTGCCGGCCCCGACGAGGACGGCCCAGCCGGTCGGCAGGTCGACCGTGGTCGCGGCGGTCCGGGTGAGGAAGACGCACGCGGCGATCGTCGCGAGGAAGCCGGCGGTCATCCGGACCGCGACGTTCGCCCGCTCCCACAGCATCGTGAGGACCTCGTGGTTGAGCCGGTTGCCGTCCACGAGGGTCCGCATGGCGGGAGTGGCGGACGGCACCACACTGTCCAACGTGGACAGCAGCGGCGTGCTCACGGAGCGCCACGACCAGGTGGCGTGGCTGTCGGAGTCGCGCATCCGCCGCCGGATCATCCAGAGCGGACCTCCGGTGCGCCACCAGAGGTGCCGGTGGGTCGAGCGGTTCCACGACGGGACGGTCGCGACCGGGCGGAGCGCGTCCAGGGCCGGGGTCCAGAGCCGGAGCCGTTCATACAGCCAGGACTCCCGGCTGCGGATCGCCTCGGCGGCCCGGACGGCGGGCGGCAGCGTCTCCAACAGGTCCAGGGCGTCCCTGGTCCGGTCCAGCCAGGTCAGGGCCAGCAGCCGTCCCTCGACCACCTCCACGTCGGCCGGGTCTGCCGCTGCGGCCCGGTCGAACCAGGCGAGGGCCTCCTCCTCCCGGTCGTCGTAGGTCAGCTCCTTCGCCAGGTCCTTGACGAGCTGCTGATCCGGATCGGTGGCGGCCGCGGCGGCGAGGACGTCGATCGCGGCCGCGGAGCCGTGCCGCTCGTCCGCCTGCCGGGCCTGCTCCAGGACCGCCGCGGCGCGGGCGGCGGCGGCCATCAGGTCCGCGGCGTCGACCGCGAGCAGGGGCCCGAGCAGGTCCTCGACCGGCAGAGCCGTCCAGGCCGCGACGGTCTCCGCGTCGCGGTGGCGCAACCGCCGGCGCAGCGACGGCAGCGGGCCACCGGTGCGCCACCACAGCGCCCGGTGCCAGTCCGCCACGATCCCGCGCCGGTCGTAGGCACCGGCCACCGCGGTCGGCAGCCCGGCCTCGCGGTAGGCGTTCGCCACGACCCGGCGCAGGCCGTCGGCGCGGGCCATCCCGGCCGGCAGGCTCTCGACGAACCGCACGGCCTCCGGCAGCCGGTGCATCCGGATCAACAGGTCGCCCTGGTCGATGAGCACCTCGACCGGGCTCGGGTCCACGGCGAGCCGGCGGTACAGGGCGAGCGCCGGCCCGAGCCGGTCCAGCGTCTCCGCGACGCGGGCCGCGAACCGCAGCAGCAGCGGATGCGTCGAGTCGCGGCGCAGCGCGTCGGCCAGAACCGCCGCGGCCTGGGCCCGCCGGTCATCGGTGAGGTGGTCCTGGGCGGCGCGGACGGCGGCGAGCGCGTCGCGGTCCTGGCCGGTGCCGTTGACGATCCGGATGAGCAGTGCGGGCAGGTCCACGGGGGCGGGCGGCGCGTGGCCGGCCGCGTCGAGCAGCTCGGCGAGCACCCGCTGCTCCGCCCGCCGCCGGGCGCCGCGCAGCACCGCGACCGGGCCGCCGGTGCGCCACCACAGCCCGCGGCGGTCCGCCGGGTACGTCTCCAGCGCCAGGACCGGCAGGCTCATGTCGGCGTAGGTCGCGGCGCGTTGAGCCCGCGTCACCGCTGCGTCTGGGGGCAGGTTGTCGAGCGCGGCGAGGGCCTCGGCGAACCGGCCGTGCTCGCGGAGCCGGTAGTTGCGGTCGATCGCCACGACGCCGTCGTCGGGTGCGACGCGCTGAGCCTCGGCGAGCAGGGCGAGCGCGCAGCCGTCCCAGCCGATCTCGAACTGCGCGTCGGCGAGCACGCGCAGCAGGATCGGGTCGGAGGGGCCCGTGATCAGGGCCTCCGCCAGCAGGCGGGCGGCCTCGGCGTGATCGCCGGCGGCAAGACAGAGCTCCGCCGCTTCGAGGACCGCTGCCGGTCCAGTGCTCGACATGGCGGTAAGCATCGAGGGTCGCACGTGTCTCGCGCGAGCGGTTCACCTGAAGTATCGAAATATCCGACCATTCGGTGAATGTTTCACAGCCTTCCAGCGTCGATGCGGCCTTTGCCCGCCGGTTCGTTGCCAGCGGCCCGTCACACCCCGTGCAATCCACGAAGTTGCATGTCTTGGGAGAGGGGTTCCATTGAATCGACGACTGCATCGACGGCGCAGACTCGCGCTCTGGCTCGTGGCGGCGACCGTCGGGGCGGGCACTGTGGTCATCGCCGCTGACCCGGCGGCCGCGCACGGCGCGATGATGGTGCCGGGCAGCCGGACCTATCTGTGCTGGAAGGACGGCCTGAACGCCACCGGCGCGATCCAGCCGAAGAACCCGGCGTGCGCCGCGGCGGTCGGGCAGAGCGGACCGAACTCGTTGTACAACTGGTTCGCGGTGCTGCGCTCCGACGGCGCCGGGCGCACCGCCGGGTTCATCCCGGACGGCAAGCTGTGCAGCGGCGGCGCGACCGTCTACGACTTCGCCGGCTTCGACCTGAACCGGTCCGACTGGCCGGTAACCCACCTCACGTCGGGCTCCACAATGGAGTTCGACTACAGTAACTGGGCTGCGCACCCGGGCACGTTCTCGCTGTACGTCACCAAGGACGGCTTCGACCCGACGCGCCCGTTCGCCTGGTCCGACCTGGAGTCCACGCCGTTCCTGCAGAAGACGAACCCGCCGCAGGTCGGCTCGCCCGGCACCAACGACGGGCACTACTACTGGACCGGCGCGTTGCCGGCGGGCAAGTCCGGCCGGCACATCATCTACTCCGTGTGGTCCCGGTCGGACAGCACCGAGACGTTCTACGGCTGCTCCGACGTGGTCTTCGACGGCGGCCACGGCGAGGTGACCGGCGTCGGCACCACCGACCCCGGCCCGTCCACCTCGGCGTCGCCGTCCAGGTCGGCGTCCGCGTCCGCCTCGCCCTCGTCCAGCGGCCCGCCGCCGGCGGGCAACGCGGGCTGCACCGCCACGTTCCAGGTGACCGGAAACTGGCAGGGAGGCTTCCAGGCCGAGGTGAAGGTCGCCAACCCCGGCACCGCACCGGTCACCGGCTGGCGCGTCGGCTGGAACTGGTCCGGCGGTCAACAGGTCAGCCAGGGCTGGAACTCGGTGCTGACCCAGTCGGGCACCGCCGTCACGGCGGTGAACGCGGCCTGGAACGGCACGGTCCCTGGCGGTGGCAGCACCACGCTGGGCTTCCTGGCCAACGGGGCCGTGCCCAGCCCGGCGCCGCAGGTCACCTGCACCGCCAACGGGCAGACCACACCGCCGACCTCGTCGCCGCCGACGTCGCCGTCCGCCAGCACGTCGTCGGGTCCGCCGCCCGCCGGCTGCACCGGCGCGGCGTTCTGTGACGGCTTCGAGAGCCAGACCAGCGGCCCGGTCGCCGGTGCGTGGACGGTCAGCAACGCCAACTGCTCGGGCACCGGAACGGCCACAGTGGACAGCTCGGTGGTCCACAGCGGCACCAGGTCGGTGCGCATCGACGGCAAGGCGGGCTACTGCAACCACGTCTACGTGAAGCCCACGAAGGATCTCAGTGGGCTGGGTTCGGTGTGGTACGGCCGGCTGTACGTGCGCCACTCGACCGCCCTGCCGGACGCGCACGTGGCGTTCGCGGCGCTGAAGGACACCACGGACGGCAAGGACCTGCGCCTCGGCGGGCAGAACAGCGCCCTGCAGTGGAACCGCGAGTCCGACGACGCGACCCTGCCGGCGCAGAGCCCGGCCGGCGTCGCGCAGAGCCGGCCGCTGCCGACCGGGCAGTGGAACTGCGTGGAGTTCATGGTGGACGGTCGCGGGCTGCTGTCGACGTGGCTGAACGGCACCGCCGTGCCGGGTCTGCAGGTCGACGGGGTGCCGACCGCCGACATCGACCAGCAGTGGTCGGCGAAGGCGTGGCAACCGCGGGTGGCCGACCTCCGGCTGGGCTGGGAGAGCTACGGCGTCGGTGACGACACCCTGTGGTTCGACGACGTGGCCGTCGGGGCGTCCAGGATCGGCTGCCTGAGCGCGTAACTGGGCCGCAGCGCGGACGCGGCACCTGGGCGTCCGTAGAACCAGCCCTGACCATGATGGACGCCGAGGCCGGCGAGTGCGAGCGCGTCGGTCTCGGTCTCCACCCCCTCGGCGACGACCGAGGCGCCGCACGCGGCCGCCAGCTCGACCAGTGACTTGGTGAGGACCCGCAGCACGGGGTCCGCGCCGACGCCGGTGACGATGCTGCGGTCGAGCTTGATGACGTCCGGCTGGGTCAGCACGATGTGCCGCAGCGAGGAGAACCCGGCCCCGACGTCGTCGATCGCCAGCCGCATCCCACCGCCGCGCAGCGGGGCGAGGACCGCCTTCAGCAGGTCGTAGTCCTCGACCTGCTGATGTTCGGAGAGCTCGAGCACGATCCGGTCCAACGGCAGGCGGCCCAGCAGGTCGAGACACTCGGCGGTGAGCAGGGTCGTCGGGGAGACGTTCATCGCGACGTAGCCGTCGACCTCCGGCAGGTGCGCCGCCGCCCGTTGCAGGGCAAGGATCTCCAGGCGGTCGCCGGCGCCGATCTCGTGCGCCTCGGCGAAGCACACGTCCGGCGCGCGGTCCCACTCCCGCGGGAAGCGGCTCAACGCCTCCGCCCCGATCCGCCGCCCGGTCCCCACGGCGACGATCGGCTGCAGCACGACGACCGGCCCGCCGGCGTCGATGACCGGGCCGAGCCGGTGGCCGATCTCGGCGTGCAGCTCCCGCTTGCGGAAGTCCGGCTCGATGATCATCGCGGCCGCCTGGGACAGCACCTCCATCAGCGCCTTGTCGCGCTTGGACAGCTGCTTGTCGGCGCCGAACCCGGCGGCGCAGAACGTGCCGTAGACGGAGCCGTCGCTGAGCACCACCGGCACCGACACGTAGCTGCGGATCCGCGGCATCCGGGCCGCCGGCAGTTGCATCGCCTCGGGGAATTTCGTGACGTCCGGGATCACCGCGGGCAGCTTGCCGTCCATGATGCTCTGGCAGAACGAGTTCGCCCGAGGGCGCTTCGCCCCGTCGCGGAACAGCAGCGGCAGCGCCGACTCCACCACCTCCAGGTGCTGGGTCGTGTCGTCCAGCCGGGTCATGAACGCCAGGCTCAGCCCGAGCGCCTCACGGGCGGTCTTGAGCAGCTCGGCGATCTGCCGGGCGGCCTCCGTGCGTTCCCGTGCCATGCCAACCAACCTCGGCGGCCGGGGCCCCGTCCTGAGCTTTGTTGGTCGCTTTCGTGGTCGCTTTCGTGGTCGCTTTTGTGCTTGCTTGTGGTCCAGCGCACTGTGCGGGTTGGTGACAGTGCGTTGATCGCTTTCCTGACGCTGCGCGCTGAACCGGATCCCTACCGTCTTGCGGGACAGCACGACAGATGAGGGAGACATGGGACTTTTCAAGCAGTTCAAGGATATGAAGAACGTCGTCGCCGCCGCCCCGGGCATGGTCGCCCAGGCGCAGCAGACCAGCGCCGCCGCGCAGGCCTACGCCGCGCAGCAGCAGGCCGCGTACGGCATGCAGGGCTACGGCGCGGCCAACGCCTACGGTGCCCCGGTCGCGACCGGCATCGCCGCCGACGACCCGCGGCTCACCCCGATCGCCGGCGTCGACCTGACCATGTACGCCCGCATCTCCAAGGCCGCCTCCCAGGAGGGCCTCAACGCCGACGGCCTGGTCCTCAAGGCGCAGTCCTTCGGTGTGCCCGCCGACTCGTGGAACGAGGCCGCGACCGGCTGGCCGGCCCGCATGCGTGGCGACACCCAGCTCGCCGTGCACTACGGCAACCTCTTCGGCCAGGTCTGACCCCATGGGCCTCTTCGGTGACCTGCGCAAGCTGAACCAGCAGGCGCGGGCGATCGACGCCACGCACGACCCGGCCGCCCAGATGCGGGCCGGTATGGCGCAGATGCAGCAGGCGCAGCTCAGCATGCAGGCGCAGACCGCGGACCTGGAGCTCGAGCGGACCGGCACCCCCGGCGCGGCGACGATCCTCGGGCTGGTCGACACCGGCACGCGGATCAACATGGTGCCGCTGGTGCGGCTGAACCTGCTCGTCGAGCACGCCGGGAAGCCGCCCTACCCGGTCACCGTCGAGACGATGCTGCCGCTGCACGCCTCGGCGCAGGCCGGGATCGGGCAGCGGGTGTCGGTGAAGGTGGATCCGTACCGCGCGGAGCGGGTGCTGGTCCGCTGGGGCCTGCCCGTCTGATCCGGGCTTCTGCCCTTGATATGCGAACGACCCGGCGGGTCCGCCGGGTCGTTCACGACTTCCGTGGTCGGTTGCGGTCGCTGTCCGCTGGGGTGGCCTGTCACCGTCCGGCGCCGTGGCTTGTCACGGTCCTTCGGTGCTGTGGCCGTCCGTTGCGGTTGGCGCTCACCGTCCGCTGCGGTTGGTTTGTCGGCGTCCGCTGCGGTTGGTTCTCACCGTCCGCTGCGGTGGATCTTTACTGTCCGCTGCGGTTGGTCTTTTCACCGTCCGTTGCGATCGGTCGTTCACCGTCCGTTGCGGTTGGCGCTCACCGTCCGCTGCGGCGGCCGACCCTGGTCTGCGAGGAGAACGCCGCGGCGCCCGCCGGTCGGCCCGTTGCCGCCGCCGTGCCGCCGGTCTTCGCCGCGCCCCCGCCGGTGGCCCCGGCGCCGGTCGCCGTGGACGGCTGGCGCTGACCTTCCCGCTGGTTGGACGGCCGGCGACCGCGTGGACGCCCGCCGCCGGACTCGGAGGTGTGCACGATGTCGTCCCCGGCGCGGCGTGCCGCGGTGCTGCCGGAGCGGCCCGCGTCACCTGTGCCGCGTCGGCTGGTGCCGTCACCCGTGGCGCGCCGGCCGGTGGTTTCGGCCGTGCCCCGCTGGCCGGTGCTGTCGCGTCGGCCGGTGGTTTCGGCCGTGCCGCGTCGGCTGGTGCCTTCGGTGGCCGCCTGGCCCCGCCGGGCGCCGCTGTCGGAGCGGCCGCCGCGAGCGGTACGTTCACCGGTCGCGGTCGCTGTGGTCCGTCGGGTGGTGCCGCGTGCGTCGGAGGCGCTGGTCGTACCAACGCTGCTTGTGCTTGTGGCACTTTCGGAGGTTGCGGCGGTGCCTCTGCGGCGACCGGAGCGCCGGCCGGCGGTGCGCGGTGCGGCATCGTCGTCGAACGCGTCCCGGGCCCGGCCGCGACCCTGACGGGGCACGGCGACGGGCTCGGCGGGCGGCTCGTGGAAGGTGCGCACACCCGGTGCGAGCTCGGTCAGCAGCGAGTCACCGGGCCGCAGCTTGGTGATCGTCGGCTTGATGCCGGCCTCCCGGGCCAGCTGGCGCACGTCACCGGTCTGCTTGTCGGTCATCAGCGTGACCACGGTGCCGCTGGCGCCGGCCCTGGCCGTGCGGCCCGAGCGGTGCAGATACGCCTTGTGCTCCGCGGGCGGGTCCGCGTGGATGACCAGCGCGACGTCGTCGACGTGGATGCCACGCGCGGCGATGTCGGTCGCGACCAGCGTGCGGGCGCTGCCGTCGGAGAACGCGGTCAGGTTGCGGTCGCGCGCGTTCTGCGCGAGGTTGCCGTGCAGCTCCACGGCCGGGACGCCGGCGGCGACCAGCTTCTTGGCGAGGGTCTTGGCACCGCGCTTCGTCCGGGTGAACACGACCGTGCGCCCCGGCGCCGCGGTCAGCTCGACCAGCACCGGGAACCGGTCCTCGTCGCGCAGGTGCAGCACGTGGTGGGTCATGTCGACCGGCGGCGCCGACACCGGGTCGACACTGTGCGTCACCGGGTCGGTCAGATACCGGCGGACGAGCACGTCCACGCCGGCGTCGAGGGTCGCCGAGAACAGCAGCCGCTGCGCGTTGGACGGCGTCGCGTCCAGCAGCCGGCGGACCACCGGGAGGAAGCCCAGGTCGGCCATGTGGTCGGCCTCGTCCAGGACGGTGACCTCGATGTCGTCGAGGCGGGCGTGACCGGACCGGACGTGGTCGTCGAGCCGGCCGGGGCAGGCGACGAGCACGTCGACGCCCGCGCGCAACGCAGAGATCTGCGGGTTGGCGCCGACCCCACCGAACACGACCTGCGTGCGCAGCGACAACGCCTGCGCGAGCGGCGCCATCGCGGCCTCGACCTGCGTCGCGAGCTCACGGGTCGGCACGAGCACCAGCGCCCGCGGCCGGCCGGGACGGCGCGGGTTGCGGGTGCGGCTCGCGGCGAGCCGGATCAGCACGGGCAGCACGAAGGCATACGTCTTGCCGGAGCCGGTGCGGCCCCGACCGAGGACGTCCCGGCCGCCGATCGCATCGGGCAGCGTGGCCGTCTGGATCGGGAACGGCTCGGTTACGCCGTTGGCAGCGAGCACCGCGACGAGCGGTGCGGGGACGCCGAGATCGGCGAAGGTCGCCGAGGAGGATGAAGGGATGAGGCGGCGGACCGCCATGAAGTCTCCGAACGTCTGAGGGGTCGTCCTGCCCGGCGCTGACGGTGGTGGTCGCGGCGCGGGGGTCGACGTTGCAGAGTCATCGTACCCGAGACGATCACCTGGTTTGCCGCTCGTACGGTTCGGGTAGGCCGGGCCCTATGGCAGACATCGATGCCCGGGCAGCGTCCACGTACGCGCGGAAGGCAACCGATGAGCGTCCCCTGCGCGGGTACGCCACCGTCATGGCCGTCTTCACCACCGCCGTGGCCGCCGCGGCAGGTGTTGCCAAACTCACCGGAAAGCACCTCCCGGAGCGGCCCTCGGCCTTTGACCTGGCGTTGCTGGCGGTCTCGACGCACAAGGTGTCCCGGCTCATCACCAAGGACACGATCACCAGCCCGCTGCGCGCCCCCGTCACCCAGTTCGAGAGCCCGGCCGGCTCCGCGGAGCTCAACGAGAGCCCCCGCGGCCACGGCGTCCAGCACGCCCTCGGCGAGCTGCTGACCTGCCCGTTCTGCACCGCGGTGTGGGTCGCGTCCGGCCTCGGCGCCGGCCTCGTGTTCGCCCCACGACTGACCCGCTTCGGCATGGGCGTGGCAAGCGCGGTCGCCGGTGCCGATTTCCTGCACCTGGCGTACTCGGCGGCGAAGAAGGCCGCGGGGTAGGTCCGCTTTCCGGCTCCTGGCTCCTGGCTTTGGGCTTCTGGCCCTCGGCTCTGAGCTTCTGCCCTCGGCTTTGGTCTTCGGTCCTCGGCTTTGGTCTTCGGTCCTCGGCTTTGGTCTTCGGTCCTAGTTCTTGGTGGTGTCGCCCTCGCCGGTGTGCTGCTGGGCGGCGTCGACGGCCTTGTCGATGTGCTCGGAGTGCTTCCCGCCGGTCTTGTCGTCGACGAAGTCGCCGACCTTCTCCAGCGCCGCGTCGACCTTGTCGTCGTGCTGGTCCGCGAGATCCTTCACCCGATCGAAGAAGCTGTTCACGGTTCGTCCCCCTCTGTCTGATCCGCCGCCACGCGCTTCGGTGCGCGCGGCGGGTCCCTGCCACCTTGCCACGATCATGCCTGACGGCTCCTGCCAGGTCACCCGTCCGGGGTCTTCGCTGCCGCTGCTCCGCGAGCATGAGCGCTCGCTGCCGGAACGGTCGCTGCCGCACCGGCCCTGGCCCGGGTCGCTGTCGCGGGCGTGTCGCACCAGGTGGTGCCTTCAGCGGGCCCGGTGTGCCATCCAGGGCTGCAGCGCCATGCTCGTGGCCTCCTCGACCGCCGACCGAAGTTCTTTCGGGTCGTGATGCGCCGGTAAGTCCTCAATCACGACTTGCACCGCCCCGGTCACCGCGCCGACGAACGCTCCGACCAGCGCGCCCGCTCTGACCTTGTCCAGCTCTTCGGGAAACGCCTCGGCCAGGTGCGCCGCGATCTGCTGCTGGGCGTCCATCTGGAGCTGCAGCCCGCGCCCCCGCACCGCCGGCACCTCCCGGATCAGCCGCATCCGCAGCGCCGCCAGCCGGTCGGTCAGGTCGTCGTTGTCGGCGCCGGTCAGATGTAAGGCGCGGACCAGCACCTCGACCGGGGTGTCGGCAGGTCCGCGGGCCGCGATCGCGTCGACGCACGCCTGGACCCGGCGGTCGCTTTCGGGAAAGAGCAGCTCTTCCTTGCTGGCGAAGTAGCTGAAGAAGGTGCGCGTGCCGATGTCCGCCGCCGCGGCGATGTCGGCGACCGTCGTGCCCTCATAGCCGTCCCGCTCGAACAGCTCCGTCGCGGCGTCGACGAGGGACTGCCGGATGCGGGCGCGCTTGCGGTCACGCAGGGTCATGCGGTCATCGTACCGCATCAAGTGTCGTCTTGCACTCATTGCATTTCTGCACTCAATGCAGCTATGGTCGTCCCATGACTCCTCCCACCGTCCTCATCTCCGGCGCCGGCGTAGCCGGCCCGACCCTCGCCTACTTCCTGGCCCGCCACGGGTTCCGCCCCACGATCGTGGAGCGCGCCGGTGGGCTGCGCTCCAGCGGCAACCCGGTCGACGTGCGCGGCCCGGCCCTGCCCGTCGCCGAGGAGCTGGGCATCATGCCGCAGCTGCGCGCGGCGGCCACCCACGCCACGTCGATGCTCGTCATCGACGCCAAGGGCCGCCCAGCCGGTCGGATGCCGATGCCGACCTCGAAGAGCGCGGCCGGCAACCAGGAGGTCGAGCTGCCGCGCGGTGACCTGGCCGCGATCCTGCAGGCCGTCGCCCGCGACGACGCCGAGCTGCTGTGGGACGACACCGTCACGTCGGTGAGTCAGGACCGCGGGGGCGTCGACGTGACGTTCGAGCGGGCCGCACCGCGCCGCTTCGACCTCGTCGTCGGCGCCGACGGGCTGCACTCCGCCGTGCGCAGGATCGTCTTCGGCCCGGAGCGGGACTTCGTGCGGCACATGGGCGTCTGGGTGGCGACCATGCCACTGGACGGTCCGGCCGAATATCCGCACGACGTCCTGATGCACAACACGCCGGGCCGCCTCGTGTCGATCCACCCGTCGACGGGCCGGCCGATGGCCGCCTTCATCTTCCGCGGTCCGATGGTCGACGGCTTCGACCACCGCGACACCGCCCAGCACAAGCGCATCGTCACTCAGGCCTATGCCGGTGCCGGCTGGCGAGTGCCGGAGCTGCTCGAGCGGTTGGGGTCGACCCCGGACCTCTATTTCGACTCGGTCAGTCAGGTCCGCCTGCCGTCCTGGTCGCACGGGCGGGTGGCGCTGCTCGGCGACGCGGCCTCCTGCGTGTCCCTGTTCGGCGACGGCTCCAGCCTCGCGATGGCCGGCGCGCACACGCTCGCCGCCGCTCTGGCCGCGAGCAGGTCCGACCACACGTCGGCATTCATGGCGTATGAGGCAGCCCACCGCACCCACACCGACGCCAAGCAGCGCGCCGTTGGTCTGGCCACGGCGATGCTGATCCCGAAGACGAGGCTCGGCATCGCCACCCGCAACGTCGCCGCCCGTGTCATGCTCGCGCACGCCTGACCACCGCACGCCGCGATGGGTCCGACGGTGACCCACCCGGGACGACCCGGGTGGCGTCACCTCGACGGCGCGATCGGGCGTCGTGTCGACAGCGCAATCGGGCGGCGTGCGTGGGCGGCGTGCGTGGGCGGGCCTGGGCGGGCGTGCGTCAGCGGCCTGGGCAGGCCTGGGCGTGCGTGGGCGGGGCCGTGCGTGGGCGTGTGTGGGCGGGCCGTGCGTGGGCGGCCTGGGCAGGCCTGGGCGTGTGTGGGCGGGCCGTGCGTGGGCGGGGCCGTGCATGGGCGGCCCTGGGCAGGCGTGTGTGAGTGGCCTGGGTGGGCCTGGGCGGGCCTGGGCGGGCGTGCGTTCGTGCGTGGGCGGGCCGTACGTGGGCGGGGCCGTGCATGGGCGGCCCTGGGCAGGCGTGTGTGAGTGGCCTGGGCGGGCGTGCGTTCGTGCGTGGGCGGGCCGTACGTGGGCGGGGGCCATGCGTGGGCGGGCCTGGGCGGGCGTGCGTTTCGCGCCCGCACCGTCCGGTCCACCGCCGCAGTGACGTGCGTGGGCGGGCGTGCGTGGACGGGCGCCCCGGGCGGCGCGGATGAGCGCAAGCGAGCGGAGCGAAGGCAGGCGCCGAGCACGGCAGCGGCGGAAGAGGGACGGTCAGATGGGCATAGTGGCGATGGTGTCGGCGGCGTTGAGCATCTGGGCGGCCACGGGCTGGAGGCCTACCTGGGTGAGCACCAGGCCGGTCATGACGCGGTCGACGACGCCCCACTGCCAGATCGCGGTCTCGTCGAGGCCGGTGCGGGCGGCGAGCCAACGGGACCGGTGGCGGGGATCGGCCGCCATCAGCTCGACAGGGTCCTCGCGCATCAGGACACCGAGGTCGTACTCGGCCTCGGCGAGCAGCCCGTCGGGGTCGACGAGCCGGAACCCGTCCGCGCCTCGCAGGGTGTTCCACTGGTGGACGTCGCCGTGGACGAGGACGGCCCGTTCGTCGTCGTGGGCGGCGACCCGGCGTTCGGCGCAGGCCAGTGCGTGGGCGATAGTGCGTTCGGCGCAGGGGCGGCCGAGCCGCTCCCAGAGGGCGGGCAGGAGCGTGCCGAGCCGTGCGCCCTTGGTCGCGGCCGTCGGGAGTCCAGCGTCCGGTGCTGGTCGCCACACCCGGCTCGCCACGTCGCAGAGGATCTCGAGGCGCTGGTCGACGGGCAGTCCAAGTTCGAACAGGCTCGGGCCGAGCTTCTCCAGCAGCAGCGCGTCCCGGGCGACGTCGTGGCGCAGCAGCTGGGCGCAGCCGTCGCCGTCGGCCAGCCGCAGCACCGTGATCTCGTTGGCGGCGGCGTTGCCGGGGCGCGGCACGAGCAGTTTCAGCACCGCGGGCGAGCCGTCGGCCATGGTGACCTCGGCGACCAGGGCTTCGGTGGCGTCGCCGTACACCCGGCTGACGCTGACCGCCCAGTCCTCCTCGATCTCGGCGACGAGCTCAGGCAGACCCCGCAGCCAGTCGTGCGCTCCGACGGCCTCGGCCTTCGCCCGGACCGCTGCCGGCGCGGCCGCGACGACCGCAGCCCGCCGTCGTCTGTCCGCCGTGACCCCGTCCACGCCGGTCGGCTGTCGTGACCGGTCAACGGCAGTCCCCGTCGCGTCCGGGGTGGTCGGGCGCCGTGGCGGGGCGGAGGGCGGAGAGTGGTCCACCGGCCGCAGCCTGCCCTTCGCGCGGGCAGGTGGCAACCGCTGCCGTGGCGGGTCGGAGGGCGGAGAGTGGTCCACCGGTCGCAGCCTGCCCCTCGCGACGGCAGGCGGCAACCGCATTCGAGTGCTATCGAGGTCGGTCCACCCACGCGGTCGACCCGGCCTCGTTGCCGCTTCGCGCGTGCGCCACGCCCGCCACCGGAAGGGCGAAGGCGCGCACCCGTTGCCGCCGGAATCCGGCCTGGCGCAGCGGGATGCGGACGCTCGCGTCGAGGTCGATCGACTCGCCGGGCAGGACGGGGTCGCCCATCAGGGTCGGGCCGAGCAGGGCGGCGCACGCGCCGCCGGGCAGGAAGGCGACGAGCGTGGCGTGGGTGATCGTGCCGGCTGGTGGTTCGTCGATCAGGTGGTAGGTCATGGGTCGCGGCGCCGCTCAGGTGGAGGCGCGCAGGACGAAGCCGCCGCCCTCGCGGTTGCCGATGGTCAGGGTGCCGCCCGCGGAGTCGACCCGCTCGCGGAGGCCGTCGAGGCCGTGGCCGGTGGGGTGCTCCGAGGTGGCCGGGCCGCGGCCGTCGTCGCTGATCTCGACGGCGGTGCGTTCGAGGCGGATCCAGCAGTGTTTCGCCTCGCTGTGGCGGATCACGTTGGTGACGCCTTCGCGGACGACCCAGGCGAAGAGCTGCTGCCGGTCGGGGTCGGCGGCCTCGGCCGTGAGGGGCACCTCCGCCTCGATGCCGGCGGCGTCCAGGGCGCTGCGGGCCGAGGCGAGCTCCGTCGCCAGGGACATCTCCCGGTATCCGGACACGGCGGCGCGGACGTCGACGAGCGCCTCGCGGACCAGGCGCTGGATGTCGGCGAGCTCGGCCTCGGCGCGGTCCGGGGCGATGCGGACCAGGCGCGCGGCGAGCTCGCTCTTGACGGAGACGACGGTGAGGGAGTGGCCGAGGAGGTCGTGCAGGTCGCGGGCGAAGCGGTTGCGTTCGGCGGCGACGGCGAGCTCGGTGATCTCCTCGCGGGCCTCGGCGAGCTGGGCGTTGCGTTGCATGAAGCGAATGAGGCCCCAGACGGCGAGGGCGGCGACCAGGACGGCGAAGGTGACGTCGATGTCGCTGTGCCAGCCGGGCACGAACCGTGGCAGGACCGCCGCCGTCACCGCTGCGGCGCCCGCGACGGTCCAGGCGATGCGCGGCTCGAAGGTGAACACGGCCATCACACCGACGTAGACCAGCGCGGTCAGGCCGGACTCGCCGACGATGACGGTCAGCACGGTCATCAGGGCCACCATGACGCCGAGCCGCACCAGCGCCTCGGGCAGTCGCAGGACGGCGCCGGTGCGTCTGAGGGCGGCGCGGGCCGAGATGAAGGACAGCAGGTAGACCACGCAGAAGCCGATGGCGGCGGTGAGGCCGACGACCCGCTCCCAGACCTCGGGGCGGTGCCACGCGTCGCTGATCGGGTTGACCATGTAGAACAGCCAGACCGCCGCCCACAACCAGAAGGGGCGGCGGCTGGTGTTGGTGTTCATGTCGGACACGGTACCGACGACTCAGGCGCGGGCGGTGTCGACGCGGAACCGGCGCAGCGCGACCAGGGCGAGCGCGACGGTCCAGCCGCCGAGGACGAGGATCGCCTGGACGTCGACGTGGCCGTGGTCCAGGGGGCTGCGGGCGACCTGCCCGGTCCAGTAGGAGGGGGTCAGCTTCGCGATCTGCTGCATGAAGCCCGGCATGAGCGAGACCGGCACCCAGAGCCCGCCGAAGGCGGCGAGGGTCAGGTTGAGCAGCGCCGTGACCTGCTGGACGCCGTCGGGCTTGGCGAGGTAGCCGATGACGACGCCGAGTGCCGCGAAGGGCAGCGCCGACAGCCAGGCGCCGACGAAGCAGAGGACCCACTCGGTCGCGGTGAGCCGGACGTGCAGCCCCAGGGCGCCGACGAGGAACGTGACGACGGCCGGCGGGACGGCGACCAGGAGCGCGACGATGACCTTGTTGACGACGTACCCGCCGGGCGAGAGCGGCGTGAGGCGCAGGGTGCGGTTCCAGCCGATGCCGCGTTCGACGGCGATGGTGCTGCCGCTGGTGAGGGCGGCGGTCATCGCGCCGAACAGGGCCATGCTGACCATGACGTACTTCTTGGCGTCGGGGTCGCCGCCGACGGAGACGCCGCCGATGATGAGCAGGAGCAGGGCCGGCATGAGCATCGAGAAGATGACAACCCGCTTGTTGCGGACCAGGCGGACGATCTCCATGCGGAGGTAGGTGGTGTTCACTTGCTGCTCCCGGCTGCGGTGAGGGCGATGAAGGCGTCTTCGAGGTTGCGCGCGGTGACTTCGACGTCGTGCGCGTCGGTGCTGCTGAGCAGGGATCGCAGTGCGGTGTCGGAGTCGTCGCAGTGCAGCATGACCACGTCGCCGCGGGTCTCGACCCGGTCGACGCCGGGCAGCGCGGCGAGGCCGACGAGGTCGGCGCCGGGGAGGGTGGCGCGGATGGTCCGGCCGGTGACGGCCGCCTTGATCTGGGCGGCGGTGCCGTCGGCGATGACCTGCCCGGCGCGCAGCAGGACGATGCGGTCCGCGTATGCGTCGGCCTCGTCGAGGTAGTGCGTGGCGAACAGCACTGTGCGGCCCTGCGCGGTCTCCTGGCGCATCGTGGTCCAGAAGCCGCGGCGGGTCTCGACGTCCATGCCGGTCGTCGGCTCGTCCAGGACCAGCAGCTCCGGGTCGGCGACGAGGGCCATCGCGAACCGGATCCGCTGCTGCTGCCCGCCGGAGAGGCCACCGACCCGCTGGTTGGCGAACTCGGTGACACCGGCTCGGTCAAGCACGTCCCGTACCGGCCGCGAGCGTTGCTGCAACGCGGCGGTGAGGCGGACCGTCTCGCCCGCGGTGAGGTCCGGCAGCAGTCCGCCGCTCTGCAGCAGCGCGCCGACGGTGCCCTTGGCGATGGCCTTGGCGGGGGACTGCCCGTCCAGCAGGACCGTGCCGGCGTCGGGGCGCTGGAGTCCGAGGAGCATGTCGATCGTCGTGGACTTGCCGGCGCCGTTCGGGCCGAGGAGCGCGACGACCTCACCCCGGCGGATCGTCAGGTCCAGCCCGTCCACGGCGGTGAGCGCACCGAACCGTTTCGTGAGGCCGGTCAACTGGACAGCTGCGTTCGTCATGGCAAGAGCATCGCCCGGTATCCACCGCGGCGGATCTGTGTGCCGTCACCCGGGACCCCATGACGGATGTCATGCGCCTACCGTGACGACGGTGAGCCCTTTGAACCTCGCCACCTGGCGCGAGCGCGTCGGCGCCGCCGTCATCGACGCGATCCCGTACCTGGCGCTGCTCGGCGCCGGCGCCGTCATCGGCAACAACGGCGACGGGACGTATGGCGTGTACCTGTACCTGTTCCTGCTGGCCGGCCTCGCCTGGATCGGCTACAACCGGTGGTTCCTCGGCGGCCGGGGACAGAGCTGGGGCAAGCGGCTCCTCGGCCTGGATCTCGTCGCGGAGGGGACCGAGCGACCCATCGGTGCCGGCGCGGCACTCGTCCGCGACCTCGCGCACGCCGCTGACGTGGTCAGTTTCGTCGGCGTGCTGTTCCCGCTGTGGGACGGCAAGCGGCAGACCCTGGGGGACAAGCTCGCCGGCACCGTGGTCACCAAACGATGAAGCTCGTCCTCATCGCCGACACCCATGTCCCGAAGCGGGCCCGCGACCTGCCGGCAGCGGTCTGGACCGCCGTCGAGGACGCCGACGTCGTCCTGCATGCCGGGGACTGGGTCGATGAGGCGTTCCTGGATCGTCTGGAGTCACGTTGCGTCCGGTTGGTCGGGGTGTACGGCAACAACGACGGCCCGGGACTGCGAGCGCGGCTGCCGGAGGTGGCGGACGTCGAGCTGGACGGGCTCCGGGTGGCGGTCGTCCATGAGACGGGCCCGGCGACCGGCCGTGAGCAGCGGTGCGAGGCCCGCTTCCCGGGGCGGGACCTGCTCGTCTTCGGCCACTCCCACATCCCGTGGGACACCGTGACCCCCGGCGGCCTGCGCCTGCTGAATCCGGGTTCGCCGACGGACCGGCGGCGCCAGCCCTTCGCCACCTTCATGACCGCCGACGTGGTGCGCGGGGCGCTCACGGGAATTGGGCTGCACCGGGTCGTGCGATGAGGGAACAATCGCCGGCATGGACCCGACCGTCACGACCCTGCACGGCATCCCGACGCTGATCCTGTCCGAGGACGGCCCGGCCGTCGGCACCGAGCTCGACGCCGGCGACCTCGTCGGCGCCGCCCTGGATCACGGGGTCGACCTGCTGGTCGTGCCGGCCGTCCGGGTCGCGCCCGAGTTCTGGACGCTGCGCACCGGCGTGGCGGGGGAGGTCCTGCAGAAGCTGGTCAACTACCGGCTGCGGCTCGCCGTCGTCGGTGACATCACCGCGCCGGTCGAGGCCAGCACCGCGCTGCGCGACCTGGTCCGCGAGTCCAACCGCCGTCGCGACGCGTGGTTCCTGCCTGACCTGGCCGCCCTGGACGAGCGGCTCAGTCCTTAGAGTGCCTCGAGCGTGAAGTACTGCTTCAGGAACGGGATCAGGGTCTTGTAGGCGATGATCGAGTCCGGCTGCTTGTTGTCGTGGGACAGCACGATCGAGCCCTGCCGGACCTGCTTCTTCACGTCGGCGATGACCCGCTTGATGTGCGCGTCGTCGTTGGCGTCCTTCGAGTGGTTCCAGTCCGCCGGGTCGACGTCCCAGTAGATCGACGCCATCCCCATGTCCTTCGCCTTCGCGATCAGGCCGGAGGTGAAGTTGCCGCCGGGCGCCCGGAAGTACCTGATCGGGGTGTTGGGGCCGGCGGCGGCCCGGATCGCCTCGTTGGTCTTCTTGAGGTCCCAGTCGATGTATCCCGGGTCCTTCTTCGCCAGGTCCGTCAGGTGCTGCCACGAGTGGTTGCACAGGGTGTGCCCCTCGGCGGCGATGCGACGGACCAGGTCCGGGTTGTCCCGGGCGCGGAAGCCGACCAGGCAGAAGGTGGCCTTCACGCCGTTCTCGCGCAGCAGGTCGAGGATCTTCGGGGTGTTGACCGGGTCGGGTCCGTCGTCGAACGTCAGCGCGACCGCGGTGGTGCCGGTGCGGCTCTGCGACCCGGCGGCGCCGTGACCGGTGCCGGGCGGGCGGATCACGAATGTGCCCTCGGGGCCCTGCACCGTGGACGCGCTCGGCTTCGGTGACGGCTTCTTGGTCGGCGACGTCGACGTGGACGGACTGGCCGACGGCGACGCGGGCGGCGGCGACGGTTCCGTGGACGCCGATGCGGTGGGTGCGCCGGTGGCGGGCAGGGCGGCCGAGTGGTCCGGTTTCTTGTCCGACCCGCACGCCGTCAGGGCGAGCAGCGACGTCACCAGCAACACGACAGCGGTCCTGCGTCGGGACACCCTGGGCACTCCTCACCTGGACGGCATGTCCGGCCAACGTAACCGAATCCGGGCAGGTTTCACATCCCCTGTAGCGCAGTGCATGCGTGTGAATGCGGCGGGTGATTGTCCGGCGGCGGCGGCGTTATGGTGCTGGCGTGAAGACCAAGGTGCCCGTGCCCCTGCTGGCCCACCTGCGCCGGGCCCGCGACCACCTCGACCGGCACTACCGGGAGCCGCTTGACCTGGACGCGGTCGCCGCCGTCGCGCGCGTCTCGAAGTATCACTTCGTGCGCTGTTTCGAATCGGCCTATGGCGAGACGCCGATGCGTTACCTGACCCGCCGCCGGATCGAGCGCGCCCAGGACCTGCTGCGCTCGGCCAACCTGACCGTCACCGAGATCTGCATGACGGTCGGTTTCAGCAGCCTGGGCTCGTTCTCGGCCAAGTTCACCGCGATCGTGGGGGAGAGCCCGACCGCCTACCGGGACCGCTGGGCGGCCCGCGGCGCCCCGCACATTCCCGGCTGCTTCCTGTTCATGAACGGCGTGCTGCAGCGCCGCAATTCTGGAGAAGCACCCGAAGACTGACGGTCAGTAACGTCCGCGGCATGATTACGAACGTCTCGCTGGTCACTGTGTACTGCCTTGACCAGGATAAAGCCCGCGACTTCTACGTGAACCTGCTCGGCTTCGAGCCTCGTGTCGACGTCACGATGGGTGATGGATACCGGTGGCTGACGATCGGTCACCCGAACCAGCCGGAGCTGGAGGTGACACTCATGCTCCCCGGCCCGCCGCTGGACGAGGAGGCGGCCGCGTTCGTGCGGCGTCAGCTGGAGAAGGGCCAGATGGGCGGGCTCGGGCTGCGGGTCGACGACTGCCACAAGACGTTCGCGGAGCTGTCGGCGAAGGGCGTCACGTTCCTGCAGGAGCCGTCCGACCGGCCCTACGGGGTGGAGGCGGTCATGCGCGACGACACCGGCAACTGGCTGGTCCTCGTCGAGCCCCGCGGTTAACTGTCCACTGCCCGATACGTGCGGATTCCGCGGCCAGTTGTCCGCTGGCCGGTCCTCGCGGAGTCCCAGGCGTCACCCGGCGGACATGGACGAGTGTGGGTCCGGGGCAGGCCGTGTCGGCCTTGCTGGGATCAGCCGACACGCCAGCCGGTCGCCGCGGCCCACTCCTCAGCCACGACGACCACCAGGTCGACCACGGGGTCCTTCACGTCGCTGTAGACGCCGACGTCGTCGAGGACCTCGGCGAGCGCCGACTTGAACGCGCCGTAGGCCGGCACCGCCGCCGGGTGCGCCCGGAACCAGTCGCGGAACAGCAGCGCCAGCCGCTCGTTCGGCGAGCCGTCCAGCCGGACGTGCAGGTTGACGCCCGGCCCGCTCCAGGCCCGTTTCGTCCACCGATCCGGGTCGTCGGTCAGCCCCGCGGGCACGTGGTCATACCGGTAGGGCAGCGGCGCCAGTCCGAGGGCCTGGAGGGGACCGTCCAGTGGCGCGTCGAGATCCGTCACGCTGACCTGCAGATCGATGATCGGCTTCGCGGGCATCCCGGGGATCGACGTGCTGCCGATGTGCTCGACCCGCACCGCCGACGCGCCGAGGTCGTGCTGGATCCGGGCGGCCAGCGCGAGGCCGCGAGCCGCCCATGCTTCCCGCGCCCCGTCCACGGAGATCGGCATCAGCTGTCCACCGCCGCTTCCCGTTTCGCCTTGGCGCGACGTTTCCCCTCGTGCATCGCCTGCACGCGGGGCACGGGGATGGTGTGCCCCTCGGCGATCAGGTCGGCGTCGAGCCGTTGCGGGGCCGGCATCCGCGCCGCCCACGGGTCACCGTCGCCGAGGAGCGCGGGTGCGGTGTGGATCGTGAAGTCGGACGGCGTCACGTCGTCGAGGTCGTCCCAGGACAGCGGAAACGACACCGGCGTGCCCGGTCGCAGCCGTGGACTGTACGCGGCGACGACGGTCGCCCCGCCGACCCTGGTCGGGTCGAGGAACACCTTGCCCTCCCGGTCGTCTCGGATGAACGCGGTCGTGGCCAGTGCCGGGTCGAGCCGAGCGGCGCGGGTGGCCACGGCCCGCGTCGCGGCGGCGATGTCCTCCATCGGCGCGTGCGCGTCGATGGGCACGAACACGTGCAGCCCCTTGGCGCCGCTGGTCTTCACCGCGCTGTCCATGCCCAGGTCGGTGAGCACGGTCCGGATCAGCTTGGCCGCGCCGACCGCGAGCCCGAACGCGTCCGGCGACGGCGGGTCCAGGTCGAGGATCATGTGGGTGGTGTGCGCGAAGTCCGGCGCCCTCGCCAGCAACGGGTGGAACTCGATGGCCCGCTGGTTGGCGAACCACAGCAGCGTCCGCCGGTCCTCGCACAGCCCATAGGTGACGTCCCGCTTCGACGACTCCGCCCACACGGTCATCCTCGGGACCCAGTCCGGCGTGTACTTCGGCAGGTTCTTCTGCATGAACGGCTGCTGCCCGCGCAGCATCCGCACCACCGACAGCGGCCGGTCCCGCAGCACCGGGATGATCCGGTCGCGGACGGCGTCGAGATAGTCGACCAGGTCCCGCTTGGTCGCTCCGGCGTCGTCGAACAGCGGCTGGTCGAGGTTCGTCAGAGCGACCCCGTCACGCTCCTCGGCTGCGGTCACCGCCACACCGTATCCCGGAGCACCCGGTCGAGCAGCCCGCCGATCGCCGCAGGCTGGATCGATTCGCGTTTTCCGGTGGTGTACCGACGCAACGCCGCCCCGATCACCTCCATGCTCGGATCCCGGGCGGCGGCCCACCTCGCCGCGTCTCCCTTACCGCAGTGCACCCCCGTGGCGGCGAACCTCCAGATCCGGCAGGCGGTCAGCACCATGTGCGCGGCGTGCTCGTCGTCGTCCGTCAGCCCCTGCCACACCGTCAGCCAGTGCCGTCCCCGGTCGAGCACCCACCCGGCCGGGATCTCGCCGATCACCTCGACGGGCGCCGCGCCGAGCAGCGACCGGCCGCCGGCGCGGGCCATCGCCAGCTCGACCGGCAGGTCAGGGTCGGCGGCGACGTCGCGGTCGACCTCGACGCCGGACGGATGCCGGCCGACATACAGCTCCACCGGCGGCGCCTGCCCGGGATGGGCGGCCACGGCGGCGGTGACCACGTGCAGGTCCATCCCGGCGGCGTCCCCGAGATCCGCACCCATAACGAACCGCTCCAGCGCGCCGGCCTGCCCGTCGGTGACCGCGGTCGCGACGACGGCGAGCAGGTCGACGTCGCTGCGCCCGGCCAGGAAGTCGCCGGTGGCGAGGGAGCCGTGCAGGATCACGGCCACCAGGCCGTCCGGGACGGCCGCGGCGATCTGTCCTGCGAAGTCCATCTGCCCGTCCATTCCATGAGGCCTAGTATCCTAGGAAGCATAACACAATGTGACCGTGCCCGCTTGCCCGGTGGCACCGGCTCCGGAGCCGGTGCCACTGAGCGGTCAGGCGGCTTCTTCCATGACGAGATCCATGTTCAGCATTCCGGCGGTGCTGACCCCGGCGGCGGCCGCGGCGATGACCGTGGCCATCGGGTCGGTGACGTTGCCGGCCACGTAGACGCCCGGGACGGTGGTGGCGCCGCCCGGGCCCGACGGGAGGTGCGTGCCGAACCGGTGACCGTTGGCCTCGAAGTCGACCGGTTTCAGGCCCAGCGGCGCGAGGGCGTCGGCGCGGGCCTCGATGCGGCTCATCAGGACCAGGGCTTCGACCGGCACGAGCGTGCCGTCGGCGAGCCGGGCGCCGTCGGTGTCGAAGCCGGTGACCTCGCCCTCGACGATCCGGATGCCGCGCCGGGCGAGCCTCGCCAGCTCGTCCGCGGCCGGCGCCGGACCGGTGTGCAGCAGCAGGGTGACGTCCGGGGTCCACTGCCGCCAGAGCAGCGCCTGGTGCGCGGACATCGGCGACAGTCCGAGGATCGCGACGGGCCGGTCGCGGACCTCCCACCCGTGGCAGTAAGGGCAGTGCAGCACGCGGCTGCCCCAGTGCTCGGCCACGCCGGGGATGTCCGGCAGTTCGTCGGTGAGGCCCGTGGTGACCAGGACCCGCCGCGCCGCGACGCTGATGCCGTCGGCGAGTTCCACCGTGAACCTGGGCCCGGACCGGGGGTGGACCGCGGTGACGATGCCGTCGCGGATCTCGCCGCCGTACCCCATGACCTCCGAGCGACCGATCGCCAGCAGCTCGCCCGGCGGGGTGCTTTCCCGGCCGAGATAGTTGTGCACGTGGCCGGCGGGGGCATTGCGGGGGTGGCCCGCGTCGACGACCAGCACCCGGCGGCGCGCGCGGGACAGGGTCAGGGCCGCGCTCAGGCCGGCGGCGCCGCCACCGATGATCACGACGTCGTATTCGTTCTCCATGCCCCGAGCGTCGCTCGTTCTGGCGTCAGCGACAAGGGATGTTGCTGAAACGGCAAGAAGGGGCGTTCAGGAGACGGCCGCCACAGCGCCCCATCCGTCGGCGCGGGCGACGATCCGGCCGCCGGCGACGCGCAGCGCGGTCTCCGTGGTGTCGGGGGCGGGCCGCGGATCGCAGGTGACCTGCACCTCGGGCCATGCTCCGGGCGGCACGGCGTGGGCGAGGTGATGGCGCAGTTCGGCCAGGGACAGCCGGACCAGCGGCAGCAGCTCGTCCGGCGCGCCGGTGACGAGGACCGCGGTCACGGGTCGCCCGCCGCGGGCCGCGTCCTCGATGGCGGCCAGGCGGTGCAGCCCGACGATCGCGACGATCCCGTCCGGTCTGGCCTGCACGGGCCCGCCCCGCAACAAGTCCACTGTGGACGGCGGGGTCCAGGGCTCGTCGACGGGGTCCGCGGTGGTCGCGGGCGCCGGTGGGGCCCAGGTGTCGTCGAGGTCGGGGAGCTCCTCGACGGCCCGCACGACGTCGAACGGCTCGCCGAAACCGGGCGCCGCCACGGCGAGCTGGCCGGCGCCGTGCAGGACCGTCAGGGCCAGCTCGGCGAGGCGGACCTGCCGGCGGTCGTCTCCCCGGAGGCGTTCCAGGCAGAGCCCGAGAATGATCGCGTCGAGCCGCTTGAGCTGCGCGAACGCGGTCCGTGCGGCCGGGTCGGCGACGACCTCGGCCATCAGGTCGGCGGCGAGGCGGGCGGCCGGTCCGGTGTCGTCGGTCGCCAGGGGCAGCCGGGCGACCCAGGCCCTGGCGAGCGCGCCGAGCGCGGCCCGGGCGGTGGTCGTGGTGGCGGCCGCGGGGACGGCGGGGACGTCGTCGGCGAGGACCGCGAAGTACAGGGCGCGCTTGCCCGGGAAGTTCGAGTAGACCGCACCCCGGGTGAGCTCGGCCCGCTCGGCGATCGCGTCGATCTTCGCGTCGCGGAAGCCGCGTTCGGCGAACTCCGCGCGCGCGGCGGTGAGGACGGCCGTGCGGTTGCGCTCCTGCGTCTCGGCGCGGGTCAGACGAGCCATGGTGGTTAAGATACTGTCACCATTCAGATGATGCGATCATTTGGAGGACAGTTGCTCGAGATCGACCTCACCGACCCTTCGGTGCTGCACGACCCCGCCGCCGTGTTCGGGCAGGCCCGCGAACGTGCCCCGATCGCCAGGCTCGTCGCGCCCGGGCTCGGTCCCATGTGGGCCGTCACCCGGCACGCCGAGGCTCGGGCGATGCTCGCCGACCCGCGGTTCGGCAACAGCGCCGCCAGCTATCCGCGGCTCGACGTGCCGGAGCACTGCCGGCCGTACCTGCGGACCATGCAGGAGCTGGACGGCCCCGAACACCAGCGGCTGCGCAGGCTGAGCGCACCCGCGTTCACCGCCCGCCGCGCCGCCGACTTCCAGCCGGTGATCTCGCAGATCGTCGACCGGCTGCTGGACGGCGTCGCCGACCGGCTCCTCGACGGGCCGGTCGACCTGCTGGAACACTTCGCCGGGCCGCTGCCGATGGAGGTCATCTGCGCGCTCGTCGGCGTCCCGGCGGGCGACCGTCCGGCCTGGCTGGCGCACGGCAGGGCCGTCGCGGCCGGCAACGGGGCCGCCTTCACCGCGGCCATGCCGGCGATCATCGACGGGGCCAGGACCGCCGCGCCGCACGTGGCGGCCCTGTTCGGCGCCGGGCTCACGGAGCAGGAACTGGTCACGCTGGTCTGGCACCTGGTCCTCGCCGGGCAGACCCCGACGAACCTGATCGCCAACGCCGTCGCGGTCCTGCTCGAGGACCCCTCCCGCGCGGCACTCCTGCGCGCCGAACCGCACCTGCTACCGGGCGCCGTCGAGGAGCTGACCAGATGGTGCGGTCCGCAGCTTCTGACGATTCCACGGTACGTCCAGCGCCCCACCACCCTCGCCGGCATCACTGTGGCACCCGGTGAGCCCGTCACGGTCTCGATCGTCGCGGCGAACCGGGATCCGCGGGTGTTTCCCGACCCTGAGCGGCTCGACCTGCGCTCGACGTCCGCCGGGGCCCATCTCGGCTACGCGCACGGCCCGCACTTCTGCCTCGGCGCGCCCCTCGCCCGGGTGCAGACGACGGTGGCGCTCGGTGCCCTGCTGGCACGGTTTCCGGACCTGGCGCTCAGCGACGCCGGTGCCCTCGCCGGGGTCGCCGCCCGGCGGGTGCCGGACCCGGGCACATGGCGCCTCGCCGCGCTGCCGGTCGTCGCCAGGTAGGACCCGGGTCCTACCTGAGGAGGACATTCACCGCCGCGGGTCGCGACCTGAGGAGGTCGTGGCAAATTCGTGCCGGTCATAGCGTCGGACGCATGATCGAGGCGCAGGCACTGAGCAAACGCTACGGCGGCACCGTCGCCGTCGACGCACTGTCGTTCGCCGTGAAGCCCGGGCAGGTCACCGGCTTCCTCGGGCCCAACGGCGCCGGCAAGTCCACCACCATGCGGATGATCGTCGGGTTGGACCGCCCGACGGCGGGCACCGCCACCGTCAACGGCCGGCCGTATCGCGCGCATCCCGACCCGCTGCGGCAGGTCGGCGCGCTGCTCGACGCCCGGTCCGTCCACAGGGGACGCACGGCGCGCGCGCACCTGCTCGCCCTCGCACGCACCCACGGCATCCCGGCCACCCGGGTCGAGGAGGTCCTCGGCCTCGTCGGCCTGGAGTCCGTTGCGCACCGCCGCGCCGGTGGGTTCTCCCTCGGCATGGGGCAGCGGCTCGGCATCGCCGCCGCGCTGCTCGGCGACCCGGCCGTCGTCATCCTCGACGAGCCGGTCAACGGACTGGACCCCGACGGCGTCCTGTGGATCCGCAACCTGCTCAAGGACCTCGCCGCCGACGGGCGCACCGTGCTGGTGTCCAGCCACCTGATGAGCGAGATGGCCGTCACCGCCGAGCACCTCGTCATCGTCGGCCGCGGCCGGCTCCTCGCCGACACGACCGTCGCCGACCTGATCGCACGGGTCGGGGTCGGCACCGTCGTGGTCCGTACACCCGACGCCGCCGCGTTACGCGATGCCCTCACCACCACCGGTGCCGTCGTCACCGGCGTCGAGCCCGGCCTGCTGCACGTGGCCGAGGCCACCGCCGAACACATCGGTGACGTCGCCCGCGCGGCCGGCATCGCCCTGCACGAGCTCACCCCGCGCCGCGCGTCCCTGGAGGAGGCCTACATGGAGCTCACCAAATCGGAGGTCGAATACCGATGAGACTCACGTTCCCAAGGGTCCTGCACGCCGAGTGGACCAAGCTGCTGTCCCTGCGCTCGACCTGGTTCACGCTCGGCACCCTCGCCGTCGTCACCGTCGGCCTCGCCGGCGCCGTCGGCTACGGCGTGCACCGTTCCGTCCTCGGCGGCGCCACACCACCCGGCGTCCCCGAGGCCATCGGCGCCGGGTTCCTCCCCGTCGACTTCGTCGTCCTGGTCGTCGGTGTCTTCGGCGTCCTGCAGATGACCGGCGAATACGGCACCGGCTCGATCCGCTCCACGCTCACCGCCGTGCCCCGCCGCTGGCCGGTCGTCGCGGCCAAGGCCGTCGCCCAGCTCGCCGTCACCGTGCCGCTGATGACCGCCGTCTGCCTCGGCTCGTTCCTGCTCTGCCAGGCGTTCCTCGGCCCGGACGGCGCCTCCCTCGGCGACCCGCAGGTCCCCCGCGCCATCGCCGGCGCCGCCACCGGACTCGTCCTCACCGGCCTGCTCGGCCTCGGCGTCGGCACCCTCCTGCGCCACTCCGCGGGCGCGATCACCACCCTGGTGGCCGCGATGTTCGTCGGCCCCGCCCTGCTCGGCGCCGCCCTGCCCGCCGACCGCGCCGACGACATCATGCGCTTCGTGCCGACGGTGGCCGCCCAGGCCATGTACAGCGTCAACGGCACCGGCAACCCGTTCCACACCTTCTCCCCGGCCGCCTCCGCAGCCGTGCTCACCGGCTGGGTGGCGCTGCTCCTGCTGGCCGGCACCCTCGTCCTGCGCCGCCGAGACGCATAGCGTTGCTCCCCGTGACCCCCGCCGCCGACCACCATGCCCCCACACCCGACGACGCCTCGCTCGGCGGCTCCACTGTTCCCGCGCCTGACGCTTCGCCCGGCGGCTTCACCGTCCCCGCGCCTGACGACGTTTCGCTCGGTGGGTCCGCTGTTCCCGCGTCTGACGTTTCGCCCGGCGGCTTCACCGTCCCCGCGCCTGACGACGTTTCGCTCGGCGGCTCCAACGCTGGTGTCTCATTGGGCAGATTCGCCGCGGAAGCGGGCGACGTCCCGGCCGTCGAGGTTCCGGTCGGGGGGTCGGCGGTCGTGGCTCCCGCCGGCAGCCTTGCCGAAGGTCCGGACGGCGGGACCGCCACAGACGTTGCGGGCGGGGGCATCGCTAGCGGGGGTATCGCTAGCGGGGGCATCGCGCGTGGGGGCATCAGGGGCGGGGACATCTCGGGCGGGGGTCTTGGGGGCGGAGATCCTGTCGCCAACGTCGCCAACGTCGCCAACGTCGCCAACGTCGCGGACGGCGGGGGCGTTGTCGGTGCTGTTGATGGTGGGGTGGGGCGGTCCGGCAGGGCGGGTGGCGGCGGTGGTGACGGCGGCATGAGCGGGTCGGCCGGGGCGCGGTGGTTCGGGGCGGTGCGGGCGTTCGCGATGCGGCATCCGCGATGGTTGGACGGTGTGCTCGCCGCCGCGGTCGGGGTGGTCAACGCGGACCGGGCCCTGGAGGGGGCGCACGCCGTCGGCGTCGGGTGCTACGTGGCGGTCCACCTGCTGCTGGCGTGGCGGCGGGCCGCGCCCGTCGCGGTGTGCTGGGGCGTGTTCGGGCTGTCGCTGGTGACGCTCGTGTCGGTGGGGATCCGGGTCGAGGGGCTGTATCCGGAGGCGGTCATCGCCATCGCGGTGTACACGGTCGCCCGGCACGCACCGCTGCCGCATCTCGTTCCGATCGTCGTCGTGGTGGAGGCGCTTGCGCTCGCCGCGTCGCTCACGGCGTCGCGGGCGGCCGGTCCGTTGTGGACGGCGGCGGGGTTCGTGACGTTCGGGTTGGCGGCTGCGGTGCTGCTCGGGCTGGTGATGCGGACGCGGAGGGCGTATCTGGCCGGGTTGGAGGACCGGGCCCGGCGCCTCGAGCGCGACCGTGACCAGCGGGCCGAGATCGCGGTGGCGGCCGAGCGGGCCAGGATCGCCCGCGACATGCATGACATCGTCGCGCACCACCTGTCGGTGATGGTCACCCTTGCCGACGCGGCGACGCTGACAGCCGGGTCGTCGCCGGACGAGGCAGTGGCCGCGATGCGGCACGTGTCGGGCACCGGGCGGCAGGCGCTCGGCGAGATGCGCCGGGTCCTTGGTCTCCTGCACAGCGACGCGGACGCCGGCACCGGCGCGGGTCAGCGGCCCGGACCGCAGCCGGGGCTGGCCGACCTCGACGCCCTGGTCGCCGGGGTGCGGGCGGCCGGGCTGCGGGTCGAGGTCACCGTGGACGGGGTGCCCGGTGAGCTCGGCGCCGGGGCGGAGCTGGCGGTGTACCGCATCGTCCAGGAAGCGCTCACCAACGTGCTCAAGCACGCCGGGGCGGCGAGCCGGTCGGTGGTGCGGTTGCGGTATACGGGCGGGCGGGTCGAACTCGAGGTCACCGACGACGGGCCGGGCCCGCCCGGAGCCGGCTCGGGCGCACCCAGAACCGGCACCGGCTCGGGTGCGCCCGGGGCAGGCGCGGGGCTGGGTGCGTCAAGGACGGGTGCGCCAAGGACGGGCGCCGGGGCGGGTGCGCTCAGAGCAGGCGCCGGCTCGGGTGCGCCCGGGGCAGGGGCGGGGCTGGGTGCGTCAAGGACGGGTGCGCCAAGGACGGGCGCCGGGGCGGGTGCGCTCAGAACCGGCACCGGCTCGGGCGCGCCCAGGGCAGGGGCGGGGCTGGGTGCGTCAAGGACGGGCACCGGCCCGGGCGCGCCCAGGGCAGGCGCGGGGTCTGGTGCGCTCGGAACCGACGTGGGGTCGGGGGACGGGCGGGGGATGGCGGGGATGGCGGCGCGGGCCGCGGCGTACGGCGGGCGGTTCGCAGCCGGTCCGCGCGCCGATGGTCCGGGGTGGTCGGTGCGGGTCGTGGTGCACGGGGGAGGGGGCGGGGCGTGAGTATCAGGGTGCTGCTGGTGGACGATCAACCGCTGTTGCGGCTCGGGTTCCGGATGATCCTTTCGACGCAGCCGGACCTGGAGGTGGTCGGGGAGGCCGGTGACGGTGCGCAGGCGGTGACGATGGCGGCGGCGCTTCAGCCGGACGTGGTGCTCATGGACGTGCGGATGCCTGTCGCCGACGGCATCGAGGCGACCCGGCGGATCGTGGGGTCGGGTTCGGCGGCGCGGATTCTGGTGCTGACCACGTTCGACCTGGACGAGTACGTGTGGGCGGCGCTACGGGCCGGCGCCAGCGGGTTCCTGCTCAAGGACGTCCAGCCGGCCGAGTTGGTCGGCGCGATCCGGTCGGTCGCGGAGGGCGACGCCGTCGTCGCGCCGCGGGTGACCCGGCGGCTGATCGACGCGTTCGCGGGGCACCTGCCGGACCCGGCGGCCGGGCCGTCGCCGGCGGACCTGCTGCTGGAGCGGTTGACCGGGCGGGAGCGGGAGGTGCTCGTCGAGGTCGCCCGCGGCCGGTCCAACCTGGAGGTCGCCGAGGCGCTGTCGCTGTCGGAGACGACGGTGAAGACGCACGTGGGGCGATTGCTGATGAAACTCGGGCTACGGGACCGGGTCCAGGTCGTGGTGTTCGCCTACGAGGCGGGCGTGGTCCGCCGCGGCGAACCCTGACCGCCCCAAGGAGAAACAAGGCCAAGGGGAAGCAAGGCCAAGGGGAAGCAAGGCCAAGGGGAAGCAAGGGCCAAGGGAAACAAGGCCAAGAGGAAGCAAGGGTCAAGGGGAAGCAAGGCCGGGGGGAAGCAAGGCCGGGGGAGCAGGGTCAGGGGGACGCGGTGCCGGGGCGGATCAGGCCGCTCTCGTAGGCGAACGCGGCCGCCTGGACGCGGTCGCGCAGGTCGAGTTTCGTCAGCATGCGGGAGATGTACGTCTTGACCGTCGCCTCGCCGAGGAACAGGGCCGCGGCGATCTCGGCGTTGGACCGGCCCCGGGCGACGAGTCGCAGCACGTCGACCTCGCGGTCGGTGAGGGTGGCGAGCTGGGCGGCGGCCCGTGGGTCGGCGGTGGGGGCGGCGGCGTAGGACTCGATGACGCGCAGGGTCACCGCCGGGTCGAGCAGTGCCTGGCCGGCGGCGACGGTACGCACCGCGTGGACCAGCTGCTCCGGCGGCGCGACCTTGAGCAGGAACCCGCTCACGCCCAGGCGCAGCGCCCGCCGGACCGCCTCGTCCTCGTCGAAGGTGGTCAGGATGATGACCCGGGCGGTGCCGAGGGCGAGGATGTGCCGGGCCGCCTCGATGCCGTCGCCGTGCGGCATGCGGACGTCCAGCAGGACCACGTCGGGGGTGGTGCGGCGGACCTCGTCGAGGGCCCGGACGCCGTCCGCGGCCTCGCCGACGACCTCGATGTCGGGCTGGTGGTCCAGCAGCATGCGCAGGCCGGCCCGGATCATCGCCTCGTCGTCGACGACCACGACCCGGATCATGCGCGGGCCGTCAGGATGGCCGGTGCGGTGGTGGTACCGAGGGGAAAGACGGCACGCACGGTGTAGCCGCCGGGGCGCGTGCCGGCATCGAGGGTGCCGGAGAACACGGCGACCCGTTCGCGCATCCCGATGAGCCCGTGCCCGCCGCTGTCGACCGGCGCGGTGGAGCCGGTGGCGTTGTCGACCGTGAGGGTGACGCTGTCCGCGGTCCGCTGCAGGTGCACGCTGGTCGCGGCGGTGCCGGCGTGGCGCAGGACGTTGGTCAGGGCCTCCTGCAGGACCCGGTAGGCGGAGATGTCCTGGGCGCGGGGGAGGCCGGTCAGGTCGCCGTCGACGGTGAGCTCGACCGGCAGGCCGGCGGCGCGGACCTCGGCGACCAGGTCCTCGGCGCGGGCGAGGGACGGCTGGGGCGCGGTGGTCGCGGCGGGAGTGTCGCGCAGGATGCCGACCAGGGTGTGCAGCTCGCGCACGGACTCGCGGCCGAGCCGTTCGACGCCTTCGAGCATCTCGGCCTGTGGCGTGCCGGGTGGCAGGGTCGCGCGGACCGCGCCGAGCTGCAGGACCATGACGCTGATCGAGTGCGCGACGGCGTCGTGCATGTCGCGGGCGATGCGCTGGCGTTCCTCGGCGACGACGGCGTGTTCGCGGGCGTCGCGTTCGGCGTCCAGGGCGGTGGTGAGCCGGGCGAGGAGCTCCGCGCGGTCGCGCAGCCGCCGGGCGAGCAGGCCGACGCCCCAGGCGCCCCAGCACAGCAGGCCGAAGAACAGGTTCTCCCAGGCCATGGCGGCGACGCCGGTCACGGTCGAGCCGGCGGCCCGGGCGGCGAGCCAGGTGCCGAGGCTGGCCATGAGCTGCGCCGCGAGGGGCGCCGGCCAGGACGCGGCCCGCCGGTAGCCGGCCCAGCCCGGGGCCAGGAAGAAGCCGAAGACGGCGGCGCCGGTCGGGCCGTTGAGGCCGCCGGCGACGGCGATGGGGAAGGCGAGCGCGACGACGGCGGCGCCGGTGATCGGGAACCTGCCGGCGAGGGCGGCGCCGGCCACGACGGCGGCGAGCGCGAGCGCCGGGACGGCCGGGGCGGCGGAGAACGCGCTGTCGAGGAGGATCTCGGCGACGCCGATGACCGCCAGGAGACCGGCGGTGGCCAGGGGCACGAGCGTGCGGTGCATGGGGTGATCCTATTGTCGCAGGTCAGTGGGCCGGGTCGGCCGTGCGGCGGACAGCGTGACGGTGCCGGGTCCGTCGGGCGGCGGACGCGGGTCGAGACGCCGGGCAGCAGACCCGGCAGGGGGTCCGGCCATAGATTTCTGGCCATGACAAGCCTGACAAGCACCACAAGCACGACAAACCTTATGAACAAGTCAAACCGGGTCCTTCCATACGCCGCCGGTGTCTCGCTGATCGCGGGCGCCGCCCTCTTCTTCGCCGGGCTGGCCACGTCACCGCCGAGCACCGGCGACGACAAGGCCGCATATTTGCAGTCCCTGGCCGAAGATCCGTTCCAGACGCAGCTGTCGGCGCTGCTGCTGCACTACGGCAACCTGCTGATGGGGGTCGGGCTGCTGGCGCTGCCGCTGCTCGTGCGGGGCCGCCGCGGCAGCGTCGTCACGCTGGTCGGTGCGCTGCTCGGCGCGCTGTGCCTGATCGAGATGTCGGGGGCGCTGCTGTCGGACTGGTTCCACATGGAGATCGGCCGGAACCTGCCGGTCGAGCAGGCGGTGGCGCTGTCGGACAAGGTGCTCGCGCACCCCGCGCAGCAGCTGGCGTTCAGCCCCGGCCCGCTGGTGTCGGTCGCGCTGCTGCTGACGTTCGCCGGGCTGGCCCGCGCCGGTGTCATCGGCTGGTGGTCGCTGGGCGCGATCGTGCTCGGGTATGCGGGGTTGCTGTTCATGCCGTACGACACGCCGATCCTCCCGGCCGTCGGCACCCTGCCCATGCTCGCCGTGATGGTGGTCGCCGGGCTGCGCGTCGTCAACCGCACCCGGATCGCTGACACAAAGTAGACCAAAGACGAAAAAGACCGGCGGTCCCCCCAAGGGCCGCCGGTCGTAAGGTGTCCGCATGGGTAACGCCACTTTCACGCCCCGGAAAGCGGTCGGGCTGCGGTCCGAGCGGGGGCCGGTCCTCGCCTCGGTGATGCTGACCACCGCGCTCGTCGCGCTCGACAGCACGATCATCGCGACCGCGGTGCCGTCGGTGGTCCGTGACCTCGGCGGGTTCTCGCAGTTTCCGTGGCTGTTCTCGGTGTACCTGCTGACCCAGGCGGTGACGACGCCGCTGTACGGCAAGCTCGCCGACGTCCTCGGCCGCCGCCCGGTGATGTTCGCCGGGATCGCCGTGTTCCTGGCCGGGTCGGTGCTGTGCGGGTTCGCGTGGAGCATGCTGTCGCTCATCGTGTTCCGGGCCGTGCAGGGCATCGGCGCGGGCGCGATCCAGCCGATGAACATCACGATCATCGGTGACCTGTACACGGTCGAGGAGCGGGCCAGGGTGCAGGGGTACGTCGCCGGCGTGTGGGGCGTGTCGTCGGTGATCGGGCCGACCCTCGGCGGGGTGTTCGCCGACTACCTGTCGTGGCGGTGGATCTTCTTCGTCAACCTTCCGCTGTGCGCGCTCGCCGCGTGGATGCTCGCCCGGAACCTGAAGGAGAAGATCGAGCGGCGCCAGCACCGCATCGACTATCTGGGTGCGGCGCTGCTCGTCACCGGTTGCAGCCTGCTCATCCTCGGCACCCTCGAGGGCGGCACCAGCTGGGCGTGGGCTTCGGCGCCGAGCGTGGCGATCTTCGCGGCCGGCACGGTGCTGATGGTCGCGTTCTGGTTCGTGGAGCGCCGGGCCGAGGAGCCGATCCTGCCGCTGTGGGTGTTCCGGCACCGGGTGCTCGTCGCCGGCAACCTCATCGCGCTCGTCGTCGGCGCGCTGCTGATCGGGCTCACGTCGTTCGTGCCGAGTTTCGCGCAGGGTGTGCTGGGCGCGAGCGCCGTCGTCGCCGGGTTCGTCGTCGCGGCGATGTCGCTGGGCTGGCCGATCGCCGCGACCCTGTCCGGCCGCGTCTACCTGCGCATCGGTTTCCGTGACACGGGCCTGGTGGGCAGCGCGGCAGTGGTCGCCGGCACCGTCATGTGCGCCGTGCTCGGCCGGTACACCGGCATCCCGTTCCTCGCGGTCGCCTGTTTCGTCGTCGGGATCGGCCTCGGGCTGGTGTCGAGTCCCAACATCGTCGCCGTGCAGTCGGTGGTCGGCTGGGACCGCCGCGGCGTGGTCACCGGCACCAACATGTTCTTCCGGTCGATCGGCAGCGCGATCGGTGGTGCGGTGTTCGGCGCGATCGCCAACACCACCCTCGACCAGCGGTTCGCGGCCGCGCCGCCCGACGTGCGCGACACGTTCACAGCCGGCGCCGACGCGACCGACGTCGTGCTCAAGGCGGACGGCACACCACCGGCGGTGCTGGAGTACGCACGCGGCAGCCTGTACGCGGCGACCCACCACGTGTTCATCGCGCTGGCCTGCGTCGCGGTCCTCGGGGTCGGCGCGCTGCTGCTGATGCCACGGCGGATCACGCCGGTGCCGTGACCGTCAATGCCGTGATCCGACACACTGGAGATCCAATTCCTACCGTTGTGGTGGGTACGATCGCCGCCATGCGCTCCAGGACCCTTCTCGTCGCCGCCGGGCTCACGGCGGCGCTCGCCGTCGCCTCCGGTTGCGCGCCGGCCGACGACGACACCACTGCCACCCCGGCCGCCTCGGGCGGCTCCGCCTCACCGGGCACCGCGAAGTGCGACCCGGCGAACCTCAAGACCGTCGCGGCGGGCAAGCTCACGATCGCCACCGACGAGCCCGTCTACGAGCCGTGGTTCAAGGACAACAAGCCGGAGTCGGGCGAGGGCTTCGAGGCCGCGGTCGCCTACGCGGTCGCCACGAAGCTCGGCTACAGCAAGGACCAGGTCGCCTGGACCCGGGTCACGTTCAACAACGCGATCGCCCCGGGGAAGAAGACGTTCGACTTCGACGTCAACGAGTTCTCCATCACCGACGAGCGCAAGCAGGCCGTCGACTTCTCCGCCCCGTACTACGACGTGACCCAGACGGTCATCGCGTTGAAGACGTCGAAGATCGCCGGGGCGAAGACCGTCGCCGACCTCAAGGGCGCCAAGCTCGGCGCGCAGGTCGGCACGACCAGTTACCGCTCGATCACCGAGGTGGTCAAGCCGACGGCGCAGCCGCAGGTGTACAACAACAACGACGACGCCAAGAAGGCCCTGCAGAACGGGCAGATCGACGGGCTCGTCGTGGACCTGCCGACCGCGTTCTACATCACCGGCGCCGAGATCACCGACGCGCAGATCGTCGGGCAGCTGCCGCAGCCGTCCGGCACCCCGGAGCAGTTCGGTCTGGTGCTGGACAAGGGCTCGGCGCTGACCGGCTGCGTCAGCCAGGCCGTCGACGCGCTGCGCACCGACGGCACCCTCAAGACGCTCACGGACAAATGGCTGTCGTCCGTGCAGGGCGCCCCGACGCTCAGCTGAAAGCGATGACGTTCCAACCCAGCCCGTTACAGCTGGAACGCGACGCGTACCGCCGCCGGCAGACGATCCTGTCGGTGGCGGTCGCGGCCGTGTCCACGCTCGTCGTCGGGATTCTGCTGTACGCCGCCGTCACCGGCGCACCCGGCTGGGACCGGTTCCGGGCCAGCTTCCTGTCCGCCGAGGCCGCCCGCGACTCGCTGCCCGCGGTGCTGCGCGGGCTGTGGCTCAACGTGCAGCTGCTCGTGGTGTGTGCGATCGCCGCGGTGCTGCTCGGTCTGGGCATCGCCACACTGCGCACCATCCGGCCCGCCGTGTTCTTCCCGCTGCGCGCGCTCGCGGCCGGATACACGTACACCTTCCGCGGTCTGCCGTTGATCGTGACCCTGTATCTCTTCGCGTTCGGCGTGCCCGGGCTGCGGCTCAGCGGCACCCCGTCGGTCCTCGTCCTCGGCGGGATCGCGATCGTGCTCACCTACGGCGGCTACATCGCCGAGGTGTTCCGCGCCGGGATCGAGTCGGTGCACCCGTCGCAGCGCGCCGCGGCCCGTTCGCTGGGTCTCACCTATCGGCAGACGATGCGGCACGTGGTGCTGCCGCAGGCCGTCCGCCGGGTCGCGCCGCCGCTGCTCAACGACCTCGTCGCGATGCAGAAGGACGTCGGGCTGATCTCCCTCGCCGGGCCGATCGACGCGATCCGGGCCGCGCAGATCGAGACCGCCGGCTCCTACAACTACACCCCGTACGTCGTCGCCGGGATCCTGTTCGTGCTGCTGGCGATCCCCGTCGTCGCCGTCACGGACTGGGTCACGCTGCGCGCCGCCCGCCGCCAGTCAGGAGACAACCGGCTGTGACCGTGCTGAGCATCTCCGGCGTCCACAAACTGTTCAACGGCAACCCGGTGCTGCGCGGGGTGTCCCTGGACGTCGACGAGCACGAGGTGGTCGCACTCATCGGCGCGTCCGGCTCCGGCAAGTCGACGCTGCTGCGCTGCGTGAACCTCCTCGAACAGGTCGACGACGGCACCATCCACCTCGACGGCCGGGACATCACCGACCCGCGCGCCGACCCGGACCAGGTCCGCCGCCGCATCGGCATCGTCTTCCAGGCGTTCAACCTGTTTCCGCACCTGAGCGTGCTGGACAACGTGACCCTCGCCCCGCTGCGCGTGCACCGGATGCCGAAGGCGCAGGCGCGGGCCAAGGCGCTCGCGCTGCTGGAGCGGGTCGGGCTCGCCGACAAGGCCGCCGCCTACCCGGACCGTCTCTCCGGCGGCCAGCAGCAGCGGGTCGCGATCGTCCGGGCGCTGGTCAACGACCCGCGGTTGCTGCTGCTCGACGAGGTCACGTCCGCCCTCGACCCGGAGCTGGTCGGTGAGGTCCTCGCCCTGATCCGCGACCTCAAGGGCGACGGCGTCACGATGATCCTCGCGACGCACGAGATGAGCTTCGCCCGTCAGGTCGCCGACCGGGTCTGCTTCCTCGACGGCGGCCTCATCGTCGAGCAGGGCCCGCCGGAGCAGGTCTTCGGCGCACCCCGCGAGCCGCGCACCCGGCAGTTCCTGCAACGCATCACCGACGCCGGCCGGCTCTGAGCCGGCTCTGAGCCGGCTCTGAACCGGCTGGAGAACCGCGAGCGGGCGTCACGGAAACAGGGTGAGCGCGGGTGCGGCGATGAGCTCGATCAACGTGTCGATGCTCAGCGGCAGGTCGGGCCGGCCCGCCCGCAGGTCGTTCAGGACCCTCGCCTCGCCCGGGGCCGCCGGTGCGGTGGCGGCGGTGTTCGCGTTCACGGCACTGGCGAACGTGATGGTCCGCGCCAGGTAGACGCGGACATTGACCAGTTGCACCTGGCCGTTCCGGGTCAGGCCGGCGACCACGACGGTGACCACCTCACCGCGAGGGCCGGTGCGAACCGTGCAGGCGGGAGGTTGGCAGCCGGCCGTCGCGTCCGCCGGTGACTCGTACGCCGGCAACACCCCGAACCCGATCGTCCCGACCCCGCGAGCGTCGGCGACGATCGCCGACGACGAGAATGACGGCTCGACCCCGGCCCGGTACACCTGCAGCGGCACCGTGCCCCCGGGGCTGTCCGGGTCGCGGTAGAACGTCGCACCGGGCAGCCGGCGGGGAACCTCGCCGAGCAGATAGCAGCTCAGCCGGGCCGCCGCGTGGTCAGCCGGTTCCGTCGGCGACTCGATGACGTGGCCGTTCTTCTCGTTGACCGTGCTCGTCGGGGCCGTGCCCGGCCCGGTCGCCGGCGCGGCCGCCGCGGCGCAGAACGGCGCCGGGTCGAGGCTCGCCCAGCCCGGGCCCGCCGGCGGTGCCGGGGCCGATACCGGGCCCGGCAGCAGGCCCGCCACGACCACCGACACCGCGGCGAGCGCGGCCACCCCCGCCGCAGCGCCGGCCGCGACGCCGACCCGCCGGCGGGTGCGAACCCGGCGGCCCGCCGCGAGCACCCCGGCCGAGTCGATCGTCATCGGGGGCCCGCCGGAGACGTACGAGCGCAGCGCATCACTGACCAGCGTGTCGTGCATGGCTACTCCTTCATCGTTGTAGGGGCGCCGAGCGCCCGGCGCAGCGCGTCCACGCCGCGGGCCGTCTGGCTCTTGACCGTGCCCTCGGCCATGCCGAGCAGGTCGGCGACCTCGGTGATCGACATGTCCTCGAGGTGTCGGAGCACCACCGCGGCCCGCTGACGCTCCGGCAGGCGTTGCAGCGCCCGGCCGAGCTCCTGGTCGACGCCCTGACCGACGGCCTGGTCGCGGTTGACGTCGGAGGCGGCGTCCGGCGGGTCGGCGACCAGCGTCTCGCGCCGCCGGTCGCGCCGGTGCGACAGGAAGGTGTTGACCAGGATCCGCCGCACGTAGGCGTCCAGCGACTCCGGCTCCACGCGGCGCCAGTGCTGGTACAGCTTGACGAACGTCGCCTGCACCAGATCGTCGGCGGTGTGCCAGTCGCCGCACAGCGCGAACGCGAACCGGCGCAGCGGCGCCGCCCGCGCAGCGAAGTAGTCCGTGAAGTCGGCGTCGGTCCGCGCCACCATCCACCTCCCGTGGTCGCACCATCTACTCCCGGCGCCGCGGAAAGGTTCAAGCGGGAAATCGGGTGCCGTGCGGCCGGTGGTCCGTTACGGTGCGGCGATGACCACGACGACGCATGCCCTCATCGCCCAGGCGGCGATGCCGGCCGCGCGCAAGCGCGCCGAGCGTCGCGCCCTGGTCCGCTAGACGCCGCCGCTTCCAGCCGCGCCAGGGCCCACCGAGTCCATCTTCGGAGACGGACGGGCCGCGATGCCGCCTGTCCGTGTTTCGCCGCCGAGTCGCGGCGGCAGACGGGACCCACGGTCATGGCGCCATCCATCCGGAAAAACCTTCAAGCCAGAAGCCGCCGCGTGTACGGCCAGAACCTGCTCACCGCCCCCGACGCGGTCCGCCGGCTGGTCGACGCGGCACAGCTCGAACCCCGCGGAGTCGTCGTCGAGGTCGGCGCGGGGCGCGGGCACGTCACCGCCGCGCTCGCCCAGCGGTGCCGGCGGGTCATCGCCTACGAGGTCGACCCGGCCCTCGCCGCCGCCCTCCCCGCCGGCGTCCCCGGAGGCGGCGACGTCACGGTCCGGGTCGCGGACTTCCTCGCGTCGGCGCCGCCGGCGGAGCCGTTCACGGTCGTCGGCAACATCCCGTACGCGCTGACGTCCGCCGTCGTTGACTGGTGCCTGCACGCCCCCGGCCTGACCGGGGCGACGCTGCTGACCCAGCTCGAGTACGCCCGCAAACGCACCGGCGACTACGGCCGCTGGACCCGGCTGACGATCCTGACCTGGCCGTGGTGGGACTGGCGGCTCGCCGGGCGGGTGCCGCGGGCGGCGTTCCGGCCGGTGCCCCGCGTCGACGGCGGCATCCTGCGGCTGACCCGCAGGCCGGTGCCGCTCGCGCCGGCCCGCGGCTGGGAACCGTTCGTGGACCTCGGGTTCGGCGGCGTCGGCGGGTCGCTGCACGCGTCGCTGAGCCGCCGGTTCGACCCGCGGCGCGTGTCGGCCGCGTTCCGGGCGGTGCGGCTCGCCCCGGACACCCCGGTCGGGCTGGTCTGGCCCGAGCAGTGGCTGACCCTGTTCCGCCTCCTGCACGCCAGGGCCCGATGACGTGACAGCCTGTTGCACGCCAGGGCCCGATGACGTGACAGCCTGTTGCACGCCAGGGCCCGATGACGTGACAGTCAGTTGCACGCCAAGGCCCGATGACGTGACATGAGGAACCCACCCCACCGTGGCGGCCGCGGGCCCGGGCGCCCGCGGGCGCCGGCCGGTCAGCCGGTCTCCGGCATCCGCGTGATGACGGTGAAGCCGCCGGCCGGGACGAGCGCCCGGATGCGGCCCGCCGACGTCGTGTAGTGCTCCAGCTCCTCGCCGCCGGGGTCGTTGACCGTCACGGTGGCGGTGCTCTCGGTGGTGCCGCCGGCCACGTCGACGTCGCAGACCCGGGTGCTGGTCGCGACGCTGCGCAGCAGCGTCAGCCGGGCCCCGGTCAGCGGGTCCCGCAGCGTGAGGCAGCGCAGCTCGCCGTCCTTGCGGCAGTCGCCGGCCCCGGCACCCGGCTCCAGGTCGGTCTCGGTCTCCGCGATGCGGGCCACGGCCGCCGCGTGCGGGTCCGAGTCCAGGGCGAGCATGGCGAGCAGGCCGTGGATCGTGGACTCGGCGCCCGCGTCGCGGTGCACGACGCCCCGCGGGCCCTGCTGCTGCGGCGGGGCGTCGGGGATGTCGACGCCGTCGTAGGTGCGGCCGGTCGCCGGGTCGTACATGGGTGCGCCGGCCGGGTTGTTGCCGAAGAACCACGAGCCGGCGATCCCGGCGAGGGTCGACAGCGCGGGCCGGCCCGTCACCCTGGCCGTGGTCAGCAGCGACTCGACCCGGGACTGGGCGCCGTAGGACAGCTGCACCCCGTCGATCGTCAGCGCCTCCCGGGCGCCCGGGACCGCGACCCGCAGGTTGTCCGGTCCGCCCTCCACCAGCAGGTGCGGGGTGAACGACGCCGCGTCGGCCAGGGCCGCGTCCCGGGCCGCCAGGTCACCGGCAACCTCGTAGACGCGGGCCAGTCCGGCCGGTGCCAGCCCGGCCCACGCGTGCCAGGCGCTGCGTGACAGGGCGCTGGGCAGCACCGCCCCGAACGGCCAGGTCCAGGGCGTGCCGGTCCGCATCGCGGTGACCCCCTCGGCGAGCTGTTCGAGGAGCTTCCGCGCGTCGTCGTCGCCGGTGCATCCGGTGTACGCGCAGAGCCCCAGCAGTGCCTCGCCGGTCAGGTCCGCGCCGTCCCCGATCAGCCACGCGGGGGTGGCCGAGTCCTCCACGACGCGCCATTGGCCGTACCGTGGCAGCACCTGACGGCGGATCGCGCTCATCGCCAGCCGGAGCCTGCGCCGCAGGAACGCCCCGAAATCCGGGTCGCCCTGGAATGCCGCGAACCCCTCACCGAGGGCCCAGACCGTGCGGGCCAGCCACGCCGACTCGCCGGTGTCGGACGGGTCGGGGCTCTCCGCGGGGATGCCGCTGCGGTTGAGGATGCCGTCCGGCTGCTGCCACAGCACCACGTTGCCGTGCGCGGGGTCGTCGGGGTCGTCGTCGTGCACGGTCTGCAGGAAGCACAGCCCGCGCAGCAGCTGCCGCGCCGCGTCCCGGCTGGTGTCCGCGCCCGTGGCCTGCCAGTGCCGCAGGTACACCACGGCGGCCCGGGCGATGTCGTCGGCGTTGAAGGCGCCCTGGGTGTAGTGACCGGTGTCGGGGTCGACGGGCCCGCCGCCGACCGGGAGGTAACTGCCGTCCGGGAGCCGCTCGGCGTAGGTCCACACGACCTCGACGGAGGGCTCCTCGGCCAGCCGGAACGTGGTGTGGCCCGGCTGCGGCGGCGGGGTGAGACGGACCCGCAGGGAGTCCAGATGCGCAAGGTTGGTCAGCACGTCGGCGGACCTACCCGACAAAATCGCCCTTATGCCCTTTATCTGAACGCCAGGCGGGCCTGGCGGCTCGGCTCCAGCACCATCACCTTGTAGGGGCAGACCCGGTCGGTGATCGCCGCGTATGCCTCGATCGCCCGGCTGGCCGCGTCCCACGCCTGCTCGGCCGGGGTCGAGCCCTTGCCCTTGTTGCGGAACAACGCGCCGTAGAACGCCGAGCAGAACACGGTGCTCTCGTGCCAGCCGACCAGGGCGGACGAGCCGATGTAGACGATCTCCCCGTGCAGGCAGTTGCGCAGCGCCCGCTGCCACGCGCCGATGCCGGTCTTGCACCCGTCGGCGAGCACGGCGCTCGCGTTGAGCCCGCTGCCACGGTCGGCGGAGTAGTCACCGATCGCCTCCAACGAGATGGCGGTCTTGCCGTCGGTGCTACTGAACATCGGGGTCTCGCCGTGATCGCCGTGCGCCATCACGTGCAGGACGTCGCACGGCGCGGTGAACGCGGCCAGGACCGTGTCGAGGTCCCGGGACCGCACGAAGTCGATGTCCACGATCGACTCCGGCAGGCCGGCGTTGATGCTCTGCAGGGTCGACTGGACGAAGGCCATCGAGGCGTCGAACGACTGGTCCAGCCCGATGTCCAGCAGACTCACCCGCCGGTTGCGCATTGCGGTGCCCCCCATCCCCGAACGCCGCACCGATCCTTCCGGGCAACCGTCCCCGGGTCAAAAACGGCGCGTGTCGGGCATGCGTCACTCCGGCAGCAGGGGCTTCTCCCAGACGGAGACGTGCTGGGTGCTGTCGCTGGTGAACGGCTCCTGGTCCCAGCCCGACCAGCGGTGCTGCAGGTGCAGGCCGGCCATCTGCGCCATCAGGTCCAGTTCGGCGGGCCACACGTAGCGGAACGGGATGGAGCGGAAGCCGCCGCGGCCGCCGGAGACCTCGACGTAGTTGGAGCTCATCGACTGGGTGGCGACGTCGTACAGGTCGTAGGCCCAGCGGGTCTTGCTCACGTGGAACGGCACGACGTCCTGGCCCGGTGGGAGCCGCCGCAGGTCCGGCATCATCACCTCGACGACGAACCGGCCGCCGGGCTGCAGGTGCGCCGCCACGTTGCGGAAGCAGGCGACCTGCGCCGCCTGGGTCGTCAGATTCATGATCGTGTTGAAGACCAGGTACGCCACGGAGAACGCCGCGTCGACCCGGGCCGTGGCGAAGTCGCCGATCGTGACGCTGATCGCCTCGCCGCCGGGCTTCTCGCGCAGCCGGGCCACCATGGCCCGGGACAGGTCGATGCCGTGCACCGGCACGCCGCGGGCGGCGAGCGGCAGCGCGATACGACCCGTGCCGATGCCCAGCTCCAGGGCCCGGCCGCCGTCGGCGAGCTTGGCGAGCGTGTCGACGGCCGGCTGCACGACCGCGGGGTCCGCCATCTCCCTCGACGACTCGTCGTACCGGGCCGCGACCCGCTCCCCGAAATAGCCGTCCTCATCGATCATCGCCGGACCCTATCGTGACCGCCCGATTTCGGTGCCTGCGGGGCGTGTTTCCGGTTCCCGGCCGCTCGCGGCGGCGTTTCGGGCCGCGCCCGGCGTGCGTGACGTCGATAGGCTGCGACAGTGACGTCGATCGCGCCCGGTCTCGCCCTCGACTTCGGCACGTCGCACACCGTGGCGGTGCTCGCCCGCGCCGACGGCCGGGTCGAGCCGCTGCTGTTCGACGCTTCGCCGTTGCTGTCCTCCGCGGTCTTCGCCGGCACCGACGGCCGGCTGCTGGTCGGCCGGGACGCGGACCGCTCCGCCAGGGCCGACCCGGCCAGATACGAACCCAACCCGAAACGGCGCCTCGACGAGGGCACGCTGCTGCTCGGCGACGCCGAGATCGGCGTGGTCGACGCCTGCGCGGCGGTGCTGCGCCGGGTCCGCGAGGAGGCGGCTCGCACCCTCGGCGGGTCGGCGCCCGCGCGGACCGTGCTCACCTGCCCGGCCGGGTGGGGACCGCAGCGGCGTGGCGTGCTGTCCGCCGCCGCGTCGGCGGCCGGCCTCACCGGCGTCGAACTGGTCAGCGAACCCGTCGCCGCGGCGGCGTACTTCACCACCGTCCTCGGTCACCAGGTGCGCCACGGCGACGCCATCGTCGTGTACGACTTCGGCGGCGGCACGTTCGACGTGAGCGTGGTCCGCCGCACCGGCGACGACGCCTGGGACGTGGCCGCCGCCGACGGCCTCGACGTCGGCGGGGTCGACCTCGACGCCGCGGTCGTGGACTGGGCGCGGCGCACCGTGCGCCCCGACGACCCCACCTGGCAGCGGCTGCTCGCCCCGCAGAGCCCGGCCGATCGGCGCCACCGCCGGCACCTGTGGGACGACGCCCGGGCGGCGAAGGAGCAGCTGTCCCGGGGCACCACCGCCGACCTGGCCGTGCCGGTCCTCGACGTCGACGCGCACCTCACCAGGAGCGAGTACGAGACGTTCGCCCAGCCGTGGCTGGAACGCACGGTGCGCCTGACCCGCGACACGATCGCCGCCAGCAAGGTCCCCGCCGACCGTCTCACCGGGGTGTTCCTGGTCGGCGGCGCGAGCCGGACCCCGCTGGTGGCGACGATGCTGCACCGGGCGCTGCGGCTGGCGCCGGTCGTGATCGAGCAGCCGGAGCTGGTGGTCGCGCACGGCGGCCTGGTCACGCTGACCGGGTCGGCGCCGACCTCGCCGTTCACCGTGCCACTGACCGTGCCGCCTGTTTCGGAGATGCCGCCGCCGGTCGCGGAGGTGCCGCCGCCGGTTGCGGAGGTGCCGCCGCCGGTTGCGGAGGTGCCGCCGCCGGTTGCGGAGGTGCCGCCGCCTTTCACCAAGGTCACGGATTCGCAGCCGGACCCGCCGGAGGCGTACAGCGGGGCCGGGTTCAAAGAGATCATGGACGAGTTCTTCGGCACCGCGAAGACGCGCGCGCCGCTGCGGCCCGGCCGCAACCACGAGACCGACGTCGTGCTGACCAAGGCCCAGGTCCGCGAGGGCGTCGTCGTGCTGAACATGAACTGGCCCACCCTGTGCGTGCCCTGCAAGGGCACCGGCGTCGCCGGCGGCGTGATCCGCGGCGCGACCTGCGGCACCTGCCGCGGCTCGGGGCTGACCGGCGCGCTGGGCCGGCGGACCCTGAAGGTGCGACTGCCGGCCGGGATCGGCGACCGGCAGCGGGTCCGGCTGTCCGGCCGCGGGCATCCCAGCCCGGACCCCGGCGGCCCGGCCGGTGACCTGTTCGTCCGGGTCCTCGTCGACCCGCACGAGGGCTTCCAGCGGCAGGGCGACGACTACCTGTACACCCTCGACGTCACCGGGGAACAGGCCCGCTCCGGCGCCGTCGTCACGGTCCCGACCACCACCGGCACGGTCGAGATCCGCCTGCCGAAGGACATCCCGGACGGCCGGACGATGCGCGTCCCCGACCGTGGCGCCCGCCCCGGCGGTGCCCTCCTGGTCACGATCAGGATCCGCTGAGCGGTCGCAGCAGCGCCCGCAGGGTGTCCAGCTCCGGCCCGGAGAGCCCGGCCGAGCGCAGGAACGCTTCGGTGTCGAACGTGCGGATCCACTCCCGCACTGCGGGGACGCGCTCGGCCACCTGACGGTCGAGCTCCGCCGGCTCCGCGGCCGGCAGATGCCGCCGGTCCCAGGTCTGCCGCTGCAGGTCGTAGACCCAGCCGTGTCCCTCGTATGCCCCGGCGCCCCGCCACCCGTCGGCGTAGTCGTCGACGACGGCGTCAGCGGTGGCACCGGCCAGGACCAGCAGCATCGCGCAGATCATGCCGGTGCGGTCCCGGCCGCCGGCGCAGTGCACGAGCACCGCCGGCCGCGCCGCCGCGACGGCCCGCACGGCGCCCGCGACCCGCGCCGGGGCGAGCCGTGCGTTGTCCGCCCACGAGCGGGGATGATCGAGCCACGGGCCGCAGACCCGCAGGAACTCGGCGTCGTCCGGGTCCTCGGTCGGCGCGGCGACGAAGACCAGCCCGTCGAGCGAGTCGGCCCGGATGACCGGGTGGTCCGCGGTGCGGCCGGTCTCCGTCGGCGCGTTGCGCAGGTCCACCACCGTGCGGATCCCGGTGGCCCGGGCCGCCGCCCAGCCGGCGTCGGTGAGGTGCTCGGGTGCGGCCGAGCGGAACACCAGCCCGGACCGGGTGACCCCGCCGTCGCGCAACGCCCTGCCGCCGAGGTCGCGGACGTTGCGCCCGCCGGGCCATGCCATGTTCGCTGTCACGCGTCCATGCATACCCGACGCAGGCGCGGGTTCGCGGCCCGCGCCTGCGCCGGGGGCGCTCAGCGGCGGTCGAGGAGGACCTCGGCCGCGCCGCCGTCGACGCGCAGGGTGTAGCGGTCGGCGGCCTGTTGCCAGCCGGGCAGGGCCAGGACGGTGCCGCCGGCCAGGTTCTGCTTGGCGGCGGTGTCCAGGGTGGCCTTGCCGACGGTGCTGCCCGCGCCGAGGGTCAGCTGCGCCGGCGGGCCGGCCGGCGCGTGGACCAGGAGCTTGCCGACGCCGCCGACCCGGATCGGCAGTTCGCCCTCCGGTTTGGGGACGGTGACGTCGAGCTCCTGGACGCCGGCGAGCACGTCGACGCCGGCGAGGCGGCCGGAGGCGAAGTCGACGACCTGCCGCAGGCCGCCGCCGGCGAGCTTGAGCTGCCAGCGGACGGTCGAGTTGAGGTACACGTGGACGGTGGCCTGGCCGGCGATCTCGGTGCCGTTCAGGCTGAGCTTGACCACGTCGCCGTCCACCGCGGCAGCCGGTTCGACCCGGCTGCCGGGCAGCGTCGAGGCGCGGTACAGATAGCCGTCCATCGGCTCGCTGTGGATGATCACCGACTCGGCGCCGGTGACCACCTCGAGCGTGGCTGCCTGCCGGCCGTCGAGGGTGCCGGTGACGGTGTGCACCGGCTCCTTCTCGGCGGGTGTGTCCGGGGTACCCGTGCGGGTGGTGGCGATGACGAGGCCTACCAGTACCAACGCCACCGCCACCACACCGGTCAGCAGGCGCAACCACGGTGACTTGATCATTGGCTGGTGCAGCTCAGCGTCGGTGCGGTCGCCGGGGCCGTGCCGGTGGCGTTGAACCCGAACGACGTCGTGGCGCCGGCGGCCAGGACCCTGTTCCAGTCGACGTTGCTGACCGCGACGTTCGGCGGTTGACCGACCAGGGTGCCGTTCCAGGGCGAGCCTTCGAAGCCCTCTCCGCCCTGGTACGTCCAGCGCACGGTCCACCCGTTCAGGCTCGCTGATCCGCTGTTGCGGACCGTGACCTCGGCCTGGAAGTGCCCGGCCCACGAGCTGGGCACGATCCGCCAGGTCGCGGTGCACCCGCCGGACCCGCCGGACGGTGGCGGTGAGGACGACGCGGACCGTGACGGCGACGGCGAGACCGACCTTGACGGTGACGGTGAGACGGACCGCGACGGCGACACGGACGCCGACGGTGAGGTGGGCGGGTTGTTGATGCCGGTCACCTCGCCGTTGCCGCCGTCGAAGACGATGTCCGAGCAGCTGAAGAAGTTCTCCTGGCTGTCGGAGCGAACCCACTGGATGAACAGCATGTGCCGGCCGGTCTTGCCCGCCGGCAGGGTGGTGTTGAACGAGTAGTAGTTGAGCGCGCCGGGCGGCCCGGACTGCGGCGGGTCGGTCGCACTCCAGAACGGCTCCAGGTCACCCCACGCGAGCGGGGTGGTGGGGCTCCAGCCGTTGCGGGTGACGTACAGGTGGAACGTGCCGGGGTGCGCGGCCCAGTTGCTGTAGCGCAGCTGGATCGTCGAGCCGGCGGTCAGGTGGGTGAGCGGCCAGTCGGTGCGGGCGGCGTTGTACGCGGCGTACTTCGTCGTGCCCGCCCCGCAGATCTGGCCGTCGGGGATGTAGCCGGTCGTGCGGCCGCCGGCGTCGGAGCGCAGCACGCCGAACCAGTCGTACAGCGGCTGCTGGCCGCCCTGCGCGACGGCGTCGGCGCAGGCGGGGTTGGACGGGATGATCTGGCCGTTGGCTCGCAGCCCGTCCACATAGCACAGATAGGTGCGGCTGCCGGGCACCATGGCGACACCGTGGGCCCCCGCCGGGGCGGGCACCACGAGAACCGCGACGGCGCCGACGGCGATGGCCGCGACGACGCTCCACATTGGGCGCAATGTGCTCCTCCTCACATGAGGTGAGCGCAGTGTTCCCACGGGCTTCGCGCATTGGCAAGCGTCGACGTCGCCGGTGCGGTGGGACAAGGCACCTGCCGTGAAAGTTCCACGTCAGAGGGGTTTCAGCCCAGGGTGAGCCGGGCGGTGGTGCCGGTCTGGCCCGAGCGGAGGGTCACGGTGCCGCCGTGGGCGGTCGCGGCCTGGCGGGCGATGTGCAGGCCCAGCCCGACGCCGGGAACGGCCTGTTGCCGGGCGTACCGGCCGCGATAGAAGCGTTGGAAGACGTATGGCAGCTCGTCGGCCGGGATGCCCTCCCCGGTGTCGGCGATCTCGACGGTCGGCACCGGCCCGCCCGCGATGGAGACCGTGACCTCGCCGCCCGCCGGGGTGAACAGCACGGCGTTGCGGATGAGCTGCTGGACCGCGTGGGTCAGCTGGGTCACGTCGGCCCGCACGACGACCTGCGCCGGGGTGGGCACCGAGGTCAAGGCGACCGCGCGCTGCTCGGCGAGGGCGCGGCAGGCGCGCCAGGCGGCCTCGACGACCATGGCCAGGTCGACCGGGGTGCGGTGCAGCTCGGTCGGGGCGTGCGCCGGGCGGGTGCCGGTGAGCAGGTGGTCGACCATCCGGATGAGCCGCTCGCCGTTGCGCTGGATGGGCTCGACCAGCCGCGCGTACGCGGCCAGCTGCTCCTCCTCGGCCAGCAGCTCCAGGTAGCCCTGGATCGCGGCGACCGGGGTGCGCAGCTCGTGCGAGACGGTCGCGATCAGGTCCTCCTCGCGCTGGGTGGCCCGGGCCAGCTCGTCGCCGAGCTCGGTGAGCAGGATCCGGCTGCGCAACAGGGAGAGGTGGCCCACCGCCTGCGCGGCGAGGGTGTCCAGGGCCTCACGCTGGCGGGGGCCGATGTCGCCGGGGCGGTCGTCGATGACGCACAGCGCGCCGAGGGCGTGGCCGTCCTCGTCGACGAGGGGGGAGCCGGCGTAGAAGCGGATGTGCGGGTCGCCGGTGACGTTGGGGTACGTGCCGAAGTGCGGGTCGAGGCGGGCGTCGGGCACGACGAGCTGCCGCCGGTCGCGCACGGCGTGGACGCAGAAGGAGACGTCGAGCGGGGTCTCGGCGTCGCCGAGGCCGGTGTTGCCGGCGAACCACTGCCGGTCCCGGTCGACGAGGGAGACCGCCGACATCGGGGTGTCGAAGATCGAGCTCGCGAGCCGGGTGAGCTCGTCGAGGGCCGGCGGGCGGGGGCCGTCGAGGATGCCGTAACTGTGCAGCGCGGCGAGGCGGGCGTCCTCGTCGTGAGCATGTGTCGTCATCTCGTCCCCCCGGCTCGGCTGTGCCCCATCAGATTCGGGTTACCCAGGTGCCTGCCGCGATCACGCACGGTTGCGGTGCGGTAGCGGGCGCCGGGAAGTGTCGGGGGGTGTGCTTAGGGTGTGGTTCTCGTCTTTTTTGAAACCTCGTTGTCCGGCATCTTTGGAAATCCAGTTGTCCGAGTGAGTGCTCGCTCAGTAAGGTGGCCATCGTGAACCAGCAGCCCGTGCAGACCCGCCGCCGGCGCGTTCCCGCGCTGTCGCCGGACGAGCGACGGGCGACGATCATCGCCGCGACCATCCCGCTGCTGCGCACGCACGGCGCGGCGGTCACCACGAAGCAGATCGCCGAGGCCGCGGGCGTCGCCGAGGGCACCATCTTCGGCGTCTTCCCCGACAAGGCGTCGCTGATCCTCGCCGCACTCGACACCGCCTTCGACCAGGAGTCAGTGCTGCGCCAGCTCAGCGCGATCGACCCGCAGGCACCCCTGCGGGAGCGCATGCGCGACGCCGCGGCGATCCTGATGCGCCGCTTCGAGACCAACGCTCAGCTGATGATGGTCGCCCGCACGCTGCCGATGGAGCTCGGCCGGCGGCAGGTCGAGCAGCTGATGGAGGGCCGCCGGCGGCTGACCGAGACGGTCGCGGCCCTCATCGAGCCGGACCGGGCGCTGCTGCGGCGCGGCCCGGGCGCAACCGCCGGCATGCTCGTGCTGCTCTCCATCGCGTCGGTCCGGCAGGAGCTGGCCGGGCCCGAGGCGCTGGATGCCGACGGCGTGGTCGCCGTCCTACTGGACGGCCTGCTGGTCCGCCCGACCGACACCCCCGGGGGAGACGCCTGACGATGCTCATCCAACTGCTCAAAACCTATCTTCGGCCCTACAAACGGCCGATCACGCTGGTGGTGCTGCTGCAACTGGTGCAGACCCTGGCGACGCTGTATCTGCCGACCCTCAACGCCGACATCATCGACGGTGGCGTCGTCACCGGCGACACCGGTTACATCATGCGCATCGGCGGCTGGATGCTCGCCGTCACCGCCGTGCAGATCGTGTGCTCCGCGGCCGCGGTCTACTTCGGCGCCCGCACCGCGATGGCGCTGGGCCGTGACGTGCGCGCCGGCATCTTCGCCCACGTGCAGGAGCTCTCCACGCGGGAGGTCGGGCAGTTCGGCGCGCCGTCGCTGATCACCCGCACCACCAACGACATCCAGCAGGTCCAGATGCTGGTGCTGATGACCTTCACGCTGATGGTGTCCGCACCGATCATGTGCGTCGGCGGCATCATCCTCGCGCTCGTGCAGGACGTGCCGCTCTCGGCGCTGCTGCTGGTCGTCGTGCCGATCCTGGTCGGGGTCATCTCCGTCATCGTGGTGCGGATGCGGCCGCTGTTCCGCACCATGCAGGTGCGCATCGACCTGGTCAACCGGGTCATCCGGGAGCAGATCACCGGCATCCGGGTGATCCGGGCCTTCGTCCGCGACGAGCACGAGCGGGTCCGCTTCGCCAAGACCAACGGCGACCTGCGCGACGTGTCACTCGCCGTCGGCCGGCTGATGTCGCTGATGTTCCCGACGGTGATGCTGGTCGTCAACGCCTCCAGCATCCTCGTGCTCTGGTTCGGCGCGCACCGCATCGACAGCGGCGGCATGCAGGTCGGGGCACTGACCGCGTTCCTGAGCTACCTCATGCAGATCCTGATGGCGGTGATGATGGCGACGTTCATGTTCGTCATGATCCCGCGGGCCGAGGTGTGCGCCGAGCGCATCCAGGAGGTCCTCACGACCGGGTCCAGCGTCGTGCCGCCGGCGAAGGCGGTCACGAGCCTGCCCCGCCACGGTGAGCTGGAGCTGCGCGGGGTCGAGTTCCGCTACCCGGGCGCGGAGTCGCCCGTCATCAGCGGCATCGACCTCACCGCCCGGCCCGGCGAGACGACCGCGATCATCGGCAGCACCGGCGCCGGCAAGACCACGCTGCTCAACCTCGTCCCGCGGCTGATGGACGCGACCGGCGGCACCGTGCTGGTCGACGGCGTCGACGTGCGCGACATCGACCCCGCGCTGCTGTCGGCGACGGTGAGCATGGTGCCGCAGAAGCCGTACCTGTTCTCCGGCACCGTCGCGTCCAACCTGCGCTACGGCCGGCCCGACGCGACCGACGCCGAGCTGTGGCGGGCTTTGGAGGTCGCCCAGGCCGCCGACTTCGTGCGGGCCATGCCCGAGGCGCTCGACGCGCCGATCGCGCAGGGCGGGACCAACGTCTCCGGCGGGCAGCGGCAGCGCCTCGCGATCGCCCGCACGCTCGTCGCCCGGCCCGAGGTCTACCTGTTCGACGACTCGTTCTCCGCCCTGGACTACGCGACCGACGCCGCGCTGCGCGACGCGCTGCGGGCCGAGATCGCCGACGCGACGGTCGTCATCGTGGCGCAGCGGGTCAGCACGATCCGCGACGCGCAGACCATCGTCGTGATCGACGAGGGCCGCGTGGTCGGCACCGGCACCCACACCGAACTCATGGACGGCAACGCGACCTACCGCGAGATCGTCCTGTCCCAGCTCACCGAGCAGGAGGCGGCGGCATGACCGGACCTGGACGCCCCGGCGGCGGATCGCGGCCCACGCCGCCCGCGTTCGGCCCCGGCAGAATGATGATGGGTGCCGGCGGGCCGCCGGCGAAGCTCGAGGACTTCAAGGGCTCCTCCAAGCGGCTGCTGCGGATGCTCGCACCGGACCGGCTGCTGGTCGCCGCGGTCCTCGTGTTCGGCATCGGCAGCGTCGTGCTGTCCGTCATCGGGCCGAGGTTGCTCGGCAAGGCCACCGACGTCATCTTCGAGGGCATCATCGGCCGGGAACTGCCGGCCGGCATCACCCAGGCCGAGGCGGTCGCCGGGGCGCGGGCACGCGGCCAGGACCGCTACGCCGACATGCTCGCCGCGATGGACCACGTCGTGCCCGGCCGCGGGATCGACTTCGATCGGCTCGAACGGGTCCTGCTGTGGGTCGCCGTCATCTACCTCGGCGCCTGGATCCTCGGCCTGCTCCAGGCCCGGCTCACCACGGTCATCGTGCAGCGCACCGTCTACCGGCTCCGCGAGCACGTCTCGGCGAAGCTGTCCCGGCTGCCGCTGAGCTACTTCGACCAGCAGCCCCGCGGCGAGGTCCTCAGCCGCGCCACCAACGACACCGACAACATCGCCATGACCCTGCAGCAGTCGATGAGCATGCTGCTCACGTCCCTGCTGACGATCGTCGGCGTCCTGGGCATGATGTTCTGGATCTCGCCGCTGCTCGCGATCATCGCCCTGGTCACGGTGCCGGTGTCGGTGCTCATCACGATGCGCATCGGCAAGCGGTCCCAGCCGCAGTTCGTCAAGCAGTGGGCGTCCACCGGCAAGCTCAACGGCCACATCGAGGAGATGTTCACCGGGCACTCCGTGGTGAAGATCTTCGGCCGCCAGGCCGAGGCCGCGAAGACGTTCGAGGAGCACAACGAGGCGCTCTACACGGCGTCGTTCCGGGCCCAGTTCATCTCCGGGCTGATCCAGCCCGCGATGATGTTCATCGGCAACCTCAACTACGTCCTCGTCGCCGTCGTCGGCGGGCTGCGGGTCGCGTCCGGGTCATTGTCCCTCGGCGACGTGCAGGCGTTCATCCAGTACTCCCGCCAGTTCAGCCAGCCCCTGACCCAGGTCGCGAGCATGGCCAACCTGGTGCAGTCCGGCGTCGCCTCCGCCGAACGGGTCTTCCAGCTCCTGGACGCCGCCGAGCAGTCGCCGGACCCGGTCAAGCCGTCCCGGCCCGCCCAGGTGCGGGGCAAGGTCACGTTCGAGGGGGTGTCGTTCCGCTACAAGCACGACGAGCCCCTCATCGAGGACCTCACGCTCACCGTCGAGCCCGGCCAGACGGTCGCGATCGTCGGTCCCACCGGTGCAGGCAAGACCACGCTCGTCAACCTCGTCATGCGCTTCTACGACCTGACCGCCGGCCGCATCCTCCTCGACGACGTCGACATCGCCACGATGACCCGCGACGACCTCCGCGAGCAGATCGGCATGGTCCTGCAGGACACGTGGCTCTTCCAGGGCACCATCGCGGAGAACCTCGCCTACGGCGCCGACCACCCGACCCACGACAAGGTCGTCGCCGCGGCCGAGACGGCCCACGCCGACCGGTTCGTCCGCACCCTCCCCGACGGCTACGACACCGTCATCGACGAGGAGGGCGCCGGCGTCTCGGCGGGCGAGAAGCAGCTCATCACGATCGCCCGAGCGTTCCTCGCCGAGCCGACGATCCTCATCCTCGACGAGGCCACCAGCTCCGTCGACACCCGCACCGAGGTCCTCATCCAGCGTGCCATGAGCACGCTGCGGGCCGGCCGGACGAGCTTCGTCATCGCCCACCGCCTCTCCACCATCCGCGACGCCGACCTGATCCTCGTCATGGAGCACGGCACGATCGTGGAGCAGGGGACACACGAGTCGCTGCTCGCGTCCGGCGGCGCGTATGCGCGGCTGTATTCCGCACAGTTCGCCGCGGCGGCCGTCGAGGTCGACTGACCCGGCTTCCTCCGATCCACCCTCACGCCGTGTATTTGGCCGTGGGGGTGGATCGGCGCTGGTTGCGGTTCGCGGTTCTGGTCGGCATGACCTTCAGATATTCACGTTCGCGCAAGGGGACTTCGGGGCTCCCGCCCGGCCGCTGGCGCGTCCGTGCGACAGGGTGGCGTGGTCCCGGTCCGTGCCGTCTCGCGGTGATCCCAAGCCAGGTCCGCACTCACAGGATCCAGCGCCGTCGAGGTCATCATTCGGTGCTACAACACCGCCGCCGGCCACAAAAGCCGCAATCCCCCCGACCCGCCCACGCCGGACCCGACGCTTCGAACTACCTGGTTGATTGGTGGTCGCGGCCAGCCACCAATCAACCAGGTAGTTCAAGATTTCCGTTCCGGAGCGCTGGTACCACCCGGTCCAGTGGCCGCGACGGAGTGACAGGACGCCAGCCGCGTCGCGACATGACGACCGGTACGGTGTCGCGGTGGATGATGCCGACCCGGTGGAGCTGTGGTCCCGCCTGCGGGTCTGGGCATCGCGGTGGGAGCTGCCGCCGCCGGTGCTCAGCGCCGGCTGGCTGTGCCTGCCACCTGGGTACCGGGCCGCGGCCGTCGACGGTTGGATCGTGCGGCCGCTGTTCGAGCCGCCGGGCGACGACGACGCCGCGCGGGTGCTGGAGGAGCGCACGGGGCTCAGGGTGCCGGCGGACCTGCGGGCGCTGTATGCGGTGCACGGTGGCTCCTATGCGCCGCTGCTGCCGAATGGGATGTCGCTGCTGCCGTACGAGGCGATGCTGACCGCGTGGCAGTACTGGGCGACGCTGACCTCGCAGCATCCCGGCTGGACGCCGGAGCTCGCCGGGGACGGCACCCACTACCAGTGGTCGGTGCCGTGGTCGTGGCTGCCGGTCGCGGAGAACGACGACGGGATCATGGTGCTGGACTCCGCGCCCGGGCCGCGGGGGACGGCGGGGCAGGTGCTGTTTCCGACCGACCGGGTGGAGCGCGTGGTCGTGGCGAGTTCGGTCACCGACCTGCTGTGCCGCTGGCTCGCCGCCCTCGACAGCGGCGAGGTCCGGTTCGACCCGGCGCTCGGGCACGCGGTGCCGGTCGACCCCGCCCGGAGCTGCGCAGACGTGCTGCGGCGGTGACCGGAAAACTTTTTTGGGGGCCGTGTCGATCGGCGCCTGCGTCGTTCGACCTTGGGGTGAGAGGGTCGAGGAGCGACCCCGCTGGACGAGGAGAACGACGATGACGAAGTACATGCTGATCATGCGCGGCACGGACGAGTCGATGGCGAAGATGATGGAGACGCCGTTCGAGGAGATGCTGGAGACGGTGGGCCGGTTCAACGAGGAGCTGATCCGGGCCGGGGTGCTGGTCGCCGCCGAGGGCCTCGACGACCCGTCGCAGGGTGTGGTCGTGAGCTTCGACGGTGAGACGCCGCTGGTCACCGACGGGCCGTACGGGGAGACGAAGGAGCTGTTCGGCGGCTTCTACCTGCTGGACGTGGCGAGCAAGGAGGAGGCCGTCGAGTGGGCCAAGCGGCTCCCCGGTGGGCCCGGCACGAAGTGTGAGATCCGGCGGGTGCCGAGCATCGAGGAGTTCCCGCAGGACAACGAGTGGATCGTCAAGGAGCGGGCGTGGCGCGAGCAGACCGGCCAGCTCTGATGGTCGCGGCCACGGACGGCCCGCCGAGCGCCGAGCCGGCGCCGCGGGCCGTCGGGGCCCAGCCGCCCACCGGACAAAAGCCGCCTGTCGCACAAGAGCCGGCCGCCGCACAAGAGCCGGCCGCCGCACAAGAGCCGGCCGCCGCACAAGAGCCGGCCGCCGCACAAGAGCCGCCTGTCGCACAAGAGCCGGCCGAGGAGCGGAAGCCGCAGGCCGCGGAGCCCGAGCCGCGGGCGGTCGAGGCGGCGCGGCGGGCGGTCGAGGCGGTCTGGCGGATCGAGTCGGCGCGCATCGTGGGGGCGCTCGCCCGGTACACCGGGGACTTCGCGCTCGCCGAGGACGTCGCCCAGGAGGCGGTCGCGGAGGCCCTGGTCAGCTGGGCCCGGGAGGGCGCGCCGGACAACCCGGTGGGCTGGCTGCTGGCCACCGCGCGGCGGCGGGCCATCGACAGCTTCCGGCGGAGGTCGGCCCGCGACGACCGGTATGCGGCGCTCGCCGGCCAGCTCACCGAGGGTGAGGCCGCCACGGGGGCGGTGACGCCGGCGGGGCACGCGGACGAGCTGCCGTGGGACCCGGACCGCATCGACGACGACATCCTCGCGCTCATGTTCGTGGCGTGCCACCCGGTGCTCGCCCCCGAGGCCAGGGTCGCGCTGACGCTGCGGACCGTCGGCGGGCTGTCGAGCGAGGAGATCGCCCGGGCGTTCCTGGTGCCGGTGCCGACCGTGCAGGCGCGGATCACGCGGGCGAAGAAGACGATCGCCGCGGCCAAGGTGCCGTTCGAGGTGCCGCCGGCGCAGGAGCGGCGGGAGCGGCTCGGCGGGGTGCTCAGCGTGCTCTACGTGATCTTCACGGAGGGGGCGACCGCGACGGCCGGCGACGACCTGCTGCGGCCCGACCTCGCGTACGAGGCGATCCGGCTGGCGCGGATGCTGGCCGCGGTCCTGCCGGGGGAGCCGGAGGTGTACGGGCTGCTCGCGCTGTTCGAGCTGACCGCCGCCCGGTTCCCGGCGCGCACCGGGCCGGACGGTGAGGCGGTGCTGCTGGAGCACCAGGACCGGCGGCTGTGGGACCGTTCCGCGATCCGCCGTGGGCTCGCCGCGTTCGGCACCGCGGCCAAGACCGGGCTCGGCCCGTACGGGCTGCAGGCGGGGATCGCGGCCTGCCACGCGCGGGCGGCGTCGGTCGGGGAGACCGACTGGGACCACATCGTGCTGCTGTACGAGGCGCTCGGCCGGATCGCGCCCTCACCCGTCGTCGAGCTCAACCGGGCCGTCGCCGTGGCGATGGCCAGCGGCCCGCAGCTCGCCCTCGAGATCGTGGACGAGCTGGTGGCCACCGACCGGCTGCCGGGCTCGCACCTGCTGCCGGGGGTGCGGGGCGAGCTGCTCATCCGGCTCGGCCGCATCGCCGAGGCCCGCAACGAGCTGGAGCTGGCCGCCCGGCTGTGCCGCAACGTCCGCGAACGCGCGGTCCTCCTGCGCAAGGCGGAAGCCCTGGGCTGAAACATCACGGCTAACCCGGGAATAGCCTCGTCAGCGCCGCATTCCCGCCGGACGCGCGGTATTGGTCACGCTGCATCGCCACAAGAACCGGTCCTAGGCTCGGCCGCATGAAGATCGTATTGACCGGTGGGACCGGGTACATCGGCTCCGTGGTGCTGGAGCAGCTCGTCGCCGCGGGGCACGCCGTCACGGCGCTGGTGCGCAGTGACGAGGCCGCCGCGAAGGTCCGCAAGGCGGGCGCGGAGCCGGCCGTCGGGGACCTCTACGACACCGCGTGGACGGCCAGGCTGTTCGCGGCGGCCGACGGCGTGGTGCACACCGCGGCCCCCGGCGACGGGACCAGCGAGCAGTTCGACCGCGCGGTCGTGGAGGCGGCGGTCGAGGCGCTGTCCGGGACCGGTAAGCCGTATGTGCACACCAGCGGGATCTGGGTGTACGGCGACAACGCCGACATCGCGGAGGACTCGCCGTTCGCGCCCCCGGCGCTGACCGCGTGGCGGCTGGCGGTCGAGCGGTCGGTGCTCGACGCGGACCTGGTGGCCACGATCGTGGCCCCCGGGATCGTCTACGGCCACGGCGGCGGCATCCCGGCCGGGGTGCTCGCGCCGGGACGGGACGAGCAGGGCCGGGTCCGGCTGGTCGGCGACGGCACCCAGCGCTGGACGACCGTGCACGTCGAGGACGTGGCGGCGCTGTACGTCGCCGTGGTCGAACGCGGCGAGCGGCTGGGGCACGTGGTCGCCGCCTCCGGGGTGAACCCGACGGTCCGCGAGGTCGCCGAGGCCGTCGGCGCCGGGGTGGCGCCGGAGAGCGTCGAGGCGTCCCGGGCCCGGTTCGGTCCCCTGTTCGCCGACGCGCTGCTGCTGGACCAGCAGGCCACCGGCGCGAAGGCGCGCTCGCTCGGCTGGACCCCGACCCGGCCGACCCTCGTGGAGGAGCTGGCCGGAGCCTGACGCCGCGGCCGGGCCGGTCGCCGGCGGCGACCGGCACGCCGCGAAACCACCGTCACGTCCGGCGGCGCCGGCGGGGCGGGACGCCGAACAGTGGCATGCGCCAGAGGGGCAGGTCGATGACGGTCTGGCCGGACAGGGTCAGCATCCGGCGCATGCTCAGGCGGATCAGGGCGTGCACGACGTAGAACAGCCAGCCGGCGAAGGGCAGCTCGATCAGCAGGGCGGTGGCGAGGCTGACCCAGCGGTCCGGGCCGGCCGCGGTCATGATGTCGAACCAGGCGTCGCAGGCCAGGAGCGTGGCGCTGACGATCGCGGTCAGCACCACGATCTGGCGGCGGCGCACCGCCGCCCACGCGGTGACGGCGAGAGCGGCGGCGAGGACCAGGTCGAAGCCGACCCAGGTGGTGCGCCAGTGACCGGCCAGGTAGCGCGGCGGCAGCGTCCACGCCAGCGCCGCCACCCACGGGATCATGAGCAGGGCGGCGGTGACGACCACGACGACGAACCGGCGCCGGGCCTGCTCGTCGGCGTGCGGTACGGGCGCCAGGCGGGTGAGGCGCCGGGCCAGGTCGGCCCGCTCGGACGGGGACATCCGAGCGAGCTCGTCGTCGGTGACCGGCACTCAGCGGCCGCGTTGCGCCCGGTAGCGGTTGACCAGGGCGGCGGTCGAGGAGTCCAGCGCGGACGTGTCGCCGGCGGCGCTGGTGAGGGCGGGTTCGATCCGCTTGGCGAGGACCTTGCCGAGTTCGACGCCCCACTGGTCGAAGGAGTCGATGTCCCAGATCGCGCCCTGGACGAAGACCTTGTGCTCATACAGGGCGATCAGCTGACCGAGCACGCCGGGGGTGAGCTTGTCGGCGAGGATGGTGGTGGTCGGCCGGTCGCCGCGGAACGTGCGGTGCGGGACCTCCTCGGCGGCGACGCCCTCCTTCGCGACCTCGTCGGACGTCTTGCCGAACGCGAGCGCCTGGCCCTGCGCGAACAGGTTGGCCATCAGCAGGTCGTGCTGGTCGGCGAAGACGCCGAGACCCGGCGCCGGCTGCGCGAAGCCGATGAGGTCGGCCGGGATGAGCATCGTGCCCTGGTGGATCAGCTGGTAGTACGCGTGCTGGCCGTTGGTGCCGGGGGTGCCCCACACGACCGGGCCCGTCTGCCACTCGACCGGGTGGCCGTCGTGGTCGACGGACTTGCCGTTGGACTCCATGTCCAGCTGCTGCAGGTACGCGGTGAACCGGGACAGGTAGTGGCTGTAGGGGAGCACGGCGTGGGTCTGCGCGTCGTGGAAGTTGCGGTACCAGATGCCGAGCAGCCCGAGCAGCAACGGCGCGTTCTCCTCCGGCGGCGCGGTGCGGAAGTGCTCGTCCATGGCGTGGAAGCCGTCGAGCATCTCCCGGAAGCCGTCCGGTCCGAGCGCGATCATCAGCGACAGGCCGATCGCGCTGTCGTAGGAGTACCGCCCACCGACCCAGTCCCAGAACTCGAACATGTTGGTCGTGTCGATGCCGAACTTCGCGACCTCGCCGGCGTTGGTCGACACCGCGACGAAGTGCTTGGCGACCGCGGCGTCGTCGCCGAACGCGTCGAGGATCCAGGTGCGGGCGGCGGTCGCGTTGGTGATCGTCTCGATCGTGGTGAACGTCTTGGACGACACGATGAACAGGGTCGTGGCCGGGTCGGCGGCCCGCACGGCCTCGTAGAGGTCGGCGCCGTCGACGTTGGAGACGAAGTGCATCTCCAGGTCGCGGTCGGTGTATCCGCGCAGCACCTCGTAGGCCATCGCGGGGCCGAGGTCGGAGCCGCCGATGCCGATGTTGACGATCGTGGTGATCCGCCGGCCGGTGAAGCCGGTCCACTCGCCGGAGCGGATCCGCTCGGCGAACGCCGCCATCCGGTCCAGCACGGCGTGCACCTTCGGCACCACGTTCTCACCGTCGACCTCGACGACCGCGCCGCGGGGCGCGCGCAGCGCGGTGTGCAGCACCGCCCGGTGCTCGGTGAAGTTGATCCGGTCGCCGCGGAACATGGCGTCGCGCAGCTCGCCCACCCCGCGCGCCGCGGCGAGGTCGCGCAGCAGGCCGAGGGTCTCGCCGGTGACGAGGTGCTTGCCGTAGTCGAGATACAGGTCGCCGACCCGCAGGGCGTACTTCTCACCGCGCCCGGGGTCGTCGGCGAACAGGTCCCGCAGGTGCACCTCACCCAGCTCGGCGCGGTGTTTCGCCAGCGCAGCCCATTCGGGCAGCTGATTGGGTCGGCCGTGAGACATCAAGCACTCCTTCAGCGAGGTCACACTCTCACTGGGATTGTGCCCCTTTCGCATCCGTCTCGTCCTCCGTGCGCCGATCTTGCGATTGGTCCCACCCCGTGAGGGCCGCCCCGACCGGTTCGGCCGGCGGTGCCGGTACACCCGCCGAAACTGTCGACCGTCGACGGATCGCGATCACGACCGCCGCGACGGTTGCCGCCGCGACCACGGCGCCGACGACGGCGGTGGGCACCTCGAACAGTTTCAGCGCGCTGGCGATCAGCACGATGACCAGGGCGGCCCGCACGACGCCGGCCGGCGCCCGGGACGACAGCCGCGCGCCGATGAGCACGCCGGGCACGGATCCGACCAGGACGGCGGCGGCGAGGTCGAGCTTCAGGTCGCCGAAGATCGCGTGGCCCAGCGCGGCCGCGGCGACCAGGGGGATGGCCTGCACGAGGTCGGTGCCGACGAGGTCGTTCGGGCGCAGCATCGGATACAACGCGAGCAGGATCACAATGATGAGCGAGCCGGACCCGACCGAGGTCATCCCCACGACCACCCCGCCGAGGGCGCCGAGCAGCACCGTCGGGACGGGTCTGATGGTGATCTCTTCCGCTACATCCTGTTTGTTCCGATTTCGGCCGGTGTACGCCTTGATCAGCAGACCCACGACGGCGAGCATCAGCGCGACGCCGAGCGCCACGCGGACGACGTCCTGCACCGACTCGCCGTCCCCGAGCGCCCGCATGATCAGGACTCCGGTGAACGCCGCGGGCACGCTGCCCAGGCACAGCCACCGCACCAGCGCCCAGTTGACGGTGCCGCGGCGGGCGTGCACCCAGCCGCCGAACGGCTTCATCACCGCGCTCGCCGCCAGGTCGCTGGAGACCGCCGCCAGGGGAGGGATCCCGAAGAACAGCACCAGGATGGGGGTCATCAGCGCGCCGCCACCCATACCGGTGAGGCCGACGACGACGCCGACACCGAGCCCGGCCAGGGCCATCACAGGATCCACCGGGGAATTGTGCACTATGCCGGTCGCTTTTGCCGGTTCGAAACGGGGCTGCGGTGGCGAGGGGCACTTGGTTAGCGTGTGGCAATGCAGGTGCGCACGCAGGTCCGGCTGGTGTTCTGGTCCGTCGTCGCGATCGCGGCACTGCTCGTGCTCGACGCCGCCATGACCGCGGTGGTGCGGCGCAACCTGCTGCACCTGGACACCCGGCTCATGTCCCCGCGCTCCCTCGAGCAGGTCAAGGCCGACTACACCAACAACCTGCTGGTGGCATCCGTCGGAGCGGTGCTGATGGTGGCGCTGGCGCTGGTCGTGCACCGGCACAGCCCGAAGATCAGGGCCGCGATCTGGATCATCGGGCCGCTGCTCGGCCTGGCCCTGCTGTGCGGGCTCGTCGGCGGACCCGAGTGGGCGGTCGCCCCGACCGGCGAGGAGCCCGAGCTGCTGCGGCAGGAATACGCGAAGGCCGTGCCGGAGTGGTACCTGTGGGTGCACGGCACCGCCGAGCTCTTCGCGGCCGGCCTGCTGTTCTTCATCGCCGGCTTCGTCACCCGCGGCGATCTGCGCGAGTACTACCTCGAGGAGCCCACCGGCGACGGCGGAGGCACCTACCGTTCGTGGATCGACCGCACCAGTGCCTGACCGTATCCTGCTCGCGTGACCAATCCTCAGCCGCCGTCGTGGCGTGGGGCGCCGCCGGCGCCTCGCAGGCAGATCCCGGGCGACCTGCCGTTCGTGGTGCGGCGCAGCGCCGGGCGGCTGTCGGTGTCCATGGGATCGGTGTTCGCGCTGATCTGGGCACTGTTGACCGGCCAGCTGGCGTTCGGCCTGCTCGCGGGCGAGTCCCAGGACCGCACCGGCGGCGACGTGGTCGCCGTGGTGGTCGGCGGGTTCTGCGCCGCCGTCATTTTCGCGGTGGCCGCGCTGATCGTGGTCCGGATCATCCTGAGCAACGGCCCGGTGCTCGCGCTCGACCACTCCGGTCTCTGGATCAAGAACTCGCAGGCCGTGTGGGGCAAGGCCGTCTGGATCCCCTGGGAGTCCGTCGAGCGGGTCGCCCGGCGCCGGTTCCTGGGCGCCCGGATGATCGCCGTCTTCGCGGGCCGGGTTCGCTACCTGGCGCCGCTGCGGCTCAACGACCGCACCGAATCGGAGATCCTCGGCGCCCTCGCGCAGTTCGGCGGTCGTTCAGTACTTGAACCTCGAGACCAGCCCTCGTAGCTCGTCGGACAGCGACGCCAGGTCCGCGGCGGCCTGTCGGCTCTCGCCGGTGCTCTGCGCCGTGGCCTGCGCGGCCGTGGCGACCCCGCTGATGTGCGCGGCGATCTCCGCGCCGAGGTTGGCGGCCTCGCCGACGTTGCGGTTCATCTCGTTCGTCGTCGCGGTCTGCTCCTCCACGGCGCTGGCGATCGTCATCTGGTAGTCGTTGATCCGGGCGATGATGTCGCCGATCTCGCTGATCGCCTCGACCGCCCGGCCGGTGTCGGCCTGGATCGCCTCCACCCGCCGGGAGATGTCCTCGGTCGCCTTCGCCGTCTCCTGGGCCAGGTCCTTCACCTCGCCGGCGACGACCGCGAAGCCCTTGCCGGACTCGCCGGCCCGGGCGGCCTCGATGGTGGCGTTGAGGGCGAGCAGGTTGGTCTGCTCGGCGATGGACGTGATCGCCTTGATGACCGAGCTGATCTGCGCCGAGGACTCGCCGAGGCTCGCGATCGTCGCGTTCGTCGACTGCGCCACCGCCACGGCCTGCGCGGCCACCCGGGCGCCCTCGTTGGCGCTGGCGGAGATCTCGCGGATCGACGAGCCCATCTCGCCGGCGCCGGCGGAGACCGTCTGCATGTTGCGCGACACCTGGTCCGCGCTGTGCGCGGCGGAGCTCGCCTGGCTGCTGGCGGAGTCGGCGTTCACCGCGATGCGGTCACTGAGCGAGGTCAGCTGCGAGGAGTTGGACGACAGGGTGTCCGCGCTGGTCCGCAGCGCCCGGACGGTCTCCCGCACCGACTCGGTGGCCTGGTTGAGCGACGCCGCCATCTGCCCGACCTCGTCGCGGGACGTGACCGGCACGGTGTGGGTGAGGTCGCCCGCGGCCACCTTCGCCAGGGACTGCGACACGTCGCGCAGCGGCCGCACGATCCGCCGGGTGATGGCCGCGGCCAGCAGCACCGCCAGCAGCAACCCCACGACGATCACGATGACGATCAGGCGCACCGCCGCGTGGTAGGTGTCCGCGGTCGCCTTGACCTGCGCGTTCGCGTCGGCGACCTCGGCGTCGACGAGACGCTGCAACGACGCGTCCATCAGCTTCTGGCCGTCGTCGAACGCCTTGATCAGCGCCGGGATCTCCGTCGGGATGGTCAGGCCGGCCGGCGGCGGCTGGCGGAACGCGACCGTGTCGCGCAGGCCGCGGTACTGTGTGGCCGACTTCTCGAAGGCCTGGACCGCGTCCGCGTTGTGGCCGTGCTTCACTGAACGGTAGGCGGCGATCGAGTCATCGACGAGTTTGTCGTCGGAGTGGACCATCCGCACGAACTCCGCGACGCTGGGGCCCTGCCCGCCGCTGCCCGTGGTGGCGAAGTAGAAGGCCATGTCCGAGTACATCTTCTCGATGCCGCCGCGGGCCGCGTCCACGTGGCGCAGACCGTCGACGTTCTGCTCCTTGATCGTGGTGAGCCGGTCGTTGAGCGTGCTCATCCGCGTGATCGACAGGCCGCCGACGCCGATCGCCACGAGGATGACGATGACGACGGCGAGGTAGATCTTGCCGCCGACCCGCATGTCGTGGAAGGCGCGCAGGGGACCGGAACGCGACGGAGCTGTGGGAGCGGTCACGGCAGGAGCACCTCATTCGGCGAACGGCCAGGAAGTGGCGTGTGACCGGCACATCGGCGTGACCGGGCCGCACCTGAGGGGCAACTTGCCGGTCGGCTTTTGTCTGACGTTCCGGGCGGCTCCGTTTGGTTTCCGGGCGGCTTCGTTTGATTTTCCGGAGGCGGCGGGCACCACAACCGGCGAGGGTGCCACGGAATTGTCAGACCCTGCGGCTACGCTCGCGGGCAGCAGCGCACCAGATCATTGGAGAGCATCGAGTTGACCGCACAACCCGAGACCTTGTACGGGGCTGACGACCTCACGCTCCTCGAAGGGCTGGACGCTGTCCGCAAGCGGCCCGGCATGTACATCGGCTCGACCGACAGCCGCGGCGTCGCTCACCTGTTCAACGAGATCGTCGACAACTCCACCGACGAGGGCATCGCGGGCCACGCGACCCGCGTCGAGGTGACCCTGCACGCCGACGGTTCCGTCCAGGTCGACGACGACGGTCGTGGCATCCCCGTCGGCGTGCACGCGAAGTCGGGCATGTCCGGGGTCGAGCTGGTGCTGACCCGGCTGCACGCCGGCGGCAAGTTCGGCGGGTCGGGCTACAAGACCTCCGGCGGCCTGCACGGCGTCGGCGCGTCCGCGGTCAACGCCCTGTCGCACCGCTTCGACGTCACCGTGCGCCGCGACGGCAAGGTCCACCACATGGCCTTCCAGCACGGCGTCCCCGGCGACTTCGACGGCACCGGACCGGCCGCGCCGTTCACCCGCCGCTCGGGGCTCAGCGTCACCGGCCGGATGAAGCGGGGCCAGTCCGCCGGCACGTCGATCCGCTACTGGCACGACGCCCGCTACTTCGAGACCGGCGCCACGCTCGACGTCGAGACGGTCCGCACCAAGCTGCGCAACACCGCGTTCCTCGTCCCCGGCGTGGCCTATGTGCTCAAGGACGCGACCGGCGGGCAGATCGCGACCGAGACGTTCCAATATCCCAACGGCCTCGCCGACATGGTCGAGTTCCTGGCGCCGTCCGGCGACCGGGCCGTCTGCGGCATGCTGCACATCACCGGCGAGGGCACCTACAAGGAGAACGCCGCCGACGAGAACGGCGTGATGAAGGCCAACGTCGAGCGCCGCGCCGAGATCGAGATCGCGCTGCGCTGGGGCACCGGCTATGAGCGGATCGTGGAGTCGTTCACCAACACGATCCGCAACGTGCACGGCGGCACGCACCGCCGCGGCTTCGAGCGCGGCGCGCTGCGGGCGCTCGCCGACGCGATCCGCAACACCCGCGGCCTGCTGCGGCCGAAGGAGGACCTGCCGACCCTCGACGACGTGCTCGAGGGCATGACGGCGGTCATCCACGTGCGGATCCCCGAGCCGCAGTTCACGTCGCAGACCAAGGACGAGCTGTCCACGGCGCCGGTCACCCGGGTCGTGCAGGCGATCGTCGAGCAGCAGGTGAAGGCGTGGGTCGAGGCCCGCAAGACCAAGGTCGAGGCCCGCACCGTCCTGCAGAAGATCGTCGACGCGGCGCGGGTGCGCCTCACCCAGAAGCAGCAGAAGGACGCCGCCCGGCGCAAGACGGCGCTTGAAGGCGCGTCGATGCCGGCGAAACTGGTCGACTGCCGCTCCACCGGCGTGCAGCGCAGCGAGCTGTTCATCGTCGAGGGCGACAGCGCCCTCGGCACCGCCCGGATGGCCCGCTCCTCGGAGTATCAGGCGCTGCTGCCGATCCGCGGCAAGATCCTCAACGTGCAGAAGGCCAACATCCAGCAGGTCCTGGACAACGCGGAGTGCTCCGCGATCGTGCAGGTGCTCGGCGCCGGCTCCGGCCGCACGTTCGACCTCGAGTCGATGCGCTACGGGCGAATCCTGATCATGGCCGACGCCGACGTCGACGGCTCGCACATCCGCACGCTGCTCATCACGCTGTTCGCCAAGTACATGCGCCCGGCGATCGCCGACGGCCGGCTCTACGCCGCCGTCCCGCCCCTGCACAAGATCGTCACCAAGGGCCGCAACCCCGAGACGATCTACACGTACACGCAGCAGGAGATGGTCAGCACCGTCACCCGGCTGGAGAAGGCCAACAAGCAGGTCGTCACGCCGATCCCGCGGTTCAAGGGTCTCGGTGAGATGGACGCCGACGAGCTGTGGGACACGACGATGAACCCGGCGACCCGGGCCGTGCGGCGCATCACCCTCGACGACGTCGAGAAGGCCGAAGAGGTCCTCGAGCTGCTCATGGGTGAGCGGGTCGAGCCCCGCCGCAACTGGCTCATCGACGCCGCGCCGCGGGTCGACCAAGAGAACATCGACGCCTGAGTCAGGAAGGGTAGTTCGCCGACATGGCACGCAAGGCCACACCAGTGAAGGCCGACCTGTCCGCTTTCGACCAGGCGGGTGCGCGGGTCCTCAACAACCCGCTCATCACCGAGGTCGAGGACTCCTACCTGGAGTATGCGTATTCGGTCATCCACTCCCGTGCGCTGCCCGACGCGCGGGACGGCCTCAAGCCGGTGCACCGCCGGATCCTGTTCTCGATGAGCGAGCAGGGGCACCGCCCCGACCGCGGCCACGTCAAGTCGTCCCGCGTCGTCGGTGACGTCATGGGTAAGTACCACCCTCACGGCGACAGCGCGATCTACGACGCGATGGTCCGCATGGCACAGGACTTCTCGCTCAACGTGCCCCTCATCGACGGCCACGGCAACTTCGGCTCCCCGGACGACGGACCGGCCGCCTCGCGGTACACCGAGGCCAGGATGTCGCGGGAGGCGATGCTGCTCGTCGGCGAGCTCGACGAGGGCACCGTGGACTTCCGGCCCAACTACGACGGCTCCCTCGAGGAGCCGTCGGTGCTGCCGGCCGCGTTCCCCAACCTGCTGGTCAACGGTTCCTCGGGCATCGCCGTCGGCATGGCCACCAACATGATCCCGCACAACCTCGGCGAGGTCGTCGCCGCGGCCCGCTGGCTCATCAACCACCCGACCGCCACCCTGGACAAGCTCATGGAGTTCGTCCCCGGCCCGGACCTGCCGACCGGTGGGCTGCTGCTGGGCCTCGACGAGGTCCGCCGCGCCTACGAGACCGGCCGCGGCGTGGTGCGCATGCGCGGCCGGATCGAGATCGGCCTGCTCGAGGGCAGCCGCGGCCGGCAGGCGATCACCGTCACCGAGCTGCCCTACGGCATCGGCGCCGAGAAGGTCATCGAGAAGATCACCGACGAGGTCAACAAGACCAAGCGCCTGCAGGGCATCGCCGACGTCAAGGACCTCACCGACCGGGAGAACGGCACCAGGCTGGTCATCGAGTGCAAGGTCGGCGTCAACCCGCAGGCCCTGCTCGCCGACCTCTACCGGCTGACCCCGCTGGAGCAGTCCTTCGGCGTCAACAACCTCGTCCTCGTCGACGGCCAGCCGCAGACCCTCGGCCTCAAGCCCCTGCTCGAGGTGTTCCTCGCGCACCGCTACGAGGTCGTGACCCGCCGCACCGAGTTCCGCCGCAAGAAGCGCCAGGACCGGCTGCACCTCGTCGACGGCCTGCTCGTCGCGCTGCTGGACATCGACCGGGTCGTGGCCATCATCCGTGCCAGCGACAACGCGGCCGCGGCCAAGGCGTCGCTGATGAGCGAGTTCGGCCTCACCGACATCCAGGCCACCTACATCCTGGACACCCCGCTGCGCCGCCTCACCCGCTTCGACCGCATCGAGCTTGAGGCCGAGCAGGCCCGCCTCAACGAGGAGATCGCCGCGCTCAGCCAGATCCTCGACGACGAGAAGGTCCTCAAGAAGGTCGTCTCCGACGAGCTCGCCGCCGTCGTCAAGGAGTTCGCCCAGCCGCGCCGCACCACCCTCATCGACGGTGACCTCAAGGAGGTCCTCGCCGCGTCCGTCCCCGCCGGCCCCCTCGAGGTGTCCGACGACCCGTGCCAGGTCCTGCTGTCCAGCACCGGCCTCGTCGCCCGCACCGCCGCCGAGTCGGAGGAGGCCCCCGAGGGCAGCCGCAAGGCCGGCCGCGACAAGCACGACACCGTCCGCGCCGTCGTGCACACCACGGCCCGCGGCCAGGTCCTGCTCGTCACGAGCCTCGGCCGGGCGTTCAAGGTCGACGTCCTGCCCCTGCCGGTCCTGCCCGAGCAGACCGGCACCGTCTCCCTGCGCGGCGGCATGTCCACCGCCGAGCTCGTCCCGCTCCAGGCCGGCGAGACCGTCGTCACCCTCGCCCCGCTCGGCGGCCCGGGCGCCGAAGGCTCACCAGGCCTCGCCCTCGGCACCCGCAACGGCATGGTGAAGATCTGCGCCCCCGAGTGGCCGGTCCGCGCCGACGAGTTCGAGGTCATCGGCCTCCGCGAAGGCGACGAGGTCGTCGGCGCCACCTGGCTCGGCGACGGCGCCGAGACCCTCGCGTTCGTCACCTCCGACGCGTCGCTGCTGCGCTTCCCGGCCAAGCTCGTGCGCCCCCAGGGCCTCAAGGGCGGCGGCATGGCCGGCATCGCCCTCGCCGACGGCGTCCAGGTCCTCTTCTTCGGCGCCGTCACCACCCACGACCCGCAGCACGGCGAGCCCATGGTCGTCACCGCCACCATCGGCAACGCCAAGATGACCCCGCTGCGCCTCTACCCGGCGAAGGGCCGGGCCACGGGCGGCGTCCGCGCCCAGCGCTTCCTCAAGGGCGAGACCCACCTGGTCCTCGCCTGGGTCGGCCCCCGCCCCGCCGCCTCCTCCACCAAGGGCGAGCCCCGCGACCTGCCCGCCCCCGACCAGCGCCGCGACGGCTCCGGCGCCCAGCTGCGCGCCCCGGAGATCGTCGGCCACCTCGTCGAACGCGGCTGACCCCGCCCCGCCCGCACCGGCCGCCGCCCCATCGTCCTGAGGCGGCGGCTACC
>NZ_BONQ01000003.1 GCF_016862795.1 Dactylosporangium siamense | reverse complement strand
GGCCGCGGTTGACCCCGCCGCAGCCCCGATTGTCGCCGCCGCGGTGTTCTGGGGCGGCGGCTCCTGGGATCGCCGCCAGCTCCGTCGGGCGCGGCTGGCCGTCGTCGTCGGACTGGCCGGGGTCGCGCCAACTGCAGCCTGGCCGTGGTCGCCATGGCGAAGGCGCTCTACCTGTTTCTGGCGCCGCTGGATCGTGTTGTTCTGACGCCGCTGGATCGTGACTTCGTCCCGTTTGCCGGACCCGTCCCGGCGTCGGCGCCGCTGTGGTGGTGATCGATGTCGTGGGTTGGCTGTGCCGGCGGCCGGTGCGCGACTTCGATCACCGGGAGTTCCCGTTTCCTGGGGTGGTGGCCTGGGTTTGCTTCGCTTTGCGGTGGGTCGTGGGTGTCGTCGTTGGGGCGGGGGCGTTTCGCCGGGTTCTGCGGCTGCCGGTCTGTCGTTACGCCGAGTTTGTCGGGCCTGTTCCGGCGTCGGCGCTGCTGTGGTGGTGATCGATGTCGTGGGTTGGTTGTGTGGGCGGCCGGTGCGCGACTTCGATCACCGGGAGTTCCTGGGGTGGTGGCCGGGATCTGCGGTGGGTCGTGGGGTTGTGGTGGCCAGTACAGGGCGCTTCGCCGGATTCGGGGCCGCTGGAATGTTGGTATGTCCCGTTTATCGGGGCTGCTGCAGTCCCAGGGGCGCCGTGGCGTTGATCGAAGTCGTGGATTGGCCGTCCGCACGGTTGTGTGGGCGGCCAGTGCGCGACTTTGATCACCGGGAGTTCCCGTTCCGGGGCGGTGGCCAGGGTTGCGACCTTTTGCGGCGGGGTCGTGGGGTTCTGGAGCTGGCGCGGGGTGCTTCGCCGGGTTCTGCGGCTGCTGGACCGTCGGTACGTTCCGTTTTTCCGGACCGATCCGGCGTCGGTGCTGGCGTGGTGGTGATCGATGTCGTGGGTTGGCTGGGTGGGCGGCCGAGGCGCGGCTTCGATCACCGGGGGAGACGGATTTCTCGGGTGGGGCAAGGGCGTGAGAGCGCGGCGGCTCGGATGGTGGGCCGGCTACAGGTTGAGGTCGACGTAGGTGGGGTCGAGGGGTTGGGGGGCGCCTTCGTCCAGGGACTCCTCCAGGACCTCGGCCAGTTCGGCGAAGGCCTCCTCGACCGGCGAAAGCCCGGCGAGCAGATCAGCGAGGGGACGCCGGCCGATGAACCGGGCGCCCTGCCGGTCCACGGCCAGCAGCGCCAGCAGGGCGTCCTCGTTGCGGGTCGGGAGGGCGCCCGCGGCGTCCTCCCAGAACAGGACGTGGTCCATGCTGTCGTCGTCCTTGAAGGCGCCGGCGCCGGCCAGCATCAGCAGGAGTTGCTGGGCCGGGCCCTCCCAGGCGCCGGAGTAGCCGACCGTCCACAGGTACGCCTCCAGGGCACCGTCGTGGTGGCGCACCACCGTGAGGGTCGTGGGGTCGGTCAGGCGCTCGGCGAGCAGGTCGCGTGGCGTCGTCGCGGAGGAGGTCCAGGTCGACGAAGCCTCACGGGAGGACCAGTACCAGCCCTCGAACATCGAAGCCGGGTTCGAGATGGTCGAGGCGGGCGGCAGCGGGGTGCCGAGCCAGGCGTCGAAACCCTTGCGGGGCATGGTGATCCGGGCCGCCGTGATGAACGTGTAGGACACGGGGGCCGAGCTTAGCCGGAGCAGATGCGCGCGACGCGCGGGCACGACCGTGATCCACGGCATCGAGCAACCGGGTGAGCGCCAGGACCTGTACACCATCCTCGGGGTCCTCTTCGGGATGCAGGCACAACACCGTGCGCTTCGAATGAACGTCAGCCACAAACCGCGTCAGCCGCCGACGTGGATGCCGGGACGCCGGGCAGGATCCGGCTCCGCGGACCGGATGATCTCGCGGACCACCGGAGCGGTGTCGCCGCGGCCGAGGATGAGGTACCGGAAGAGGTGGCCGAGCGGATTGCCCTCGGCCCAGGCGAAGTAGGCCTGCGGTCGCACCCCGGTCGCGTTGCGCAGGGCGAGGAGGATCGCGGCCATCGCGTTCGGGGCGGCCGGGCTCTCGGTGCGCAGGATGCGGTGGTTGCCGATCTGGACGCCACGGACCTGCAGGGTGCCGCTGAAGGTGGACGGGTCGACCACGGCGACCTCGAGGAAGAGGACGTCGGCGCGGCCGGGCACCGGGTTGACGCCGCGCTGCTCGCTTTCCTTGTAGGTGTACTCGGCCTCGTCGCCGGCCTCACGGCGGTTGGCGATGAGGTTGAGCTCGCCGTCGTAGTCGATGGAGTCGGTGACGAAGCGCCGGGCCCGCTCGTCGAACTCGATCGCGTCGGCGCGCAGCTCGGTGGTGCGGGTGACCCGGGAGACGAGCGACACGACGATGATGCCGGCGATGAAGACGCCGGAGATCGTGATGCCGTCGGGCTTCTCGATCACGTTGGCGACCAGGGCGTACAGCAGGATCAGGGTCAGGACGGTGAACATGACGGTCTTCAGGCGCTCGCCGGCGCGGGCGGCGGAGATGGTCACGGCGACCGCACCGGAGACCATCATCGCCAGGATGCCGGTCGCGTAGGCGCCGGCCTGGGCGTTGACGTCGGCGCCGAAGGCGATGGTGATGCCGATGCTGATCGCGGTGTACACCAGCACGATCGGACGCACGGCGCGGCCCCAGTCGGGCGCCATGCCGTAGGAGGGCAGGTAGCGCGGGATGATGTTGATCAGGCCGGCCATCGCCGAGGCGCCCGCGAACCACAGGATGAGGACGCTGGAGACGTCGTAGACGGTGCCGAACATGTTGCCGAGCTTCTCGTGCGCCAGGAACGCCAGGGCCCGGCCGTTCGCCGCGCCGCCGGGCTGGAACTCCTTCGCCGGGATGAGCACCGTGGTGATGAAGCTGGTCGCCACCAGGTACACCGACATGATGACGGCGGCCGTGGTGAGCAGCAGCTTGGTGTTGCGGAGCCGGGACGCACGGCGCTCCTCGTCGGTGGTGCCGTCCGCGGCGATGAGCGGCATCATGCTGACCCCGGTCTCGAAGCCGGACAGGCCGAGCACGAGGGACGGGAATGCGATGAGCGCGGGCAGGATCAGGCCGCCGAAGCCGCTGCCGTGCTCGGTGGTCAGCGCGTGCCGCCAGTCGGCGAGCGCCCCGGCGGTGGTGAAGACGTCGACCGCGCCGACGACCACGATGATGGCGTTGAGCACCAGGAACACCGCGACGAGGGGGATCGCGACGGCGACCGCCTCGCTGAAGCCGAGCAGGAACACGCCGCCGAGGATCAGCAGCAGCACGACCGTGATGAGGACCTCGTGGCCGTGGATGAAGTCCGGGAAGACCGGGTTCTCGATCATGTGCACCGAGGCGTCGGCGGCGGACAGCGTGATGGTGATGATCCACGAGGTCGCGACGAAGCCGAGCAGCACGAGCACGAACAGCTTCCCGCGCCAGAACGGCAGCAGGTGCTCCAGCATCGCCACGGATCCCTGCCCGTGCGGGCTCTCGCGGGCGACCCGCCGATACATCGGCAGCATCCCCAGCAGGGTGAGCGCGACGATCAGCAGGGTGGCCAGGGGCGAGAGGGCGCCGGCCGCGAGCGCGGCGATCGCCGGCAGATAGGACAGCGTGGAGAAGTAGTCGACGCCGGTCAGCGACATGACCTTCCACCAGGCCTGCGGCTCGGTGTGGTCCTCCTGCGCCTCCGGGCCGATCGGCGCCACGCGGCGTGCCAGCAGCCACCGGCTGACCGGGTTTCCGGGCGGGCTCGGCGGCGCGGGGCTGGCGACCTTGGCGGGCAGGAGGTAATCAGTCGAGGTCATCTACAACCAGCCGGATCGTCGGAACGAGCGGTACAGCACCACCGAGCCGGCGGCCATGATCAGGAGTATCAGATAGAAGCCGTACTGCCAGTGCAGTCCCGGGATGCGGTCGAAGTTCATGCCATAGATCCCGGCGATGGCGGTCTGCAGCGCGGCGATCGCGGCCCACGAGGCGATCTTGCGCATGTCGTTGTTCTGGTCGAGGCCGACCTGGGCGAGACGGGCCTGCAGGATCGAGTCGAGCAGCTCGTTGTCCGAGGCGACCCGGTCGACCACCTGGGTGAGCCGGCCGAGCAGGTCGGCGAAGTACTGCCGCAGCTGTGGCGGCATCTCCACCACCACCGGGTCGTTCATCCTGCGCAGCGGCGCCTGCAACGGCACGACCGCCCGCTTGAACTCGACCAGTTCCCGCTTGAGCTGGTAGATCTGCTGCACGTCGCAGCCGCCGACGCGCAGGAACGCGGTCTGCTCCAGCTGCTCCACGTCCTGCTCCACGTCGGTCGAGACCTCGTGGTAGACCTCGATCATCCGGTCGCACACCGCGTAGGCGACCGACCACGGGCCGTTGGCGAGCATGGCCGGGCGCTTCTCGAGCTGCTGGCGGACATCGGCGAGCGCGCCGGCCCCGCCGTGGCGGACCGACACCACGAAGTGCGCGCCGATGAGCAGCGTCACCGCGCCCGTGTCGACGACCTCGGAGGTGGCGGTGAGCTCGGCGTGCTCGACGTAGCGGGCGGTGCGCACCACCAGCATCGTCACGTCGCCGCGGCGCTCGACCGCGGGCCGGCGCTCGGCCGCGAGGGCCTTCTGGGCGGTGAGGTCGTCCAGCCCGATCTCCTCCGCGACGGCGGCGAACTGCGCCCACGTCGGCTCGAACAGGCCCAGCCAGACGAACCCGTTGCGCCGCCGGCGGGCCGCCGAGAGCGCCTCGTGAAACGTCAGCTCGCCGGGCTGGCGCACACCCCTGAGGTAGAGCGCGCAGTCGACGATCGAGTTCTCCGAGCCGTCGGCGAGCAGGTGGGCCAGCGGCTCGTCGGGCTGGAGGTGGCGCATCATCCGGCCGATCATCCGGCCGACCCGGCGGCCAACCTTGACCTGCTCCACTGCTGAGCCCCCTTCAACGCGGTAGCGCCAAACTACCGTGTTGATCGTCGGAGGGCCGAGTCGTAAGGCCGTCAGCTGCCGGACAGCGCGCGGGCCGGCTCGTCGCTCTCGTCGAGCAGGACGTAGAAGAGCGTGCCGAGCACGAGCAGCGTGCCGGCGAAGACCTCCCAGCCGAGGGCGACGCCGGCGATCGTGACGACCACGCACTGCACGACCAGTGCGACGATCGTCCAGCGGCGGGCCGCCCGCTGGCGGAGTGCCGCGATGAGCAGCCGCGCGCCCAGGGCGGCCAGCAGCGCGCCGAGGACGACGGCGGCGATGCGGATGGCGACCTGCGCGTGGCCGGGGTCGGCGCCGTTGAGCGACATCGAATACGCGCCGATCACCCCGCCGACCACGAACAGGGCGGCGCCCACGACCACGCCCTCGACGAGGATCCCGACCGCCGCGATGACCAGTGCCACCATTCGCATCCGGTCAAGTTACTCCCGGGTAGCCCTGGCTTCAAGACCTGTCGATGGGCGTGGTTAGGGTTTCGGGGATGCGCACGCACATCCTGTTCGACTTCTTCGGCACGCTCGTCGGCTACGACCCGCGGCGCACCAGTCAGGGATATCCACGCTCCTTCGCCGAGCTCGGGCGCCTGGGCGCCGGGGTGTCCTACCCGCAGTTCGTCGAGGGCTGGGACCGCGTGTTCGCCGACTTCGACCGGGGCGCCGACGTCGAGGACCGCGAGTTCTCGATGACGCAGGTCGGCGCCGCCTACCTCGGCGACGTGCTCGGACGGGTCCCGGCGGACGCCGACGTGGCCGCCTTCATCCGGATCTATCTGGAGGAGTGGAGCGCCGGCGTCGCCTACTCGCCGCAGACGGTGGCGCTGGTGCGGTCGTTGTCCGAGGTGTACCGGCTGGCGGTGGTCACCAACACGCATCAGCCGGACCTGGTGCCCGGCCACCTCGCCGCGATGGGGATCCTCGACGCGATGGACGCGGTGGTGACGTCGGTGGAGGTCGGCTGGCGCAAGCCGCACCCGGCGATCTATGCCGCGACCGTCGAGCGGCTCGGGATCGCGCCCGGCGCCGCGATCTTCGTCGGCGACACGTACACCGCCGACTTCGTGGGTCCGGAGAAGTTCGGGATGACCGCCTTCCTGATCGACCCGGAGGGCAGGGCCGACGTGCCCCGGGACCGCCGGCTGCGCTCGGTGCTCGACCTCGCGGCGAAGGTGCGGGCGCGCTCCCAGTAGCGGTGTCGGCCGCGCCCCAAAGGGTGACGGCGCCGGTGATATGGACGAAGTGGTATGGATCGGCCGTCCGCAGCCATTGCTATATGTACATGCGTGGCTACCGTCACGACAGATCCGTTGCCAGGGAGGCCGAGTGAAACGATCGATCGCCGCCGCCAGTGCATTGCTGCTCACCGGCGGCATGCTGGCCGCCGTCGCGTCACCAGCTAGCGCGTCGCCGTCGCCGTCGTCATTGCAGGCGCACCGCACCGAGATCCGCGCCGCCGACAGCGAGGCCTACACCGTCACCAGCAGCAAGAAGGACGCCAATGGGGCGTCCCATACCCGGTACGCGCGCACCTACCATGGCCTGCGGGTCTACGGCGGTGACTTCGTCGTGCACGCGGCGGCGGACGGCACGTTCGCCGGCACGTCCGTCGGCCTGCAAGCGCCGCTGACCCTCGGCACCGCCGCCGCGGTGTCCAAGACGGCCGGTGCGGCCAAGGCGAAGTCCGCGTTCCAGGGCTCGATCACCGCCGTCGGCAGCCCCGAGCTGTTCGTCGACGCCAGCGACGGCACCGGCGTCCTGGCCTACGAGACCGTGATCAGTGGCTGGCTCGCCGACGGGCAGACCCCGTCGAAGCTGCACGTCATCACGGACGCGAACAGCAACGCGGTCCGCGGCGCGTTCGACGAGATCGAGACCGTCAACGGCACCGGCAACAGCATCTACTCGGGTGCCGTCACGATCGACACGACGCTGTCGGGCTCGACGTACCAGATGATCGACCCGTCGCACGGCAACGGCCGCACCTGCGACATGAACAACGGCACCAGCACGTGCACCACGTTCACCGACGCGGACAACACGTGGGGCACCGGCGCCAACTCCAACCGGCAGTCGGCCGGCGTCGACGCGCACTTCGGCGCGGCGAAGACGTTCGACTACTACAAGAACGTGCACGGCCGTAACGGCATCTTCGGCAACGGCGCCGGGGTCCCGAGCCGCGTGCACTACGGCAACGCGTACGTCAACGCGTTCTGGGACGGCGCGCAGATGACCTACGGCGACGGCTCCGGCAACAGCCGGCCGCTCGTCGCGCTGGACGTCGCCGGCCACGAGATGAGCCACGGCGTCACCGAGGCCCTCGCGGGCCTGGTCTACTCCGGTGAGTCCGGCGGTCTCAACGAGGCCACCAGCGACATCTTCGGCTCGATGGTCGAGTTCTACGCCGCGGCGCCCAGCGACCCGGGCGACTACCAGATCGGCGAGAAGATCAACATCAACGGCAACAACACGCCGCTGCGCTACATGTACAACCCGACCCTGGACGGCTCCTCGCACGGCTGCTGGTCGAGCACCACGAAGAACGTCGACGTGCACTACAGCTCCGGCGTGGCGAACCACTTCTTCTTCGACCTCGCCGAGGGCACCGGCGCCACCAGCTTCGGCACCTCGCCGGTCTGTGGCTCCGCCCCGGCGGTCGTCGGCATCGGCCGGGCCAAGGCCGAGAAGATCTGGTACCGCGCGCTCGACGTGTACTTCACGTCCAACACGTCCTACGTGAACACCGGCAACCCGGCCAACACCGCCCGGGCGTACACGCTGCGTGCCGCGACCGACCTGCACGGCACCTGCTCCGCCGAGTACAAGGCCGTCCAGGCCGCGTGGACCGCGGTCAACGTGGCCGGCAACGACGCCGCCTGCCCGACCGGCAACGACTTCTCCCTCACCGCCACGCCGGCGAGCGGCGCGGTCAACCCGGGCAGCTCCGCCACCAGCACGATCAGCGCGGCGGTCACCAACGGCGCGGCGCAGACCGTGGCGCTGACCGCGTCCGGCCTGCCGTCGGGCGCGACCGCCAGCTTCAGCCCGGCCTCGATCAGCTCGGCCAACGGCCAGTCCGTGCTGACGATCGCGACCTCGGCGTCGACGCCGTCCGGCACCTACGCGGTGACCATCACGGGCACGGGCGCCAGCTCGACCCGGACCACCACGTTCAGCCTGACCGTCAACGGCGCGCCCGGCTGCACCGGCACCAACGGCAACGACGTGGCGATCCCGGACAACACCACGGTGACCAGCACGATCACGATCAGTGGCTGCGGCCGGAACGCCTCGGCCACCAGCTCCGTGGCGGTCAACATCATCCACACCTACCGTGGTGACCTGGTCGTCGACCTCGTCGCTCCCGACGGCTCGGTCTACAACCTGGCGAACCGGACCGGCGGCAGCGCCGACAACATCAACCAGACGTTCACCGTCAACCTGTCCTCCGAGGCCGCCAACGGCACCTGGACCCTGCGGGTCCGCGACGCCGCCAGCCTCGACACGGGACGCATCGACACCTGGACGCTCACCCTCTAAATCGACGGAAGACACGCTGATCGTGGCATGACGATCACTGTGGGTGCGGGCGAGGGGCTATTGTCCCTCGCCCGTTTCCGTGCAGGTCAGCTAACAGGTGAGGTGTGATGCAACCGATACGATCGGGGGGCAGCGGGAACGCAGTGTGACCGGTAGAAACTTCCGCATGTCCAAGGTTGTCAAGTTCGTTGGTTCCCTCGTAGTACTCGCCATCCTCGCTGGCGTCGGCTGGTACCTCAACCGCGACGCGGCGCTCAACGCCAAGTCCGGTGACTGTGTGCACCAGGTTTCCGCCAACGAGCTGAAGATCGTCAAGTGCGACGCCTCTGACGCCGACTTCAAGGTCGTCGGCAAGGTCGACAACAAGCCGGAGTCCGAAGCCATGGGCGCCAACTCGACGGTGTGCAACGCGTTCGAAGCGACCACGAACGTCTACTGGGAGGGCAAGCCGGGCAAGAACGGCGACGTGCTCTGCCTGCAGTCCCTCAAGGCCTGATCCGGCGTCAGGGGCAGCGGCATTGATCCAGGCGCTCCGGCAGGCGCCGCCGCACCCCACATTGACTTTCGCACCACGCCCCCACCACCCCCGTCGACCCCGGCCCGGAGCTTCCGGTGCCGGGGTCGCTCTGCGGGTGCGGTCAGTAGCCCGGGAAGACGGCGCGCAGGTCGTCGAGGCTGATCGGCCCCGTGATCTTCACGTCGGCGGGGGTGTGCTGCACGGACAGGCGCCCGGCGGCGAGGCGCAGGAACGCCTCCAGAGTCAGGCTCAGCTCGCCGTCCGGTGACGCCGGCGCGGCGCCCAGGGTGACCGGGTCCTTGAGGTGCAGGCCGCGCTGCTCGCCGAGGTCGGTGAGCGTGACGAGCAGGTCGGCGGTGCGGCCGTCGAGGTAGGCCGGCTTCGCGATCCACCCGAAGAGCCCCTCGATCCGGTCGTCGATCAGGACGGCCGCCTCCGGGGCGAGCGTCGCCGACGGGTCGAGGCCGGCCCGCACGTCCCAGTCGTGGTAGCCGAACTCGGTGAGCCGCAGCACGGCCGACGTCGCCACGTCGACGGGCTCGGGCATCCAGCCGATGTCGATGCGGTGCTCGGCGCGCTGGGTGGCGTCGAACGCCTCGTACGCCTCGACCAGGCGCTGGTTCGCGATCGGAAACTCGACAGCGCGCTCGTCCGGGGTCATGCCGTCCCAGCGGGCCCAGACGCCCTTGTTGAACTCGAACTCCGGGGCGGGCCGCCCCTCGAGGGAGGCGCGGACCGCCTCCAGGTTGATCTCGGCGCCGCTGCCCAGGTGGCTGATCACCTGGGAGAGATCCCACTCACTGGCCGCTGAAGGCCCGGTGAGCTGCTCAGACGTGAGCCCGCGGACGAGAGCGGTGAGGTCTTCGTGCCCCTTGCGCAGGGCGGCGATCGCCTGATCGGCTCGGCTGGTCATCGTGCTCCCTCAACCCTTGGATATCGACTATTTCCTTGAAGGATAAACAAGTTTGTGATGCAGGCCATGGCGGGTTCTGCCCGTTCAGCAATATTGCCGGGTTGGCAACATCAGGTACGTTGTCGATCGTGAACACGGGGCCGGGGTTGCGTGAACGGGACAACGCCGCCACGCCAACCGCAGCCCAGAAGCAGGCGCGGGTGCGCCCCCGTGCCTGGGCCGAGCTGCTGCTGGTCGTCGGGTTGTTCCTCGCCTACAAGATGGGGCGGTTGCTCGTCGACGGCCGCGTCGGGGAGGCCTACGAGAACGCGAAGCTCGTCTGGCACGCCGAGCGGGCCCTGTGGCTGCCCGACGAGGTGGACCTGCAGCACCTGCTCCTCGCCTCCGAGGTCGTCATCCGCTCCGCCAACGTCTACTACGCGGTGGTGCACTTCCCGGCGACGATCGCCTTCCTGCTGTTCATGTACATCTTCCGCCCCGCACATTACCTGCGCTTCCGGCGCATCCTCGCGTGGCTGACCGCGGCGGGGCTTGCGATGCACTTCGCGTTCCCGCTCGCACCGCCGCGGATGCTGGCCGGGATCGGCATGGTCGACACCGCGGCGAAGTTCGGGCCTTCGGTGTACGGGCCACCGCAGACCGACACGCTGAGCAACCAGTACGCGGCGATGCCGTCGCTGCACGTCGGCTGGGCGCTCGTGGTCGCCTGCGGGCTGATCATCGCGACCAGCAGCCGGTGGCGCTGGCTGTGGCTGGCCCACCCGGTGCTCACGATGATCGTCGTGGTCGGCACCGCCAACCACTACTGGCTGGACGGCATCATCGGCGCGATCCTGGTCGGCGCGCTGCTGTTCCTGGTCGGCCGGACCCGGCGCGCCGAGCCGCCACCCGTGCGGATCCCGGTGCAGCTGCGCCGCAACCTGGAGTACCTGGCCGTCGGTGAGGCCGCCTACCTGGCCACGCTCGGCGACACGATCTCCGACAGCAGCGGCCACCCGCAGAAGGTTGGAAAGCCGACCTGATCCTCTGCGCACTGGCGGAGGTGGGGTACGAATAGCGCGTGGACTGGAATCTACGCACCTGCGCGCGGCGCGGCCACGTCACGTACGCGCCCGACGAGACACCCTTCCGGGAGCGGCTGCACACCGCCACCCCCGTCGGCGCGGCCTGGCGCTGCCTGCGGTGCGGTGACTTCGTCATCGGCGAGCCGCAGTCGGCCGGCCCCGCCGAGCGCGCCCCCATCGTGCTGCGCGGCCGGGCGCTGCGCGACGCCCTCGTGCTGCGACTGCTGTCGATCGAGCGGTTCCTCAAGGGCATCGTCGTGCTGCTCGCCGGCTACGGCGTGTTCCGCTTCCGCACCCACCGCGACGGCGTCGAGCGCGCCTTCAACGAGGACCTGCCGTTGCTGCGGCCGTTCACGGACCGGATCGGCTGGAAGTTCGAGGACTCCGCGATGATCCACACGATCCGGACGGTCATCGAGGCGGAGTCCAAGACCCTGCTGTGGGTCGCGCTCGGGCTGATGTTCTACGGCGTCCTGCAGCTCGTCGAGGGCGTCGGCCTGTGGATGCTGAAGCGCTGGGGCGAGTACTTCGCCGTCGTCGCCACCTCCCTCGGCCTGCCGGTGGAGATCTACGAGCTGTCGGAGAAGGTCACCTGGCTGCGGATCGGCGCCCTGGTGGTCAACATCGTCGCCGTGCTCTACATCCTGCTGTCGAAGCGCCTCTTCGGGCTGCGGGGCGGCCACGCCGCCTACGCCGCGGAGCGGCACGAGACGAGCCTCATCGAGGTCGAGATCGCGGCCAGCGAACCGACCCTGCCGCACGGGCTGCGCAACCCGAAGTCCCCGGGCGGGCCGCCGGACGGTCCTTCCGCCGAACTCACCACTGGCGGGAATCGTGTGGGCGTCGTATAGTTGAACGCGAGACCGGCATCTTCCCCCGTGGATGCCGGTCTTCTTAATGTCCGGACCCGGCGACCTTCATGGTGCCGGACGCCCGGATGGCACGGATCGTGTTGAGGTTGTGCTCCCGGGCGCACGCCTCCAGCACCCGGGCGTCGTCCTCGCCCCGCTCCAGCTGGTCGAGCAGCGCGTCGTGCTCGTCGACGGCGGTCCGCACCCGAAGCAGCGGATACAGCGACGCCAGGACCCGCGACGCGTCGATGCGGTCCCAGATCCATTCCAGGGCCTCGATCACGTGCCGGTTGCCGCAACACCGGTAGATCGTGCGGTGGAACTCCCGGTGCAGCGCCATGACCCGCTCGTGGGTCTGCTCGAGGCGCAGCTGGGCGTTGAGGTCCCGGGCGGTCCGGATCAGCTCCGCGGTCATCTGCGGCGCCGCGGCCGCGAACGCGTAACCGTCCAGCAGCGCCAGCATCTCCACCAGCTGCACCCAGTCGTCGTCGCCGAGCGTGGCCACCCGCGCGCCGACGTTGCGCTCGAAGCTGACCAGTCCCTCGGCCTCGAGGCGGCGGATCGCCTCCCGCACGGGGACGGGGGAGACGTCCAGCTCCCGGGCCAGGGTGCTGAGGACCAGGCGGTGCCCCGGCTGGTATCGCCCGTCGAGGATGCGCTGACGGATCCGGCGATAGGCGAGTTCGTGTTTCGAGGGCCCGGACGGCCCGGTGCTGCTGTGCTCAGGCTGCACGTGCAAGTTCCGCTCTTGACAGGGACCGGCACCCACACAATCATATACGATCGGATGGAGGGCAGAGTCATCCTCACATTCCCGCAGCTGGTTCGCCATCGGCGGTGCGGCTGATGCAGACGGGGGCGGCCGCACCGCCGATGGCGCACTGGCCCGCCGCAACCCGCCCGCGCAGCGTCGCCGAGAGTGCGCGCAACTGCGTACGCTGGTCGGGTGGGTGAGGCGGCCTGGTCGATGACCGACGATTCCGAGGTGAGCCGTGACCTCGGCGCGGTCGACTGGGCGGCCACGCCGCTCGGCGCACCCGCGGACTGGCCACAGAGCCTGCGGTCGGTCGTGCGGATCCTGCTCGGCTCACGGTTCTCGATGTGGATGGCGTGGGGCCCCGAGCTGACGTTCTTCTGCAACGACGCCTACCGGCGCGACACCCTCGGCAAGAAGTACCCGTGGGCGCTGGGCAAACCGGCCCGTGACGTGTGGGCCGAGATCTGGCCCGAGATCGGTCCCCGCATCGACGCGGTCATGGCGACCGGCACCGCCACCTGGGACGTGGCGCTGCGGCTGTTCCTCGGCCGCAGCGGCTTCACCGAGGAGACCTACCACACGTTCTCCTACAGCCCGCTCACCGACGACGCCGGCGACATCGCCGGCATGCTCTGCGTGGTCAGCGAGGACACCGACCGGGTCATCGGCGAGCGCCGCATGGCGACGCTGCGCGACCTGAGCGCCGACACCGAAGGCGCCGACACCGAAGGCGCCGACACCGAAGGCGCCGACACCGAAGGCGCCGACACCGAAGGCGCCGACGCGGTGAGCGGCGAGCGCGGCAACCGGGACGGGGTCACCGAGGAGAGCGTCTTCGCCGCCGCCGCCCGGCACCTGAGCGCCCGCGCCGACGACCTGCCGTTCACCCTCACCTATCTCTTCGACGAGGACGGCGACGCGGCGCACCTCGCGGGCCGCAGCGGCGTGGCGGCCGGCACCCCGATGGCGCCCGAGGTCCTCGACCCGGCCGGCGAGCCGTTCTGGCCGGTCGCCGAGCTCGCCCGGGGCGTGCCGCTCACCCTCGGCGGCTACACCGACCTGCCCGCCGGCGCCTGGGACGAGCCGCCGACCGAGGTCCGGCTCGTGCCGCTGCCGGCGCCCGGAGGCGGTCGGCCCTACGGGTTCCTCGTCGTCGGGCTCAACCGTTACCGGCCCTTCGACGCCGCGTACGCCGGCTTCATCGACCTCATCGCCGGGCAGCTCGCGGCGAGGATCGGCACCGCCCGCGCCTACGCCGCCGAGCGTCGCCGGGCCGAGTCCCTCGCCGAGCTCGACCGGGCCAAGACGGCGTTCTTCACCAACGTCAGCCACGAGTTCCGCACGCCGCTGACGCTGCTGCTCGGCCCGGCCGAGGACGCCCTGACCGACCGGAGCGCGCCGCTGCCGCCCGGCCAGCGCGAACGCGTCGAGGTCGTGCACCGCAACGCCGAGCGGCTGCTGAAGCTCGTCAACACGCTGCTGGACTTCTCGCAGCTGGAGTCCGGGAAGGTCGAGCCCCGCTTCGAGCCGCTCGACCTGGGCACGGCGACCGCCGAGCTGGCCGGCATGTTCGACTCGGCGGCCCGCCGGGCCGGGCTGGACCTGGTCGTGGACTGCCCGCCGCTGTCCCGGCCGGTCCTCGCCGATCGCGAGATGTGGGCGAAGATCACGCTGAACCTGCTGTCCAACGCGTTGAAGTTCACGTTCGAGGGGTCGATCACGGTCCGGGTCGCGGCCGTCGACGGCGCCGCGGAGCTCTGCGTCACCGACACCGGTGTCGGGATCGACGCGGGCGACCAGGCCAACCTGTTCGACCGGTTCCACCGCATCATGGGCGCCCGCTCCCGCACCCACGAGGGCTCCGGCATCGGCCTGGCCCTCGTCGCCGAGCTGGCGGTGCTGCACGGCGGCACGGTCGGCGTCCGCAGCGCGCCGGGCGCCGGCAGCACGTTCACGGTCCGGCTGCCGTTCGGTGAGCCGGAGCGGACCCCGGCGCCCCCCGCCGACGAGTTCGGTGACCGGCCCGCCGCCGCGGACCGGGTCGTGCCCGGGTTCCTGGCCGAGGTCGAGCGGTGGATCACCCCGGCGCCGGCGCCGGCCGCCGTGGTGCCGTCCACCGCGCCGACGGTCCTGGTGGTCGACGACAACACCGACATGCGCGACTACATCCGCACCATCCTCGAGGCCGACTACCAGGTCGTGGAGGCTTCCGACGGCGCGGCCGCGCTGCGGACGCTGCGGGGCACCCAGCCCGACCTCGTCCTCACCGACGTGATGATGCCGGAGCTGGACGGCTTCGGCCTGGTCGCCGCCCTGCGCGCGGACAGCACCGCCGCGCACCTGCCGGTCATCATGCTGTCGGCCCGGGCCGGCGACGAGGCGACCGTCGAAGGGCTCGACGCCGGCGCCGACGACTACCTCATCAAGCCGTTCTCGCCCCGGGAGCTGCGGGCCAGGGTCCGGGCCAACCTGGAGTTCGACCGGGTCCGGCGCACCCGCGACGAGCTGCAGCGCAGCCGCGAGCTGCTGGACCAGGCGCAGCGCCTCGCGTCCGTCGGCAGCTGGGAGCTGGACCTCGCCACCGGCGACGTCCACGGCTCCGAGGAGTTCCTGCGCCAGATGGGCATGACCGCGGCGGAGCTGCTCGACCCGGTGGCCCGCGACGTCACCAACGCCCGGCTCCATCCCGGCGACCGGGCGCACGTCGACGCGGCCATGGCCGCCGCGGTCACCGGCGAACCCCTGGACTACGAGGCCCGGGTCTTCCAGCCCGACGGCACGCTGCGGGTCTTCCGCACCATCGGCGAGCTGGAACGCGATGCCGCCGGCGTCCCGGTCCGGCTGCGCGGCTCCAACCAGGACATCACCGAGCAGCGCCGGGCGGAGCAGGCCCTCGCCGCCGCCAGCGGCCTGCAGGAGGCCGCCGCCCGGGAGCACCGCATCGCCGACGAGCTGCAGCGCAGCCTGATGCCGCCGCTGACGTTCGACCCCGAGCACCTGGAGGTCGCCACCTACTACCGGCCCGGTGTGGCAGGCACCCAGGTCGGCGGCGACTGGTATGACGTGATCGAGCTCGGCGCCGACCGCACCGCCCTCGTCATGGGCGACGTCATGGGCCGGGGCGTCCCCGCCGCCGCCGTCATGGGGCAGCTGCGGGCCGCGGTCCGGGCCTACGCGCGGCTGGACCTGCCGCCCGCCGACGTCCTGGAGTTCCTCGACGGCGTCGTGCGGGACCTGCGTGAGGACCAGATCGTCACCGTCGTCTACGCCGTCTACGACCCGGGCGAACGCAGCCTCACCTACGCCAACGCCGGGCACCTCCCGCCGCTGCTGCTGCTCCCCGGCGGCACGGTCCGGCACCTCTCGGTCTCCGGCCCACCGCTGGGCACGGGCCCGCTGACCCTCACCGAGGAGCGCGTCGAGCTGCCCGTCGGTGCGCTGCTGACGCTGTACACCGACGGCCTCGTCGAGCACCGCGACCGGGACCTCGACACCGGCATCGACGCGCTCGCGGCGCACGTCGGCGCCATCAAGGGCGATCAGGCGGGACCGCTCGCCGACGTGCCGGACCGGCTGGTCGCCGCGCTGCTGCCCGACGGGCCCGACGACGACATCACCGTGCTGCTCGCCCGGGTCGTCGCCGAGCCCGGCGAGGAGCGGTCCGTCATCCACGACATCCCCGCCGAGGAGCAGTCCGTGCGGACCGCCCGCCAGCTGGTCGGCACCACCCTGCGCCGGTGGGACGTCCCGGCGCGCGTCATCGACGACCTCGTCCTCGTGGTGAGCGAGCTGGCCGCCAACGCCGTCCTGCACGGCCGCCCGCCGATCCAGCTGCGGCTGCGCAACGGCGGCACCCACGTCGTGCTGGAGCTGCACGACACCGCGACCTACCTGCCGCGCAAGCAGCGCCCGACCCCCGACGACGAGCACGGCCGCGGGCTGCAGCTGGTGTCCTCGCTGTGCGACCGCTGGGGCACCCGCCCCACGGCCGACGGCAAGGCCGTGTGGTGCATGCGCTCGATCTGAGCTACGGCCCCACCAGGTGCAGCGCGAGCCGCGGGCAGTGCCGGACGGCCCGCCGGGCATGGGGGAGCAGCGCCACCGGCACCGCGGGCTCCTTGGTGTCGTCGGTGCTGCGGGGGTACCCCCACTCGTCCGGCGCGAGCAGTTCGGGCAGCAGCTCCGTGCAGTGCCCCCGCCCCTGACAGGCGGTCCAGTCGACGTGCAGCCGGGTCATGGCCGGGCTCCTTCCACGCGGGTGCCGTGCGGGCGGTTCATGGCCGGGTCCCTTCGAGGCAGCTGCTGTGCGGGCGGTTCATGGCCGGGCTCCTTCGAGGCAGCTGCTGTGCGGGCGGTTCATGGCCGGGCTCCATCGAGGCAGCTGCCGTGCAGGTGGGCGGTCACGTCGTCGGCGAACACCGTCATGGCGCTGCGGATGAGGCGGACCGTGCCGTCGGGGTGGCCGCAGGCGCCGCGGCCGCGCACCAGCGCCGCCAGCCGGGCCACCCCCGCCGGCAGCGACGGGTCGCCCTCCATCCGGGCCAGCGCCGCCATGGTCGCCGCCAGCCGCGGCAGGCCGTTCAGGCACGGCCCGCACTGCTTCGCGCCCGCCCCGGCGAGGTACCCGACGATCCGCGCCGTCCGGGCGAGGCCGCACTCCCCGGCGGCGAGAGGGATGACGACCCCGGCGCCGGGCGACGCCCCGTACGGTGCCAGCCCCTCCCGGCTCATCGGCACGTCCACCGCGGCGGCCGGCACCCACGCGCCGTGGAAGCCGCCGACGAGCACCGCCCGCGGCGCCGCGACCGGACCGCCCGCGGCGGCGAGCAGCGCGGTGAGGGCGACGCCGTGCGGCACCTCGTACACCCCGGGCCGCCCGACCGGGCCGGTGACGGTCGCCAGGAACGTCCTGGACCGCCGGAACCAGTCCGCGCCGTGCCGCGCCACGAGCGCCAGCTGCGCCAGGGTCTCCACGTTCTGCACCAGCGTCGGCGCCCCGCCCACCCCGGACTCCGTGACCCGGCGCAGCTTGTCGCGCGGCACGGCGCGTCCACCGCTCAGGACGGACACCACCGCGGATTCCTCGCCGGACAGGAACGCCTCCTGCGCCTGGTGCACGACCACCGGCACCGGGTCCCGCCCCGCCGCCCGCCGCTCCCGCACGGCCCGCGCGAGTGGCCCGGCCGACGCCGGCCGCACGTACAGGTGCGCCTTCGCCGCCCCGACCGCGGCCGCGGCCAGCTGCAGCCCGTCGAGCACCAGGTGCGGCGCGCGGGCCAGCAGCGTGCGGTCCTTCGCGCTGCCCGGCTCGCCCTCGGCGCCGTTGCCGACGACCACCGGTGGCCTGCGCCCGCCGGCGTGCCCGCGCACCGCGGCCAGTTTCACGTGCGTCGGGAACCCGGCGCCGCCGTGCCCGGTGAGCCCGGCGTCCCGCACGACCCCGATCAGCACGTCGTGCGGCAACCGCGGCAGCGGCCCGTGCGCGGTGTCGTGTCCACGGAGGTCGGGGTGGCCGGCGCCGAGCAGCCGCCCGGCGGTCAGGACCGCGGTCATCATGAACCTCCACTGAGGACGGTGCGGCCCGCTGCCGCGGTCATCGGGTGTCTCCACTGAGGACGGTGGCGCGGGCGCTGGTGGACAGCCGCCAGGTGACGGCGGCGACGACCGCGACGAGACAGGCGCCCGCGACGGTCCGCAGCCACCACGCGCCCGCGTCGGAGCCGGAGCCGAGCGCGTGCGCGAACGCGAGCGGCCAGCACGCGTACGCCAGCCAGTGCGTCACCCGCCACGCCCGCAACCCCAGCCGGTGCCGCAGCAGGCTCGTCCCGACCAGCGCGATCAGCAGGTCCACGGCGAGGGTCCCGAGACCCGTCCACATCGGACGGTACGTCGCCCCGAACGGCACGATCAGGTCGAAGAGCTCCAGCTGCGCGTACACGTCGAAGAACAGGCTGATCACGTGCACCAGCACGAATCCCACCGCCAGCAGCGACGCGTCCCGGTGCACCTGCGCCACCCCGAACCGCGGCAGCCCGAACGCCGGCCGGCCGGCCCGGTTCGCGATCCCGAGCGCGACCACCACGGTCAGCAGCACCAGCGAGGTGACGCCGGTGCCCCTCGCGAGGTACCACAGCGCGTCGTTCACAACGGCCAGCCCGTGGTCGCGTACACCTGGCGCCGCTGCGAAACCAGTCGCGCCGGCGCTCCCTGCCGGGCCAGCCATCCGTGCGCCGCGCGACCGCGCACGACCGCCGCGGTGCTGAGCGTGTTGGCGTGCACGCAGCTGCGGGCGGCGACCGACACGGTCCGCCACACCCGTGGCGCCGGCATCCCGGTCCGCGGGTCGAGGATGTGGTGCAGCACGCCGTGCGGGCCGAGCCACTGGCGGCTGATCGTGCTCGACGAGGCGAGCGCGGCGCCGCCGGGCAGCCGGACCGTGCAGCCCGGCTCGCCGGGCCGGTCCTGCACCAGCACCCGCCAGCCGCCGGCGGGGGCCGGGCCGGCGGTCGCGATGTCGCCGCCGAGAGAGACCAGGACGCCGGCGCCGGTGGCGGCCGCGACCAGCCTGGCGCAGCGGTCGGCGGCCCAGGCCTTCGCGGTCGCGCCCAGGTCGAGGGTCACGCCGGGCGGCACGGTGAGGCGCCGGCCCCGCAGCCGCACGTGCCGCCAGTTCGCGGTCGGATACACGATGAGCCGGGTGCCCGAGTTGCCGGCCGGCGCGTCGATCTCCGCGAAGTCGCGGTCGTATCCCAGGTCGGCGATGGCCGCGCCCACGGTCGGGTCGACGTCGCCGCCGGTGTCCCGCGCGGCCCGCAGCGCGACCGCGACCAGCTCGGCGAGGAGCTCGCTGACCTCGACGGGCCGGCCCGCGGTCTGGTGGACGTGGTGCAGCTCGCTGTCGTCGCGGAACCGGCTGCACGCCAGGTCGACGGCGGCCAGCTCGGCTCGGACCAGCTCCTCGGCTTCCGGCAGCGCGGCCGGGTCGGTGACGACGAGCCGGACGGTGGTGCTCCAGGTCTCCCACTGCGCGGCACCGTGCTCCAGGGCCGCCATGTCAGGACCCGCCCGATGTGGCGTCGCGCTGCCCGCCGCCGTCGTCGCTGCTCAGCTCGGGCCAGGCGGAGCCGTTGTCGGTGCTGCTGTCGGTGCTTGTGATGCCGTCGCTGGTGCCCTGGTTGTCGCCGGTGCTCTGGTTGTCGTTGCGGGCGGCGTACGCGACCGTCGCCACCGCGAGCGACCCCGCCACCCCGAACGCGGCGAGCAGGCCGGTGAGCCCTGTCGCACGGCGTAGCCCCTGTGCCCGATCCACGGTGCGCTCCCTCCACCCGAAGCTGTCTGCTGCCCCGAGTCTTGAAGCGCCGCCTGCGTTCCCCTTGGCAGCCGCCTGTGAGCTACCTGTGCAGCCCGCGCCGGGCGTCCTCCAGGCCGCGCTCGTTGTCCGCGCCGTCGGCGATGCCCGTCAGGTCGTTCATCACGATCCGGCGCGCGAAGTAGTCGGCCTGCACCGCGTAGCGGAACCGCAGCAGGACCGGCAGCGCGTCGCGCAGCTCGGCGTCGGGGACCGCCCCGCCGGCCCGGTATCCGTCGAGGAAGCCGGCGCCGTCCTCGGCCAGGTACATGAGGGCGGAGGCGATGTCGTACAGCAGCGGACCCCGCATGGCCACGCCCCAGTCGATGAGACCGCCGCCGATGAACGCCTCCGGCGCCGGGTCGGCGTGCAGCAGGCCGGTCGTGAGCGGGCCGGCCGCGGCGAGGTCGCGCACCGCACCGGCGACCGCGTCCCGGAGCCAGGGCCGCAGCCCGAGGTGCGCGGCACCAGGGTCGACCCAGTCCATCCCGACCTCACCCTCGACGCGCACGTCCCGCAGCAGGCGGTGCGCCCCGGCGAGGGTGGCGCCGATCGCGCGCCGGTCGTCCGCCGGCGTTTCGGGCACCATCGTCAACACGGCCAGCGCACCGCCGTCCCACGGCACCGTCAACGCGCCGCCGGCGGTGCGCACCGGGGCCCCGGACCGGAACCCCCGTGCCGCGAGGGCATCGGCGACCGCGATCCCTCCCCGGAACCACAGCGCGGGGTCGGCCGGCGTGATCACGGACCCGGTGACGGCCTTGGCGACGTAGCGCCCTTGATCCGTTGTGACGAACCAGGTCGCGGAGTTCATTCCGCCGTGGTGCGGATGTACGTCCGCCGCCCCCAACGCCCAGTGCTCGGCCAGGGCATCCCCGGGGAACGGGAACGGCACTATCGCTGGATCGGCCGGCGCAGGGAGTACGTGATGGCGTGCAACCGGTGCGGCTGCCCGATGACGAGCGCGGCCCGGTCATACGCCTGCCAGCCCTCCGCGCCGGCCCGGTTGAGATGCCGCAGGTCATTGAACCGCTCGTCGGTCCCCCACCGCTGGACGCCACCCGGGTAGTGGAACACCGCGTCCCAGTCCTCGAACTTGTCCGTGCCCAGCGTCCCGGCGGCCCGGTACTCCAGTCGTGCGTACTCCCATTGCGTCACACCGTCCATCATGCCGGACATCGAACCGGAGCAGTGGCCTGGTACTACGTTGGAGCCGTGGAACGCGATCGCGACAACGCCGGCCGGGCCCGCAACGCCCGCCCCCGCGACGGCCTGGGCCGCCCCCTGCCCCGCGGTGCGACAGGCATCCCGACGATGCCGGACGACCTGGAGGTCACACCGTCCTCCGCGCTCGCGCTGGCGCAGTCGCTGCTCGACGAGGGCCGTCCGTTTCACGCCCATGAGGTCCTGGAGGCCGCCTGGAAGAGCGCCCCACCATCGGAACGCGAGCTGTGGCGGGGGCTGGCGCAGCTCGCGGTCGGCCTGACCCACCTGCGCCGTGGCAACGCCACGGGGGCGGCCGCGCTGCTGTCCCGCGCCGCCGACCGCATCGAGGCGTTCGGTCCCGCCCCGCACCAGATCGACGGCCCGGGCCTGGTCGCCTGGGCCCGCACGGTCGTCGCCGGTGCCGACCCGGACCCGTCCGTCCCCCGGCTACGGCTGACGTAGGACCGTCCGGGCTACGGGTCCGTGGCCCTGCCACCTGCTCATGTGCCAGGTCTGATCGTCATCTGTGGACGTCATCGCGCATCTCAGGTCCGGTGGTTACTGAACGGCGAGTGCCAGCTCCGGCGCGGACAGGTGCAGCACCTCGTAGCGGTCGTCCGCCGGATCGTTCGCCGGCACCTGATCGGCCCACAGGGTGACGAGCAGCAGTTGCCAGTCGCGCGGGTCGAAGGCGAGCGCCGCTGTGTGCACGTCACGTGAGTCGGCAAGCGTGCGCAGCTCCGCCAGCGCGTCGTCGATCGACACGGCCGCGTCGCCGTGCGTCGGTTGTGGCAGTGCGGTGATGCGTCGTGACGCGGCCACCGGCGGGCCGGCAGCGCGGCCGCGGACGGTGGCGATGCCCGTCCACTGGGACACCGGCGGACGGCCGAAGTCGCGGACGATGTTCTGGAAGCCGCCCCCGCCGATCAGGAAGTGCGTCATCGCGGCCGCGGAGTTCCACAGGTAGAACGGGGCGTACTGGTTCACCTGGGAGCCGTCGATGCCACGGGAACGGATCAGGTACGCCTTCAGGGCCAGGCCGGCACGGTTGTCCAGGGCGTGGCCGTTGCGGCGGACGCGGTCGCGGATGATGCCCATGTCGTAGTCGGCGGGCAGGGTCAGTGAGTACTGCATCGCGAACATCAGGCGGCCCCCGATCGGAGCAGGCCGAGTGCGCCGCGGACGGCCCGGTCGAACGGCTCGCGGGAGCCCGCCGCGCGGGCGAGGACATAGCCGCCCTGCAGCATGGCCACGATCGCGGCGGCCGTGTCGTCCGGATCGAGGGGGCTGCGCAGCCCGCCGGACGACAGCACCGCGGACAGCCGGTCGCAGAGCCAGGTGAACGTCTCGGCGACGGGGTAGTGCAGCGTGGGGTCGGCGAGGACGTCGGGATCCTGGGTGAGCCGGCCGATGGGGCAGCCGCGCAGCACGTCGCGGTCCAGGGTCAGGTACGCGGTGATCCGCTCCACCGCGCCGCCGGGACCGTCGAGCAGGGCGGCAGCGCGGGACCGCAGCTCGTCGGCCGTGCGCAGGATCGCGACCGCGGCCAGGTCCGGTTTGCCGCGGAAGTGGTGATACATGCTGCCCTGACCCGCGCCAGCCAGGGACTGGATGGCGCGGGGGCTGGTGCCGGTGTATCCGCGTTCCCACAGCAGGGCGCGGGTGCTCTCGATGAGTCGCTCGGCGGTGTCCATGCTGTACATACTAGTTGGTACAGCATGGCGCGGTTAGGTCTGGTCGACCCGCAGGGCCTGGAAGGCCGACCGCTCGGCGGCGGCCTGGGCGCGCAGGATCTCGTCGATCTCGCGGGTCTCCTCGGCGGTGTGGCGGCCGAGGATCAGGTCGAGCTCCAGTCGCTCCGCCGGCGTCCGATACGCGGCGATCTCCCGGGCCAGGGTGCGCCGCGCCCGGCGGGCCTCGAAACGGCTGGTGACCGCGTTGCGAACCCGGCTCGCGGTGGTCTGGGTGGCCATCGTTGACTCCTTCATCTGTGTGGTCCTGACGCCTACTGTATCGATTCAGAAAGATCATCACATGCGAATCGATGGTGAGACGCGACACGCACCGGTGGGGCAGGATGCAGGGGTGCGCGACATCGACGTCGACCCCGCCTCGCTCGACCCGGTTGAGACCGCCTCCCGGGACGAGCTCACCGAGCTGCAGTTCGCCCGCCTGCGACAGACGCTGCAGCGGGTGTACCAACACGTGCCGCACTACCGCGAGACGTTCGACGCGGCCGGTGTGCACCCCGACGACCTGCGCTCGCTGGCGGACCTCGCCGCGTTTCCGTGCACGACCAAGGAGGACCTGCGGCGGCGGTACCCGTTCGGCATGTTCGCCGTGCCGCGGGAGCGGGTCGTGCGGGTGCACGCCTCCTCGGGCACCACCGGGCGGCCCACCGTCGCGGGGTACACGGCCGCCGACATCGACACCTGGTCGGCCCTCATGGCCCGCTCGATCCGCGCCGCCGGCGGGCGCCCCGGCGATGTGGTCCACGTCGCCTACGGCTACGGCCTGTTCACCGGCGGTCTCGGCGCCCACTACGGCGCGGAGCGGCTCGGCTGCACCGTCGTGCCCGTCTCCGGTGGTATGACCGAGCGGCAGGTCATGCTCATCCAGGACTTCCGGCCGGACGTCATCATGGTGACCCCGTCGTATCTGCTCGCCATCGTCGACGAGATGCACCGGCAGGGCATCGACCCGGCCGCGACGTCGCTGTCGGTCGGCATCCTCGGCGCCGAGCCGTGGACCGGCGACATGCGCACCGAGATCGAGTCGCGCCTGGACATGCACGCCGTTGACATCTACGGCCTGTCCGAGGTGATGGGCCCGGGGGTCGCCGTCGAGTGCGCCGAGACCAAGGACGGCCTGCACTTGTGGGAGGACCACTTCTATCCCGAGATCATCGACCCGGTCACCGGCGCGGTCCTGCCCGACGGGGAGGTCGGCGAGCTGGTCCTGACGTCGCTGACGAAGGAGGCGATGCCGGTCATCCGGTATCGCACCCGGGACCTCACCCGGCTGCTGCCCGGCACCGCCCGCACGATGCGCCGCATGGAACGCATCACCGGCCGCTCCGACGACATGATGATCGTCCGCGGGGTGAACGTCTTTCCGACCCAGATCGAGGAGCTGCTGCTGCGCGTGCCGGCCCTCGCCCCGCACTTCCAGTGCGTCCTGACCCGGCCCGACCGCCTCGACACGCTCACGGTCCAGGTCGAACGCCGGCCCGGCAGCCACCCCGACGACGCCCCGGCCGCGGGCGACCGCCTGGAGTCGCTGGTGAAGGACGTCATCGGGGTGACGGTGACGGTCCGGGTCCTGGACCCCGGCGGCGTCGAGCGCTCCGCCGGCAAGATGCGCCGCGTCGTCGACAACCGCCCCTCATGATCCGGAAGACCCTGCGCACCCTGGGGTCCACAAGGTCTTCCGGATCATGAGAAAGGCGAGTCAGGCGGCTTCGCGGTCGGTGTGGGCGGTCGCCTGGCCCGGGACGAGGCGCAGCCGGCGGGGCGGGGGAGTGGCGCCGGAGCCGGCGCCGGAGCCGGAGCTGGAACCGGAGCCGGCCCCGGAGGACGAGGAGCCCGGGCGGTCCGGGTCGAGCGCCGGGCGGGTGAGGGCGAGGACGATCGCGTAGCCCGCCAGCACGAAACCGTGGCTCAGTAACCGCTCGGTCTCGACCCGGCCGGCGATGACGTCGTTGACGCTGAGCAGGGCGAGCAGCGCGACGAACGCGGTCAGCATCGGCAGGGCGCCGGCCGGGCGGCCCCGGCGGCTGGCGATCCAGCCGAAGCCGGCGCCGATGGCGACGTTCCAGGCGGCGGACTCGTGCCACAGGTGGCCGGAGCCGGAGCCGTGCTGCTCGGTGGCGGTGGTGGCGCTGGTGACCTGGGCGATGCCGAGGACGAACTGGGCCGCGCCGAACGCGCCCAGCAGCACGCGGAGCGCCAGCACCAGCGCCCGGCGACCGCGCGGCAAGAACGACAAGAACGGCGAAATGCGGGAAATGCGGGAATTCGACGGAACCGGCGGGACCGGTGGGACGGGCAGCACGCCGTGGGCGTCCAGGGCGGCGAGGAGGGCGTCGGAACCGGCCGGCTGGGTGGACACCTGCTGGACCCGGACCAGTCGGGTGGCGTCGGCCGCGTCGGCGTGCCACGTGCGGCAGCCGGCGCAGCGCAGCAGGTGCGCGTCCGTCAGGGCGGCGTCGATCGGCTCGGCCTCGCCGTCGAGACGCGCCGACAGCGCCTCGCGGAAGGCCTCGCAACCGGCGGCAGGTGAACGCTCCACCCCCCGATGGTGCCAGACGCGTGGGGCGACCGGGCACCGCCGCCGCTCAGGCCAGTGCGGTCGCGGCGTCGGGGACGGTGTCGTACAGGGTGAAGACGTTGTCCAGACCGGTGATCCGGAACACCCTGCGGATCTTGTCGTCGGGGCAGACGAGGCCGAGGAAGCCGCCGCTCTCGCGGACCCGGTTGTGGGCGCCGATGAGGACGCCGAGGGTGGTGGAGTCCATGAACGTGACCGCGCTCAGGTCGACGATCACCTTGTCGCCGGCGTCGTCGAGCGCGCTGGTGATCGTCTGGCGCAGCTGCGGCGCGGTGCTGACGTCGAGTTCGCCGTCCGCCCGGACCACGCTGTGCCCCTGGAACGTCGAGACCGAGAACGTCATCGGACAATCTCCACTTCATGGGTAGCGGTATGACGGTAGCCGGTCTTGCGCCTGGCGTTATCGTGGGGCCGGGACGTGCAGTGGGGGAGGCCGCTCGATGAGCACCGTGGACGACGCGCTGCCGGGCGTGCCGATCGAGATCCTGCTGGTCGAGGACGACCCGGGTGACGTGCTGATCACGCGGGAGGCGTTCGCCGAGCACAAGGTGTCCAACCGGCTGACCGTCTGCACCGACGGCGCCGACGCGCTGCGGTTTCTGCGCCGCGAGGGTGCGCACGCGGGCGCGACCCGGCCCGACATCGTGCTGCTCGACCTCAACCTGCCCGGCGTCGACGGTCGCGCGGTCCTCGAGGCGATCCACGCCGACCCCGCGCTCAATGACATCCCCGTGGTGGTGCTCACCAGCTCCGTCGCCGAGGAGGACTTCCTGCGCAGCCATGAGCTGCGGGTGGACACGTACATCGGCAAGCCCGTCGACTTCACCAGCCTGATGCACGTCGTGCGCCGGATCGAGACGTTCTACGTCAGCGTGCGGCGCAACGTCACCGCCTGACGGCCCGTGATCCGGAAGAGGTTGCGCACTCCAGGGTGCACAACCTCTTCCGGATCATGGGCTGCGGGGTCAGGGGGCGTCGATGGCGTTGCGGATGATGGCCTCGGCGAGCCAGTGCCCGGAGGACTTCACGGTGCGGCGCAGGGTGTCGTAGTCGACGTGGATGAGGCCGAAGCGGCGGCTGAAGCCGAAGGCCCACTCGAAGTTGTCGAGCAGCGACCAGGCGAAGTAGCCGCGCAGGTCGACGCCGGCGGTGATGGCCTCGTGGACCGCGGCGAGGTGGCCGCGCAGGTACTCGATGCGCTCGGGGTCGTGGATCGCGCCGTCGGCGGTGGGACGGTCGTCGTAGGCGGCGCCGTTCTCCGTGACGTAGATCGGGCGGTCGCCGTAGTCGGTGCGGATGCGCAGCAGCAGGTCGCGCAGGCCGGTCGGGTCGACGGACCAGCCCATGTGCGTGACGGGGCCGGGGGTCGGGTGGAAGCGGACGTGCTGCGCCGTCGGATACGGGGTGCCCTCGTCCAGGGTGCCGTCCGTCGCGGCGCTGACCAGGTCGGGCTGGTAGTAGTTCACGCACACGGCGTCGACCGGCTGCGACACCAGGTCCAGGTCGCCCGCCCGCACATACGACATATCCGTGATATCGGCAATGTCGGCAACGGTGTCGGCGGGGTACGTGCCGCGCAGGATCGGTTCGAAGAAGATGCGGTTCAGCAGGCCGTCGATGCGCCGCGCCGCGTCCAGATCGGCGGGGGCGTCGGTGAACGGTCGCACGGCGCCGGCGTTCAACGCCACCGACACCTGCCCGGTGACCCCCGCCGACCGTAGCGCCGCGACACCGAGGCCGTGGGCGAGCAGCAGGTGGTGGGTCGCGACGAGGGCGTTGAGGTGGCCGCGCCGGCCCGGGGCGTGCCCGCCGGTGCCGTATCCGAGGAATGCCGAGCACCACGGCTCGTTGAGCGTGTTCCACAGCGCGACCCGGTCGCCGAGCCGGGCGGCGACGGTCGCCGCGTAGTCCCCGAAGCGCAGCGCGGTGTCCCGGTTGGTCCAGCCGCCGGCGTCCTCCAGCTCCTGGGGCAGGTCCCAGTGATACAGCGTCGCGGTGGGCCGCACCCCGGCGGCGAGGAGCTCGTCCACCAGGCGGTCGTAGAAGTCGAGCCCGGCCTCGTTGACCCCGGATCCGCCGGCCGGCCGGATCCGCGGCCACGCGATCGAGAACCGGTACGCCGACAGCCCGAGGTCCTTCATGAGCGCGACGTCGTCGCGGTAGCGCTGGTAATGCCCGGTGGTGTGGGCGCCGGTGTCGCCGTTGTCGATGCGGCCCGGCTGGGCGGCGAAGGTGTCCCAGATCGACGGGGTGCGGCCGTCGACGTCCACGGAGCCCTCGATCTGGTAGGCGGCGGTCGCCGCGCCCCACCAGAAGCCCGAGGGAAACGTCAGGACGCCCTTCGCGGTCTGCACCGCTGTCGTGCTCACACCCACCACCACTTCCCCGTACGTCAACAGATAGGTGGCTTGGAGAGCGCTCTCCAAGCCGTGTCACCAGACTGCGACGTCGCGTGTCCGAGTGTCAAGGCATGGGAGCGCGCGCTTCACCGCGTACCGGACAAATTGCCACCAAAGAAATCCAGGACTCTTGACACGTGGGAAACCACGGGGCAACACTGCGACCTATCGGAGAGCGCTCTCCAAAACCCGCCCGCCGCGCCTCCTCACCCCTCAGCAAGGAGCTCACGTGCAACCGGCACACGCTTCCGCCCCCGCCTGGCGGAGACTGCTCAGTTCGCGATGGCGCATCGCCCTGGTCGTCGCCGTCGTCGCCGCCGTCGCTGTCGTGGTCGCGCCCTTCGCGCGCGCCGCGGACAGCCTGATCTCGCAGGGCAAACCCGTCACGTCGTCGTCGGACCAGGCGCCCGACGTGGCCGCCAGCTTCGTCAACGACGGCAACGCTGGCACCCGCTGGAGCAGCCAGTGGAGCGACCCGCAGTGGATCCGCATCGACCTGGGTGGTCCCGCCACCATCAGCCAGGTCGTGCTGCAGTGGGAGGGCGCCTACGGCAAGTCCTTCAAGATCCAGACGTCGAGCAACGACAGCACCTGGACCGACGTCTACACCACCACGACCGGCACCGGCGGCACGCAGACGCTCAACGTCTCCGGCTCCGGCCGCTACGTGCGCCTGAGTGGCACCGAGCGCGGCACCGGCTACGGCTACTCGCTGTACGAGTTCAAGGTGTACGGCTCCCTGGACGGCACCACCAACCCGGGGACCTGTAACACCGGTACCAACGCCGCACAGGGCAAGACCGCCACCGCCTCGAGCGTCGAGGGCGCTGACGTCGTCGCCGCCAACGCCGTCGACGGGAACGCCGGCACGCGCTGGGGCAGCCAGTTCAGCGACCCGCAGTGGCTGCAGGTGGACCTCGGCTCGAAGCAGAACATCTGCCAGGTCGTCCTGCAGTGGGAGGGTGCCTACGGCAAGGCCTTCCAGATCCAGGTCTCCGACAACGCCACCAGCTGGACGGACGTCTACTCGACCAGCACCGGCACCGGCGGCACCCAGACCATCCCGGTGACGGGCGCCGGCCGCTACGTGCGGATGTACGGCACCGCCCGCCCCGGCGGCTACGGCTACTCGCTGTGGGAGTTCAAGATCGCCCTCGGCGGCGGCGGCACCACGACCACCCCGCCGACCAGCACCAGCCCGTCGCCGAGCACCCCGCCGTCGCAGGACCCGAACTGGACGCAGGTCTGGACCGACACCTTCGACGGCGCGGCCAACACGTCGCCGAACGCGGCCAACTGGCTGCTGCGGACCGGCACCCAGTACCCGGGCGGCGCCGCGAACTGGGGCACCGGCTCGGTCGAGACGGCCAGCGCGTCGACCGCCAACGTCTACCTCGACGGCGCCGGCAAGCTCAACATCAAGGCCGTCCGTGACGGCGCCGGCGCGTGGACGTCGGGCCGGATCGAGACCCAGCGGACCGACTTCCAGGCCGCCGCGGGCGAGCAGGTCAAGTTCACCGCCGTGCTCAAGCAGCCGGACGTCGCCAACGGCGACGGCTACTGGCCGGGCTTCCGGGCCACCGGCGCCGCCTACCGCGGCAACTACACCAACTGGCCGGGTGTCGGCGAGACCGACATCATGACCGACGCCAACGGCCGCAGCCAGCTGTCGCAGACCCTGCACTGCGGCACCGCCCCCGACGGCCCGTGCGGCGAGTACAACGGCCGCACCTCGGGCCTGGCCAGTTGCACCGGCTGCCAGACCGGCTACCACGAGTACACCCAGGTCATCGACCGCACGAAGACCGACGAGGAGATCCGCTTCTACCTCGACGGCAAGCAGTCCTGGATCGTGCGCAAGAGCCAGGTCGGCGTCACCGCGTGGAACGCGGCCGTCCAGCACGGCTTCTACCTGCGCCTCGACCTCGCGATCGGCGGCGCGTGGCCGAACGCGATCGCCGGCTACACCGTCCCGACCCCGGACACCACGTCCGGCGGCATCCTGTCCGTCGACTCCGTCACGGTGTCCAAGCAGACCGGCACCACCCCGGCCGCGATGACCGACCCGGCCACGCCGGCCGGCCCGAGCGTCGTGAAGGTCACCGGCTCGCAGGGCAACTGGCAGCTGCAGGTCGGCGGCCAGCCCTACGAGGTGCGCGGCCTGACCTACGGCCCGCCGCAGGCGGCCGCCGACGGCTACATGCGCGACCTGAAGAACATGGGCGTCAACACGATCCGCACCTGGGGCGTGGACGACGCGAACACCCCGACGCTGCTCAACCGGGCCGCGCAGCAGGGCATCAAGGTGATCGTCGGGCACTGGCTCAACCAGGGCGCCGACTACGTCAACGACACCGCGTACAAGACCGCGACCAAGACCGAGGTCGTGAACCGGGTCAACGCGCTCAAGAACAACCCGGGCGTGCTGATGTGGGACGTCGGCAACGAGGTCATCCTCACGATGCAGGACCACGGCCTGGACGCCGCGACGGTCGAGGCCCGCCGGGTGGCGTACGCCAAGTTCGTCAACGAGCTGGCGGTCGCGATCCACGCCGCCGACCCGAACCACCCGGTCACCTCGACCGACGCGTACACCGGTGCGTGGCCCTACTACAAGAACAACGCCCCGGCGCTGGACCTGCTGGCGGTCAACTCCTACGGCGCGATCAACAACATCAAGCCGGACTGGATCGCCGGCGGTTACACCAAGCCGTACGTGGTCACCGAGGCCGGCCCGTCCGGTGAGTGGGAGGTCCCGAACGACGTCAACGGCGTGCCGACCGAGCCGACCGACCTGCAGAAGCGGGCGGGCTACACGGCCAGCTGGAACGCCATCAAGGGACACCCCGGCGTGGCGCTCGGCGCGACCGAGTTCCACTACGGCCTGGAGAACGACTTCGGCGGCGTCTGGCTCAACACCTACGGCGGCGGATGGCGTCGCCTCGGGTACGGCGCGCTGAAGCAGGCCTACACCGGCACGCCGCTGGCCAACACCGCGCCGGAGATCACCAGCATGACGGTCGGCAACCAGACCGCCGTGCCGGCCGGTGGCACGTTCACGGTGAACGTCGCCGCGACCGACCCGAACAACGACACCATCCGGTACAACGTGATGATCAGCGACAAGCACATCACCGGCAACACCGGCTTCCGCAACGTCAAGTTCACCCAGAACGGCTCCACCTTCACGGTGACCGCTCCGGAGACGCTCGGCGTGTGGAAGGTCTACGTCTACGCCTTCGACGGCCAGGGCAACGTCGGCATCGAGACCAAGTCCTTCAAGGTGGTCCCGCCGGTCATCGCCGGCACCAACGTCGCCCAGGGCAAGACCGTGACCGCGTCGACCTACCAGCCGACCGGCACCAACGGCCCGCAGCTGCCGTCCTACGCGGTCGACAACAACTACGGCACCCGCTGGGCGTCGGAGTGGGTCGCCACCGCCTGGATCACGGTGGACCTGGGCAGCAAGCAGACCTTCAACAAGGTCTTCCTGGCCTGGGAGGCGGCGTACGCGACCGGCTACCAGATCCAGACGTCCGACGACAACAACAACTGGGCGACGATCTGGTCGACGACCACCGGTAACGGCGGCTTCGACGACATCAACGTCAACGGCAACGCCCGGTACGTGCGCGTGAACGGCACGGCGAAGGCCACGGCCTACGGCTACTCGCTGTGGGAGTTCGGGGTCTACCGGTAGGAGCGGCGATTTGGGCGGGTGGCGAGCGCCACCCGCCCTTTCGTCTGTATTTTTCAGCGAATTTCGTGCTATGTAGTGGAGAGCGCTCTCCATGCTCCGTGCTATAAAACCGGCCATGAGCGATCCACGTTCGGCCCGCAAACCCACCCTTGAAGACGTCGCGGAAGCCGCCGGCGTCTCCCGGGCGACGGTGTCGCGCGTCATCAACGGTGTTCGCAACGTCGACCCGAAGCTGCACGCGATCGTGTGGCAGGCCGTGGACGCCACCGGCTACGTGCCCAACCGCGCCGCCCGCTCGCTGGTCACCCGCCGCAGCGGCACGGTCGCCCTCGTCGTCTCCGACGCGGTCAGCCACGACGACGACCCGTTCATGCGCCGCTTCTTCGCTGACCCGTTCTTCGGCCGGATCGTCGGCGGCGTCATGTCGGTCCTGCGCCCTCGCGGTATCCAGCTCGCGCTGCAGATCGTCGGCACCGACGACGCCCGTGGCCGGCTCGTCGGCGACCTCGGCCAGGGCCAGGCCGACGGCGCGGTCGTGCTGTCCCTGCACCCCGACGACACGCTGCCGCACCAGCTCTACGAGGCCGGCATCGCCGCGGCCCTCGTCGGCCGCCCGGCCCAGCCGGTGCCGATCAGCTACGTGGACCTCGCCAACGACGCCGGCGGCGTCCTGGCCGCCGAGCACCTCATCGGCCGCGGCTGCACCCGCCTCGGCATGATCACCGGTCCGGCGCACGTCCCCGCCAGCCAGGACCGGCTCACCGGCTTCCGGCAGGCCCTTGCCCGGCACGGCCACGCCTGGTTCCCGACCGTGGAGGGCGGCTTCACGTATGAGTCGGGGGAGACCGCGCTGCTCGAGCTGCTGGAGCGGCAGCCGGAGCTCGACGGGCTCTTCGTCGCCAACGACGTCATGGCGCAGGCGGCCGTGATGGCGCTGCGCGGCCGCGAGCTCCGGGTCCCCGACGACGTGGCGGTCGTCGGCTTCGACGACAGCAGTGCCGCCCTGGACGCCCGCCCGCAGCTCACCACCGTCCGGCATCCTCTCGAGGACATGGCGGCGGAGAGCGCCCGCCTGGTCCTGGCCCGCATCGACGATCCATCGCTGCGGGTCGAGTCGGTGATCTTCGACCCCAAGCTCGTCGTGCGCCAGTCCGCATGACCCCCGTTCCCGCCGCACTCGTGGCGTCGCTGGTGCGGACCCAGCACCCGTCGTTCATCGCCCCGCTGCGACTGGTCGCCAGCGGCTGGGACAACACCGTCTACCGGCTCGGCTCCTCGTGGTCCGTGCGCCTGCCCCACCGCGAGGTCGCGGTGCCGCTCCTGGTCAACGAGCAACGCTGGCTGCCGCACCTCGCGCCCCTGCTGCCGGTCCCGGTGCCGGTCCCGGCCGCGGTGGGCGGGCCGGCGGGGGAGTACCCGTGGCCGTGGAGCATCAACCCGTGGCTGCCCGGACGTCCCGCCTCGGCGGTGCCGGTCGCGGCACGGATCGCCTTCGCCGCCGACCTGGCCCGTTGCTTCGCCGCGCTGCACGTGCCGGCGCCACCGGACGCCCCGGCGAACGCGTTCCGCGGGGTGCCGCTGTCCGGCCGGGCCGTGGCCGTGCGGGAGCGCCTGGCCGGTGACGGGTTCCCGGCGCCGTTGCGTCAGGTCTGGGAGCACGCCCTCGAGGCGCCGCCGTGGACCGGTCCGCCGGTGTGGCTGCACGCCGATCCGCATCCGGCCAACCTCCTCGTCGGCGCCGGCGGCGGGCTGGCCGGGCTCATCGACTTCGGCGACCTGACGTCCGGCGACCCGGCCACCGACCTCGCCGCGGCCTGGATGGTGTTCGACGCCCCGGGCCGGGCGGCGTTCCGCGCGGCGCTGTCGGAGCTGGCACCGCTCGACGAGGCGACGTGGCAGCGGGCGAGGGGGTGGGCGTTGAGCATCGGCTCGGCCGTCGCGGAGGGCTCGGCCGACAACCCGGAGATGGCCGCGATCGCCGCGCACGCCCTGGCCCAGGTCCTGCTGCCGGAGTAGCGCCGTCGTGGTGAACCGGCGCGCGCCGCGACATGGAGTCAGTGACGCGCGCCGGCAGTCTCACGCGGGCTGAGTGCGTGGGTGTGGTGGCTGGTCAACATCTTGGAGAGCGCTCTCCGAGATGTCCCGAGTCTGCCGGTCCGGGCCTGGTTCGTCAACCCGCCACGTTCTTGCGCGCTTCCGGTGCGGTCTGTTCCGGTAAAGATCAGGATTCGGTCAGGAGTGGCTGCTCAGGTGTTGACACGTGGCCTGGCCAGCGGGAAACTTCCCTTACGGAGAGCGCTCTCCAGCCGGGTCGGGTGCCGGCGGGGAGCAGCGCCGAAGGTGGCCGGCCGCACGATTCGAACGGATCGACGGGGGTTGGTCGGGTCACCTGACCGACGCCGTAGGACCGGCGGTTCGGGCCGGTCGTCCAGGCGGGGGCTGCTCGAAACGTCGTCCGTCGGGTGCCGGGACGCTGAGGCCGTCTCCACGGCCCGCGGACCGCGCTCACGGTGCCGGCCGGGTGCGGCAGTCCGGGCATTTCCGGGCCGCTCCACCTGTACATCACCGACGGTGACCGGGTTGGGGTCGCCGCCGGCGGGACGACCGCGAGAGCGACCGTTCCGTGCATCGATTCCGCAGTTGTGGCGGTCGCTCCGGGCTCTGGGCGCCCTGACCGCCGCAACTGCGGGACCGCGGCCGGCCCTCGGAAGGAGCCCGCAGCCGTGCTACCCAGACCCCGCCGCCCCGCCAGGCGGCTCGTCACGACAGCGGTGGCCGTAGCGCTGACCGTTGCCACCGTCACCGCCTGCGCGAGCGATCCGGCAGCCACGAGCGCACCCGCGACCGGCGTCGTCAGCACCGACTTCGGTGGCACCGACATCGCCTGGGTGCAGCTGATGATCCCGATGGACCAGCAGCTGCTGCCCGTGCTCGACCTGGTGTCGCAACGCTCTGCCGACCCCGCGTTGACGCGGCTCGCGGGGGAGCTTCGGACCCGGTACACCACGGAGATCCAGGAACTGAAGGCACTGCGCGCCAAGGCGGGCCTCGACGACAGCAACCCGCACGCCGGACACCGGATGCCGGGCCTGGTCGACGCCGACACCCTCGCCGCGATCGGCGCGACCGGCGGCGCGGCCGAGTTCGACCGCAAGGTCACCGCCTGCCTGCGGGAGCACCTGGACCAGCTGGCCAACCTGGCCCGGTCCGAACTCGCCAACGGCACCAGCGCGTCAGTGAAGGTCCTCGCCCGGCAGGTCGCCGAGTCCAGGTCCGCGGGCCTGGCCACCCTGCCCGCGGCCGCCCCTACGACGAGCGCAGCAGCCGGCGGCTGACGGCGGCGATCACGACGACGATGACGGTGGCGAAGCCGAGCAGCGCCACCCTCGCCGGCAGGAACTGCGTCGCCACGCCCAGGCCGAGGACGGGGACCGCGAGCCCCAGGTATCCGCCCAGGAACACCCCGGCCAGGGCCTCGCCGCGGGTCGACGGCGGCGCGAGGTCGACGACCGTGGACAGGGCACCCTTGAGCAGCGCGCCCGCGCCGGCACCCGCGACCGCGCCGCCGAGCAGGAACACCGGCAGGCTCGCCGCCCACACGCCGGCGGTCACCGTGAGCAGTCCGGCGGTCATGAGCGCCAGGCCGCCGGCGACCTGGCGGCGGACCGGCTGGCGGCGCAGCACGATCTGCGCGGCGGCGCCGCTGGCGAACACCATCGACGCGACCAGCCCGGCGAGGGCGCGGGACGGGTGGTGCAGCGTGCCGGCGACGAAGGCCGGCGCGAGCGACGTGAACAGCCCGAGCACCGACAGGGCGGCGAACGCGCCACCGCCGGCCGCGAAGTAGCGGGGCCGGGCGGCCGCCGGCACGGTGACGCGCTGTGGGCGGTACCGCTGCCGCAGCGTCGGAACGGACACGGTCTCGGGGACCCGCGCGACGGCGACGGCCGCCGCGAGCAGCAGCACCAGGAAGACGGCATACGGCGTGCGCAGCGGCGCCGTGACGTATTGCGCGAGGAGGCCGGCGACGAGCGGGCCGAACGCGAACCCGCCGAGGTTGGCCACCGTCGCCACCAGGTCGGCCCGGGCCCGGCCGGCGGCCGGTCGGGCGGCGGCGTGCAGCTCCGACAGGTGCGCGGTCGCCGTCGCGGTGAGCATGCCGACGCCGAGGCCGGACAGCACCCGGGCGACGATCACCACGCCGAGCGACGTCGAGGTCAGGAACAGTGCCGCCGCGGCCGCCTCGAGCAGGATCGCGGGGAGCAGCACCCGGCGCCGGCCCCAGCGGTCCGACAGGTGCCCGGCGAGGAAGAGGCTGACGATGACGCCGACGGCGTACGCGGCGAACGCGATCGTCACCGCGATCGTGGAGTAGCCGTCGTGGCGCTGGTAGATCGCCCACAGCGGGGTCGGCACGACGGTGAACGCCAGGGACACCGCGAACGCGACCGCGATCGTCCAGAACCCCCGCTCGTGGCGACTGGCTCGGGTTTCGGTCGGGGTGGCAGGGGTGGGCCGGGCGAGCAGGGTGGTCATGCGGACACTGTGCCCGCGAACCATCAGCACCGGCGACGAATGTTCGTGCTGGGCACTATCATGAAACGTGATGGAGCTGCGGCATCTCATGTATTTCGTGGCGGTCGCCGAGGAGCGCAACTTCTCGCGCGCCGCCGAGCGGCTGCGGGTCGTGCAGTCCGGGGTGTCCGCCGCGATCCGGTCCCTGGAGCGCGAGCTGGGCGCGCAGCTGTTCGAGCGCAGCTCGCAGCGGGTCGCGCTGACCGACGCGGGTGCGGCGCTGCTGCCCGAGGCCCGGGCCACCATCGACGCGGCCCAGGCCGCCCGGGACGCCGTCGACGAGGTCCGCGGCGGGCTGCGGGGCACGTTGCGCATCGGCACGCTGATCTCGGTCGGGTTCATCGACCTGCCGGGCCTGCTCGGCCAGTTCCGGGCCGAGCACCCCGGCGTCGACCTGCGGCTGCGGGCGGCACCGACGGGATCGGCGGGCCTGGCCAGGTCGCTGCTGGACGGGGAGCTCGACGTGGCGTTCGTGTCGCTCGCCGGCCGGCCCCCCGCGGGGCTGTCGGTGCGCGTCCTCGTCGCCGAGCCGATCGTCGCGGTGCTGCCGGACGGGCATCCCCTGGCCGGGCGGGCCACGGTGAGCCTGGCCGACCTCGCCGACGAGCCGTTCGTCGACTCGCCGCCCGGCTACGGCAACCGCACCGAGGTCGACCGGGGGTTCGCCGCCGCCGGGCTGCGGCGCAGGGTGGCGCTGGAGGTCGCCGACATCGCCACCGTCGCCCAGTATGTGCGCAACGGCCTCGGCGTCGCGCTGCTCCCGCGCTTCTCCGTCGGGTCGGCGGACGGCCTGCGCACGCCGGCGGTCAGCGGGGCGCGGCTGCGCTGGACGTTCGGGGTCGCGACCGGGTCCGCCCGCCGGCCGAGCGCGGCGGTCCGGGCGCTGCTCGACCTGGTCGACGCGCACCGGGTGCGGCGGTTCGGACATTGATTTGCTCAGGTGGGTGTGCCGGGCGCCGAACGGACAGGCAGCCCTGCGACAGATGAGGTTCCCATGCCGTCTGACAGCGAAGTCACGACGCCCCGCCGCGCCGGCGGACCCGCCCGGTGGTTCGGTGACCTGCGGATCGGGGTGAAGATCACCGGAGCGCTGGCGGTCGGGCTGCTCGCGGGCGGCGTCGTGGCCTGGGCCGGGCTCAGCGCGCTCAGCACCGCCAACGCCAACGCCACCTCGATCTACGCCGACAACCTGGTGTCGACCACCATGCTCAACGCCACCCAGGGCGCGCTCAGCGACGAGGTCAACGGGCTGGCCCTGATGAACATCGCCAGCAGTCCGGCGGCGACCGAGGAGCAGCGCAAGCACGCGCTCGATGCGGCGCAGCGGTTGCAGTCGGGCATCGACGCCTACGCGGCCCTCGGCCTGGACGCCACGCAGCAGTCCCTGATCGCCGCGCTGCGGCAGGCGGTCGCCAACCTGCACAAGGTCCGTGACGCCCAGCTGATCCCGGCCGCCGTCAACAGCGACAACGCCGCGTTCGGGAAGGCCTACGACGCCGGCGCCGCCGCTCCGATCGCCGCGGCCGACAAGGCCCTCGACGCGCTCGCCGGACACGAGTCGGAGCAGGCCGCCGCCGCCGCGAGACACAACGCCAGTCAGTACTCGAACAGCCGGGCCGCCATCATCGCCTGCCTGGTCTCCGGCTGCCTGGTCGCCGCGTTGCTCGGCTGGGTCACGGTGCGCCGCATCGTGGGGCCGATCCGCCTGGTCGGCGGGGTGCTGACGAGGATGGCCGACGGCGACCTCACCGGGCGGCTCGACGTCGACACCCGGGACGAGGTCGGCACCATGGCCGGCGCGTTGAACCGCGCGACGCGGAGCATGCGCACGGCGGTGCAGACGCTCGGGCTGACCTCGTCCTCGCTCGCCGCGGCGGCCGAGCAGCTGTCGGGGGCCAGCACCCAGATCGCCGGGAGCGCGGCGCAGACCAGCGGCCAGGTCGCCGTGGTGGTGACCGCCGCCGACGAGGTGGCCCGCAACGTGCACACGGTCTCGGCGGGCTCGCAGGAGTTGAGCCTGTCGATCCGGGAGATCTCGCAGAACGCCAACGAGGCCGCACTCGTCGTCGGCGAGGCGGTGTCCGCGGCGAAGGCCACCGACGCCACGGTGTCCAAGCTCGGCGAGTCGTCGCAGGAGATCGGCAACGTGGTCAAGACGATCACGTCGATCGCCGAGCAGACCAACCTCCTGGCGCTCAACGCGACGATCGAGGCGGCCCGTGCGGGGGACGCCGGCAAGGGGTTCGCGGTCGTGGCCACCGAGGTCAAGGACCTGGCGCAGGAGACCGCGCGGGCGACCGAGGACATCTCGCGCCGGGTCGCCAGCATCCAGACCGACACGGACACGGCCGTCACCGCGATCCGGAACATCGGCGAGATCATCGCGAAGGTCAACGACTACCAGCTGACCATCGCCTCCGCGGTGGAGGAGCAGACCGCCACCACCGCCGAGATGAACCGCGGGGTCGCCGAGGCGGCCGGGGGCGTCAGCGAGATCGCCGGCAGCATCGGCGCGGTCGCCACTGCGGCCCAGGTCACGACCGAGGGCGTGGCGGAGTCGCAGCGCACGTCGGCCGAGCTGGCCCGCATGTCGCACGAGGTGCAGACCCTGGTGGCCGGCTTCCGGGTCTGAGACCTCGGGCACATCCATTTGCGTCATCGCAGTCCCATGTTTTTAGACTGACTGGTCAGTACAAGTCAGGGGGCTGTTGTGACCACGGTTGTGGAAGCGCGCGGGCTCGGTGCCCGCACCCGGCGCGGCTGGGTGTTCCAGGACGTCGACCTCGACGTCGCGGCGGGGGAGCGGCTCACCGTCACCGGCCCGGCCGGCAGCGGGCGCACGTCGCTGCTGCTCGCCCTCGCCGGCTGCTTCAGGACCAGCGCCGGCACGGTCCGGCGCACGGGCGTCGTCGCGCTCGGCCACGTGCCCGGAGTGCACGAGCCGGAGCCCGCGCTGACCGTCGCCGAGCACGTCGAGGAGCGGCGCCTCCTGCTGGGCCGGCGCGCGCGCCGCTTCGACGACCTGCCCTTGGACCCCGGGATCCTCGGCCGCGACCTCGACGCCCTGGGCCGGCACCTGCTCGGCCTGACCCTCGCCCGCATCGCCGGCCCCGCCGCGGTCGTCGTCGACGATGTCGACAGTGGACTGTCCACGGTGGAGCGTGCCCGGCTCGACGAGGCACTCCGTGCGCTCACGGACGACGGGGTCGCCGTCGTCACCGCCGCCCGCGAGTGCCTGACGGGCCCGACGTTCGCGCTGGAGGGACACCGATGAGACTCGCGCTGTTCGAGCTGCGGCGCTTCACCCGCGCACCGATCACCGTCGCCGCGCTCGCCGTCCTGGCGCTGATCCCGCTGCTGTACGGGGCGCTGTACCTGTGGGCGTTCTGGGATCCGTACGGCAACATGCGCCACATCCCGGTGGCCGTGGTCAACGCGGACCGACCCGCGACCGCCACCGACGGCAGCACCGTGCGCGCCGGCGCCGACCTCACCACCAAGCTGCTGCGCCGCGACGTGTTCGGCTGGCAGGAGACCACCGCCGAGGCGGCCCGCAAAGGCCTCGCGGAGGGGCGTTTCGAGGTCGTCTTCGAGATCCCGGCGGACTTCTCCGCCTCGCTCGTCACTCCGCCGGACCCGGACCGGGATCCGATCGGCGGGCGGCTCCTCGTCGTCAACGACGACGCCACCAACTACCTCACCGGCCAGCTGTCCCGCAGCGTCTTCACCGAGGTGCGGGCCAGCGCCGCCGCGTCCGTCGCCGGCGGCTACTTCGACCGGATGCTGATCGGCTTCACCGACCTCAAGTCGCAGACGGCGCAGGCCGCCGACGCCGCGGGCCAACTCGCCGCCGGCGCCACCCAGGCCGGCGCCGGCGCCGGCTCGCTCGTGAGCGGACTCGACCAGGCCGCGGGCGGTGCCGGCGCCTTGACGAGCGGCCTCGACCAGGCCACGAAAGGTTCGCAGCAGCTGTACGACGGGCTCGTCGCGCTCGACCAGGGCGCCGCGCAGCTCGCCGACGGCACCGCGCAGGCCGCCGCCGGCGGGCGGCTCCTGGCGACCAGGGTCGGCGCCGCCGCCGACACCGCCGAGCCGGTCCTGCGCGACAACGCGGCGCTGATCGAGGCCGCGGCGACCACCATCGCCGACGGCGCCGACCTGCTGCGCGAGCACCTCGACGCGCTGCCCGCCCTGGCCACGACGGCGACCCAGCGGGCGACCGCGACGCGGGCCGCGCTTTCACGGTTGGGTTCGCGGTATCCGCAGATCGTCGACGGCGCCGAATACCAGGCCGCCGTCGCGGCTGCGGACGCCGCCGTCGCCGCCGCCGCTTCGGTGGAGCACCGCCTGGAAACCGGCGACCTGGCCGCCGTCCGTGCCGACCTGGACCGCGCGTCGAAGATCGCCCGGCAGGTCGCGGCGGCCGCCCCGCACCTCGCCGACGACGTCGCCGCCGCCCGCGCGCAGGTCGACCAGCTCGCCGCCGGCCTCGACCGGCTCGCCGACGGCGCCGCCCAGCTGCACGCCGGCACCGGCGCCGCGGCTGACGGCGCCCGCGAGCTGAACGGCGGGTTGTTCCGGCTGTCCACCGGCGCCCGGCAGCTCGACGACGGCCTCGGCGCCCTCTCCGACGGCGGGCACCGGCTCGCCGGCGGCCTCGGCGAGCTGTCCGACGGCGCCAGCCGGCTGGCCCGCGGCCTGTCCGACGGCGCGGCGAAGATCCCCGGCTACGACCCCGACACCCGGGCCGAACGCGCCGGCGTCCTCGGTGACCCCGTCGCCCTGGACCGCTCCACCGAACACCCCGCCGCCACGTACGGGGCCGGGTTCGCGCCGTACTTCCTCGGCCTCGCCCTGTGGGTCGGCGCGATGATCAGCTACATGGTGCTGCGCCCGCTGACCCGCCGGCACCTGATGTCCGGCGCGCCCGCCCACCGCGTGGCCCTGGCCGGCTGGCTGCCCGGCCTCATGGTCGGCGTGGTCCAGGCGACGGCTCTGTTCCTGGTCGTCCGGTTCGCGCTCGGCCTGCACCCGGCGCACCCCCTGGCGATGTACGGGTTCCTGTGCCTCACCGCGGTCGCGTTCACCGCGATCGTGCAATGGTTCGGCGCCAGGCTCGGTGCGGCCGGCCGCCTGGCCGCCCTGGCCGTGCTGATGCTGCAGCTCACGTCGTCCGGCGGCACGTACCCGATCGAGACCACGCCGGGCGTCCTGCAGGCGGTCCACCCGTTCCTGCCGATGACGTACGTCGTGTCAGGGGTGCGGCACCTCGTCAACGGCGGGCCGGGCGGTACGGTCGTCACCGGGGCCGTGGTCCTGGCCGGTTTCGCCGCGCTCGCGTTCGCGCTGACGACCCTGGCCGCGTGGCGGGGGCGGCTGCTGACGCCGTCGAAGCTGCACCCGGATCTGGTGATGTAGGGGGTTGTACGTGGTAGACGGCCGGACCCGGCGACGCACCGACACCAGGCAGCGGCTGTACGAGGCCGCGATGGACCTCATCGCCGAGCACGGGTTCTCCGCCACGACCGTCGAGGACATCGCCCTGCGCGCCGGCGTCGCCAAGGGCACCGTCTACTACAACTTCCCGTCGAAGAACGCGCTGTTCGAGGAGCTGCTGCGGCATGGGGTCGGGCTGCTCACCGCCGACTTCCGGGCCGCCGCGGGCGGTTTGGCGCCGCCGGAGGCGGTCCTGGCGCTCATCCGGGCGGAGCTGGCGTACATCGAGCGCCACCGCTCATTCGCGCAACTGCTGCTGTCGGAGATGTGGCGCACCAACCGCGAGTGGCACCAGACCCTGCAGCTGTTGCGGGGCGAGGCGGTCGACGTGATCGCCCAGGTGCTGCGGCGCGGCGTGGACGAGGGGCACTTCGACGCGGCGCTGGACGTGCGGATGGCGGCGGCGGCGCTGTTCGGGGTGTGTCTCGTGGTGGCGGTGGACTGGCTGGTGTTCGAACCGGACCGGTCTCTCGCCGACGTGCAGGGGGCCCTGATCACGGTGATCAGGGCCCGGGTCGGCATCTAGCGTTTTCGGCTTTTGTGTTCCGGCCTTTGTGTTTCGGCCAGTGTTTCGGTTATGTACAGGCCACGCCGTTGAGCTTGATGTTGCTCGGCGGTGGGGTCGACGGGCCGTTGGCGGTGAAGCCGATCGACACCGACGCACCCGGTGCGAGCGACGGCGCCCAGCTCGGCCCGGTCGCGGTGATCGTGGTGCCGGACTGGGCCACGGTCGCGTTCCAGCCGCTCTGCAGGACCACCCCCGACGGCACGCCCCAGGTGATGACGAACGGGCTGACGGTCGTCGAGCCGGTGTTCTTCACCGTGATGGTCGCCTGGTACCCACCCTGCCACGCGTTGTCGATGCGGACCGTCGCGGTGCAACTCACTGTGCCGGGGTTGCTGCTGGTGCTTGCGCTCGCGCTTGCGCTGGTCGATCCGGTCGGGCCGGTCTGACCCACCGGCGGGATCAGGTACGGCTGCAGGATCGACTGCTTCTGCTGGTTGACCGTCTTCCAGTCGTCGGCGACGATGCCGCCCGTGTCACCGGAGTTCGGGTTCCACGACCAGTAGGTGAAGTCCATGCCGGTGACGCCGGTGCCCATGTACTCCATGAGCTTCTTCAGCCACAGCACGTCCTGCGGGCTCTGCAACGTGGAACCGAACTCGCCGACGAGCACCGGAGCGATGTTCTGCTTCTCCAGGTACCCCCAGAAGCCGTCCCAGATCGCCGGGAGGTTGTTCGGGAACGCCGGGTCGTCGAACCACGCCTGGTGGTACACGGAGTTGCCGTACTCGTGCGCGGAGTAGACGAGCTTGTTCGGCTTGTTCAGGCGCACCGGGAACTGTCCGGCCTTGCTGAGGTTGCCGCCCCACCAGCCGCAGGGCTCGTCCGGGATGTTGTCCCAGGCGTTGGCGTTGCCGCCACTGGTGCAGCTGACCCCCTCGACCACGATGAGCCAGTTGGGGTTCACCTCGAGGATGGCGTTGCCGGCCCGCTCGGCCGCCAGGCGCCAGTCCCGGTTCACGTCCCCGCAGCCCCAGCACGAGCCGGTGCCGTTGGGATCGGTACCGTCGGCGTGCGGCTCGTTGTGCAGGTCCGCGCCGACGACGGTCGGGTTGTTCGCGTAGTGCTGGGCGAGCGACCGCCAGTTGCTGATCCAGGTCGCCTCGGGCGTGGCGGACACGTACCAGAGCGCGCTCTGCCCGGCACTGGTCGGCCGGTGCCGGTCCAGCAGGATGCGCATGCCCTTCGTGCCGGCGTACGCGACGACCTTGTCAAGGATCTGCAGCGGCGTCAGGCCCTGCAGGTCCGGGTTGGTGTAGCCGTCGACGCTGTTGGCGGTCGCGCCGGGCTTGAGCGCGTCCTCGGAGAACGGCACCCGCAGCGTGTTGTAGCCGAGGCTGGCCATCTGGTCGATGTGGTCGCGCCACGGCCGGGCCCACAACCCGTGGAACGTCTTGTTGTCGGTCTCCATGCCGAACCAGTTGAGCCCGGTCAGCCGCACCGGGTTGCCACCGGCGTCGATGATCTGGTTGCCGCGGGTGCTCAGGTAGCCGGTCCCGGTGCCGCCGACGGCCGCCTCCGCCGTGCTGTTGAGCCCGATCACGGCAACCGCGCCGACGACGGCCATGCTGCTGGCCGCGACGGCGGCCCAGAGTCTTCTCACCTGCACCCTCCCTGTTCCTTTTGGTCGACCCTGTCGTCTTGGTCGACCCAGTCGCTTGGTCGACCCAGTCGTTTGGTCGACGCTAGGAGCGCGCTCGTGCACCGGGCCATGACGGTCCGTCCGGGTGGTGGGTTTGCGCAGGTGGGAGTGGATGTATCCGGCGAAAGTTACATCTGCGCCAGCAGCTTGCTGTGGGCTTCGAGGACCTGCTCGGCGGTGGCCTTCGTCGCGGGGTCGGCGCCGTTCTTCGCCTCCGACCCGCACAGGGCCGTGGTCCCGGTCAGGTGCTCGCGGAGCACCTCGGCGGCCTTCGCCGGCTGCTGCGCCGCGGGCAGCGCCCGGATCGCGGCCATGTCGGCGTCGACGACCATCCCCGGCAGATCGTGCCCGGCGTGAATACTGGAGTCCTCGACCGCCCCGCCGTCGGTCAGCGCCTTGCGCAGCGCCGCCAGCTCCGTCTTGTGCCCGTCGGCGGCGGCTTTCGCGACCGGCGTCAGCGCCGGATCTCCACTGGCGATGATGAGCTCGAACAACTGCGCCGCGCTGGTGTCCAGCGAGATCATCAGCTGCAGGTAGGCGATGTCGGTCGGGTTGAGGACCGTGACCGCGGGCGGCGCCGCACTGCGTTGCTGGGCGGTGGGCGGCGCGGGCTCGTGCGCGGGCCGCGCCCAGAGCACGACAACGGCGAACGAGGCGACGAGCACGACCGCGACCGCTCCCAGCCGCCGCCAGACATCCCGGCCGCCGCCCTCGTCGGTGCTGCTCTCCTGCTGGACCACCGTCACGGGTTCGGTCCGCTGCTTGACGTTGCGCCTCGGCTTCGCGACCGTCTTCACGCTGTCGTCGGCAGTTTCTGGTGTTACGGCTTCCGCTGTTGCGGGCGTTGGTGTTGCGGGCGTTGGTGTTGTGGGCTCTGGTGTTGCGGGCTCTGGTGTTGCGGCTTGCGGTGTTCCGGCGGTCGCGGTCGTCTCCTCCGCGGCTTCCACGTCGGCCGTGACCGGGTCGGCCGTGGCCGGCTTGTCGTCGGTCACCGTGCCCCACCTTCCCGGCCCCGCTCCGCCGCGGTCGGGGTGGCGGCCCCGGCCGACGGCGCCGCGGCGCTGGACACAGCCGCGGTGCGGTCCCCATGGGGCGGTTGACCCCCAGGGGAACCCGTGGACACGACGCCCCCGCCGCAGCCCCCAAGGGCAAGCGGCAACATGGTGACGGGTGGCGGTCCCGCAACCGTCCGGGCGGTGGTCACGCATCGACGGTAAGCGCCCGAACCTGCGGATAGGATTAGACGAACTTTAAGATTCCCGCAGACACCCCCGACGTTTTCCACCTGCGCCGATAACAACTTTTCCCGTGCCGTCTTTGGCCCCCCGCCCGACTGGACACCACGCTGTGCGACCTCGAAACTGGAGGGCAGCGGCCTACCGGGGGGAGGCAGCCCGTGCCACGACCGTACTTTTCGTTGGACGCACCAGACTCCAGCCCAGCCGAGGACTTCGACTGGACCGCCCACTTCGCCGCACAACACGCCGAGTCCAACCGCCGGCGCGAAGAGAAGCTGCGGGTCAGGGCCGAGTTCGCCGAGGCTCGCAGGCATGGCCTGGCCGCCCGCCACGCGACCAAACTGGCCCGGCTCCAGGCGGCCCGGACACAGCCGAAAGCCAACCCTGCTCTTGCTCCCGCAGCCGTGCCGAGCCCTGTTGTTGCTTCCGCAGCCGTGCCGAGCCCTGTTGTTGCTTCCACGGCCGTGCCGAGCCCTGTTCTTGCTTCCACGGCCGTGCCGAGCCCTGTTCTTGCTTCCACGGCCGTGTCGCGCCCTGCTGTTGCTTCCACGGCCGTGTCGCGCCCTGCTCCGCAGCGTCGGATGAGGACTGCACCGCCCACGATGCAGGCGCCGCCGGACGCGACGTCAGCGCCGACTCCGGCAACGCGGCCGACCTCACCTCCGCCTGTGACGTCAACTCCGCCCTCGGCTGCAGCACCAACGATGAGCCCCGCCGCGCCGTCAGCTCCACCGCTGGCTTCGACACCAGCTCGGACTCCGCCCCGGCAAGCGGGTCACGCTCCTTCGTCACCACCACCACCACCGCCGCCGCCATCGTCACCACCGCCGCCATCGCCACCACTACCAGTGCCACCACCAGCGCCATCGCCATCGGTTCCGATTCCGGCATCAGCTGTGGCCGTGCCGGTGCCGTCGGCATCGCCGCTGCGGTTGCCGTTGCTGTCCCCGGCGCGGCCAGCGCCGTCGCGGACGTTGTCGCCGGTTTCGGTGCAGGGGCCACTTCCATCGCCGCCTTCACCTCCGCTGCAATCGCAATTGCCTCCATCGCAGCAGCCGCCTCCACCGTCACATCCGTTGCGGCGTCCGCCTCCATCCACGCCGTCGGTCGCGGCTGTGTCGGCACTGTTGCCGCGGTCGCCGCTGTTGCCTTCGGTGCGACCGGCGCCGCCGCAGACGTCGCCGCCAGCTTCCATGCAGGGATCCCCGCTACTGTCCCCGTCCCCGCCGTCCCCGCCGTCCCCGCCGCCACCGCCGCCGCCGCCGTCGCCGTGCCCGCCGCCGCCGTCGCCGTGCCCGCCGCCGCCGTCGCTACTGCCGCCACCGTCGCTGCTGCCGCCACCACCGTCGACACCGTTGCCGTCGAAGCCACCGCCGTCACGGGCACCGTCTTCACCAACGCTGTTGCCGCCTTCGTCGCCCTCGCAGCCATCGCTACTTGCTTCGGCGGGGGCGGGGACGTTTCTCAGACCTTGGGGGCGGCGCCGAGGGCTGGCCCAATGTCGCCAACCGCAGGCATCGGACCGGGCCGCTCTGGCGAGGTGCGGGACCGGCAGTTGCGCCGTTTCGCCGTCGTCGGACGTGGCGACATCGTTCCCGCCGTGGCCTGTGCGGCGGACGGCCACCGTCCCAGGCACCGAACGGTGGCGCCTTCCGCACCGGGATCGTTTCCAGCGCCGTCTGGGCCATCTGAGCAGGGTCGGCCATCACGACATGGCGGGCGGCCGTTGCTTGGCGCGCCTCGGGTCGCGTCCACCTTGACCTGAGCCCCGTTCATGACACCGTCGCGTCCGTGCGGCGGTGGACACGTTGCGTCTGGACGGATTACTCCAGGTGTTGTTCACGCGGCAGGGCGGGTGGTTGACCGAGGTCCGACCCCTCCTGTGCACCAACGGCGATCGTGTCGTCACGACGTCGGGGCTCCGTGTGCGCCGGCCCGCCACTGCGTCGGCGAACCGGATGTGATGCGCCGAGTGTCCGCAGTGTGGCGACAACTGGCACCGTGGCGTCGGGCTGGACGTGGCGTCGGATGCTTCTCAAGCCGCCAAGCGCAGCGCCCTTGCCCGAATCCGACGTGGGCCGCCCGGACATCCGGTGGTCTGCCGGGACTTGGAGGTGGCCCGACCGGCACGCGTGGTCCGCGAGGACAGGGCATGGCCGCGCTCGTGCTGGCACGACCTGATCCGCCCTGACGCGGTGCGTTCCGCCCCGCCACGACGTGGCCCGGTCCGGTGCGTGCGGTCTGCTGAGGCAGGACACCGGTGTCGCCGGACGCGGTGTGTTCCGCCCGGCATGACGTGGCCCGGTCCGGTGCGTGCGGTCTGCTGGGGCAGGGCACCGGTCACGCCGGAGGCGACGTGATCCGCCCGGCACGATATAGCCGGTCCAGTGCGTGCGGTCCGCTGGGACAGGGCACGGTTCGCCCCCGCACGCGATGTGAGCTGCCCCGGACGCAACGTGAGCCTCCGTGCGGTGTGAGCCTGCCGGCTCGGAACGCGGTGTGAGCCTGCCGGCTCGGAACGCGGTGTGCGCCTGCCGGCCCGGAGCATGGCGTGAGATGTCCGAAGGGGTGCTGTCTGGATGGAGTCAGTGTCGCGGGTGGTGAGAACGTGGCGGGTCGTTGTGGGAGCGGATCTCGTCGTATGGGCCACGCGATCAGGGGCTATGTGCCGATGCGGGTCACGGTGCCGTGGGGGGATTCTTGCCACCACATGGCGTCTACGAGGTAGGCGGCGTTGCCGCCGTCGGAGATGAACTGCACGACCAGGCGGGTTGGCTCGGTCTGGGCCCGGGACACGGAGTAGCCGCTGCGAGCGGTGGCGGTGACGAGGGAGACGACGGCGGCGTGGATGCGGATGACCGCGTCGCCGCCCTCGGAGCGGAACGAGCGCAGGTACGTGTCCACGCCATCGCCATCCGTTGTCACCGTCCAGCCGTCCACGACGCGGGCCGGGGCGGCCGTGGTGGCCTTGGCGGTGGGGGGTGGGGCGGAGGTGCGTGGCGCGGCTGAAGTGGCGGCGGGGGAAGTGGTGGAGGTGGCAGGGGAAGTGAACGAGGGGGCCGGGGGCTGTGGGATGAGGTCGCCCGGGCCGCGGGCCTCGGCGGCGGGCACCGGCAGCGAGTCCGACGGCACGGCCGTGTGCAGCACGGGGCGCAGCGCCAGTGACGCCACGGCGATGCTCGCCGCGGTCGCCAGGCACCACAGCAGCACCGGCACCGCCGCTCGTCTGACCCGCACCGGCAGATCTTCTCACCCGCACCGTTGTCAGCGTCAAACCCGGCGTTACGGTGTTGCCATGCCGCTGATCCTGCTCGTCGAGGACGACGTCGCCGTCTCCGGCGCCCTTTCCCGGGCGTTGACCGACGCCGGCCATGTCGTGCGTCCGGTCGGCAACGCCGGATCCGCCCTGCGGGTCATCGCGACCGACCCGCCGGACCTGGTCATTCTCGATCTGGGGCTGCCCGACATGGACGGTCTGGACGTGCTGCGGATGCTGCGCGGCATCTCCAACGCGCCGGTCATCGTGGCCACCGCCCGGCGCTCGGAGCGGGACATCATCCGGCTGCTGGACGCGGGTGCCGACGACTACGTGACGAAGCCGTTCTCCAGCGCGCAGATGTCGGCTCGGATCAACGCGGTCCTGCGTCGCGGGCAGGGCACCCCGGGGCCCGCCGCGGTGCCGGCCGGGGTGACGATCGGTGCACTGCACGTCAACCCGCAGCAGCGCTTCGCGTCGATACAAGGGCAGCCGTTGCAGCTGACGAAGAAGGAGTTCGATCTGCTGGCGTACCTGGCGCAGCGGGCTGGGCGGGTGGTGAGCCGGCGGGAACTGCTGACCGAGGTGTGGCAGCGGCCGGACAGCTCCGGCGAGGACCAGACGATCGACGTGCACGTGTCGTGGCTGCGGCGCAAGCTGGGGGAGAGCGCCACCGCGCCGCGGTATCTGCGCACGTTCCGCGGGGTCGGGGTCATGCTCGTGGACCCGGAACAGGCGCCCGCGCAGCCATGAGGAACGCGCTGATGCGCCTGTCGTTCGCGATCACCTCGATGATCGCGCTGGCGTTCCTGGTCCCCCTCGCGTATGTCACCAAGGAGATCGCGCACGACCGGGCCCTCGCCGAGGCGCGTTACCAGGCCGACGCGATGGTGGCCGCCCTCGCATCCGCCTCCGGCAACGGATCCGGCGCCTTGGATCGCGCGGTTGCCACGGTACCGGCAGGGCAGAGCGGCCGCCTTGCCGTGCACCTTGTGGGCGAGCCCACGGTCGGCACCAGCCATGCCCCGGCGGCGGAGGTCGACCGGGCCGCCGCGCAGGGCCGGTCGCTGACCGTGGACGCGCCCGGCGGGCTGGCATACCTGCAGACCGTGGTCCTGGACGGCGACCGGAGCGCGGTCGTGGAGGTGTACGTCTCCGACGCCGACCTCAGCCGTGGCGTCGGCGCGGCGTGGCTGGCCCTGGTCGGGCTCGCGGTCGTCCTCATCGGCGGCTCGACGCTGGTCGCGGACCGGCTCGGCGCGCAGATCGTGAAGTCGACGAAGCAGCTGGCGGAGGGGGCGCGGGCGTTCGGCGACGGCGACCTGCACGCCCGGGTCGAGCCGGACGGCCCGCCGGAGCTGCGGGACGCGGCGCGCAGCTTCAACCGGATGGCGGACCAGATGGTCGCCTTCGCCGACGCCGAACGCGAGCTCGCCGCGGACCTGTCGCACCGGTTGCGCACCCCGCTGACCGCGCTCCGCCTGGACGCCGACGCGATGCCGCCCGGCCCGATCGGGGAGCGGATGCGGCAGGCGTTCGACGCCCTCGACGACGAGATCGAGCAGATCATCACGACCGCGCGGCGCTCGGCGGCGGACCGGGTGCCGGAGAGCACCGACCTGGTCGAGGTCGTCGCGGACCGGCTCGCGTTCTGGTCGGTGCTCGCCGAGGACCAGCAGCGTCCATGGCGGGTCGTCGGCGGTCAGGAGCCGGTGTGGGTGCCGGTCGCCGAGTCCGACCTGGTGTCCGCGGTGGACTGCATGCTCGGCAACGTCTTCCAGCACACCCCGGAGGGCACCGGCTTCGAGGTGCAGGTCTCCCCGCGCGGGCTCACCGTCGACGACGCGGGGCCGGGCATCGCCGATCCGGCCAGGGCGCTGCGCCGCGGCTCCAGCGGCGCCGGCTCCACCGGGCTCGGGCTGGACATCGTCCGCCGGGTCGCGGAGACCGCCGGGGGCCGGCTCGTCGTGGAGCGCGGCCCGCTGCGCGGTGCCAGGGTCGCGATCGTCCTGGAACCGATGGTGATGACCCCGCCTCGCCCGCAACGCCGCGTCGTGCGGTGACCCCGCCCCGCCTCCAACGCTGAGCCGATGGCGGTGACCCGATCCTCGCCCCGCCCGTAACGCAGTGTCGTGTGGTGACCCGACCTCCGCCCGCAATGCTGAGCCGATGGCGGTGACCCGACCCCCGCCCCGCCCGTAACGCAGTGTCGTGTGGTGACCCGACCTCCGCCCGCAATGCCGAGTTGATGGCGGTGCCCCTCGCCGCGCCCGCAACGCGGCGTCGTGCGGTGCGGACGAGGGTTCAGACGCGGTAGCGGGCGACCAGGTCGTCCATCACCTTGTCGAGGCGTTCGTCGATGATCTGGCGGGCCGGGTCCTCGTCGAACCAGGCGACGATCTCCCGCGCCCCCGCGTGGAACGGGATCGTGGCGACGTAGTCGGGGACCAGGGCGCGCAGCTTGCTGTTGTCGAAGACCATCGAGTGGGCCTTGTCGCCGAGCAGGCCGGCTCCCCATTCCGGATCGGCGGCGGCGATCGCGTCGGAGGGCACGTGCACGAGCTTCGCCGGCACCCCCAACGCCGCCGCCATGTGCTCGGCGATCTGGTTCCACGTCAGGACGTCGTCGCTGGTGATCTGGAAGACGTCGCCGATGGCGCGGGGGTGGCCGAGCAGCGGCACGAAACCCTTGGCGAAGTCCTCGTGGTGGGTGAGGGTCCACAGGGACGTGCCGTCGCCGTGGATGACGACCTCGCGGCCCTGGCGCAGGCGCGCGCAGGCCGTCCAGCCGCCGTCGAACGGCGTGAGGGTGCGGTCGTAGGTGTGCGAGGGGCGCACGATCGTGGCCGGGAAACCCTTGTCGCGGTACACCTGCACGAGGAGGTCCTCACAGGCGATCTTGTCGCGGCTGTACTGCCAGAACGGGTTGCGCAGCGGCGAGGACTCGACGACGGGCAGCCGGGCCGGTGGGGTCTGGTACGCCGACGCGGAGCTGATGAACACGTACTGCCCGGTGCGGCCGCGGAACAGCTCGATGTCAGCCAGCACGTGCGAGGGGGTGAAGGCGACCCAGTCCACGACGGCGTCGAACGTGTGACCGGCGAGGGCGGCCCGCGCCGACGCCGGGTCGCGGATGTCGCCGCGCAGGACGGTGACCTCGGGCGGGAGCGGGCGGGTGGTGCTCTCGCCGCGGTTGAGCACGTGCAGGTCGATGCCGCGCCGCACGGCCAGGGCGGTGCAGGCGGAGCTGATGATGCCGCTGCCGCCGATGAACAGGACCTTCAACTCAGCTCTCCACCCATCCGTGCGTGCGTGCGAAGCTCACCAGGTGCTGCCGGGCCTGCGCGATCTGGCTGCCGGTCAGTGACGGGACGTGCTGGATGAGCAGCTCGGTCACCTCGGCGGAGAACTCGCGGCTGCTCAGCACGTCGCAGAGGCCGTCGTCGTCGCCGGGCTCCGCGTCGTCGTCCGGGTCATGGACGGGCCGGACCGGCCGGGTGTGCTCGCGGCGGGCCGGGGCGTCCAGGATGCGCACGGTGGCGACCTTCAGCCCGCGCTCGCCCTCCTCGACCTCGTATTCGACCCGCATGCCGGGATGCACGAGGTGCCGCTGCTCACCGAAATCGTTGGCGTGGACGAACACGTCCTCGCCGCCCGCGTTGGGTGCGATGAACCCGTAACCACGCACCTCGTCGAACCGCAGAATTCTGCCTGTCTCCACCACGACCACCACCAGCCATCGAACCGGCCCGCGTCCGGGGCCCGGCACTCAGAGCATAGGACCACCGAGGCGCTTCTTCTGCACCTTGCCCATGGCGTTGCGCGGTAGCGCCTCGACCAGGTGCACGATCCGGGGACGCTTGTGGATCGAAAGGTGGCGGGCGACGAAATCCGCGAGCTCACCGTCACCGACGGTGGTGGACACGACGACGTATGCGGTCACTGCCTCACCGAGGTCCGCGTGCGGGGTGCCGATCACGGCCGCCTCCCGCACCGCCGGATGCGCCAGGAGCGCGTCCTCGACCTCGCCGGCGCCGATGCGGTAGCCACCGGACTTGATGAGGTCGGTGGAGGCCCGCCCGACGATGCGGTGCCAGCCGTCGGGGTCCTTGCGGGCGATGTCGCCGGTGCGGAACCAGCCGTCGACGAGATCGGCGGGCTGATGGACGTACCGCCGCAGCAGCATCGGACCGCGCACCGAGAGCTCACCGATCGCGCCGTCCTCGGCGTCGACGCGGGTCTGCACGCCGCGCACGGGGAAGCCGACATGGCCGGCGCGGCGCGGGCCGTCGGCGCGGCTGCTGATCGTGATCAGGGTTTCGGTCATCCCGTAGCGCTCGACGGGCCGGTGCCCGGTCAGCGCGTGCAGCCGCTCGAACACCGGCACGGGCAGTGCGGCGCTGCCGGACACGAGGAGCCGGGCGCGGGTCAGGGCACGGGCCGCGGCGGGCTGCGCGCACACCCGGGACCACACGGTCGGCACGCCGAAGTAGAGGGTCCCACCGGCGGCCGCATAGCGCTCCGGTTGCGGTTTTCCCGTGTGTACGAGCGGCGAGCCGGCTCTGGTCGCCCCCAGCACCCCGAGCACGAGGCCGTGCACGTGGAACAGTGGCAGCCCGTGCACCAGCCGGTCGTCCGGGGTCCAGTCCCACGCCTCGGCGACCGCGTCGACCCCGGCCTCGAGGGACGCGTGCGTGTGGACGACGCCCTTGGGCGCGCCGGTCGTGCCGGAGGTGTACATGATGAGCGCCGCGTCGTCCGGGGCCGGCACGGGGTAGCTGCTCGATGAGCGGCGGGTGACGTCGACGTCGGTCAACGTATGGTGGGCGCCGGAGTCGCGCAGGATGTGCTCGCGTTCGGCGGGGCCGGCGTCGGCGGGCACGGGCACGACCGCGGCGCCGGCGAGCAGGCCGCCGAGCACCGCCACCACCGTTTCGAGGGTCGGGGTCGCGTCCACCGCGACGACCGTCGCGCCGTGCACCTCATCGGCGACGGCGAGTGACGCGCCCAGCAGGGCCTCGGAGGACAGGGTCCGACCGGCGACGGACACCGCGTCGGGACGGTCGGCGGATCCCGGGCCGGTGGTGCCGGCGATCAGGCGCATGGCCACCATCGTGCCATTTCGTGATGTGGCGCCGTCTTGACACCTCCATTTGTGAGCGTTAACACTGTCCCGAGCAACACCCCCGCCACCGGCTTGAAACGTTGTCGTGCTTTCAAGTCGTTCAAGACCAAGACGCCCACAGATTTCTGTCCAGGACCGTTGATAGCGCTCACAGGTGCCGTCGGCGGTCGCTGCACCCTGCGTAACAGGTGGAGGACATCCCATGAAGTTCCCCAGAGCACTGGTCGCCGGCCTCGGCCTGGCCTTGGCGCTGAGCGTCACCGCGTGCGGTGACGCCGAGAAGACCGCCGACAAGGAGGCCGGGCAGGCCGCCGGGGCGGGCAGCCTCATCGGCGTGACCATGCCGACCAAGTCTTCGGAGCGGTGGATCGCCGACGGCAACAACGTCAAGGCGGCCCTGGAGAAGCTCGGCTACAAGGTCGACCTGCAGTACGCGGAGAACGACATCCCGACGCAGGTGAACCAGATCGAGAACCAGATCACCAAGGGCGCGAAGCTGCTCATCGTCGCCTCGATCGACGGCACCGCGATCACCACACAGCTGCAGCAGGCGGCGGACAAGAAGATCCCGGTCATCGCCTACGACCGGCTGATCCGCAACTCGCCCAACGTCGACTACTACGCCACCTTCGACAACTACAAGGTCGGTGTGCAGCAGGCCACGTCGCTGCTGGTCGGCCTCGGCCTGAAGAAGGAGGACGGCTCCGACGGCACCGCCACCGGACCGTTCAACATCGAGCTGTTCGCCGGTTCGCCGGACGACAACAACGCCACGTTCTTCTTCAACGGTGCGATGGCGACGCTCAAGCCGTACATCGACAAGGGCACGCTCGTCGTGAAGTCCGGCCAGGTCGACTTCAAGACCGTGGCGATCCTGCGGTGGGACCCCGCCACGGCGCAGAAGCGCATGGAGGACATCATCACCAAGACCTACGTCGGCGGCACCAAGGTCCAGGGTGTGCTGTCGCCGTACGACGGCCTGTCGATCGGCATCCTGTCCGCGCTGAAGAGCAGCGGCTACGGCACGGCCGGCCAGGCGTACCCGATCGTGACCGGCCAGGACGCGGAGAAGGCGTCGGTCAAGTCGATCATCGCCGGCGAGCAGTACGCGACGATCTACAAGGACACCCGCAAGCTCGCCGACGTCACCGTCAAGATGTCCGACGCGGTGCTCAAGGGCGGCAAGCCCGAGACCAACAACACCAAGGACTACGACAACGGCAACAAGGTCGTCCCGTCCTACCTGCTCGAGCCGGTGATCGTCTACAAGACCAACTACAAGTCGGTCCTCATCGACTCGGGCTACTACACCGAGAACGACGTCAAGTAACGATGTCCTCTGATGTAATTCTGCGGATGCGCGGCATCACCAAGACGTTTCCCGGCGTTGCCGCGCTGCAGGATGTGAACCTCGAGGTGCGCCGCGGGGAGATCCACGCGATCTGCGGCGAGAACGGCGCCGGGAAGTCGACCCTCATGAAGGTGCTGTCCGGGGTGTACCCGCACGGCTCCTACAGCGGTGAGATCGAGTTCGACGGGGAGCCCTGCCATTTCGGCGGGATCCGCGACAGCGAGCGGCGCGGGATCGTCATCATCCACCAGGAGCTGGCGCTCATCCCGCACATGTCGATCGCGGAGAACATCTTCCTCGGCAACGAGCGGGTCCACCGGGGCCTGATCGACTGGAACCGCACCAACGCCGAAGCCGGCGCGCTCCTGCGCCGGGTCGGCCTGCGGGACAACCCGGTCACCCCGGCGATGGACCTCGGCGTCGGCAAGCAGCAGCTCGTCGAGATCGCCAAGGCGCTGTCGAAGGAGGTGCGGCTGCTCATCCTCGACGAGCCGACCGCGGCGCTCAACGAGTCGGACTCCCGGCACCTGCTGGACCTGCTGCTGGAGTTCCGCGAGCGCGGCATCACCTGCGTGATCATCTCGCACAAGCTCAACGAGATCGAGGCGGTCGCCGACACCACCACGATCCTGCGGGACGGCCGCACCATCGAGACCCTCGACATGCGGGGCAAGGACGTGTCCGAGGACCGGATCATCTCCGGCATGGTCGGCCGGGACCTGTCGCACCGCTTCCCGCCGCACACCTCTGTTGTCGGCGAAGAGGCGTTGCGGATCGAGGACTGGACCGTGCACAGCCCGACCCAGCACGGGCGGACGATCGTCGACCGGGCGAACCTGTCCGTGCGGCGCGGCGAGATCGTCGGTCTCGCCGGGCTCATGGGCGCCGGGCGCACCGAGCTGGCGATGAGCGTCTTCGGCCGCAGCTACGGCACCGGCATCACCGGCCAGGTGTACAAGGACGGTGTCCCGGTGCAGCTGCGCACCGTCGGCGACGCGATCGCGCACGGTATCGCGTACGCCACCGAGGACCGTAAACGCTACGGCCTGAACCTCATCGAGGACATCCAGCGCAACGTCTCCGGAGCCGCGCTGTCCCTTCTGGCAAAGGGCGGCTGGGTCGACGACAACCGAGAGTTCCAGGTCGCCGAGGAGTACCGGCACAGCCTCAACATCAAGGCACCCGGCGTCGGCGCGGTCACCGGCACCCTCAGCGGCGGCAACCAGCAGAAGGTCGTCCTCGCCAAATGGATCTTCACGAACCCTGACGTGCTGATCCTGGACGAGCCGACCCGCGGCATCGACATCGGCGCCAAGTACGAGATCTACACGATCATCAACCGGCTCGCCGACGAGGGCAAGGCGATCCTCGTCATCTCCTCCGAGCTGCCGGAACTGCTCGGCATCTGCGACCGCATCTACGCCCTGTCGGCGGGCCGGGTCACCGGCGAGCTGTCCCGCGCCGACGCGACCCCCGAGCGGCTCATGCAGCTCATGACCAGCTTGAAGGAACGCTCATGACGACCATCGTGGAGGCCGACCCGGAGACCGCGGTCACGGCGCCGACCCGGTTCTCGGTCAACCTGCGCCAGAGCGGGATCTACATCGCGTTCGCCGCGATCGTGGTCCTGTTCGAGATCCTGACGTCCGGCTCGCTGCTGGAACCGCAGAACATCTCGAACATCGTCGTGCAGAACTCATACATCCTGATCCTCGCCATCGGCATGATCCTGATCATCATCGCCGGGCACATCGACCTGTCCGCGGGCTCCGTCGTCGCCGTCACCGGCGCCGTCGCCGCGGTCCTCATGGTCAACCTGGACGTGCCGTGGCCCCTCGCCATCCTCGCGACCCTGGTCGTGGGCGCGCTGATCGGCGCGTGGCAGGGCTTCTGGATCGCGTACTTCGGCATCCCCGCGTTCATCGTCACCCTCGCCGGCATGCTCGTCTTCCGGGCACTCACCATGACGGTCCTGGGCAACCAGGGCATCGGCCCGTTCCCCGACGACGTGCGGACCCTCGCCAACGGCTTCACGCCCGGGTTCCTGAAGAACATCGGCCTCGGCGTCCTCGGTGGCGCCGACCTCTTCACCCTGCTCGTCGGCCTCGCCGCCGTCGCCGGCATCGTGGCCGTGCAGTGGCGGGCCCGCCGCGCCCGCATCGGCTACGGCCAGGCGGTCGACACGCCTCTGGTCTTCGGTTTGAAGATCGCCGGCGCGTCCGTCGTGCTGATGTTCATCGTCGTCCAGCTGGCCAGGTTCAAGAACCTGCCCTGGGTGCTGGTGCTGCTGGCAGCGCTCGTGCTCACGTACACCCTGATCTCCCAGCGCACCGTCTTCGGCCGGCACATCTACGCCGTCGGCGGCAACCTGCAGGCCGCGGGACTCTCGGGCGTGAAGGTCAAGTCGGTCACGTTCTGGATCTTCGTGAACATGGGCCTGCTCGCCTCGGTCGCCGGCATCATCTTCGCCGGCCGCCTCAACCAGGCCGGCCCCACCGCCGGCAACGCCTTCGAACTCGACGCGATCGCGGCCGCCTTCATCGGCGGCGCCGCCGTCCAGGGCGGCGTCGGCAAGGTCGTCGGCGCCATCACCGGCGGCCTCATCATGGCCGTCATCAACAACGGCATGTCACTGATCGGCTCACCCAGCGAACGCGTCATGCTCGTCAAGGGCCTGGTCCTGCTGGCCGCGGTCGCCTTCGACGTCTGGGCCAAGCGCCGAGCCGGCCGGTCCCGCTGAGTTTCCGGTGGTTTCCCTGGTACGTGGTCCGGGCGGGACGCTTACCAGCGGATGAATGAGGCCCAGGGGGTGCTGACGGCCCCCTGGGCCTCACGCTGTGCGGCTACTGTCGTCGGGTGATCCGAAACGCCTTCCTCGATTCCTCGGCGACCGCGGCGACGCTGGTGCGCGACCCCGCCGTAGCCGCCTCGTGGTCCGCACCGAGCGCGCTGCCCGGCTTCACGGTCGGCGGGCTCGCCCGCCACCTCGCCAACCAGGTGACCCGCACCCTCATGCTGCTGTCCGCCCCGCCCGGCGGCACCGCGATCCCGGTCCTGGACCACTTCACCGGCGCGGGCTGGGTCACCTCCGGCGTGGACAGCTCGGATAATCGGGGCATCCTCGAACGGGGTGAGTCCGCCGCTGGTCAGACCACTCCCGCCGACCTCGCCGCCGAGGTCGACGCGGCGCTGGCCGAACTGCGCAGCACCGTGCCGGCACAGTCCGAGGACCGCGTCGTCGACCTCGGCGACTGGGGGCTCCAGGTCGACGACTTCCTGCTCACCCGGGTCCTGGAGCTGGTCGTGCACACCGACGACCTGGCGGTCAGCCTGGACCTGCCGACCCCGGCACCGTCCCCCGCCGCGGCCGACGCCACGGTCGAGCTGCTCGGCCGGCTCGCGACGTGGCGGCACGGCCCACTACCGGTGATCCGCGCCCTCGCCCGGCGCGAGCGCGCCCCGGAGTCGATCGCCGCTCTGTGAGCTGTGCTCCAGGGCGCTCCGGACTTGATCGTCGCTCTCGGTGAGTCCTGCTCCAGGGCGCCCCGGAGTCGATCGCTGCCTTTGGGCCCTGCTCCTGGATGCTCCGGCTCGATCGCTGCCTTTGGGCGCTGTTCCTGCGTGCTCCGGGCTCGATCGCCGCTTTGGTGAGCACTACTCCAGGGTCCAGGTGATGGCGGGCGGCCGGACCCGTGCGCACACCGGCCCGCCCGCCGCGTCGGTCAGCCCGAGCCGCCCGACGAGCTTCTGGCCGGCGGCCTCGTGAGCGGCGCGCAGGAGCTCCGTCGGGATGTCGCCGAACATCAGCTTCGCCCGGCGGAACATCGCGAACTCGTCGCCGGTCACCGCGCCCCAGCTGAGGTAGAGGAACCTCGCGCCGGGGCGGCCGTGCACCCACGGCCCGCCGACGTCGAGCAGCCCGTCGATCTCGCGGCTGGTCACCTCGAACTCCCACGCCACCTGCGCCGCGTCGGCCGCCACCCGGTCGACCACCTCGGCCTTACGCTGGACACCGACGTGGACGCCACCGAGCCGCAGCGCGTCGGCCTCCGCCCCGGCCCGCCGCCCCGGCAGGTCGCTGCCCTCGATCCGGATCCGCACACCCGCAACTCTACGAGCGCGTGCGCGTCCCGGCGCCCCACGGCGTCACGCGAAGTCGCGGATCGACCAGCCGCCGCCGGCGTGCTCGAGCGTGAACAGCTTGTCGCTCGAACTGCCACCGGCGCGGTGAGCGTTCAGCATGACCTGTCCCGCACCGCCTCGATGTACGCGCCGACGACCTCACCGGCCCGTCCGGCGACGATGCGCGCGGCACGATCACAACGACGGTCACGACCACCAGCAGCCGGGCGACCCCACCGAACACCTGCGGCCGACGACGGGAGACAGCAGGCATCAGACGGCCCCACGGGCTCGGTGCTGAGGTCGAACGCGCACGAGATCGCTTGCGGGCGATACGCGGTGCCCGTCCGGAACGGGATGCGCCGCGGACCGTCGATCGGGTCAGCCGCGGTAGACCTCGACGGATGACAGTTGCCCGGCCGGTTGGATCGAGTTCGACGAGATGAGGATGCGGACATATCGCTGCTCGCCGGAGCTGACACCGAGCGTGGCGCGCTGGCCGTTGCCGGCGTCGAAGCGGCACGAGCCGCCCGCGATGGTCGAGAACGTGGAGCCGTCGAGGCTGCCGAGCACCGTCACCGTCTGGGTCCTCGCCGGCCACTCCGACGACGGGGGCAGGCGCAGGACGATGCGGCGCACCGCGACCGGCCCGCCCAGGTCGACCTGGACCCACTGCGGCAACGCGTTGTTGCGGCTCTCCCAGTAGCTCAAGGGATCACCGTCGGTGACCCGATCCGACCGGTACGCCTCAGTGTGGCTGCTCTCCGAGGTAACCCGGCCCGCGGCGACGTTGGTGGCGGTGTCGAGGGGCAGCGGCGGGTTGCTCGCCACCGTCGATGGGGCACCGGGGCTGGTGGAGGCCGGTGCCTGCGTGGACGCGCCCGGCCGCGGCGACGCCGACACGCTGGGCCTCGGCGAGGCGCTGCCGCTCGAGATCGCCGCCGATCCGGCCGTCGAGCCGGGTGCGGTGCCGGGGACGGTCGCGGTCCGGGGCTCGCTCCCGCCGGCGAGGTCGGCGCCGTCGCCCCCGCGTGGCCAGAACGCGACCGCCCCGGCGACGGCGAGCAGCAGGACGACCACCGCCGCGGCGGCCAGCAGCGCCAGCCCGTTGCGGGCGTGCCGGACCACTGCGGGCGGGTCCGCCGGTGCCGGCGCGAGCCGCACGGGCAGCAGGTCGCAGCGCTGGAACTCACGGGCCTGCCCGCTGGTCACGCCGTTGCCCGGGTGCCGCTCGGCGAGCTCCCGCTCCGCCGCCTCGCCCCACGTGGACGACTTGCCCTCGACGACCAGGTCGACCGCGGCGGGGATGTCGGTCAGGAGCGCGGTGAACATCGCTGATAGCGGCGGCCACACCAGGTCGTCGATCGTCTCGTCACGACTGCCGACGACGACCCGGTAGACCCCGGCGCGACCGTCCGGAACACCAACGCCCGCGGAGCCGGCAGAGCCCACGGGGCCCGCGGAGCCAGGGGAGCCCGCCGAGCCCATGGAGCTCGCGGAGCCCGTGGAGGCAAGGGAGCCCGCAGAGCCAGGGGAGCCCGTGGGGCCCACGGGGCCCGCGGAGCCAGGCGAGCCCGCAGGGCCCATGGAGCTCGCGGAGCCCGTGGAGGCAAGGGAGCCCACGGAGCCAGGGGAGGCAAGGCCGCCGTCCAATGGAGCGGCGCCGGCTGAGGTGCCACTGCCCGCCACGGCGGCGTCACCCGCCGCGGCAGGGCCGGACCCTCCGGAGCCAGGCGGGCCGTCGTCGGGGGAGGTGTCCAGAACGAGCGCCCCCGGCGCCGTGACGGTGAACGACAACGACCGGCCCTTGCCGAGCGGGTCGGGCAGCGACGCCCGGCCCTTCGCCGGTGGTGGCGGCGGGCCCGGGAACGCGTGGATGCCACCCCCGCTCAACCGCACCTGCCAGCCCAGGTCCATCGCATACGTGGCCGGGTCCAGCGGTCGCAGCGACGCATGCGGCGGCGAGGACGCGACGACCTCCTCGGCCCCGTCGGGCGTGACCCGCAGCAGCCAGGCCGGCTCGGCCCAGACCGGGCGGCGGTGTGCGTCGAGGGCGAACACCGTGATCGGCCCGGCGGGTGGATGCAGCGGCACCCCGTTGACCAGGTGGACCGGCTCGCCGAGCAGGCGGGCCGCCGAAAAGGCCAGGAACCGGCCCGCGCCCTGGCCGGCGCCGAGCGGGACGAGGTCGGCGACGCGGCGGACCCTGGTGGGCAGGGCGGTCATGGCCTGGGCGAGCAGGTCGGCGGTGAGGGTCGGGTCGAGCAGGAGGCGGGGGCGCTCGGGGTCGACGGCGACGGCGAACTCGACCCCGTCATAGGCGGCCGCGGCGCCGACCGGGCCGGGGGAGAGCAGCCACCCGGCGGGCACCGGCTGGGCGATGACCGCGGTCGGCCACGAGGGCGCCGGAGGCACGAGGGCCTGCCAGTCGGGGGAGGGCCAGCGCGGGCCGAGGGGCTCCGGTGCGCGGCCGGGGCGGTGCCGCCACCAGCCGCCGGCGATGTCGGTGGTGACCAGGACGCCGCCTGGGGTCTGCACGACCGGCCCGTCCGGCGCGACGACGGGCCGGTCAAGCACGGCGGCGAGCTCCGCACCGAGCGGCCCGGCGGCGAGCAGCAGGACACTGTCGCCGCCGAGCCCGGAGCCCTCGGAGCCCCCGGCCCCGCCGGAACTGTCGCCGCCGAGACCGGCCCGCACCGGCTCGGCGAGGTCGTCGGCGGTCACCTCGAGGTCCGGGTCGACCAGCACGGCCAGCCACCCGTCGGGCACCACCGGCAACATCGGCACGTCGCCGACGAGCAGGCAGCGGTCCACCCTGCGGGTGACACCAACGCTCATGCGCAACAACCTACCGCCCCCGTATGACAGTTCCGAGTCCCCCAAAGACGGGGCAAAGAACCGGCAAACGGGGACCTACCGGACGTAGATCAGCGGCGCCGGTGGGGTCGACATGCCGCTGCCGATGAAGTACGACGGGTGCGGCGGCTGGTTGTAGGCGGTGTTCTGCCACGCGATCGCGCACCGGTACTGCGGGTCGTGCATCAGCGTGAACAGCCGGGTCGACGTCGGGTCGGGGGTGCTGTAGATGCGCAGCGCGGTGTTGTCCGACGTCGGCCAGACGACCTCCTCGCGCCAGTCGCCGAGGATGTCGCCGGACAGCGACGGCGTGGCCTTCGTGCTGTTGTTGGAGTGCACGCCGGCGGCGGTCAGCAGGCGGGTGTCGCCGGAGGTGCCGTACTTGTCGACGTGGGTGCCGTCCAGGAGCTCCCGGGTCGTGTCGCCGTCCCACCAGGCCAGGAAGTTCGTCGAGCCGGGCTTGCGCGAGGACACGACGGTGCCGCGGGGGTTGCGCACGCCGTCGGCGGCCGAGGACCACGACTCGGCGCCGGCGCTGCCGGCCCAGATGTCGCCGGACACGCCGCGGCCGTTGTCGCCGTTGGCGGGGGTGGTCCACAGGACCTGCCCGGTGCGGGCGTCGGCCATCCACGACGACGGCTTGCTGCCGTCCTCGTCGACCTTGAACTCCTCCAGGCCGGGGCGGGACGGGTCGAGGTCGCCGACGTGCATGGCGTCGCCGTGGCCGTTGCCGGTGTTCCACAGGCGGGCGCCGTTGTCGTCGACGGCCATGGACCCGTAAACGATTTCGTCGCGTCCGTCGAGATCGACGTCGGCGACGGAGAGCTGGTGGTTGCCCTGCCCGGCGTAGGCGCTGTTGCCGGAGCTGCTGCTGTCGAACGTCCAGCGCCGGGTCAGCGAACCGTTGCGGAAGTCCCAGGCGACGATGACCGACCGGGTGTAGTACCCGCGGGCCATGACCAGGCTGGGCCGCTGCCCGTCCAGGTATGCGGTGCCGGCCAGGAACCGGTCGACCCGGTTGCCGTAGCTGTCGCCCCACGACGACACCGTGCCCCGCGGCGGCACGTAGTCCACTGTGGACATCGCGGCGCCGGTGAGGCCGTTGAACATGGTGAGGTACTCGGGCCCGCTGAGCACGTAGCCGGAGCTGTTGCGGTAGTCGGCGGAGGCGCTGCCGATGACGCGTCCCGTGCCGTCGACGGTGGCGTCCGCGGTCTTCATGGCCACCTCGGCGCGCCCGTCGCCGTCGTAGTCGTACACCTGGAACTGCGTGTAATGCGCCCCGGCGCGGATGTTCCGGCCGAGATTGATCCGCCACAGCCGCTGCCCGTCGAGGCGGTAGGCGTCCACGTACACCACGCCGGTCACCCCCGACTGCGAGTTGTCCTTGGCGTCGGCGGGATCCCATTTCAGGACGAGCTCGTAGCGCCCGTCACCGTCGAGGTCGCCGACGGAGGCGTCGTTGGCCGTGTAGCCGGAGCCGGGCGAGGAGATCGGGACGTCCAGATACCCGGACGCGAACCGCAGCGACGCCCCGGACGCGGCCTGCTCAGCACCACCGACGACGGCGCGCACCGTGTAGGACGCATCCGCGGCGGCACCGGAATCGAGGTAGTTCGTGGAGTTGGTAACGGTCGCGATCCGGGTGGTGCCGCGATAGACGGCGAACGGCGTCGCCAGGGCCTCGGTGCCGAGCAGGCGCCACGAGACGAGGTTGCCGCTGCCCGACCGCACGGAGATGAGGCCGCGGTCGAGATCCTCCATCTGCTTGGCACTGCCCGAAGGCGGGGGCGGCGCCGAAGAAGAAGCAGAAGCAGAAGCAGAAGCAGAAGGCGAAGGAGAAGACGCGGCACCGGTACACGCGACGCCGTTGAGCGTAAACGATGTCGGAGACGGGTTCGAGCCGGTCCACGATCCGTTGAACCCGAACGACACCGTGGCGCCCGTGGCGATCGGCGCGTTGTAGCCGGCGTCCGTGGCCCGGGTCTGCCCGCCGCTGGTGGTGACTGTCGCGTTCCACGCCTGGGTGACGGTCTGCCCGGCCGGGAATGTCCACGCCAGGGTCCAGCCGTTGACGGGATCGCCGAGGTTCGTCACGTCGACGTTCGCGCCGAAGCCGCCCTGCCACGAGTTGGTCACGGTGTACGTGACGCGGCAGCCGGATGCCGCCGCCGACGCGACCGTCACGCCGACCGCGGCGACGGCGACGACCGCCGCCCCGACCGCGAGCGTGGCGACGACCCGCCGCCGGTGTTCGAAGTAGCGCACGATCCGCTCCTCGCTGTGCGAAAGGCGGGTCGCGCAACGAGAATGTGCCCGACCCGGGACGGCGGAACCGTAGCCCCGGGCCCCAGGTCGGGCAACGCATCACCAGCCGTCAATGCGGCAATCGGTCTGCGGAGGCCGAAACTTTCACGGTTGCTGCGCCAGGCGGAACGACTGCGCCGCCGTGCCGTTGCAGGCGTACTGGACCAGCTGCACGCTGTTGGCGGTGGACGCGGCCGGCACGTCGAGGCACTTGCCGGACAGGCGGCTGACGAAGTGATACCAGCCACCGCCCTCGGACACCGGCTGCCACTGCTGGTTGGTGCCGCCGCCGTAGGTCCAGGTCTGGATCGGCGCGTTGTCGGCGCTCGACACGTTGGTGATGTCGAGGGCCTGCGCGCTGTTGCCGCGGTTGTTGATCCGCACGAACCCGCCACTGGTCGGCTGGAACTGGTACTGCTGCGCGTTGCTGGCGTTGCACGTGTACTGCTGGATGGCCGTGCCGTTGGTGGTGCCGGCGGCCCGCGCGTCGACGCACTTCGAGGAGTTCTTGTTGATGACGCTGTACCACGCCGTCGGCGAGATCGGCCCCGACGACGCGGGCGGCGACGAGGGCGGCTGGGACGTCGGCGGGGTGGTCGAGGCGCCGGCCAGCCACAGGATGCCGTCGATCAGCCACTTGTTCTGGTCGGCGCTGGCGAACGTGGACGACGTGCGGGTGTTGGTCGAGTAGTTCATGCCGTTGTGGCCGAAGTTGGCGTACAGCATCTTGTAGTTACGGTTCGTCCACAGGATCGGGTAGTAGCCGCTGTACCACGACTGGTTGGGGTCGGTGCCGACCGGGAAGCTGCTCGCGTCGACCGAGGCGAGGATGTCGATGGCCGGGTTCTGCCGCAGGTCGTTGCTCCACGAGTACCACTCGCTGACCGCGGAGCGGAACGTCGCCGGTAGCCGTACCGTCGACGGGTGCGCCCGGTCCTCGACCTTCAGCGTCACCGCGGTCGGCCCCCAGGTGTTGGTCCGGAACGCGCCCGAGCCCAGGAACGTGTTGTAGTACCAGCTCCACGAGTTGGGATCCGTGGTGAACGCGCTGACGTGGAAGCCCATCCAGGCGCCGCCGTTGTTCATGTACTGCTGGAACGCGGCCCGCTGCCCCGACGGCGGCGCGTCGTCCAGGAACATGATGACCTTGTACTGCGCCAGGCTGCCGGTGTTGAGCCGGCTCCAGTCGGTGGTCGCCTCCCAGGTGAAGCCGTTCTGCGCGGCGGCCGTCGGGAACCACTCCCGGGCCTCCTTGTCGAAGTCGATGTGCGCCGCGTCCCAGGTGCCGTTGTAGAAGGCGAGCACCTTGAACGGGGCGGCCAGAGCCAGGGTGGGCCTGATGACCAGGCCTATCCCCAGTGCGGTCACCAGGGCGAGCGCGGCGAGCACGAGGCGTCGCGCGCTCAAGGGGAGCTTCGTGAGCACGAGGGGTCCTTCGGTAGGCGGGAGGGGACGGGCGGATCCGCTCCCCTCGCATCATCAGCCATCGATGACGGCACCACAAGGTAAAGAACCCTAATAGTTAAAGTAAGTCTCCAATTAAGTCGTTGTCACAGCCTGTGCCCAGGTCAGCACGGTGTCGCCGCGCAGCTCCAGAAACACTCCGCCGGCTCGGTGGTGATGCGTCGGCGTGATGCCGGGCACCGTGCCGAGCCGCTCCCCGCCGGCCGGGTCCCAGCGGTGCAGCCCGCCGGCGTCGGTGCTGAACAGCGAGCCGCCGTCGCTGAAGAAGCGGCCGGCCGGACCGGGGATCGTGGCGACCTCCACGGCGGCCGCGCCGGAGACCTCGAAGACGCGGGCACCGGGCAGGATCGCGTCGACGTGGTTGCCGAGGCCCCCGATCGCGAGCCGGGTCCCGTCGATCCAGGTCATCGCGCAGTCCCAGTAGTAGTCGCGGTCGCAGGTCGGCAGCGCCGCGTCCTCGGACTCCCACACGTTGTGCGTGAGCCACCGCGGCACGCTCCACACCGTGGGCGCGCCGAACGGGTGCCAGACCCAGCCGTCGTCCAGGATCCGCTCGCCGTCCGGGCTGACGTGCAGGGCGCCGTGGAAGTAGTCCAGGTGGTGCCCGGTGAGATCGCGAGGGGTCAGCAGCTCGCCGGTGGCCGGGTCCGACACGTCGAGGCGGTTCCATTCCGTGCGGTGCACCATCACCGTGCGCCCGGCGTGCGACAGGAACGCCAGCGCGAACGGGACCGTCCATTCCTCCCCGTAGGCGTTGTCCAGGGTCATGGTCACCTCGCCGGTGCGCAGGTCGAGCACCTGGCCGTGGCGGCCGTAGTCGGTGACGACGGCGGCGAACCGCCCGTCGGCGCTCGCGTGCAGCCGGGGCCGGGGCGGACGCTCATCGGACCCGGTTTCGCCGTTTTCCGCCGGTACCGACGACGCGGCGACCTGCTCGAAGGAGCCGGACGCGACGTCCCACCGGCCGATCCCGCCGTCGCCGAGCAGCAGCAGCCACCGCGCCGCGCCGGCGACGGTCACCGGGGCCAGGTCGGTGACGGGCGCCGGCGTGGCCGTCTCGACCACGCCGGCGGATGCGCCTGCCATGTGTCCCCCCGCGAGCCTCAGGCGGCGTAGTCGACCAGGTCGCCGCTGTTGAGGACCGAGCGTAGCCGGGACAGGTCGATGCCCTTGTCCTGCAGGCGCTTCACGACGTCGGTGGCGCTGCTGCCGCGCAGGGACTCGCTGTCGGTCTCCAGCAGGGTGCTGAGCTGTTGCAGTTTGGTGTCGTCCGACAGGCCGGCGGCGCCGCCGCGGGGTCCGCCGGGCGGCGGGCCAGGCCGGCCCTTCTGCGCGGCGATCTGCTCGGCGGCCGCGTCGCCGTCCTCCTCCGCCGAGGTGGCGGCGCGTGAGACGGCGGCGGGGGTGTCGCTGGGCTTGCCGGCCTTGATCGCGGCGATCAGGTCCTCGTGCGAGACGCCCTGCTCCTCGGCGACCTCCGTCAGGCTCTGGCCGCCGTCCAGCTTGGTCTTGAGCTCGTCGCCGGACAGGCCGAGCGCCTTGGAGACGGCGGCCATCGGGTCCTTGCCGTCCCTGGGCGGCGGGGGGCGCAACTGCGTCTGGGCGGTGGCGAACGAGCCGGAGATGCCGCTGATGCCGCTGATCGAGGTCACGTGTGCTCCATCCGTGGTGCCGTGCTGCCGGGCCGCCGTTCGGCCCGACGGGGTCAACGTCGACCGCCTGCCCGCCGGTCGGAGCGTTTGCCAGGGACTTGCCAGGGTTCTCAGCAGCCTGGCAGCCGGACGCCGGTCCCGGCGACGTCCGATCGGGTGCCGCCGGCCCCCACCGGCTGTCCAACGGCGTCCAACGGTCGGGCCCAAACCGCATCGCTTCGCGTAAATTCCGGTGGATGGCGGACAACGTCGGCAAAACGATGCCTCACATACGACAGAGTCAATAAATTTTTGCGTTCGGACTGTGATCAATGGCGCGTGGAAGGTAGATTGCGACCGGCGTGTGAGGATGAGATCACGCCGTGTTTGTGCTGTTCAGCTGGGCTTCTCCTTGGATCACCGTCCTGGGCACGGGCCTGCCTGAAAACCGGCTTTGGGCGAGGATCCGCTCCAGCGAAAGGAAACAACCAATGAAGATCGGCGTGACCGGGGGCAACGGTTTTATCGGGCGGTATGTCTGCGAGGAGATCGAATCCAGAGGGCATGAGGTGCTGGTGTTCGACCACCACGCGCACGGCCGGCGCGGGCCGGACGCGACGCCCGAGCGAGAGGTGATGCTCGGCGACATCCGCGACGCGACCGCCATGGTCGAGCTCGCCGCGCACTGCGACGGCATCATCCACCTCGCCGCCGTGCTCGGCACCCAGGAGACGATCCTCAACCCGCGCCCGGCCGCCGAGACGAACCTCGTCGGCGGGCTCAACTTCCTCGAGGCGGTCACGCAGTACCAGCTGCCGGGCGTCTACATCGGGGTCGGCAACCACTGGATGAACAACAGCTACTCCATCTCCAAGACCGCCGTCGAGCGGTTCGTGTCGATGTTCAACGCCGACCGTGGCAGCCGGGTCAACACCGTGCGCGCCGTCAACGCGTACGGGCCGCGGCAGCTCGCCGCCGCGCCGTTCGGGCCCGGCAAGGTCCGCAAGATCACGCCCGCGGTGATCTGCCGCGCGCTGTGCGGGATGCCCGTCGAGCTCTACGGCGGCGGCCACCAGGTCTCCGACATGGTGTGGGTCGGTGACGTCGCCAAGGCGCTCGTCGCCGCCTTCGAGGCCGCCGAGGCCGGCACCGTGCTGGACCACGTGGTGGAGTGCGGGCCGGTCGCGTCGAGCACCATCCGCCACACCGCCGAGATCGTCATCGACCTGTGCGAGCGCAAGGGCTACCCGCGGGCGGAGATCGTGGACCTGCCGATGCGCCCCGGCGAGCAGCCCGGCGCCGTCGTCAGCGCCGACGCCTCCACGCTGCGTGCCATCGGGATCGACCCCGCCGGCCTGGTGTCGCTCGAGACCGGCCTGGAGCGCACCGTGGACTGGTTCATCGCCACCCAGGGCGAGCACTGGACCGCACCCCTCGCGCTCGCCACCCGCTGAGGCACCGCATGCACCGGTTGGGCCTCACCGCCGTCGTGCCCTGCTACGACGAGGCGGACAGCGTCGCGCAGACCCACGCCGAGATCGTGGCCGCGCTCGGCGACTACGACCTGGAGCTCCTCTTCGTCGACGACGGCAGCGCCGACGACACCCTCGCCGAGATCCGGCGGCTCGCCGCCACGGACCCGCGGGTCCAGTACCTGTCGTTCAGCCGCAACTTCGGGTTCGAGGCGGCGTTCTCGGCCGGGTACAAGTACGCCCGGAAGCCCTGGCTCGTGCACCTCGACGCGGACCTGCAGTTTCCGCCCGCCGAGGTGCACCACCTGGTGGAGCGCGCGCTCGAAGGCTACGACGCCGTGTTCGGGGTCCGCCGCGCCCGCCACGACCCGTGGCACCGCAGGTGGGGCGCGGCCGGGTACCACTGGCTCGGCCGCCGGCTGCGCATCCGGATCCCGGCTGGCGCGACCACGTTCCGGGTGCTGCGCACCGAGCTCGCCCGGCGGGTCGTCGAGCTGCGGCTCGGCACGCCGTACTTCCTGGCCACCGTCCCGCTGCTCACCTCGAGGATCGCCACCGTGCCGGTCGAGCACCGGCCACGCACCCGTGGCACGTCGAAGTTCCGGCTCGGCCGGCTCATCGGCCACGCGTTGGAGCTCTACGTGGCGTTCTCCCGCCGCGCCGTGCACTGGGTCGCGATCCTGCTCCTGCTCGCCGCCCTCGCGACCGCCGGCCTGGCCGTCGCCGCGTTCGCCGGCTGGCTCGGCGTCGCGGCCGCCCTCGGTGGTGGGCTGCTCGCGCAGTGCTTCGCGCTGGGCGGGGGTGCGGTGCTGCTGCGGTACACGGTGCTCGTCGCCGACGCGCAGCCGCGCCCGGCCATGTTCTACATCCGTGAGGCGTCGATCCGGGTCGACCCCGCCGACGAGCTGTTCCCCGGCGCCGGAACGGCGCTGCTGATCCCCGCACAGCGTGAGGACGCCGCATGAAGAGCCTGCTCATCCTCGGCGCCGCCGACGGTGCGATGGCCACCTACCGCACCGCCCGGGCGCTGGGCTACCGCACCGTCGCCGTCGACCTGCGGGACACCGCCCCGGCCGTCGCCCTCGCCGACGAGCTGCTGCCCGTCAGCACCCGCGACGTGTCCGCCCTGACCGGGATCCTGCGCGGACGCAGCGACGTCGCCGGGATCCTCGCCCCCAGCAGCGACATCGCGCTGCCGACACAGCTCACGCTGACCGAACGGTTCGGCCTGCCGTGCGGGCTGACCGAGCAGACGGTCGAGGCGTCGGTGGACAAGCGGCGGTTCCGCGCGGTCTGCGACGAGCTCGGGCTGCCCGGGTACCGCTGGATCGACGGCCCGAACTGGCGCGCCGCCGGCCTGCGCTTCCCGCTCGTCGTCAAGCCCGCCGACGCGCAGAGCAGCCGCGGCGTCACCCGCTGCCCTGACGAGTCCACAGTGGACGCGGCGATCGAGGCGGCGCTGGAACACTCCTACGGCGCCGGCATCGTCATCGAGGAGGAGGTGCGGGGTCAGCACTGCGGCTGTGAATGCGTCATCGACGACGGGCGGGTCGTGTTCATGGCGCTCACCGAACGCCACCTCACCCCGCCCCCGCAGGCGACCACCACCGCACACGTGCTGCCCGCCGCGGTTGCCGGCGGGGTCCACGACGAGCTCGTGGCCGCCGTCGACGCGCTCTGCGCCCGGCTCGGGTACCGCCGCGGACCGCTCAACCTCGACCTCGTCGTGGACACCGGCGGCCGGCCGCGCCTCATCGAGATGGGCGCCCGCACCGGCGGCGACCCCCTCGGCGAGCTCGCCCGGCACTGCTACGGCATCGACCCGATCGAGGCGTCGATCAGCGTCGCGGTCGGCGCGCCGCTGCCCCCGATGCCGCCCCCGGCCGTGCCGCGACCGGTCATGGTGCAGCTGCTCAACGCCACCGACACCGGCATCCTCACCGCGGTCCACGGCGTCGAGGAGGCCCGTGCCCGGCCCGAGGTGGTGCGCGTCGTGCTGCTCACCGAGCCCGGCCGCCCCGTCACGTCCACGATCGACCTGACCAGCAAGCTCGGCTACGCCCTGCTGGCCGCCGACACCCCCGCGCAGCTGCGGCGGGCGGCCGACCGGCTGCTGTCGACCATCCGCTTCGAGGTGCGCCCGTGAAACGCTTCTTCACCCTCGTCCTGGCCACCCTGGTCTCCGGGGTGCTCCTGGTCGCCCTCGCCCCGAGCGGCAGACAACTGGACTCGTTGTGGTTGTTCCTGGCGTACCTGGTGCCGTTCGTCCTCGCCGCGGAGACGATCGCCGCGCTCGACCCGCAGTGGCTGCGCCGCTGGCGGCTGCCGGAGGTGATCGGGGTCGTCACGTTCACGGCGGTGTTCTGCGGTTTCGTCCCGCGCATGTTCGACCGGGTCATCGCGGCGGACTTCGACGGCTTCTACGCCCTGGTGCGGATCCTCGCGCCGCTGCTCATCCTGGCGTTCGCGCTGCATCAGCGGCTCGGTGGCTCGCCCGCGGCCACGGTGCGGCGGATCAGCTACGCGAGCATCCTCGTCATGCTGTCCGGGCTGGAGGACCTGTCGTTCTGGCTGTGGCGCGGGCAGCCGGTGCCGCAGCGGTGGGACTGGGCCGACCACATGACGGTCCGGCTCGGCCACGTCGCCAGCCGCACCGAGGCGTACGTGTTCATCGCCGTGCACCTCGCCCTCGCCCTGGCGGTGCTGTGCTGGCCCGCCCGCAGGCCGTCCCGGCCGGGCCCCTCGGCGGACTCCTCGTCGGCCCGTCATGACGCTGCTCGCGCCGGGAGCTGAGCCGCGCACCGCGGCGCCCGGCGGCCGGATGATGCTGGCCCTGTTCGCCGGCCGCGGGGCGTTCCGGGCGACCATCCAGCTCACGCCGCTCGCGCTCGCCGTGCCGTGGGGCGCGGCCCGCTTCGCCGACTACGCCGGTGCCGTCGGGGTGTCGGCGTGGACGGTGTTCGTCGCCGCCAGCGGTGAGAAGGCCGCCCTCAAGCTGGTGCCCCGGGCCCGGCGGCTCGGCAGCGCCGTCGTCCGGGTCGTGCTGCGGGTCGCCGCCGTGCCGGTCATCGCCGCCGCCGTCGCGTTCGCCGCCGCGACCGTCGCGGACCGCGGGCGGGTGGTCGCCGCCGCGCTGCTGTGGTCTGCGGCGCTCGGCCTGCTCCAGCTCGCCGTGGGCCTGCACCGGGTGCGCGGGCGGGTGGGCACGGACGCGGTCACGTTCGCCGTGATGACGGGGGTGCTGCTGGCCCTGTCGGCGCTGACCTTCCACTTCGCGTGGTCGCCGCTGCGACAGCTGACCCTGCTGGCCACGGCCGCCCTGACCGCGTCGGCGATCCTGCTGTGGCGACTGCCGCCCGGCTGGTCCGTCGCCTCCTGGCCCGCTGGTGGGCAGCGTGTGCCCGGCGGCCGTGACGCTGCTCAAGGGGTGACGATCGGGCCCGGGCCTCGTGATCGAAGTCGTTGGGCGGTCGTGGACGCGGCCGCTGCGCTCCTTGGATCACGGGGAGCGGGGGGCGTGGGTCGGGTGGCGGGTGGTGGTGAGGAGCGGGTGCCCGACGGTCGTGATCGAAGTCGTCGGG
>NZ_BONQ01000002.1 GCF_016862795.1 Dactylosporangium siamense | reverse complement strand
GGTCGTGATCGAAGTCGTTGGGCGGTCGTGGGCGTGGCCCCTGCGCTCCTTGGATCACCGGGGCCGGTGGCGGGTGGCGTGGACGGGAAGGGGCGCCGGCGGCGGGTGGCGTGGCTGGTGTTGCGGACCTGCGCGCTGCTCGGCCTGCCGGAGCTGCTGGCCAGCCTGTGCCTTGCCGTGTGCTACCTGGTGCTCGGCATCGCCGGGCACGGTGGGGAGAGCGGGCCGTTCTACGTGGCGGTGACGCTGTCCGGGTTCTGCGGCGCGGCGCTGATCTACCTGTTCCGGCTGCGCCAGCCGGCCACGTCGCTGCGGCTGCGGGGGACGGCCGGGCGGGCGGGGCGGGCGAAGGCGCGGCGGATCCTGCGGTTCGCGGCGCTGCTCTGCCTGCCGGGGCTGCCGCTCATGCTGGTCCTGCCCCCTGGGACGCTGCTGCTCGCCCTGCTGACCTGCCTGGAGACGCCGCTGTTCGCGCTGGTCGCCTACGCCACCTATCTGGTGGAGAACACCGATGGACGCTCGCCCAGGCTCACGGCCGCCGCGGCCGGCGCAGGGCTGGTCGTCGCCGCGGCCACCGCGGCGGTCCTGGTGCCGGCCGCGGCATCCAGTGGCGCGATGGCGGCGCTGCTGCTGTCGGCGGGAGCGAGCGCGATCAGTCTCGATGTCGGCCTCGGCGGGCGATGGCGGGCACGGACGCACGGGGGACCATGATGGTGGAGATCGCTGTGACGACGGCTGGGCTGACGGTCCGGCTGCTCGACCCGGGCGCCGACCCGGAGCCGGCCGGCTGGGACGCCGTGCGGTGCGCGGCCGGGCTGCGGGCCAACTGGGCGTGGCCGGTGATGCGGGCCGGGGTGCGCTCCGGCGCCGACCCGCTGCTGCTCGCCGTGCTGTCCGATGCGGACCGGCCGCTCGGCGTGTACGCCGCCTCGGTGGTCCCGCTCCACCACCGGGCGGGACGGACGGGGTGGCCGCGGATCGGATACCTGCACGTCCAGGCCCCGCAGAGCAGCGCGCTGCCCGGCTGGTGGGTCGCACCGTCCACAGTACGGGAGCGGGCCGACCTCGTGCGGGCGTTCCGGCGGGCGGCCCGGCGGGCCCTCGGCCCCGGCGTGGGCGGCGTGCTGTGGCGCCAGCTGGGCGAGGGCGACGCCGCCTGGCTGCCGCGCCCGAGGTACGCCAGAAGCACCGAACCCCTCGCCGTCCTCGACGCTCCGGAGTCCCTGGACGCGTGGTTCGCCGGCCTCAGCAAGAAACGCAGGGGAAACGAGCGGCGCACCCAGCGATTGGTGGCCCAAGACCCCGACCTGTGCGTGCGCGGCGGCGCGATCGGCGACGTGGTCAGCCCGGCCGAGCTGGCGCACCTGGCCCGACTCAACTTCACCAAGCACTCCGCCGGCGGCTTCACCAAGCACTCCGCCGGCGGCTTCACCAAGCACTCCGCTGGCGGCTTCACCAAGCACTCCACCGGCGGCGTCGAGCCGCACAGCGGCCCCCGCTCGCAGCTGTGGCAGGAAGCGGTCGCCGGTCGTGCGGACGTGCACGCGGTGGCGTACCGCGACAACGCCGGACGGCTGCTCGGCGCCGCGACGATCCTGGAGCACCCGACCTGGCCCCTGTGGCTGTCCTGGGGCGCGCTGCCGGTCGACGAGGGCGGCCGCCGGCACCTCTACTTCGACCTGTTCCGCCGGCTCGTGGAGCGGGTCGTGGACCGCGGCGCGACCGGCATGATCCTCGGCAAGGGCATGGCGGAGCTGAAGCAGGGCCTCGGCGCCCGCCTGGTCCCGCAACAGGCCGCCATGACCCTGTAGTCAGCCCCGGAACTCCGACACGACGAACCGGCCCTTGCCGCCCGACGTCAGCTCCAGGGCGGAGGCCCGGCGCACGTCGAGGTCGAACGGGCGGCCGGCGCTGCCGTGCAGCCAGGCGCGCGCCTCGCGGGCCAGGTCGTCGAAACCGCGGCCGGCGGCGGTGTCGACGTCCGGCACGAGCCACACGGTGATGTTGCCGGCCGGGTCCTGGCGGACCATGCACTCCGCGACGCCGGGGGTGCTGATCGCCATGCCGATGAAGGTGCCGGCGTAGATGCGCTCGCCGTCGGGGAGGACCACGTAGTCGTCGGCGCGGCCCTTGGTCAGCTCCAGACGGGCGAACGTCCGCCCGCACCCGCAGCGCCCGGTCAGGCGGGTCGCGCGGTCGCCGAGCCAGTACCGCAGCAGCGGCATCGCCCGCTCCCGCCAGCCGGTGACCACGACGTGGCCCTCGGTGCCGTCGGGCACGGGACGGCCGTCGGCGTCGACGATCTCCACGTGGACACGGTCCTCGGCGACGTGCAGCTGGCCCTCGGCGCAGTCGTACGCGATGTGCATGAGCTCGTAGGCGGAGTACTCGTTGAACACCGGCACACCGAAGCCCGACGTGAGCTGCGCGCGGACCTCCGGGGTCAGCAGCTCGGACTCGGTGAAGACCGCCCGCAGCGTGCGCCGCAACGTCGCCAGCTCGTCCGGGCGCAGGCCGCGCAGCAGGTCGCGGAGCATTACCGGGTAGCCGATCATCGCGTGCGGCCGGATGCGCAGCAGCTGCTCGATCCTGGTGCGCACCGGCAGCGCGCTGAACACCACCGACCGGCGGAAGATGCCGAGGCGCTGATACCAGGCGGTGTCGAGGGGGAACGGCTTGAAGTGCACGAGTCGCGACCACGGCCGGTACCGCCCACCGGCGGCGGCGAAGCGGCGGATGTTGCACGCCCGGTCGTGGGCGTAGTTGCCCGGATCGTGCCACGCCTCGAGGATCTGGCCGCTGGTGCCGCTGGTGGTGTAGACGGTGACCCGGTCGCGGGTGAACGCCGGGTCGCGGAACCGGTCCTCGCCGGCCGCGAGCACGTCGGCCTTGCGCAGCATCGGCAGCCGGGCGAAATCCGAAATGTCCCAGGTTCGGCCGATGTCGTAGCGGTCGTCGTCACGGTACGCCGACACCCGCGTGCGGGCCTGCGACAGGGCGCCCCGGAGCCCGGCCAGGGTCGCCCGGCCGAGCGTGTCCCGGTCAAGATATTGCGCCCGCAGCACGGCGCGCACGGAAAGAAGGCCACCGATGGTCGACATGGCCGCAAGTCTTCCAGACGGTGGTCGTTGTCGATGTCAGATTGCGGCAGTGGCGAGGCGGTCGGTGCGCCGGGTGGCCCCGGTGGCCCGGAAGAGATCCCGCAGCAGCCCGATCTCCCCGCCGTGGTGCATCACCTCGCGGTTGAGGTGCGCGATCAGTGCCGCCATCGGTTCCGCTGAGAAATAGGCGCCCTTCGGTCCCAAAGGGAGGCTCAGTCCGGCGTCACCGAGGCCGGAAACATGCCCGTGCCACGCTCGGTAACTGTCGTCCAGGAACGTGACGGCGTCCGCCGCCGTGTGCGGTAGATCCGCCGGCTCGTGCCGCGGGTCGAACATGTCCGCGTCCGCGTCGACAGTTCCGTCGCCGAAGAACGTGCTGCTCCGGGTCACGAAACAACCGACCGCGATGTGCATCATGCGCCATGCGACCGTCGTCACCGGTGCGGGGTCGCCGTCCTGGCCGAGATCGAGGCGGTAATTCCCGGCGGCGTCCGGCCGGACCGACCAACACCCGGCGACCGGTTCCCAGAAGTATTCCTCGTCGGTGAGCCCGTCCAGCCGGGGCCGCAGGTGAGTGTCCCAGTAGAACGCCAACTGGCCGATCAGCAGGTCGCTCCAAACCGGTGTGGAAGTGTTCGTCATGGGTAGAGTCTCGCCGATGCTCGGATCATGCGCGCCCCGCCGGGCCGTGGTAATTGAACCAACACGATCGGTGATGGTGTCTATTTGAAACAGAGTGCACTTCAAATCCGCAGAATGGGCGATACTATTTCTCCGACGGGGGGCCGTTCGGTCGTCACCGTCACCCGCACCGTTGCCGAGGAGGCGCCGTCATGGCCAAGCGCGTCATTCAAGAACTGATCGACGACTTGGACGGCAAGCCGGCCGACGAGAGCGTGCAGTTCGGTCTCGACGGCGTGCAGTATGCGATCGACCTGTCGAAGAAGAACGCCGAGAAACTGCGCGCCGCGTTGAAGCCCTACGTTTCCGCCGGCACCAAGGTCGGGCGCGGCGCGGTTGCCGCGGCGGCCCGTTCCAGCTCCCGGGGGCGGGGTGCGGCACGTGGTGACCGCGACCAGAACCGGGCCATCCGTGAATGGGCGCAGGGCGCCGGCTACCAGGTCTCCGACCGGGGCCGGATCAAGCAGGAGATCGTCGACCAGTACCACAACAGCCACTGACCTGATCGGGGATCGAGCGGCGGATCCGGCCGCGATGTCCGGATCCGCCGGCCCGGCGGGCTCAGGCCGCCGCGGGAGTGGGGTCCAGGGTGACTCCGGACGCCTCGTCCTCCGGGGTGACCAGGGCACCCGGCCGCACGACGACCAGCAGGGTCGCGGTCGCGGTGAGCATGCCGCCGGCGATGACGACCGCCATCGCGGTCGCGCCCGTGCCCAGGACGCCGACCAGCGGGGCCGCGACCGCACCGACGCCGAACTGGACCGCGCCGAGCAGCGCCGCCGCCGTGCCCGCCGCCTCGCCGTGGCGGGACATGGCCAGGGCCGGGGCGTTGGGCAGGGCCAGGCCGGCCGCGGTCAGCACCGCCCACAGCGCGGCGAGCAGGGCGGGCAGGCCGCCGAGGCCGGTGGCGGCGAGCGCGACCAGGAGCCCACCCGCCACGGTGCCGGCGGCCAGGGCCGAGGTGAGGATGCGCTGCGGGGTGAAGCGGCGCAGCAGCCGCACGTTGTACTGCGTGCCGCCGATCAGCCCGACCGCTCCGGCGCCGAAGGCCAGACCGAACTGGGCCTCGCTCAGGCCGTACACCTCCTGCAGGACGAACGACGAGCCGCCGACGTAGGCGAAGAGCGCCGCCATCGCGAACCCCGCGACCAGGACCAGCCCGACGAACACGCGGTCCCGCAGCAGCGAGCCGTAGACGCGCAGCGTCCCGCCGACACCGCCGGAGCGGCGGCGGGCCGGTGGCAGCGTCTCGCGCAGGGCGAGCGCGGCGAGCGTGGTGAGCAGGACGCCGAACACGGCGAGGACGACGAAGACGCCGCGCCACTCGGTCCAGCGCAGCACGGCGCTGCCGAGGGTGGGCGCGAGGATCGGGGCGGCGCCCATGACCAGCATCAGCCGGGAGAACAGGCGGGCGAACGCGGCGCCGCTGAACAGGTCCCGCACGACTGCCATCGCGACGACCGAGGACGCGGCGACGCCGAGGCCCTGCAGGACGCGCAGCGCGCCGAGGACGGTCACGTCGGGGGCGAACACGCAGGCGACGGACGCCAGGACGTGCAGGACCAGCCCGGCGAGCAGCGGCACCCGCCGGCCGACCGCGTCGGACCAGGGCCCGATCGCCAGCTGACCCAGCGCGAGACCCGCCAGTGTGCCGGTGAGGGTGAGCTGCACCGCCGTCGACGTGGTGTGCAGGTCGTCGGTGATGCTCGGCAGGGCCGGCAGGTACATGTCAATGGTCAGCGGGCCGATCGCGATGAGCGAACCGAGCACCAATATGAGTCGGACGGGATTTGCGGTCACAATCCATGGTCAAGCGGTTGATCAGCCGGAACATTCCCGTCCTGATACGCGGTCGCCTGCAATGCGTACAACTGGGCGTAAAGCCCGCCGGCCGCGAACAGCTCGTCGTGGGTGCCCTCCTCGACGAGCACGCCGTGGTCCAGGACGTAGATCCGGTCGACCTCGCGCACGCTGGCCATGCGGTGGGTGATGAGCACCACGGTGCGGCCGGCGGCGAGCTCCCGCAGCCGGCCGTAGACGGCGTGTTCGGCGCGGGCGTCGAGGTTGGCCGTCGGTTCGTCGCAGATGAGCAGCGGCGCGTCGCGGAAGAACGCGCGGGCGATCGCGAGCCGCTGCCACTGGCCGCCGGACAGTTCCGCGCCGTCGTTGAAGTGCCGGGAGAGCAGCGTCTGGTACTGGCGGGGCAGCTCGACGATGAACCCGTGGGCGTCGCCGCGGTCGGCCGCCGCCTCGATCTCGGCCTGGGTGGTGACCCGGTCGTGCCGGCCCGTCGTGATGTTCTCCGCGGCGGACAGCGGCCAGTTCGTCGGGTCCTGCATGACGACGGCGACCTGGTCGCGGACGCTGTCGGGGTCACGCCCGGCGAGGTCGACGCCGTCCCAGGCGATCACCCCGCGGTCGGGGCGGTACAGCGCGGCGAGGAGCTTGGCGAGGGTCGACTTGCCGGAGCCGTTCTCGCCGACGAGCGCGATCGTCTGCCCTCGGCGGATGCTCAGGCTCACCCCGGCGACGGCGGGCCGCTGCGCGCCGGGGTAGGTGAAGGTGACGTCCTCCAGGCTCAACAGCGAGAAGCCGGCCGGGGCCGGGGGCTGGTCCAGGGGCTCGGAGCGGGCGGTGGCGAGCGCGCAGAAGGACTCGTAGTCGCCGAAGTAGAGGCCCTGTTCGTACAGGTGGTTCACGGAGAACGCGACCTGGGTGAGCGCGTTGATGCCGGTGCTGATCGCGTACGCCGCGGCGCCGCCGACCGCGATGTCCATCCGGCCGGACAGCAACAGCCCGAGGAGGGCGGCGTACGCGGCGCCGGTGGCCAGGGAGCCGAGCGCGTGGCCGACGAGGTTCGTGCGCACCTGCGCGGCGGACACCTTGACCTGCTCGCGGGTCGCGGCGTCGAGCAGCCGCCGGACCTCCGCCAGCAGGTACCGCTGCAGCGTGAACGCCCGCAGCTCGCCGGCCTGGTCCCGCTCGGCGAGCAGGTCCGACAGCATCCACTTGCGCCGCAGCACCGCGATGATGCGCAGCTGCTGGCGGTACCCGAGCCGGGCGGAGCGCACCGAGGCCCAGAAGTTCGGCACGACCGCCAGCACCAGCAGCGGCAGCAGCAGCGGGTGGAGCACGGCGAGGACCCCGGCGGCCGCGGCCAGGGACACCACGTTGGTGCCCAGCTCGATGGCGTGGTCGACGACCCGCTGGGCGGCGTCGATGCCCCGGTCGCGGGCCCGCTGCATCCGGTCCCGCCAGTCGGCGTCGTCGAACGTGGCCAGGTCGACCCGGGTGGTCAGCGCCAGCAGGCGCAGCTCCGCGGCCTGGCTCACCTGCGGTGACAGCCGGCCCTGCGCGGCGGTCGCGGCGGAGGACAGCAGGGTGCGGGCCGCACCGGCGGCGATCATGATCAGCAGCGACGGCACGGCGGCCCGGATCCGCTCCGGGGTCGGTCCGGCCCGCAGCAGCCCGTCCAGGACGCCGACGACGTTGACCAGGCCGACGCCGGAGGCGACCCCGGCGGCCAGGTTGAACCCGGCGACGGCCAGGGTGCTGCGCCGGTCGGTCCGCCACGCGAGGCGCCACGCCTGCAGCAGCAGCCCCGGCAGCCGGCGCACCATCCGGCCGAACGACGCGGAGGCGGCCTCGGCGGTGGCGGTGAGCCAGTAGGGCACCGCGAGCTCGTCGCCGGGATCGACGAGCTCGCCGGGGGAGTCGACGCTTTCGATCGCCATGTGTCTATGGTGCCGCGCGTGTCCATCGTGCCGCGCGGGTCTGTGGTGACGCGACCGGACAAACGCTCAGGTCGGCCGGACGGCCGCCGATCGGGCGGAGGTGAACCTTGCCGCGGTGCTGATCGTGCGTGACTCGGCCACCATGCTGTCCCGGTGCCTGACGTCGCTGAGCGGGGTCGTCGACACGATCCACGTCCACGACACCGGCTCCAAGGACGACACCCCGGCCCTGGCCGCCGACCTCGGCGCCACCGTCAGCCACGGCACCTGGACCGGTGACTTCGCCGCCGCCCGCAACGCCGCGCTCGCCGAGGCGGCCACGACGCGGGGGAGGCCGTGGGCGGCCGCGGACTGGGTGCTCAGCATCGACGCCGACGACCGGGCCGTCGCCGCGCCCGGCAAGCTGCGGGAGGTCCTCGCCGCCACGACCACCGACGCGCTGCTGGTCGACATCGACAACGCGCACGACGAGCTGCCGTACACGTTCCGCACCGCCCGGTTGTTCCGCCCGACGCAGTTGCGGTGGCAGGGCCGGGTGCACGAGCACCTGGTGCACATCACCGGCCGCGGCAGCGCACCCGACGTCTTCGTCGACCGGGGCCACGGCACGAGCGTCGGTCCGGGCAACGGGACCGGGACGGTGCAGGGGATCGGGATCGCGGAGTGGCCGGCGGCGCCGCGCGACGCGATCCGCCTGGAGCACCAGGGATACGCCGATCCCGACGAGCGCCGCAGCAAGGCCGAGCGCAACGTCGAGCTGGCCCAGTCGATCCTCGACGGCATCGCCGACGGGTCCGCGCCCGCCGGTCAGGTCGCGGACACCCTGCTGGACCTCGGTCGCAGCCTCGTCGGGGCGGGCCGGACCCAGGACGCCGTCGACGCGTTCGAGACGCTGCGCGAGCTGGCACCCGGGACCCGGCAGTGGATCCTCGGCACCGACGCCCTGGCCCGGCTGCTGCTCGGCGCCGGCATGGACGAGGCGGTGCTGGTGCTGACCGCGCAGCTGCGCGGCGCCGGCGTGGCCCGGGACTACTGCGACTGGCTGGACGCCCAGGCCCTGGCGCAGCTGGGCGAGGTGGCGGAGGCCTGGCGCCTGCTCCAACCGGTGCAGCGGGTCGTGGATCCGGCGGGTCGGGTGTACCCCTCCGAACACCTGGCCGAACTCAAGCGCCTCCTCGACCGCCTCCACGCGGTTTCCTAGGACCGCCCTACAGCCAGCCGTTGCGGCGCAGGGCCCGGTGCAGCAGCAGCCCGCTGCCGAGCATCAGGGCGAGCGCGTAGAAGTAGCCGTAGCGCCAGTGCAGTTCCGGCATGAACACGAAGTTCATGCCGTAGACGCCCGCGATGGCGGTCTGCAACGCGGCCAGCGCCGCCCACGACGCGATCTTGCGCATGTCGTTGTTCTGGTCGATCGTGACCTGCGCCAGCCGGGCCTGCAGGATCGAGTTGAGGATGTCGTCGTGGTTGGCGACCTGCTCCACGACCCTGGTCTGGTGGTCGTTGACGTCCCGGAAGTAGCGCCGGATCTCCTTCGACAGCACGAACGACTGCTTGTCCAGCAACGTCAGCAGCGGCCGCTGCAACGGCACCGCCGCGGTGCGGAACTCCATCAGCTCCCGCTTCAGCTGGTAGACGTGTTCGATGCTGGTGCCGCTGTCCCGGCGGAACACGGCCTTCTCCAGGGCCTGCACGTCGGTGTCGATGGCCGTGACGATGGCGAGGTACGCGTCGACGATCCGGTCCAGGATCGCGTGCAGCACCGCCCACGGGCCGGCCGCCAGCTGCGCTGGGTTGGCCTCCAGGTCCAGCCGCGCGGACCGCAGCTCACTGGCCTCGCCGTGACGGACCGTCACGACGAAGTGCTGGCCGAAGAACATCCGGACCGACCCGGTGTCGATGACCTCGCTCGATTCGGTGAGTTCGCCGTGCGGCAGGTACCGGGCGGTCCGCACGACGAAGAACGTCACGTCCTCGTACCGCTCGACCTTCGGCCGCTGCGGCGCCGGCTTCAGCGCGTCCTCCACCGCCAGGGGGTGCAGCCCGAACACCTTCTCGATGTCGGCGAACTGCTCCGGTTCCGGCTCGTGCAACCCGATCCAGACGAACGCGTCCGGTTGTTCGCGGGCCCGCTCGTACAGCTCGGCGAGGGGCAGGTCGTCCGCCTGGCGGACCCCACCGACGTACAACGCACAGTCGACGACCGCCGGCCGAGAGTCCAGTTGCACCGGAAACGCACCTTTCGTCGGGGCGTGACGTCTTGCGGGGGCTCCTGGTTGCGTACCCACCCGGGTTCCTCCATGAACACCCGGCCGACCAGTGTCACGCCCGCTTGTCGGATCACCCGGAGCGACGACCGGCTGCCCGGCCACCGGCCGGTCGGATGGTCCCTCCACCTGGACAGGGGTTCACGGACCGTCACGGCTGACCGTATCGTCGCAGCATGGCAGCTCTCACGTTCGCGGTGGACCGACTCGCTGCCGCGACGGTGCTGACCTGCCACGGCGCGCTGGTCGCGGCCAGTGCGATGCAGCTGGAGACCGCGCTCTCCCAGCTGCTGCTCCGCACCGAGCCCAGGATCATCATTGACCTGGCCAAGGTCACCGCCATCGACTGCACCGGCGTCATGATGCTGCGCGTCACTGCAGGTATCGCCCTTGAGCAGGGCGGATCGCTCGTCCTGGCCCAGCCGACCCCGCCGGTCGTCCACACGCTGCGTGAAGGCGGCACCCTCTCCACGATCCAGACCTACCGGACCCTGGAAAGCGCTCTCGCCGCCGACCCGCAGGCCCTGGTCACCGACGCGGAGGCGGCGGCCCAGTCCACGACCACCCCGTGGCCGATGAACGCCGACCGCCGCCGCTCCGCCTGAAGATCCGGTAGCGCCCCCGTGGCACCCCGGTGACCGTCTCAGACGGGTTCGCCGCGGTAGGTGCCGAAGGACCACAGATTGCCCTCGGGATCGCGAAAGGCACAGTCGCGGGAGCCGTAGTCGGTGTCCGTGAGCTCCATGTGCACGGTCGCGCCGGCGGCGACCGCGCGGGCGTACAGGGCGTCGGGGTCGTCGGTCACCACGTAAGCGCCGAAGGTGCCGGGGCGCAGCGGCCAGCCCGGGCCGTCCTCGTCACGGGTGCTGCCGAGCATGATGCCGCCGCCGAGCGGCCAGGAGAGCTGGGCGTGGTCGACCCGGTCGCCGTCGCCGTGCACGACGGTCTCCCGGAAGCCGAACGCGTCGACCAGGAACCGGATCAGGGCGCGGGCGTCGGTGGCGCGGAGGGTCGGCCAGACCTGCGGTGGAGGTGTCATGCCGCCCAGTCTTCCGGCACCGGCGCGCCGGGGTCTTGGATGTTTCGGAACGGCGGCAGGTCCTTCTCGGCGGGGTCTTGGACGTTTCGAAACGGCGGCAGGTCCTTCTCGGCGGGGTCTTGGATGTCTCGGAACGGCGGTAGGTCCTCCTCGGCCAGCCACCGCGCCGGCGGGCAGCCCGCGAGGGCGCCGAACTCGCGGGTCAGGTGCGCCTGGTCGTAGTAGCCGCAGCCGGCGGCGACGGCGGCGAGGGACGCGGCGCCGCGCTGGATGACGTGCCGGGCGCGGTCGAAGCGGGCGACCCGGGCCGCCGCCTTCGGGGACAGGCCGATCTCGACGTTGAACTGGCGGCTCAGGTACCGGCCGCTCCACCCGACCTCCCGGGCGAGCGCAACCGTGGAAACGGTGCCGCCGGACGCCTGGAGCAGCTGCCACGCGTGCACGACCTCGGGCGGCGGAAGGACCGGCGACGCGCACCGGGCGGCGAGCATCGCATCGACGATCCGGAAGCGCTCGGGCCAGGCCGGTGCCGCGCGGACCCGGTCGCGCAGCTCGTCGATGAACGGGCCCAGCACGTCGGAGGCGGTCACGTCGAGGTTGGCGAGCTCACCGGCGGGCAGGCCGAGCAGGGACCGGGCGCCCAGCGGCGACAGCGCGACCTGGATCCCGGACTGCCGCCCCTGGTGCACGATCGTCGCCGGCGTGGTGTGCAGGCCGCCGAGCAGGGTGTCGTACCGCCCGGGCGGGGTCCGGGGATCGGGGTGCGCCGCGACCTGCAACGGGTCGTCGAGGGTGACGATGAGCGTCAGGAACGGTGACGGAAGCCCGCGGTGCACGGCGGGCGCGACGTCTTCGTCGCGGTAGCCGGTGTACCGGCTCGCGAACGATCGCACCCGCACCCCGGCGGGCCGGCCCACGTAGTCCGACAGCACTCCCTCACGGTAGCGGCCGGGCGGTGTGTTCGAGCACCGCGGCGGTGAACAGCGGCCACAGCGCGCGGGGCAGTTCGTGTCCGGCCTCGGGCAGGACCAGCAGCGACGCGCCGGGGATCGCGTCGCGCAGGGCGGTGCCGTGTTCGAGCGGGAAGACGGGGTCGTGCTCGCCGTGGACGACCAGGGTCGGCGCCCGCAGGCCGGCGAGCAGGTGCGGGCCGGCGGCGCCGGTGTCGATGACGAAGTGGTTCACCAGGCAGGAGGCGATGTCGGCGGTGCGGGCGACGTCCCGCTCGGCGAGCCGGCGCACCGCGGGCTCGTCGAAGTACGGGGAGCCGCCGCCGTACACCCGCATGAGCCCGACGATGAACTCGACGACGGCGGCCGGATCCGCGGGGTCGGGGCCGCTGCTGGTGAAGTCGAGGAACGCGGGCGACATCGGCGGCAGCCCCGGCAGGCCCGGGGTGGTGGTGACGAGGGTCAGCGTGGCGACCCGCGCCGGGTGCTCCGCGGCGGCGACGGTGACGATCCCACCGGCCATCGACCGCCCGACGAGGTGCGCGGCGCCGACGCCGAGCCCGTCGAGGATCCCGATGGCGTCGAGCGCCATGTCCCGCATCGTGTAGCCGGGCCGCCCCGGCGGATACGCGGTGGAGCGTCCGGTGTCACGGTTGTCGTAGCGCACCACGTGCCGGCCGCCCGCCGTGAGCAGCTCACACAGCTCCTCGTCCCACCAGAGCATCGACGCGGACGCGCCGTGGACGAGCAGGATCGTGGGATCGGCGGGGTCGCCGAACGTCTCGACGCACAGCCTTGCGCCGCCGGTGTCAACACATCGCATACCTGCGATGGTTACAGGAATTCGCGCCGGTACAGGTCGATCAGGTCGGCGTAGTGGGGGCCGATGTTCGCCACGTACACCTCGTCGAAGCCGGCGTCCTCGTACTTCTTGAGCTGCGCCGCCTGCTTGGCCGGGTCGGGACCGCAGGCGATCGCCTCGCGGGTCATGTCCGGGGTGACGAGCTGCGACGCCTGCTCGAAGTGCTTCGGCGACGGCAGCACCTGGGACAGTTCGCCGGGGACGCCGGCGTTGGCCCACAGTCTGTGCGCCACCTGTACCGCGGCATCCTCGGAACTCGCGTAGCAGGCCTTGAAGCCGCCCTGCGCGGGCTTGTCGCCGCCGCCGCCCTTGCGGAACGCCTCGACGTGCTCGGCGACGGGCGCCACGGACATGAACCCGTCCGCGATCCGCCCGGCCAGCTCGAGGGCCTTCGGCCCGAACGCCGACATGTAGACCTTCGGCGGGGTCTCGGGCCGGGTGTACACCTGGGCCTGCTCGACGGTGTAGTGCGTGCCCCGGTGGCTGACGAACCCGCCGTCCCACAGCTCCCGCATCACGTGGACGGCCTCCTCGAGCATCTCGAGCCGCTCGGCTGCGCCCGGCCAGGCATCGCCGTGGATGTGCTCGTTGAGCGCCTCGCCGGTGCCGACGCCGAGCACGAACCGGCCGTCGTGCAGGACCGCGCTTGTCGCCGCCGCCTGCGCCACGATCGTCGGGTGGATCCGCATGATCGGGCAGGTCACGGCCGTCGTCACGGGGATCGTCACGACCTGGCTCAGCGCCCCGATCAGCGACCACACGTGCGGGCTCTGGCCCTGGGCGTCGTTCCACGGATGGTAGTGGTCCGAGATCCACAGCCCGCTGAACCCGGCGTCCTGGGCGAGCTTGGCCTGCTCGATCAGCTGCGCGGGGGTGTACTCCTCGCTGGACAGGAAGTAACCGATTCGCATGCCGCCCTGTTACCCACCCGCAAGCGATCGACCCACGGTTCCCACGAACTCGAGGACGATCCGGGTCCACTCGCGCGACCGGCGCAGCATCGCGTGACCCTCCCCAGCGACCAGGATGAACGACGCGTCGGTGCTCGCGGCGTACCGCGCCGACATCGCCGGGTCGGTGATCCGGTCCTGATCCCCGTGCGCCAGGACGACCGTGCCGGCCGTCTGTTCCGAAAAGGGCTCGTTGGGTTCGATCCAGGGCGCGAGGGCGCACACGCCGGCCACCCGGGAGGAGAGTCGCAGCGCGGTCCGCCCGCCCATCGAGTGCCCGACGAGCAGGACGGGGACGCCGGGCAGGCGCGTGGCGGCCTCCCGGATCGCCCACTCCGCGTCGGCGACCGGGTGCCGGTGCGGTTCGTTCCAGCCGCGGTACCGGTACCGCAGCCGCCACACCGCGATCCCGGGGAACTTCCGGCGCACCGCCCAGCCGAACGGCACCATCCGCAGGTACGCCAGCCCCCGGCGGTAGCTGACGAAGCTGTCGGCCTTGCCGCCGGGTAGGAGCACGACGACGGCCGCCGCCCCCGACGAGGGCCCCGTGGTGACAACGCTGGGTTCGCTCACCCCGGTCATTCGTTGCCGGACCATCCCCGGATGGGTGACCAATCCGATCCCCGATCGGCGCCGAATGACGGGGCGTGAGAACGGTAGCTGTCATCGGTGCTGGGGTCTCCGGCCTGACCGCCGCGTACGTGCTGCGGCAGGGCTGGGACGTCACGCTGTTCGAGGCCGAGCCGCGGCTCGGCGGCCACGCCCACACCCACGACGTCGACGACGGCGGCCGCACGGTCGCGGTCGACTCCGGGTTCATCGTGCACAACGAGCGGACCTATCCGCATCTGCTGCGGCTCTTCGGCGAGCTGAACGTGCCGACCCAGCCGACCGAGATGAGCATGTCGGTGCGGTGCCTCGGCTGCGGCCTGGAGTACGCCGGAGCGAAGGGCACCCGCGGGCTGTTCGCGCGGCGTCCCACGGCCGCGTTCCTGGCCACGCTCGCCCAGGTCCCCCGGTTCCACCGGCGGGCGCGCCGGCTGCTGGAGGGCAGCGCGGATCCGTCCCTCGGCGAGTTCCTGGCCGCGGGCGGTTACCGCCGGCACTTCGTCGAGCACTTCGTGGTGCCCCTGGTCTCCGCGGTCTGGTCGTGCGGACCCGAACTGGTCGCGGAGTATCCGGCCAGGTACCTGTTCGCGTTCCTCGCCAACCACGGGATGCTGTCGGTGTCCGGTTCACCGACCTGGCGGACGGTCGTCGGCGGCTCCCGCACCTACGTCGACCTGCTGTCGAAGGAGCTGACCGCGGTCCGGCAAGGGGTGCCGGTCCGGTCCGTGACCCGGCACCCAGACGGGGTCACAGCCGGGGTCACCGTCACCGACGGCGCCGGCGGCACGCACGCGTTCGACGCGGTCGTCGTGGCCACCCACGCCGACCAGGCCCTGGCCCTGCTCACCGACCCGACCGCCGCCGAGCGGGCGGTGCTCGGCGCGTTCCGGTACTCGCGCAACGAGACCGTCCTGCACACCGACGCGTCCCGGCTGCCCGTCCGGGAGGCGGCCCGCGCCAGCTGGAACTACCTGATGCCGGACTGTTCACCCGGTGCCGGCCCGACCCGGGTCACGTACGACATGAACCGCCTGCAACGCCTCGACGCGCGCCGGCGGTACCTGGTGACGCTCAACGGCGCCGACGGCCTCGCCGACGACGCGGTGATCGCGCGGATGACCTACGAGCATCCGGTCTACACGCGGGAGTCGGTCGCCGCGCAGGGCCGCGTCGCCGGGCTGCAGGACGGGCGGACCGCGTTCGCGGGGGCGTACCAGGGCTGGGGCTTCCACGAGGACGGCTGCCGCTCCGGGGTGCAGGCCGCACGGTCGTTGGGGGTCACCTGGTGACCGCCGTCTACGACTGCGTGGTCCGGCATCAACGGACGGCGCCGCTGCGGCACGGCTTCGCGTACCGGACCTCGCTGTGGCTGGTCGACCTCGACCACCTGCCGGCCGGGTTCGAGGCCCGGGACCACGCCGGCGACCCGGCGAAGTCGATCCGCGCGAACCTGGAGCGGTTCCTCGACGGGCACGGGATCACGCTCGGCGGCGGCACGGTGCGCATGCTCACCAACCCCCGCACGCTCGGGCACGTGTTCAACCCGCTCACCGTGTACTGGTGCCACGACCCGGGCGGGCGGCTCGCCGCGATCGTGGCCGAGGTGCACAACACGTACGGCGGCCGGCACCGCTACCTGATCGACCCGGCGGAACAGACCGCGGAGAAGGCGTTCTACGTGTCGCCGTTCTTCGCCGTCGACGGCCGGTACCGGATGCGCCTGCCGGAACCGGACCGGAAGCGGCTCGCGCTCAGCATCGTGCTCGAACAGGGCGACGGCCGGCCGTTCGTGGCGACGCTCACCGGACGGGCGCGGACGGCCGGGAGGCGCTCGCCGCTGGCGACCCGGCTCGTCAGCCTCCGCATCCGGATCCAGGGGATCCGGCTGTATCTGCGTGGACTGCCCATCATCCCGAGAAGCCTCCAGGAGGAAGCACCGTGACCTCGACATTGTCGCGCACCGCCGACGCCGACGCGGCGGTCGACCCTGGGCGCTGGCCCGATGTCGCGGCCGTGCCCGCCGCCCGGCTGCGAGGCACGGTGGCGGCCGCGCTGCTGCGGCGGATCGCCGGAAGGGTCGCGATCCGCGTCGTGTTCCCTGGCGGGCGGGTCATCGGCGACACCGGGCCGGTGCTGGTCGTCCGGCGCCCGGAGCGGTTCCTGGCCCGGCTCGGCGCGCACGGTCTGATCGGCTTCGGCGAGGCGTACCAGGCCGGCGACTGGGACACCGAGGACCTCGTCGGGCTGCTCACCGTCCTCGCCGCGGACCTGCCGACCCTGGTGCCGCCGCGGCTGCAGTGGCTGCGCCGCTTCCACGGCGCGCGGGCCCCAGGCGTGGACGAGAACACCCGCGACGGCGCCCGGCGCAACATCGAGCGGCACTACGACCTGTCCAACGACCTGTTCGCGCTGTTCCTCGACCCGTCGATGACCTACTCGGCGGCGCTGTTCGAAACGCCGCCGTCCGGGGCGCCGGACGCGGCCGGCTTCGACGAGCTGGAGGCGGCGCAGCATCGCAAGATCGACCGGCTGCTGGACCGGACCGGGGTCGGTCCCGGCACGCGGCTGCTGGAGATCGGCACCGGCTGGGGCGAGCTCGCGATCCGGGCCGCCCGACGCGGCGCGCACGTCGTCACGGTGACGCTGTCGCGGCAGCAGCGGGCCCTCGCCGTCGAGCGGGCCGCCGCGGCCGGCGTCGGCCCCCGGGTCGACGTGCGGCTGTGCGACTACCGCGAGCTGCGCGGGTCCAGCGAACGCTTCGACGCGATCGTCAGCGTCGAGATGATCGAGGCGATCGGCGCGCAACTGTGGCCGGACTACGTCGCCACCCTCGACGAGCTGCTCGCCCCCGGCGGCCGGGCCGGGCTGCAGACGATCACGATGGCGCACGAGCGGATGCTGGCGACCCGCGACACGTACACATGGATCCAGAAGTACGTCTTCCCCGGCGGCCTGCTGCCGTCGGAGACCGCGCTCGACGAGGCCCTCGCCGGGCACAGCCGGCTGGCGGTGCTGGACCGGTGCTCGTTCGGGCCGCACTACGCGGCGACGCTGCGGCTGTGGCGGGAGCGGTTCACGTCGCACGCGGGGCGCGTCGCCGAGCTCGGGTTCGACGCCACGTTCCAGCGGACCTGGCGGTTGTACCTCGCGTACTGCGAGGCCGGCTTCGCCACCGGATACCTCGACGTCTGCCAGCTGATCCTCGGCCGAACGGAGCGCACCGCATGACCGCGACCATCGCCAGCACCGGCGCCGCCCACCAGCTCGAGGCCCTCGTCGCCGGCGCCACCGGCGGCACCCTGCCGATCCGGTTGCGCGCCTGGGACGGCAGCGAGACCGGTCCCGCCGGCGGGCCCACGCTGGTGATCAGGGACCGGCGGGCGCTGCGGCGGCTGCTGTGGCACCCGGACGAGCTGGGCCTGGCCCAGGCGTACATCGCCGGCGAGATCGACGTCGACGGTGACCTCGCCGAGGGACTGCGGCAGGTGTGGCGGCACGCCCGCGCGCACCGGCTCACCGGCGGCGCGGCGAAGGTGAGCCGGCTGCGGGCGGCCCGCATCGCGCTCGCGCTCGGTGTGCTCGGCCCGCGGCCGAAGGCCCCGGACGCGCAGGCGAAGCTGGCCGGCACCATCCACAGCCGGGCCCGCGACCGGGCCGCGATCAGCTACCACTACGACCTGTCCAACGCGTTCTACCAGCTGCTGCTCGACGAACACATGGCGTATTCGTGCGGGTACTGGACCAGCACCGACATCGGTTACGGGCTCGCCGACGCCCAGCACGACAAGCTGGAGCTGATCTGCCGCAAGCTCGGCCTGCGGCCCGGCATGCGGCTGCTCGACGTCGGCTGCGGCTGGGGTTCGCTGAGCCTGCACGCGGCCCGCCACCACGGCGTCGACGTCGTCGGGGTCACCCTGTCGGAGCAGCAACGCGCGTTCGTGACCAACCGAGCCGCGGAGCGCGGCACGACGGGTGTCGAGATCCGGCTGCAGGACTACCGCGACGTCACCGACGGCCCGTTCGACGCGATCGCCACCGTCGAGATGGGCGAGCACGTCGGCGCCGACCAGTACCCGGTGTTCGCGGCGAAGCTGCACGGCCTGCTCGCCCCGCGCGGCCGGCTCCTGGTCCAGCAGATGTCCCGGCGCGGGCACGCCCCGGGCGGCGGCCCGTTCATCGAGTCCTACGTGGCGCCCGACATGCACATGCGCCCCGTCGGCGAGACCGTCGCGCTGCTGGAGGACGCCGGCCTGGAGGTGCGCGACGTGCACGCGATGCGGGAGCATTACGTGCGCACCGTCGACGCCTGGCTGGACACCCTGGAGCGGCGCTGGGACGACGTCGTGGAGCTCGTCGGCGAACCCGTCGCCAGAGTGTGGCGGCTGTACCTCGTCGGCGGCGCGCTCACGTTCGAGGAGGGCAGGATGGGCGTCGACCAGATCCTCGCGGTGCGCCGCACCCCCGACGGCGACAGCGGCATCGGCATCGGCATCGGCCCGGTTCCGCGGTGAGCACGATGCTGGGCACGCTCGCCGCCGCCTTCGCCGTGGTCCTGGTGGCGTTCGCGATCGGCGCCGCCACCGGCCGGCACCGGGTCGTCGACGTGGCCTGGGGCCTCGGGTTCGCAGCGGTCGCCGTCACCGGTTTCGTGCTCTCCGCCGGGCACGGGGACCCGGCGACCCGCTGGCTGGTCACCGCGCTCACCGTGATCTGGGGCGTGCGGCTCGCCGCGCACATCGGGATCCGCTCGATCGGCGCCCCCGAGGACCCGCGCTACGAGCGGCTGCTGTCGAAGGCGAAGGGCAGCCGCACCGCATACGCCTTCCGCATGATCTACCTGCTGCAGGGTGTCACGCTGTGGTTCGTGTCGCTGCCGGTGCAGGTCGCGCAGCACCACGAGGGGCCACTGTCGTGGTGGGCCGCGATCGGCGTGACGATCTGGCTGGTCGGGTTCACGTTCGAGACCGTCGGCGACGCCCAGCTGGCCCGGTTCCGCGCCGACCCCGCGAACCGCGGCAGGGTGCTGGACAGCGGCCTCTGGCGGTACACCCGCCATCCCAACTATTTCGGGGACGCCTGCGTCTGGTGGGGCCTGTTCGCCCTGGCCTGCCTCCAGTGGCAGGGCTGGCTGACCGTGGCGTCGCCGCTGCTGATGACCTGGTTCCTGACCCGCAAGACGGGCAAGCCACTGCTGGAGGAGCAGCTGCGCCGCACCAAGCCGGGCTACGCCGACTATGTGGAACGGACCAGCGGGTTCTTTCCGCTCCCTAAGCCTCGATCCCCCGATAGGCATTGAGATGTGATGGTGTCGGGGGTATGGCGCAGGATCCTCCCGCGGCGCGGCGTCGCTGACCACCCAGGCGATCCGCACCGCCAGGGCGTGCGGCGCAACCGGACGGGTACTGGTCCGCGCCGACTCCGCGTTCGGGTCCGGCGCCGTGGTGTCGGCCTGCCGCAACGCCGGCGTCAACTACTCGGTGACGCGGCTCTTGTCGCACCGCTTCCCGACGGGCAGGTCGCACCTGCCGTCTACGGTTGAGGGCATGGACGAGGCTGTGTTCGACCGCCTGGTGGTGGCGGGCATCGGCGGGATCTTTGCCGTCCTGTTGGGTGCGCGGCTGCTCGGCGCCGAGTGGGTGGTGCCGCCGGAGGACGGGGTTGGCGGCTTCCCCAGTACGGGCCGGGCGGTGTTGTTCTGGACCGTCGCCGTCGTCGCGCTCGTCGGCATGGCCGCGTGCCTGATGAGGCAGCTCTCGCGTGAGTGGCGGGGCTTCCCGACCATGCTGCTCGGGATACCGCTGCTGTTCGGCAGCGTGCTGGTCCTCGGCGAGCCGATCTACAACTCGCACCAGCTGGACCTGCGGGCCGATGGGTGCACAACGGACCGGTACGAGCTGATGCCGAAGAACAGGGTCCGCCTGTTCAACGTCAGCGATACCACCTACACCGTCTGTCTGGGCAGATCCGGCGAGTGCACCCCGGCGGCGGCCGGGCCGGCGGTGCTGCTGTCGCTCGGCATCACCCTGCCGCCGAACCACCGCCGGGCCGTGACGATGCCGGAGCAGGTCGGTGAGTATCGGCTGACCATCGTCGGTGCGGGTGCGTCGGTCACCCCTCAGGACCTGGTCATCAACATCAGCGACGAGGAGTAAGGGCAACCATTGGCTGAAGTCATCGTGGCGACGTTGGAGCCGAGCACTGTTGCGTTCCTCGACGACGAAGGCAGCAGGTGCGGCGCGCTGTCGATGAACCCGTCGCCGCCCCGGCTGCGCCTCGCCGTCGCCACGGTGGACGGCGAGTCCAAGCACGTGCTGTTGCTGGGCGACACGTTTGTCGTCCGCGGTCGCACCTGGCGGTTCGAGGATGTCGTCTTTCACCGTTCGACCTCCTGGATCGCTGAGCTGCGGTACGTGCCGCCGGGCGCCCCGCCGTATCGGCCGCCGGCCGAGCCGCGTGACTACGTGGAGGTCGAGCTGCGCCACTTCGGTACCGTCGACGAAGCGGAAATCGTGCGGCTGGAACAGGATCTGGGCAGGCGGCTCCCGCCGATGTTCCGGATGTGGCTCGCCCACAGCAACGGTGCGGCGCCGGTGCGGGAGGTGTCGATCCCCGGGACGCCCGTGACGCTAGGCCCGGCTCATCCGATTCTCGGCGTGCATCCGGACGAGGTCACCCGGGACATCCGGTTCGGTCAGCGGCAGGCCGGGGCGCAGTTCTCCGACCTGCACGTGGTCATCGCGCTCGGCAGGTCGGGCTCGTTCGCCGTCGGTGTCGCCGCGACGAACCTCGACGGCATCTTCATGCTGCGCGAGGACGTGCGGGTGGAGATCCCGTACGCCGAGGGCGGCCAACGTTTCGTCTCGCCGCCGCTGTACCAGGTCGCGTCCGGCATCGGCGAGTTCTGCGCCGCCCTGCAACCGGTGCCGCCGGCCACCGCCGTCGTGCGGTGAGACGGCAAGGATCAGCCGTCGTCGTCCGGTTCCGGGTGCTCCGCGAGGAGCCTCCGCAACACCCGGTCCCGTTCCGCATGGGCCTCGACGAGCCGGTCCCGGCGGAACAGCTGCGGGTCGTTGTGGTGCACGACCCGGCCGGTCGCGGAGCGCAGCGCCGTGGCCGGCATCCGGTCGGCGCCCAGCGGGATGCAGGTGAGCACCTCCTGCAGGGCCGCGACCGAGGCGGCCAGCGAGCCCGTCACCGCCTCCCAGCTCACGTCGTCGGTCCACCAGCTGGTCGGTGACTCGGCGAGGATCCGGTCGGCGACCCTGGCGGCGCTGCGCGCGACCAGCAGGAACTGGCCCGGATCGACCAGCTCCGACGGGCCCCCGCCCGGATGGCTGAAGCCAGCCCCCAGCGGGTCGGGCGCAGGCCCGGAGCCGGCGTCCGCCGGGACGCTGAACACGAAGTGCCGGGCGCTGCCGCAGCGGTCGCAGTCACCGTTGACCGTGAGCGTGGCGCGGGTCTCGCCGGGTGCCGCGGGGCTCCACCGAGTCCGGTGCTCGAACGAGGAATGACCGCAGTCGCAGCGGCACAGGTCGATGAAGAGGCGCGCCTCGTTGAGGCTGCGCGCCCGCATCGGCGGCCCGTCCGGGCGGTGCCGGTGGACGTGGCCGCTCTGGTCGGCGTACCGGTCGCGGGCGAGCTCCAGCTCGTGCCGCCGGAAGCGCCCCGGGTCGGCCGCATACACGCGCCGGCCGAGCTCCGAGCGGCACGCTCCCCCTGGCACCGCATCCGCACCCGCAGGCACGGCCAGCAGGACCTCCTCGACGGCGTCCGCCGCCAACCCCAGATCCACGCGCCGGCGGCACTGGCGGTCGTCGTCGACCTCGTCGGCGCCGACGGCGTCACCGACCGTGCGGCCGAGGTCGTCGGCAACGGCAAGCCATTCGCCAGGGTCGACCAGATGCGAGGGTTCGGTGCCGGCCGACCACGCGCTGCGGTCACCCTGCCGGGTCGGCGGGTCGACCACGAACACGAACTCCCGGAGGGTGTCGCAGTTTCGGCAGCGGCCGGTGTACCGGCTGAGCCACGCACCCTGGACCCGGCGCACCTCGTGCTGCGGGTCGAAGTCGACCGAACCGCAACCGCACGGGCGCAGTCGCATGTAGACGGACGACTCACGCTCCGACCGGGACCGTGGCGCGGCGTCGCCGCTCACGACGACCGGCCGTGGGCATGCTCGACCTGCCGGGCGGCCGCCTCCAACGCCGCGAGCCTCGCCTGCAGCGCGGCCCGGCTGAACTGGCCCGGGTGCTGTCGCAGCATGCGCAGACCGAGCGGCGTCCAGAACATCCGCACCGGCAGCTCGTCGGCGCCGGGCGGCAGGAACCGCAGCGCCTCTCGGACCGCCTCGGCCGCCTCCCGGTGCGCCGCCGCCGCGTCCAGCTCGAAGGCGACCGACAGCCAACTACCGGGATCGGTGATCGTGGACGGCGGCACCGGGTCGTGCCGGTCCGGCGGTGGGCGCAGATAGATCTCGATGTCGCCGCACCGCAGCACGGTGTGACCGTCGACCGGCACTTCCACCGGATCCACGGGACAGCCCTGCGGGTGCTGCAGACGGAGGTAGGTGTCCGCCTCAGCGCGGGAACGCGCCCACAGCCGCTCGTCCTCCGCCAGCGGCGGGGCGGTCATCCAGCTCACGTCGTCGTGACTGAGCCCGGTCTCGAACAGCAGCTCGGTCACCACGTCCACTGGGCGGCGATCCGCGTACTGGTACAGCTCGGTGCCCGGATGCCGGTCCAGGCTGATCAGCCGGTTGAACCCGATGACGGTGCCGTCGGCCAGCTGCCCGAACGCGAACAACGACGGCCCGAGCTGGCTGTCGACCTCGAGAAACGTGAGCCCGAGCCGAGCCTCCAGCTCCGCCGGCTCCTGGACGAGCTTCGCCAGTGCCGTGTCGCTGCCTTGCACCGCATGAAAGTCCATCGGTCGCACCGGTCGAACCCTCCCCAGGGGATGACGGCCACCGCCCGCGGGCATGCACTCGCCACCGTCGATGATAGTCGAGGCCGACCAGTGCTCTTCGGATCGCCGGTCGTCCATCCGCCGCACGCCTGATCATGCGCAGCTGAGCATGGCGGTGATGAGCCCGACCTGCAACGCGGCGGCCAGGCCGCAGCGTCAGCCCGCCGATCCCGGCGCCGCTGGTCATGTGGTAGCTGCGGACGGTGCGCGTCTGGAGATCCACGGCCCGCACTGCCCCCGCGCGGGTGCCGGGCGGCGGTTCCCGGCCGGGAAGAACGTCAGTCGCCACCGGGTCTGTCGGCCGGTCCCGGATGGCCGTCCGGCGGATTGTGAGCGGACCGGGCGCGGACGCACGGTGACAGGGTGACTGCCGAACGGGACCGATTACGCCGGTCACCGAACCAAAGATCATCGGTGGATCGAGGCTAAGGCACCGAGGCGTTGAACCTCAGGCGGCCAGGCCCAGGGACCGGATGTGGCGGGCCTCGCGGGCGGCGCGGGTGAGCGCCTGCACGGTCCGCGGCCCGGCGACCCCGTCGATGGTGAGCCCGGCCCTGGCCTGGAAGCGGCACAGCGTGAGCGGCACGTCGGACTCGGGGGCGCGGGGGTGCAGCAGGCCGATGTCGGCGAGGAGGGCGCGCACCGCGCGCGGGTCGGCGGGCGGCGCGGCGGCGTCGGGTGCGCTGACGGCCCCGGCGAGCGCGGCGCCGACGGCCTGCAAGGTACGGCGAACGGTCATGGCTCAAGTGTGATCCGCGAGTCGGTCCACCGCGTCAGGGCTTTCCTGCCGGTCGACCCTGAGTTTGCCCTGAGTGGCCGTGCCCGCCTGGGATTCGTGTCGGGGCTTCCCTGCCGACCATCCCTGCGTTGACCCTAGGCGCCGGGGATGAGGACGCCGAATCCGGTGCGGGCCAGCCGCAGCAGGACCTGCCCCGGCGCGACGAGCGTGGCGAGTTTCGCCGCCGAGGCGTCCTCGAGTTGGCGGATGGCTCCCGCGTACGACGATGCTCCGGTCCGACGGGCCGCGTCCAGCACCGTGGTGTTGCGCCACACCTTCGCCCGTGCCTCGGTGAGCAGCCGCCGGGTCGCGGCCCGGTTCGCCGGCGCGAGGATCCGGTCCAGGAGGCTGGGGCGGTTGGCGGCGCGGCCCTCGGCCTCCTCGGCGCCGACCCTGGCGAGCAGGACCGTGTCGACGTGGGTGTGGTCGCGCTCGCGGGCGGCGCGCACGGCCGGGTCGTCGAACTCGGCCGGGTCGATCACCGCGATGAGCGACTGCGGCAGGTCGTAGTTGATGTGCGCGTTCATGCCGAGCAGGACGTGCCGCAGCGCCGGCAGCTCGGGCCGGTCCCGGGCGGTGTCGAACGCGATCCGCCACGGCCGGGGCACCGGCCCGCCGGCGAGGTCGGCGTCCAGGGCGTCCAGGTACAGGTCCGCGAACGCGACGTCCCACCGGTTGAGCCAGGCGGCGTCGAGGAAGCCACCCCGCTCGATCTCCTCGGCGACAGCGCGGGTGGTGCGCAGGTACGTGCCGTGGAAGTGGCGGCGGGCGTCCTCGGGCTTCATCTGGGCCAGCCCGTCCTCCATCCTGGCGATGACCGCGGCGACGGCGTCGTCCATCAGTCGGCCCGCAGGACGCGGCGCAGGTGCGTGTACCCCTCGCTGGTGCCGATGGTGTCCCGCGCGGCGGGGGTCGCCAGGTAGTAGTTGATCGCGTCGAGCAGGAACTCGCGCCGGATCCAGGCGTGGCCGGCCGGCAGGAACGCCTTCCCGGGGTGGCGGCGGGCGAGGCCGGTGGAGCGCACGAGGTCCGGCCGGCCGATCCGCACCGTCGGTTCCACGACCGCCGCCGACCGTGACGGGCCGGCGGAGATGGCGTCCCACGGGATGTCGCGGGTGCCGTACGCGTACGTGACCCGCAGGCCCTCGGGGCGCATCAGGATCCGTCCGGTGCCGCGGGCGAACGCGACGATCAACAGCAGCCACGCGAACAGGACGCCCACCACGGTGATCCGCCCGAACACGAGCAGGTGCTGCGGGACGTCGGTCGACGGTGGCCACAGGAAGAACCCGGCGGACACGGTGCCGCCGGCCAGCAGCGTCATCGCCATCCCCGCCAGCACCTGATAGGCCGGTGGTGCGACGAACGCGCCGTCGCGCACCTCGAACTCCACGGGTCGCCGGCCGATGAAGTACCGCAGGTAATGGACTATCGCGACCACGGGGAACACGAGCGGCGGCAGGAAGTAGATGACTTCGAGCGCCGGGTTGGCCAGCCACGTGTCATGCCACTGCCACGCCGCGGCCAGCCAGGCCAGCACCACCGCTGCCATGGCCGCCACGGCGATGGTGGCCGTTCGTCTGGGTTGTGCGCTACCCGGTGCGGCGAGTGAGGTCACGGTCGCAGTGTGCGGCAGAACCGCAAGCCATTCAAGCTAATCCTAGTCAACCAGTAGGTGTAGTGGGTATAGTGCCGCCACATAAGTCCGTCAATGAGGAGCGTCATCGATGCGTCGGCTCTCGGTCGTCCTGGCCGGTGTCCTGGTCCTGCTCGGCACCACCCTGGCTGCGGGGTGCGCCGCCGACAAGGAGCCGGCCGCCGCGAAGCCCGGCGCGGCCGAGGAGCCGTTGAAGGTGGGGTACCAGCGCTTCGGCGGGCTGAGCCTGGTCAAGGCGCGCAAGGCCGAGGCCGCCGGCACCACGTGGTCGCTGTTCGAGAGCGGGCCGGCGCTCACCGAGGGGATCAAGGCCGGCGCCATCGACATCGGGCAGGTGGGCGAGGCCCCGCCGATCTTCGCCGCCGCCGGGAAGATCGACTTCAAGATCATCGGTACCTCGAAGCCGGTGCCCAAGGGTGAGGCCGTCCTGGTCAAGGCGAGCAAGGGGTACACCTCCTTCAAGGACCTCAAGGGCAAGAAGGTCGCGCTGAACAAGGGCTCGAACGTCAACTGGCTGCTCGTGCGCCTGCTCGAAGCGAACGGCATGACCATCAAGGACATCGACGTGCAGTACCTCAAGCCCGCCGACGCCCGCCCCGCGTTCGACAACGACCAGGTCGACGCGTGGATCATCTGGGACCCGTACTTCTCCCTCGCCGAGACGCCCGGCGTGAAGGTGCTCGTCGACGCGACCGGCCTGGCCAACAACCGTGAGTACCTGCTGGTGTCGCCGCAGGCGCTGAAGTCGAAGCCGGGCAAGATCCGCGAGTTCCTCAAGACCTACCGCGAGGTCACCGACTGGGGCATCGGCCACCCCGACGAGCGCGTGAAGATCCTCGCGCCGGAGCTCAACATCCCCGAGGACGTCGCCCGCCGCGCCCTGGACCGCAGCGCCCAGCCCCTGGCCGCGATCGACGCGGCCATCGGCGACGAGCTGCAGCAGATCGCCGACGGGTTCACCGAGCTGCAGCTGATCCCCGGCAAGGTGGACATCAAGGGCCGCATCGACGAGCAGTTCTCGGACATCCTGCGGTGACCGCGCTGCTGGACCGCCCCGTGCTCGTGAAGCCGGCCCGGCCGGTCGTCTCCCGCCGGCGCTGGCTCCGAGCGGTGACCCCGCTGGTCCTGCTCGCCGCGTGGGAGGGCGGCGTCCGCGGCGGGCTGCTCGACCCGGACAAGCTGCCCGCACCGAGCACGGTCATCGCGACCGGCTGGCGGCTGGCACTGGAGGGCACCCTCGGTGAGTACCTGCTCGACTCCGTCCAGCGGGCCGTCCTCGGGCTGCTCATCGGCGGGCTGCTCGGCCTCGCGCTGGGCACCCTCGCCGGGCTGGTCCGCCTCGGCGACGACCTGGTCGACCCGACCGTGCAGATGGCCCGGATGCTGCCGCACCTCGGCCTGGTGCCGCTGCTCATCATCTGGGTCGGCATCGGCGAGTCGCTGAAGGTGACCCTCGTGGCGCTCGGCGCGTTCTTCCCGATCTACCTCAACACGTTTTCCGGCATCCGCAACATCGACGAGCGGCTCGTCGAGGCCGCCCGCACCTGCGGACTGACCGCCCTGGAACGGGTCCGGCACGTCGTGGTGCCGGGCGCGCTGCCGTCGCTGTTCCTCGGCGTGCGGCTCGCTTTCGCCGCCGGCTGGCTCAGCCTCGTGGTCGGCGAGCAGGTCAACGGGCAGGGCGGCCTCGGGTTCATGATGATGGAGGCACGCGAGTTCAGCCAGACCGACGTGGTGGTCCTGGGACTGGTCGCGTACGCGCTGCTCGGCCTGCTCTCCGACCTGCTGCTGCGACTCGGCGAGAGGAGGCTCCTGGCATGGCGGCACGGACTGCGAGCCAGGTGAGCGTCGCGCGGGGCGTCCGGCGCTCCTTCGGCGACACCGTCGTCCTGGACGGCGTCGACCTCACCATCGGCGCCGGCGAGGTCGTCGCGCTGCTCGGCGGCAGCGGCTCCGGCAAGAGCACCCTGCTGCGCATCCTCGCGGGCCTCGACGGCGAAGCGACCGGCTCGGTCACCACGACCGGCTCGACGGCGGTCGTCTTCCAGGAGCACCGGCTGCTGCCGTGGAAGCGCGTCGCCGCCAACGTCGCCCTCGGCGTGCGCGGCGGCTCCCTGCGCGAACGCGTCGACGCCGCCCTGACCGAGGTCGGTCTCGCCGACCGCCGCGACGCCTGGCCGGCCGAGCTCTCCGGCGGCCAGGCGCAGCGGGTCGCGTTTGCCCGGGCGCTGGTCCGCGAGCCCGACCTCCTCCTGCTCGACGAGCCGTTCGGTGCCCTGGACGCGCTCACCCGCCTGCGGATGCAGGTCCTGTTCGGCCGGTTGCGCGCGACGCACGGGTTCGCGGCCCTGTTCGTCACGCACGACGTCGACGAGGCGCTGCTGCTCGCCGACCGGGTCCTGGTCCTGGACGGCGGCCGGATCGCGGAGGACCGGCCGGTGACGCTGCCGCAGCCGCGGGCCGTGGACGCCCCTGGTTTCGGCGCGGAACGCCGGGTGCTGCTCGGCCTGCTCAACGTCCCGGCGTCCCCGTCCTGACCAGCCGCGTCCTTCGATCACCGGGAAAGCTTCCCGACCGTCAGACGAGGCGGTGGCCGCCGTCGACGTGCAGGACGGTGCCGGTGATGAAACCGTTGTCCATCAGGGCGACCATGGCCTGGGCGATGTCGTCGGGGGTGCCGACGCGACCGGTGGGCAGGCGGGCCGCCATCGCGGCGAACCGTTCGTCCTTCGCGTCGCCGGCGAGGGTGTCCCATATGGGCGTGTCGACCCAGCCGGGCGAGACGACGTTGACCCGGACCGGTGCCAGTTCCAGCGCGAGGGACCGGGCCAGGGACTCCAGGGCCCCGTTGGCGGTGGCGATCATGCTGGCGCCGGGCCCGGGGCGATACGCGGCGGCGCCCGAGGTGAAGACCAGGGAGCCACCGGCCGGCAGGGCGGTGCCGAGGTGCTTCGCCACGAGCCAGGGGCCGAGGATCTTCGTGGTGAGCACCGTACGGGCCGCCTCGACGGTGAACGCGGGCAGCGGGGCGTACGCGCCGACCGCGTCGACCGCCGTCACGACCACGTGGTCGTAGGGCGCACCGGCGAGAGCCGCCACCTGTTCCTCCACCCCGACGTCGACCTGGACCGTCGCCAGCCGCCCGGCCGCCGCGCCGTCCGGGGCGATGAGCTCCTGGTGGGCGGTGGCGAGGCGGGCGGCGGAGCGGCCGGCGATGGTCACCCGGTGGCCGGTGCGCAGCAGGCGGGCGGCGAGCGCCAGGCCCATCCCGGAGCTGCCGCCGATCACGAGTACGTGCTGGTTCGTCATGTCCATCAGCCTCACGCGCTCGCGGCCCGGGCGGGAGAACCGGCTCAGGAGGGGCCCTGGCAGGGCCACCCCCAGTGGCCGGGCGGCGTTGCAGAATGACCTGGTGGCTCTCGGGGACTTCCTGCGCAACCGTCGTGGCCGGGTCACCCCCGCGGAGGTCGGGCTGCCCGCCGGGGCGGGGCGGCGGCAGACGCCGGGACTGCGCCGGGAGGAGCTGGCCGCGCTCGCCGGGGTGAGCGTCGACTACTACACCCGGCTGGAGCGGGGGCGGGACACCAATCCGGGGCGGGCCGTGCTTGACGCGCTCGCCACGGTGCTGCGACTCGACGACGACGAGCGGTCCCACCTGCACCGGCTGGCGCACGCCGACGCGCCCCGAAAGGGCGGAGCGGCGGAGCCGATGGTGGTCCGGTCCGCCCTCGCCCGGCTGCTGGAGATGGTGCGGCCGACACCGGCCTACGTGCTGAGCCAGACCAGCGACCTGCTCGCGGCCAACCCCGAGGGCGGGAGCCTGCTCGCCGGCCTGACCGTGCCGGGGAACCTGGTCGAGTACGTGTTCACGCACCCGAACGCCCGCGAGGTGTTCGTGTCGTGGCAGCGGATGGCGGAGGACTGCGTGGCGCACCTGCGGTCGATCGACGACAGCCCGGCGCGGTCCGCGCTCGTGGCGGGACTCAGCCGGGACAGCGCGCGGTTCGCGGACCTGTGGGCGCACTACGACGTGCGGGAGAAGAGCGGTGCGCGGCGGACGTTCCAACATCCGCGGGCCGGCCGGCTCGAGCTGACGTCGGAGATCCTGACCGCCGTCGACGGGCAGCGGTTCGTCACGTTCCAGGTGGACCCGGACACCCCCGACCACGCCGCGCTGCGGCTGCTGACTCCTCAATAAGAGACTTCTCTCGACAGATAGTTCTCGAGAGAATACTCTCGAAGGCGTGACTGACGAGAAGAGCCGCACGCTGTCCGACGCGCGGAGCCTGCGCGCGCTGAGCCACCCCGTCCGGCTGGCACTGCTCGAGGCGCTGCTGACCGGGCCGCTGACCGCCACGCAGGCCGGCGAACTGATCGACGAGTCGCCGACCACCTGCTCGTTCCACCTGCGCCAGCTGGCGCGGTACGGCTTCGTCGAGGAGACCGGCGGTGGGCGCGGGCGGGCCAGACCGTGGCGGCTCACTCACGTCGGCTGGAGCGCGCCCGCGCAGCCGGACAATCCGGAGTTCACGCGCGCGGTGCAGGTCCTCGACCACGTACTGCTGGACCGGCAGGTGGCGCGGATCCGGCGGTTCGTCGACGCGGCGCCGACGTACTCACCGCAGTGGCAGGCGGCGGCGCGGGGGCACACCTCGATCCTGCACCTGACCGCGGCGGAGACGGCCGAGCTCGCGGCCGCGTACCAGGAGGTCACCGAACGGTTCCGCACCCGGTGGGCGGGGCGCACCGAGCAGCCCGAGGGTGCCCTGCCCGTCGAGACGTTCTACGGGGTGTACCCGGTCGACAAGCCGCCGCGGGAGGGATCATGAGGCGGCTGCTGCGGCACCGCGCGGCCCGGCGGTACCTGTCCGCGCAGGCGCTGTCCCTGCTCGGTGACAGCGCGATGTGGCTGGCCTGCGGCATCTGGGTGAAGACCCTGACCGGCAGCGACACCGCGGCGGCGCTGACGTTCCTGTGCTTCACCGCGCCGGCGGTGCTGGCGCCGTTGCTGGGGCTGCTCGTTGACCGGGTGCGCCGCGGGCCGCTGCTGGTCTGGGCGAATCTCGCGGGCGCGGCGATGCTCGCGCCGCTGCTGTTCGTCGACGGCCGCGAGGACGTGTGGCTCATCTACCTGGTGATGTTCCTGCACGGCGGGCTCAGCATGCTCATCGCGCCCGCGCAGTCGGCGCTGCTGGTCACGCTGCTGCCGGCGGAGCTGCGCACGGACGCGAACGCCGCCCTGCGCACCACCCAGGAGGGGCTGCGGGTCCTCGCCCCGCTTGCCGGTGCGGGACTGTTCGGCCTGCTCGGTGGTCATGCGGTGGCCCTGCTGGACATGGCCACGTTCGTCGTCGCCGCCGCCCTCGTGGCGAGCCTGCCGAGCACCGAGAGCAAGCGCGAGGGCCGGACCCGGAAACAGGGCGTGGTCAAGGAGATCGGCGCGGGCTTCCGGTTCGTCGGCGGCACGTCCCAGCTGCGCCGGCTCACCGTCGCCAGTGCCGTCGCCACCCTCGCCGTCGGTCTCGGCGGTTCCACCATGTACGCCGTGATCGGCCTCGGGCTGCACCGCCCGCCGCAGTTCGCCGGGGTGACCCAGATGGTCCAGGGCCTCGGCGCCATCGCCGGTGGCCTGTCCGCGGCGGCCGCGATCCGCCGCTTCGGTGAGGTCCGCACGACCGTCGTGGCGCTCGGGGTCTTCGCGGCCGCGCCGCTGCTGGTGGCGATGCCGTCGCTGCCCGCCGTGCTCGCCGGCAACGTGGTCGCCGGGGCCGCCCTGCCGTGGGTCGCCATCGCCATCATCACGCTGTTGCAGCGCATGGCGCCGTTGCACCTGCAGGGCCGGGTGTACGCCGCCTTCGAGGTCTGCGCCACCGGACCGCAGACCGCCGGCATCGCGGCCGGGGCGGCCCTCCTCGCGGTCCTCGACTACCGGCTCATCCTCGCCGCCGAGAGCGTCGCGCTGCTGCTGGCCGCCGCCCTGCTGGCCCGGGTCCGGCCACCGGCGGACGACCTCACCACGGCGGCCGCGCCGTCGCCAGATCAACCACCGCGAGCAGTGCGGCCCGGCTCACCCCGGACGCCGCCTGCACCGCGATCCCTTCCGCGACCGTCAGCACGAACCGCGCGATCAGCTCCGGATCGGCGTCCGCGGGAAGATCACCTGCGGAACGCGCCCTAGCCAGCCGCCGCGCCAGGACCCGCTCGCCGGCCCGGCGCTTCGCCGCCAGGACCTCCCGCGCCTCGGCCGCCGACTCGCCCGTGGCGAGCGCGCCCTGGACCAGCAGGCACCCGGCCGGGGTCGTCGCTCCGGTCGTCGCCTCCACGGACCCGAGCAGCCACGTGCGCACGACCTCGGCGGCCGTCGGCGCGTCCAGGGCGGTCATCCCGTAGGCGAACACGGTGTCGACGTACCGGTCGACGGCGGCGCTGAAGAGGCCGAGCTTCGAGCCGTACGCCGCGTAGACGCTCCCGGGTCGCAGGCCGGTCGCGGCGCACAGGTCGGCCATGCTCGCGCCCTCGTAACCCTTGCGCCAGAACACCTCGACGGCCGCGTCGACCACCGCGTCGGGGTCGAACCCGCGCGGCCTGCCCATCGCCATGACCCGCCACCCCACTTCTTGAACGTGTGATCAATATATCACTGACGCGGCGGCGTCCCGCATGACATGTTGAATGGGCATTCAAAAATCAGGAGGGGGTACGACCATGGGACAGCTCGACGGCAAGGTCGCGATCGTGACCGGCGGCTCGCGCGGCATCGGTGAAGGCATCGCCCGGCGGCTCGCCGCCGAAGGGGCAGCGGTGGCATTGACGTACCACGGCAGCAATGAAACCGCGGAACTCGTCGCGAAGGAGATCACCGGCTCCGGCGGCCGGGCGGTGGCGCTGCGGGTGGACTCCGGCGACCGGGCGGCGGTCCGCGAGGGGGTGCGGCAGGTGGTCGACCGCTTCGGCCGGCTCGACATCCTGGTCAACAACGCGGGCGTCGCCGTCGTCGCGCCGATCGGGGACCTGCCCGACGAGGTCTACGACCGTTCGGTCGCGGTCAACCTGACCGGCGTCTTCACCGCCAGCCAGGAGGCGCTGCGACACCTCGGGGCCGGCGGCCGGATCATCACGATCGGCAGCGTCAACGCCGACCGCGTGCACTTCGGCGGCGGCAGCGTGTACGCCCTCACGAAGGCCGGCATCGCGGGGTTCACCAGAGCCCTGGCGCGCGAGGTCGGGCCGCGCGGCATCACCGTCAACACCGTGCAGCCCGGCCCCGTCGACACGGCCATGAACCCAGCCGACGGGCCGTTCGCCGGGTTCACCCGCCCGCACATCGCCGTCGACCGGTACGGCAGCCCGGCCGAGGTGGCGAGCCTCGTCGCCTACCTCGCCGGGCCCGAGTCGTCCTACGTCACCGGTGCGACGCTGAACGCTGACGGCGGCTACTCGGCCTGAGCCGGCCGGTACCGCAGCAGCACCACCCCGTTGGCGAACTGGCGCGTCCCGGTCAGCGTGAGGTCGAGGGTCGTGCCGGGGCGGAAGAGCGGGTTGCCCGCGCCGATGACGGCGGGGTGCACGTAGATGCGGTACTCGTCCACGAGGTCGAGGCGCTGGAACGTGCTCAGCAGGTCGGGGCCGCCGATGAACAGGTCACCGCCGGCCGCTCCCCGGAGCGCCTCGACCTCGGCGGGCACGACCTCGCGGACGATCGTGGTGTTCCAGCCGGCCTCCCGCAGAGTGCGGGAGTACGCGACCTTCGGCAGGTCGCGCCAGATCCGGGCGAACTCCGCGACGACCTTCGGCGCGGCCGGGTCCTCGTCGGCACGCGGCCAGGACTTCGCCATGAGCTCGTAGGTGACCCGGCCGTTGAGCATGGCCCCGGCCGCGCCCAGCTCCTCGTTGAAGTGGGCGTGCAACTCCTCGGAGATGTGCTGCCAGGCAAGACTGTGCCCGTCTGTCTCGAAATACCCGTCCAGTGACACCGACATCATGAAGACGATCTTGTTCAACGCGCGGTCCTTCCGTTGTCTGCGGCTCTACCCCCGTACTGACGACGGGTGAGTGCCGCACTCATCGGCTCCGCCGCTCCATGTTTCGTCGAGCCCTGGCGTCGGTACACCGGACACCATGGCCGTGATCGAAGCGAACATCTCGATGTCAGTGGACGGGTACGTCACCGGACCCGACCTGGACGGGCACCCGGGGCTGGGCGCGGGTGGCGAACGCCTGCACACCTGGGTCTGGACGGAGGACGGCCGGGCACTGCTCGCGGACACGTTCGCCGCGTCGGGCGCCGTCGTGACGAGCCGGCGCGTCTACGACGCCACCGGCGGCTGGGAACACGAGGACGGCCTCTACGGTATGCCGGTCTTCGTCGTCACGCACCGGCCGCACGAGCCCGTGACCCGTGGCACGACGACGTTCACCTTCGTCACCGGCGGAGTCGAGCCGGCGATCCGCGCCGCGGCGACCGTCGCCGGCGACCGTCGCGTGCACGTCATGGGCGGGGCGAGCATCATCCAGCAGGCCCTGCGGGCGGGCCTCGTCGACCGGCTCAGCCTGCACGTGGCACCGGTGCTCCTGGGCGCGGGCACACCCCTGTTCGCACATCTCGGCGGCCCGGTCACACTGACCCCGCTCGAGCCGCGGCACACCACCGACGCGACCCACCTGACGTACCTGGTGGGCTGACCGACCCACACCGGGATCCGGGCGCGCCGTCCCGTGCCTGCCTTAGTCTCTGTTGGTGAGCGATGGCAATGACTACGTGAGGTTGCGAGAGACCTTCAACGAGGACGCTGCACGCTACGACCGTGCCCGCCCCCGATACCCGGTGCAGATGTTTGATGATCTCGCTGCGGCCGGGGTAGCGCCTGGGGCAAGGGTGCTGGAGATCGGCTGTGGCACCGGGCAGGCGACCGTGCCGTTGGCCGAGCGGGGCTACCGCATTGTGGCTGTCGAATTGGGCGCGGACATGGCGGCTGTGGCTCGGCGAAATCTTGCCGCGTTCGACGCGGTGGAGGTCGTTACGGCGGCGTTCGAGGAGTGGCCCTTGCCCGGTGAACCGTTCGACGTGGTGTTCTCCGCTACCGCGTTTCACTGGATCGACCCCGCGGTGCGGGTGTCGAAGTCTGCTGACGCTGTGCGTCTCGGTGGCCTGCTGGCCACCGTGGGGACCCACCACATCGCTGGCGGCACCTGGACCGAGGCATTCTTCGCTGAGACCCAGAAGTGCTACGAGCGCTTCGATCCGTCGACCCCACCGGGCCTGCGTCTTGAGACCGCCCATGACATCGTCGAAGACGATCGGGAGCTCACCTCGTCGGGGCGATTCGGGCCTGCGAAGTTCTACCGGTACGAGTGGGAGCTGCCGTACTCGACAGCTGACTACCTGGATCTGCTGTTGACCTACTCCGGACACCGTGCCTTGCCGGCCGCGCAGCGCAGCGCACTGCTGAACTCCATCGCGCGGCTGATCGACGTGGACTACGGGGGTCAAATTGTCAAGCGCTACCTGACTGAGCTGAGGATCGCCCAACGAGTCCGGTGAATCGCTTCGACCAGAGAAATCTCCGATCATGGTCAAGAACGGGTAGGCGCGCCAGATTCCAAAGAGGTCCGCCGTTGGTTGACGACCATGGCGACGTTGTCGAGGATCTGTTTCCAGATCTGCGGCGCCGAGATGCCGGGTCGGCGCTCGAGCCGCGCGTCGATGATGGCGGGGAGACCGAGCAGGGACTTCTTGGTGGGCGGTTTCCAGGGTGGGGGTTCGGAGGATGCGATGGCCAGGGCCACGGTCCGGGCGCCGACCTGGAAACGTGTGCGAGCGAGTCTGCGGATGTAGGACTCGACGGTTTCGCCGTGGCGTGGCCGGACCGTGATCGGCAGAGCGCCCTGCTGGTCATGCTCGGCGGTCCGATGTCGAGGGCTGCGCGCGGGTCCGGCTATCTGCCGGCCGCGGGTGCCGGAGAACAGGCCCTCGCGTTCGACATCGATCCGGCATACACGAACGTCGCCGAGATCCGCTCGGAGAAGTACTTCAAGGTGTCCGACACCTCGGCGCCACTGCGGGTGGCCAGCTCCAGCATGTGCGCTGACCCGACGGCCGGCCGGCCGCTCCGACCCCTGCTTCGACACGGGCCTTGGGCCGGGCGTCACCGTTCCTCGGCCGCGAGGACCAGCCGGTGCAGCAGGTCCGCCAGGACGAGACGCTCGTCGGCGGTGAGCGCCTCCAGCAGGGCCGCCTCGCCGTGGTCCTCCCGGCCCGCCTGCTGCTCGAACGCGGCGCTGCCCGCCTCCGTCAGTCGCACGTGGACCCGCCGCCGGTCGGTGGTGTCGCCGGCGCGGGTGATCAGTCCGGCCTCCTCCATCGGCGCCAGCCGCGCCGACAGTGCGCCCCGGGTCAGCCCGAGCGCGTCGGCGAGTTCGGACGGGCTCGCGGCGTACGGCGGACCCAGCCGCCGCAGCTTCATCAGAATCTTGTACTGCCAGTGCGGCAGACCGTCCTCCGCCAGGGTGTCGCGGCGCAGCTGCTGGGTGTGCCGGGCGAGGATGCTCAGCCGCATGAAGATGGCCTCCTTGACCGGGTCGAGCCAGGGCAGCTCCCGCCCCCAGATGCCGATGTGCTGCTCGACGTCGTCCTTCATCGCCGCTCCCGCCGCGCCAGGTAGTTTTCTTGATAATAGTTTTTTTGATTACTACCGTCATCTTCATGACCGACATCGCAGTCTCCCGGCAGGCCCTGGCCGCCGCGGCACGTGCCCTTGCCCACGCCGGGCGGTGGCACGACGCGGCGGCCCTGCTCGCCGCCGCGCCACCCGGTGACCCACTGCTGGCCCTCGCCGCCGCGCAGGTGTCCGTCGAGTCGGACTGGTTCGCGGGCACCGCGACCACCGCCGACCGGCTCACCACCGCCACCCGGCTCGCCGCCGGACTCGACGCCGCGGGACGGTGGGATCTCGCGTTCGTCGAGCTGCGGCACGACTACCGGACGCTGCTGATGGCGGACGGACCGGCCCGCACGTCCGCCGAAGCGGTCCGAGGCCGCGCCGCCGACCTGCGCGCCTCGGCACCGGACCCGGTGCGCGAGGGCTGGGCGGCGATGTATCAGGGCCTGATCGCGGACAACCTCCTCGACCAGCCCGACGCGGCCCCCGCCCACTATCACGCCGCATTCCGGGCCGGTGCCGGGCCGGAGCACGGCGACGGGCTTCTCGCCCGGGAAGCACTACGCCACCTCGGCGGCCACGACCATGACGCCGGCAACGACGACGCGGCCCTCGACCGGTGGCGCCGCGCGACCGAACTCGGCGCCGCGGCCGGCAACGTCCCCGGCACGCTGTCACAGCAACTCCTCCTTGCCGTCCTCGCCCGCGCCACGGGCAACGAGGCGGGCGCGGTCGCACTCGCCACCGAGATCGCCCGGTGGGCCACCGCGATCGGCGCGACGGCCCTCGCCCGCCAGGCCACCGCCTTCATCGACGGCGTCGACCCGACCGCCCCACCACCCGCGCCCGCGCAACCGGCGCC
>NZ_BONQ01000001.1 GCF_016862795.1 Dactylosporangium siamense | reverse complement strand
ACCCGTGCCCGCGCCACCCGCGCCCGCGCCACCCGTGCCCGTGGCGACGCCGGCCGCGACACCGCCCGCGGTGATCGAGCCCGCCACGTCGACGGGCACGGCGGTTGCCGACGTCCCGGTGGTGGTCTCGTTCATGACCGCGCCGCTGGCGACCACGCCACGCCAATGACCCGGGCGGGCGGCATCCCGCGGCGGCGGCCCATCCAGGTCGCCGCCGCGGCAGCCGGTCACCCCTCGGTGAGGGGCACGTCAGAGGGCGGGCTCACCTCGCCCACCACGCGCCAACGAAATCACAGGTCATAGACCGTCACGGGCACGTCGCGACCGCTCAACGCCGAAACCACGAGCGGCTCGACGCTGTCCCAGCGGCCGCCGGCGAGTCCGCAACCGATCCTCGGCATGTGCACCGACGCATCGAGCTCCAGGGCCCGGTCGCCGACCGTCGTCAGGGCACGGCCGATCGCCTCATAACGGACCGGTGGGCCGGAACTGCCCGTCTTGATCCCGTGCTGCCCGATCATGTTGGCGACCCACACCGACGGCTGGACCTCCAGGAGGCGCACCGCGCCCAGGGCGAAGTCGTTGCCGGCGCGTTCCCGATGCCACCGCCGGTAGTCCCGCTCCGGCTCAGGCCAGCGCCGCGACACGGCAAGGACGAATCCGGCGCCCCAGTGGCCCTGGTCGTTGCAGACGTGGGCGATGATTTTTGGTCCGCGTGCCTGCGGGCTGGTCGCGTCGCCTTTGATGATCGTCAACGGGGTCATGGCGACAGCATGCCAGCGGGGTACGACAGAAATCGTCGGGCAGACTGTCCCGGTGACCTTCGCGAACCGGACCGGGGTTCGTGGCGTAGGTTCGCTGGATGACGTCCCGGGTGGAGATCTGGACCGATGGCGCCTGCAGCGGCAATCCCGGCCCCGGCGGGTGGGGGGCGTTGCTGCGCTACGGCGAGGTGGAGAAGGAACTCTGCGGCGGTGAGGCCACCCCGACGACGAACAACCGGATGGAGCTGACGGCGCCGATCCGGGCCCTGGACGCGTTGACCCGGGCGTCGGTCGTCGACCTGCACACCGACAGCACGTACGTCCGCAACGGCATCATGTCGTGGGTCGCGAAGTGGAAGCGCAACGGTTGGCGCACCGCTGCCGGCGAGCCCGTCAAGAACGAGGACCTGTGGCGGCAGCTGGACGCCGCGGTCGGGCGGCACGAGGTCGCCTGGCACTGGGTCAAGGGGCATGCGGGGCACGTGGAGAACGAGCGTGCCGACCGGCTCGCGGCGCGGGGGTTGCGGGAGGCGGTGGGCGTGGCCGAGGTGCCCGCCGCGATGCCGCGGCCCGCCGCGATGCCGCGGCCCGCCGCGATGCCGCGGCCCGCTGCGTTGCGGCCCGCTGCGGTGCGGCCGGCTTCTCCTGGTGATGGCGGGCTTTGCCGGTCCACGACGAAGTCCGGCAAGCCGTGCCCGATCGCGGCGCGGCCGTCCGGGCTGTGTCACGTCCACGATCCGGCCGTGCTGTGCGGCGCGCCCACCAAGCGTGGGACGCCGTGCGGGGTGGCGACCGGTGGGGGACGCTGCGCGGTCCACGGTTCGTAGGGGGTCGTGCGGGAGGTGCCGCAAGAGCGGGCCCTTGATGCGTCTGCTGCGGTGCCGCTGCGTCATTCCGTGATCAGGACAACGGGGCGGTGGGTGGGCGGCGGCGGTTCAGGAGCCACCAGGCGGTGACGAGGTCTTCGGTGTGGTGCAGGTCGAGGCCGGTGAGCTCCTCGAAGCGGTGCACCCGGTACCGCACGGTGTTCTGGTGCACGGCGAGGCGCTGGGCGACCTCGCGGACCTGCTGGTCGCATTCGAGGTAGACGCGGGTGGTCTCCTCGATGTCGGTGGTCGCCCGGGCCGGGGCGTCCAGGGCGTGCAGGTGGCGGGCGGCCAGGCCGGCGGCGATGCGGGTGCTGGACAGGACGAGGGGGCGCGGGCCGAGGTCGGCGAGGCGGACCAGGCCCGACTGGCGGAACTGCTCGGCGGTGGCGAGGGCGAGCACCGCCTCCTGGAAGCCGTCGGGCAACTGGTCGAGCACGGTCGGCGGGCCGGCGGCGACGAGGTGACCGGTGAGATGGTCGGGTGTCGCGGGGGCGATGAAGCCCAGGCAGGTGCCGATCTCGGCGAAGAGCAGCCGGTCCGCCGGCATGCGCAGCGCCGCGGCGATGCCGCGGCGGATGGCGTCGGCGCCGTCCGGGGAGGCGGGCGACGGCGCTCGGGCGGCGAGGGGGACGTGGCGCGCCCGGGGGTCCAGGCCGAACAGGTGGGCGTCGCGGTTGATCTGCTCGGCGGGGAAGGCGCCGCTGAGGACGCCGGCGGCGAAGGTGGAGCGGCGTTCGGCGTCGAAGTGGGCGCGTTCCAGGGCGAGGTCGTGCTGGACGCGGGCGAAGACCGACGATGCCTCGTTGGAGAACTCCCAGGTGCTGTCGTGCACGGCGAGCAGCAGGTCCGCGGGCAGCCCGACCTCGAGGCCGACCTCGTCGAGGAGGGTGAGCATCTCCCGGGAGCCCATCTGGTATCCGGCCGCCAGGACCTCGGGCGGGATGCCGCGGGCGCCCCGCTCGACGGCGAACCGGTTGAGCAGTTCCCGCAGCGCGCCGTCGGGGACGCGCAGGAAGGACAGCTCCGACACCAGGGTGTCCATGAACAGCTGGGCGGTGGCGCGGATCTCCTCGTCGGTGAGGACGCGGTAGCCGGGGAGGTGGTCGCGGGCGAGCTTGAGGAACCGGTGGCCGAACGCGTCCTGTTTGGCGCGCAGCAGCTCGACGGCCCTGGCGATGGTGCGGCGGGTCGGCTCGTCGAGGGTGGCGAGGTCCGGCATGCCGCGACGGGCCGGCCACGCAGCGGGGAACGGGCTGGTCATCGGTCCAGCGTAGGGCACGACTTTGTATCCCAGAACAAAGTCGGGGCATCGAGCTTGGTTTGCACGCCGTAGCTGCGCTGCCGCTGCGCCGCCACACTGTGATGCACCTCATGGCGGCATTTGTTGCGTACGCCATCCAGTGAAAGGCGGCTCAGGTGGCAGGTCCGGTCAAGGAGCGGTCATCGGCGGCGTATGTGCTCGCGCTGTTGTTCGCCGGCAACCTCCTGAACTTCTACGACCGGGCGTTGCCCGCGGTCGTGCTGGAGCCGATCAAGGAGGAGTACGGGCTCGACGACACCCAGGTCGGCATCCTCGCGTCGGCGTTCGTGCTCGTCGCGGCGATCGCCGGGGTGCCGCTCGGGCGGCTGGCGGACCGGATCCCGCGCCGGACCGTGGCGGGATGGGGTCTGTTCGCCTGGAGTGTGTTCACCGCCGCGGGTGGGGTACTGACCAGCTTCTGGGGCTTCCTCGCTTCGCGGGTCGGGGTCGGTGTGGGCGAGTCCAGCTACGCGCCGGCGACCGGTTCGCTGCTGTCGGACCTGTACCCGAGCGAACGCCGCTCCCGGGCCAACGCCGTGTTCATGCTGGGCTTCCCGATCGGCACGCTGCTGGCGTTCTTCACCGCCGGTGGCCTCGCCGTCGCGTTCGACAGTTGGCGGGCGCCGTTCCTCATCGCCGCCGTGCCCGGGATCGTCGTCGCGCTCCTCGTCCTGCGCATCCGGGAACCGGAGCGGGGCGCCGCCGAGCCGGTGAGCGTGGAGGCCACCACGAAAGGCCCGAGCGTGTGGAAGGTGAGGTCGGTGTACGGGCTGATCCTCGCGTTCGCCGGATACAACTTCGCCGCGTACGCCATCGGGACGTTCCTCACCCCGGTGCTGCAGCGGTACTACGGCCTCGACCTGGTGCAGGCCGGCGCCGTGGGTGGGGTCGTCATCGGTATCACGGGTCTGGTCGGGCTGCTCATCGGTGGTCGTACCCTCGACGCGGCGGCCCGACGGTCACCGACGGCGCGGGTCCAGGTGGCCGTGCTCAGCCTGGCCGGGGCCGCGGTGCTGACCGCGGCCGGTCTCGCCGCGGGCCGGGACGCGTTGTGGCAGCTGGTGCTGTTCCTGAGCCTCGGCTACCTGCTCGGTGTCATCTACCTCGCCGCGGCCGTCCCGGTCATGGCCGACGTGATCCGGCCCGCGCAGCGATCCGGCGCGATCGGGCTGATGGGCGCGGTCGGCTACCTGCTCGGCGGCGCGGGCGGCCCGATCGTGGTCGGCATCGTCTCCGACGCCCTGGCCGGCGGAAACGCCGGCGGGGCGGCGGCCGAGGCGCAGGGGCTCAAGACCGCGATGCTGATCGCCGTGCCGCTGGCCCTCGCCGTCGCGGCGGCCGGGATGCTGCTCGCCGCCCGCTTCGTCCACACCGACCGCGACGCGATGCTGGCCGGGGCCCAGGCATGACGGAGGAACAGCATGCGACGGTCATCGTCGTCGGCGGCGGGTTCTCCGGCATCGCGCTGGGCCGGGCGCTGCGGACGGCGGGCGAAACCGATTTCGTCATCCTCGAACGCGAACCCGACACCGGCGGGGTCTGGCAGTCCAACACCTACCCGGGCTGCACCTGTGACGTGCCATCGCACCTGTACTCGTTCTCGTTCGCGCCCAACCCCGACTGGTCCTCCACCTACTCTCCCCAGCCGGAGATCCGCTTGTACCTGCGGCGCTGCGTCGAACAGTTCGGCCTGCGCCCGCATCTGCGCACCGGGGTCGAGGTCGAGGAGGCCAGGTGGGACGAGGACGGACAGCGCTGGCACGTCACCACGAACCACGGGACGTGGACGGCGCAGGTGCTGGTGAGCGCCATGGGACCGCTGACCGAGCCGAAACTGCCGGACGTGCCGGGCATCGAGCGGTTCCGCGGCACGATGATGCACTCGGCGCGCTGGGATCACGGCGCCGACCTCACCGGCAAGCGGGTCGCGTCCGTCGGCACCGGCGCCTCGGCGATCCAGTACGTGCCGCACCTCGCCAGGCAGGCGGGCACGCTGTACGTGTTCCAGCGCAGCGCGCCGTGGATCACGCCGCACGACAAGCGGCCGATCAGCGACGCCGAACGGGATCGATTTCGTAGCCGGCCGTGGCGGCAGAAGCTCGAGCGCGGCAAGGTGTACGCCGGCAAGGAGCTGCTGGTCCTCGGCATGGCCAAGTACCCACGGCTGATGCGGCTGCTCGAAGGCGTCGCGCGCAAGCACCTGGAGCGGCAGGTCGCCAACCCAGGTCTGCGCCGCGCCGTCACCCCCGACTACACGTTGGGGTGCAAACGGATCGTGCCGTCCAACGACTGGTATCCGGCGCTGCAGCGGCCCAACGTCGAGCTGGTGCCGCTGGCGCTGCGCGAGATCCGCGAGCACAGCGTCGTGGACGCCGACGGGGTGGAGCGCGACGTCGACGTCATCGTTTTCGGGACCGGCTTCCACGTCACCGACATCCCGTTCGCCGGCAAGGTCCGAGGCCGGGACGGCGCGCTGCTCAGCGACGTGTGGGCGGGCTCGCCCCGCGCGTATCTGGGCGTGGCGATTCCCGGCTTCCCGAACTTCTTCATGCTGCTCGGCCCCAACTCCGGTCTCGGGCACAGCTCGATGGTCTACATGATCGAGGCGCAGGCCGAGCACGTGAAGAACGCCGTCGTCGCGCTGGACCGGGCCGGTGCCACGGCGATCGAGGTGCGGCGGGACGTGCACGACGCGTACAACTCCGAAATCGACCGCAAACTGGCCAGGACCGTTTGGGAACTGGGCGGCTGCCGCACCTTCTACCAGGATGCCAACGGCCGCAACGCGACGATCTACCCCGACTGGACGTTCCGGTTCCGCCGCAAGGCCGTCCGCTGGCGACCGCTGGCCTACGACCTGACGGGCGCGGGGGAGACCCGATGAAGGCGGTGACCCTGACCGGCGGCCGGCTCGAACTCGCCGACCTGCCCACCCCGCGGCCCGGCCCCGGCCAGCTGCTCGTCGAGGTCCGGCGGTGCGGCATCTGCGGCTCGGACCTGCACGCCCGCCGGCACGGCGACGAACTCGCCGACGTGCTCGACGTCTGCGGCTATCCGCGGTATCTGCGGTCCGGGCAGCGGGTGGTGCTGGGCCACGAGATCTACGGCCAGGTCGTGGAGCGGGGCCCCGCGACGGCCGGCCGGCTCCGTCCGGGCACTGCCGTCGTCGCCGTTCCGCTGGTACGCCGCGACGGCCAGGTGGACGGCATCGGCCTGTCGGAGCACGCCCCCGGCGGGTACGCCGAGCACGTCGTGGTCCAGGAGTCGCTGACCATGCCGGTGCCGAACGGGCTGGCGCCGGACCTCGCCGCGCTCACCGAACCCCTCGCCGTCGCCTGGCACGCCGTGAACCGGGGCGAGGTGACGCGCAAGGACGTCGCGGTCGTGCTCGGCTGCGGGCCGGTCGGGCTCGCCGTCATCGCCGTGCTGAAGGCCCGCGGCGTCGCCACGGTCGTCGCCAGCGACTACTCCGCGGCCCGGCGCGCCCTGGCGCAGCGGTGCGGCGCCGACGTCGTGGTCGACCCGGCCACCGGTTCGCCGTGGGAGGCGATCGGTGGGCGCGGTTTCGTGACGGGCATGCCCGCCGAGTACACCGCCGGCATCGACGCCATGGAAGGGCTGGCGCGGCTGCCGGTGCCGTGGTGGGCGGCCTGGCGGGTCCTCGACAAGGTCGGCGCGACCAGCCCGAGGCGTCCCGTGGTGTTCGAGTGTGTTGGCGTGCCCGGGATGATCGACGGCGTCCTGGCCGCGGCGCCGCTGCACGCGCGGATCGTCGTCGTCGGGGTCTGCATGGGCGCCGACACGTTCCGGCCGGCGCTGGCGGTGAACAAGGAGCTCGACGTGCGGTTCGTCGTGGGGTACACGCCGCTGGAGTTTCGCGACACCCTCCACGCCCTGGCCGCCGGCAGGCTCGCGGTGGCCCACATCGTCACGGGCCACGTCGGGCTGGCCGGGGTCGCGGACGCGTTCACGGCCCTGTCCGACCCGGAGGTGCACGCGAAGATCCTCATCGATCCTGGGCGATGACGTCGACGCGGTTGGTCCAGATCCCGCCGGTCCAACCGTCGGGCAGCTCGGCGAGGTCGGCGGGCGTGTCGAAGCCCGCCGACCACTCGCCCTCGCCGCGGACCAGCACGACCCGGGTGTCGACGCCGCGCATCCGGGCCACGAACAGGTTCGGCCAGCCCCACAGCCACCGGCCGTAGCGGGCCGGCAGCGGCAGCTCCAGGTGCCGGCAGCTGTCCGGGACGTGCCCGGTCCAGCCGATGCCCGCGTAGTCGATGAGGCAGGACTTGATGGTCGCCCGTGACGCGGTCCGCACCTGCGGCAGCCGCCGTCGCACGGCCGCGACGGCGGTGTCGCCGCCGGTGACCGTGACCGTGGCGAGCCGGTCCGCGGGCAGCGTCCCGAGGAAGTCGGCGAGGGCGTCGCCGTCGGCCTGCTGGTCGCGTTTGAGGTCCACCTTGAACGCCCGGCCGGGCAGCGCGGCGAACACCTCCGCCACGGTCGGCAGCAGCCCGACCCCGGATCCGCGCAGCGGGAAGGAGGTTCCGTTGTCGCTGGTGTACCCGTAACCGATGTCGAGCCGCCGCAACTCGTCCATGGTGTGCTCGCCGACGGTGCCGGTGCCGTCGGTGCGGCAGTCGAGCGTGGCGTCGTGGAAGACGGCGAGCTGGCCGTCGCGGGTCAGCTGCACGTCGATCTCGGCCTGGTCGGCGCCCGCGTCGAACGCCGCCCGCAGCGACGGCAGCGTGTTCTCCAGGTGCGGCACCTGCGGCGGATGGATGATCCTGGCGGTGCAGGTGTCGGCGGTGACGCCGGCCAGGTCGAACGTCTGCGCGATCCCGCGGTGCGCGAGCAGGAACGGCCGCTGCCCTTCCTCGCGTCCGGCGATCGTCGAGCTGTTGCGCAGGTACAGGCCGGCGCCGCCGACGAGCACGACAGCCAGGGTGACGGCGACGCGCCGAGGCCATCGGCGGGCCCGGGCCGGCGGGGTCGGCGGGGCCTGTGGGTCAGTGGGCACCGTGGCAGCCTGGCAGGGCGCCGCGGGCGGCGGGAAGCGGCGAAGGACGTAGCCCGACCGGCCCTTTGGTCCCGGTCGTGTCGCGGGCTGCCCTCATGATCCGGAAGACCTTGTGTAGTCAGGGTGCACAAGGTCTTCCGGATCACTGGAGCAGGTTGCGGGCGAGCAGGGCGGCCTGGGTGCGGCTGGCCACGTCCAGTTTGGCCAGGACGTTGCTGACGTGGGTCTTGACGGTCCGCTCCGCCAGGTCGAGCTCGGCGGCGATCTCCCGGTTGCCCATGCCCTGCCCGAGCAGGTCCAGGACCTCCCGCTCGCGGGGCGTGAGCGTGCTCAGGTCGGGGCCGCGCCCGGCTTGGGCCGGCCGCCGCGGCCACAGCAGCTCGGCGGCGGACGCGCTCAGCGGCCGCACCCCGGCGTGCGCGCCCCGCACCGCCGCCGCGAGCTCGGCGCCGGTCGCGTCCTTGAGCACGAACCCGTCGGCCCCGGCGGTCAGGGCCCGCTGGATGTCGGCGGCGCTGCCCACGGTCGTCAGCATCAGCACCTTCACCGCGGGCTGCCTGGCCCGTAGCTCGCGCATCGTCGTGACCCCGTCGGCGCCGGGCAGGTACAGATCCAGCAGGATGAGATCGGCCCGCACCGGGTCGCGCAGGAGCTCGGCGCCGTCGGTGAACCCGGCGACCACCTCGATGTCGGGCTCCGCGCCGAGGATCAGGGCGAGACCTTCGCGGACGAGGGCCTGGTCGTCGACGATGGCGAGCCGGATCACCCGGCCGATGATAGTCAGGGGGAACGCGATGCCGGCCGTGCTTCGCGCGCACTGGCGGATCGCGATCGACCTGGCGCTCTACGCGACCCTGGTCACGCTGTACGTCCTGTCCGGCACGGTGATCAGCGTGCCGCTCGCGGTGGCGCAGCTGGTGCCGCTGGTGTGGCGCCGCCGCGCGCCCGGCACCGTGCTCGCCGTGATCAGCGTGGCGACCGCGGCGCACTCGTTGCTCGGCATGGGCCGCGCCGTGGGGTACCTGCCGGTGTCGCTGGCCGTGTACGGCGCGGCGACGCAGCGCTCTCCCGCGGTGCGGTGGGGCGTGTGCGGCGCGGCCACGGTGCTGGTCACGGTGGCCGGGGCGATCCGGCGCGGCCCGGTCGAGGGTGGCCTGCTGGCGGCCGTGGCGCTGACCGTCACCTGGCTCGCCGGCGTCGAACGCGGCGAGCACCTCCGGGAGCGCGCCTCGATCGCCGGGCTGCGCCTGGAGCGGCGCCTCGCCGAGCAGGCGGCGGCCACGGCCGGCTCCCGCGAGCGGCTGGCCCGGCGGCTGCACGACAGCCTCGCCCACACGATGACGGTCATGCTGGTGCAGGGCGAGGCATTGCGGGCGACCGCCCGGCTAGCACCGGCCGACGAGCACCGCCTCGACACCGTGCTGCGGGCCGGCCGGGACGCCCTCGCCGAGGTCCGCCTCGCCCTGGCGGAGGAGGCCCAGCGGGACACCGCGGCCGCCCTCGCCGAGCGGCTCGACGCGCTGCGGGACGCCGGGTTGTCGGTGCCGCCGGCCCTGACCGGGGACCTCGCCGCCCTGCCGGCGGGCCTGCACGACGTGGCGTTCCGGCTGGTGGGGGAGGTCGCCACCAACGCGCTGCGGCACGACGGGCCCGGGACCCGCCTGCTTGCCGCCGTCGATCGCGACGGTGACCGCTGGACCCTGCGCCTGACCAGCCGCCGCCCGCCTGCCGCAGGCGCGATCGGTTCGGCCGGCGGTGGGGGGTACGGGCTGCGCAGCCTCGAAGCCGACGTCCTCGCCGCCGGTGGGACGCTGCGCTACGGGCCGCGGGACGGCGGCTGGCAGGTGATGGCGTCGTTCGAGCACCGGCCGCACCCCGATGACGGGCCGGGCGTGCCAGCGGGAGGCGATTGAGCGGGCTGCGGTTCACGGGGGAGGCGTTCACGGGGGAGGCGTTCACGCGTCAGGGTGAAGCGGGTGCCTGCGGTGCGGGCGGCCACCTACGCTGTGGGGCGACACAGGGAGGTGGCGTGCAGGGACGGTTGCGTGCCGTCGCGCAGCTTGCCGTCGCCGTGCTGGTGGCCGCGCTGACCGCGATCGTCGTCAACAACATGCCGCCACTGACCGGGCCCCGGCTGGTCGTCGTGGCGGTCGCGTCGCCGGTCGCGCTGCTCGGCGGGCTCTGGCTGGAGATCTTCGCCGGCACCCGGGACGAGCCGAGCCCACGTCCCCGGCGCGGCGGGTGGCGCCGCCAGCTCCGGCGGTTCCTGCGCACCTGGCGCGGCGTCCTGTCCTCCGTCGCGATCGTCGGCGTCGTGGTCCTCGTGCCACTGCTGTTCGCCCATCCCTGACTGCCGCCCTGACTGCCGCGCGGTCCGGGTCGTCGGCCGTTTGTCGGTCGGGTGGCAGGACAGGCCGGGCGTTCGCGGGGTGGAAGGGGCAGACTGGGCGGCATGGTGAAGGCGCGGCCCGCGGCCGGCGGGGGACGGTGGGTCGAGATCTCCCCGGAGCGGCTCAAGGGGTGGCTCGACGGGTTCTACGGCCGGCACAACGGTGCGACCGAGGACGCCCTGACCCTCACCGGGGCCAGCAACGGCGACACCGCCACCCTGCACCCGTCGCCGGGGCTGGACGGGGTGACCGACATCGACGGGCTGCTGCAGGGCATCGCGAAACCGCCGCGGATCGGGCTGCTGCTCGTGCGGCGGGGGGCGGCGGCGGTCGGGGTCGCCGACGGCACCACGCTCGAGACGTCCAAGGTCGAACGGTTCTACGTGCAGGGGCGCACCGCCGCCGGTGGGTGGTCGCAGCAGCGGTACGCCCGCCGCCGCGGCAACCAGACCGACGCCGCCGTCGACGAGACGGCCGACATCGCCGCCCGGATCCTGTCCGGCCACACCGATCTCGCCGCGCTCGTGTGCGGCGGGGACCGGGCCATGATCGACCTGGTGCTGGAGGACCCGCGGCTGGAGCGGATCGCGGCGCTGCGGCACCCGCACCTGCTCGAGGTGCCCGAGCCGCGGCTCAACGTCCTGGAGGACGCGGCGGTCACGGCGAGAAAGATCCGCATCCATCTGGTGCCGTAGGGGCGCTACGCTGTCCTGGGTCGCGCCCCCTCCTCACGAGAGTGGTTCGTCGATGGTTGACGTGGTGGATCGGATCGACGTCGCGTTCCGCGGCGAGGGCAGCGGCGTCGCGGAGCTGACCTGGGGACAGCAGTCCATGCTGATGACCATGGAGCGCGAGCGGTCGTGGCTGGCGATGGGCGGGCATCAGCCGGTCGCGCCGGGCGCCACCGTCGCCGACGTGGTCGCCGAGCTGCGGTATTCGCTGGAGCGCTATCAGTCGTTCCGGACCAGGCTGCGCCACGACGGGCCGCTGCAGGAGGTGCATGCCGCCGGGACGCTGGCCGTCGAGGTGTACGAGTCCGACGACCCGACGGCGTTCGCCGCCGAGGTCGAGCACGGGTTCCGGACCGCCCAGCCCGACCTCGTCGAGGACTGGCCGCTGCGCGCCGCCGTCGTCTGCCGCGACGGCCGTCCCGAGCGGCTCGTCGCGATCATGCCGCACCTGGTGACCGACGCGATCGGTGCCGGGGTCATGGTCGCCGAGGCCACCGCCCGCGTCGCGACCCCGGTCACGGGCCCGCAGCCGCTCGAACTGGCCGCGTGGCAGCGCTCCCCGTCCGGCGACCGCTGCAGCGCCGCCGCCGTGCGGCACTGGGAGCGGCACCTGCCGTCGGTGGCGGTGCTGTCCCCGGTGCTGGAGCCGGACCGGCAGCGGTTCCCGAAGGCGCGGTTCACCTCTCCGGCGATGGCGGTCGCGGTCGGTGCCGTCGCCGCCCGGACCGGCGTCGACCCGGCGACGATCCTGTCGACCGCGTTCATGATGGCCGTCGGTCAGGTCACGGGCACCGGCGAGGTCGCGGTCCGGCAGCTGGTGAGCAACCGGTTCCGTGCGGGCCTCGCCGAGGTGGTCAGCCCCCTGGCGCAGCTCGGCCTGTGCGTCGCCGACGTGTCCGGCCCGCTGGACGAGGCGCTCGGCCGGGTCGCCCGGGCGTCCCTGGCCGCGCAGAAGCACGCGTACTACAACCCGTTGCGGCTCGCGGAGCTGCTCGCCGGCTCGGACACCGACGTCACCCGCACCGTCTGCTACAACGACCGCCGCACCCGCCGCGCGGCCGCCCCCGACGCGTCGCCCGGCGACGGCGTGTTCGAGTGGGTCGGCGCGTCGACCGGGCCGACGGAGCCGCTGTTCCTGCACATCGACGACGAGCCCGGCGCGCTGGTCCTCACCGTCGACGTGGACACCGCGTTCCTGTCCCGCACCGACGCGGAGACCGTCGTGCGCACCATGGAGTCCCTGGTCGCCGGCGGCCGCGCGGGTTAGGCGACGTCAGCGTCCGGTCGCGGTCCACGCCCTCCGTGCGGGATAGGCGACGTCAGCGCCCGGTCGCGCTCCGCGCGGGATAGGCGACGTCAGTGCCGGTTGCGGTCGACGTCCTCCGTGCGGGTTAGGCGAGGTCAGCGTCCGGTTGCGGTTGACGTCCTCCGCGGGGCTTTGGCTGTGGCCGGGGTGGTGTCCCGGTTCGGGTGGTCGCGGCCGCAGGTCGCGTCGCGGCCGTTCGCGGCCGCGGGCTTGTTCACGGCCGCAGGCCGTGTCCGCGCAACTGTGCGCGGACCTGGCAGGGAGGCCGTTCACGGCCGACCGGTGGCTGACGGGAGCGGCGGTCGTGCCCACGGCGGACCGGAGCCATGCCCTGAAGTCTCACCCTTACGAGACGCGGTAGCCGCCCTGCGCCGTGGCCTGCTCGTTGAAGGCGGCGAACTCCTCGACCCAGTCGCGCAGCTGTGTCGGCTGGTCGTAGTAGAACAGGGCCATGTCGCCGATCAGGTCGGCGTCGAGGGCGGCACGCAGCCGGGCGGCGATGAAGGCGCACTGCGCCGCGGTCACCTGCCAGCCGTCGTTGGAGCTGAAGTGGCCCACCGGGACGGTGTCGGCGGAGGGCGCGAACCGTTCGTTGCCGAACAGCCGGGCCAGGCCGTCGCCGGCGACGGCGCCCGCCTCCAGCATGACGAGCCGGACGTGACCCATCTGCCAGTCGTTGAGGCGGTAGCTGGTGCCGGCATCTTCGGCGGCGAAGTCGTATCCCACCGGGACAGGGTAGTGCAGGCGCGTTGCGCACCGCCTGGAATTGCTGTAGTACTTCATTGTGCAGTACGTAACTGATGACGACGGGCGGCTGTTCGACCCCGGGACGCGGGCGGCACTGGAAGAGGTCGGCGGCGGTGATGTGCTGCCGTTGCTCGAGGCGGCCGCGGCGGTGCGGTCCGCGGCGGCGGCGATCGAGCACCTGCGGTCCGCCGGCACCGGTGGGCGCGGGCTCAGTGCCGGCGGGTTCGACCTGCTCCTGCGGTTGCGCGCCGGCGGCGACGGCGGCCTGCCGCTCGGTGAGCTCGCGCAGGCGCTCGGCGTCACGCCCCGCAACGTCACCGGGCTCGTCGACACCCTCGAGCGGGAGGGTCTGGTGCGGCGCGTGCCGGACCCGGCGGACCGGCGGTCGGTGCGGGCCGTCGCGACCGCGGAGGGGCTGGCCTGGCTGGACGCGTTCCGGGCGCCGACCCGGGCGGCGATGGCGGCCGTGTTCGCCGGGTTCGACCCCGCCGAGGCGTCGCAGTTGCGTGACCTGTGCCTCCGGCTCGTCCTAGGTGTGCGAGGAGTGCGAGAACGATGAAGACCATCGATGTAGTGCGGGCCTATCACGACGCTCGGTTCAGTGGCGACGTCGCGGCTGCGGTCGCGTTGACCGGGACGCCGTTCCGGTTCGAGAGCCCGATGCTGCGGTTCGACGACGCGGCCGGGCATCTCGCCGGCCTGCCCGACTTCCTGCGCGTCGTCACCGGCGTCGACCTGCGCAGCGAGCTGTACGGTGCCGAGGAAGCGACGCTCGTCTACGACGTGCACACCGCGACGCCGGTCGGCACGCAGCGCACCGCCGAGCACTTCCGCCTCGCCGGCGGGCTGATCACGTCGATCACGCTCATCTTCGACGCGACCCCGTGGCAGGCACTCCGACCGGCCGTCGGCTAGCGGGTGGGCAGCTCGAGCCAGACGCATTTGCCCGTCGCCGGCTGCGCCCGGTCGACGCCCCAGCGGGTGGCGAGCGCCTCGACCAGTGCGAGCCCGCGGCCGTGGTCGGCGTCCGGGGCGGCGTGACGGGTCACCGGCGGCGCCGTGACGTGGTCGCAGACCGTGACGCGCAGCGTCTCCTCGTCGAGGCCCAGCCGCACGGCGGTGACGCCGCCCGCGTGCACGACCGCGTTCGTGACGAGCTCGCACAGCAGCAGTTCGGTGTCGTCGTGCAGGTGACCGCGCGACCGGCGGCCGACGAGTCTCGGCAGGGCAGCACCCAGCCAGCGGCGGGCGCGGCCGACGACCGCGACGTTCCCGCCGTCGGTGGGCCGCCACACGAGCTGGTGATTGGTCATGATCCTCAGACCGCCTCGGTGCACTGGGTTCGATGTCCTGATACCCACCGGGCCCTCCTTCAACCAGTGGCGTAGCCGGCGGCGCCCGGGTACGCCCGCCGTGGTAGCGGCCGACCGGTCCTGAGGATGACGACCGGCGGGTCCGGCGTCCCTAGGCTGGGCGGGTGGACCAGAGCCGGGTGGTCATCGGGGGGCGGTGGGACCGGTGGTGCCGGCGGCCATGGCTGCCGGCGCTCATCGGTGCCCTGCAGATCGCCACGACCGTCGCCGCCGCGCAGCGGGTCACCGAGCGGCGGCCCGTCGATCTCATCGCGGTCGCGCTGCTCGCCGCCGGGCCGCTGCTGCTGTATGCCTGGCACCGCGCGCCCGGGGCGGTGCTGGCCGGCAACTTCGCCGCGACGGCCGCGTACTACACGCTGAACTACCGGTTCGGGCCGGCCGCGCTGAGCCTCGCCGTCGCGACGGTGGTCACCGTGGCGGCCGGCCGGCGGCGCACGGCGTGGCTGGTGACGGCGCTCGGCCTGCCGGCGTACCTGCTCGTCAGCGCCGTGGTCGGCCGGCAGGAGACACCGGGACCCGTCGCGGTCGTGGCGATCGCCGCGGTGCTGTGCCTGCTGCTCGCCGCCGGTGAGGCGGTGCGGGTCACCGAGGAACGCCGGGCCGAGGCGCGGCGGGCCGGCGTCGCCGAGCAGCGGCGGCGGGTCAGCGAGGAACGGCTCCGGGTGGCCCGCGACCTGCACGACGTCCTCGCGCACCACGTGTCGCTGGTGAACGTGCAGGCGAACGTGGCGCTGCGGCTGTTCGACCGGGACCCGGAGCAGGCCCGCGCGTCGGTCGCGGCGATCAAGGAGGTCAGCCGGGAGACCCTGGACGACCTGCGGGCCGCGCTCGCCGTGCTGCGCCAGGACACCGAGGTGCCGCGGCGGCCGAGCGCCGGGCTGGGCCAGCTCGACGAGCTGCTGGCCCGCTCGGACGAGGCCGGCCTGCGGGTGACGAAGACCGTCGACGGCCCGCCGCGGCAGCTGCCGACCGCGGTGGACCTCGCGGCGTACCGGATCGTGCAGGAGGCCGTCACCAACGTGCGCCGCCACTCCGCCGCCGGGACCGCCACACTGCGGATCGCGTATGACGACGAGGCGGTCGCCGTCACCGTGCTCGACGAGGGCCCGGCCAACGGACCGGCCGGCGACGGGGACGGCATCGCCGGGATGCGGGAACGGGCGGCGGGGCTGCACGGGTCGTTCGAGGCCGGCCGCCAGTCCGGGGGCGGGTTCAGGGTGCATGCGCGGCTGCCGTACCGGAGCCCGACGTGATCCGGGTCGTGCTCGCCGATGACCAGGCGCTGATGCGTGCCGGGCTGCGGGCGCTGCTGCAGGACGGCGGCGGGATCGACGTGGTCGCCGAGGTCGGCGACGGCGAGGCGGCGGTGCGCACGGCGGCGGAGCTGCGGCCGCACGTGGTGCTCATGGACGTGCGGATGCCGGTGATGGACGGCCTCGAGGCGACCCGGCGCATCGCCGCCGACCCGCGGCTGGACGCGGTGAAGGTCCTCATCCTCACCACGTTCGAGATCGACGAGTACGTGTTCGACGCGCTGCGGGCCGGCGCGAGCGGGTTCGTGCTCAAGGACAACGAGCCCGACGACCTGATCCGCGCGATCCAGGTGGTCGCCGCCGGTGACTCGATGCTCGCGCCCAGCGTCACCCGGCGGTTGGTCGAGGAGTTCGCGTCGCGGGCCAAGGTCTCCCGGCCGGCCGAGGCGCTCACCGCGCTCACCGACCGGGAGCGGCAGGTCATGCTGCTGGCCGCGCAGGGGCTGACCAACGACGAGATCGCCGCGCGGCTGTTCGTGAGCCTGGCGACGGCGAAGACCCACATCAGCCGCGCGATGACCAAGCTGCGCGTCAGGGATCGCGCGCAGCTGGTCATCATGGCGTACGAGACGGGCCTGATCCGGCCGGGCTGGATGACCTGAGCCGCTTAGATTCTCAGTTGCTCACGTCGCGGCGGGAGAATGCGATGAAACCGGCCGTGACCGCGAGCGCGATGTACACCAGCACGCCGGCGAGCCCGTGGCTGTAGGGGACGCTGCCGGGGATGCCGGTGACCGCGCCCGCGAGCAGGCCCGGCAGCACGTGCCCGGCGGCCGGCCAGGTGTGGTCCGCGATGTTCTCGACCATGATGAACCAGAACAGCGCGACCCCGACGGCGACGGCGGTCGAGCGCAGCAGCACCCCGAGCGCGAGCCCGATCGCGCCGTAACTCAGGGCGGCGAGGAGCGCGTTGGCGTAGCCGGTCGCGGCGTCGGCCAGCCACGGCCCGGTCGGCGTGCCACGGGCGGCGGTGACGACCGCGGCGGAGGCCACGCTCACGGCGAGCGCGACGAGCAGCGCGCCGGCGGTGCACACGACCAGGGCGAGCGCCTTGCCGGCGAGGAGCCGGTCCCGCAACGGCTGGCGCAGCAGCAACGTCCGCAGGGTGCCCAGCCCGTATTCGGTGGTGACGCCGGTGAGGAACACGACCAGGACGACGACGCCGACGAGCCGGGACGCGTTGGTGAACCCGGCCGTGAGCCGCTCCGGCGGGGTCGGGGCGGTGGCGAACGTCAGCACCGTCACCAGGATCGTGCAGCCGATCAGGGCGCCGAGCGCGCCGTACAGCACGCGGGGCCGGCGCAGCTTCATCAGTTCGGCCGTGAACGTTCGGGTCATGACGTTCCCTCCGTGGATGTGAACATGCTCAGGTAGTGCTCCTCGAGGTCGCCGCCACCGGCGAGCAGGTCCCGGGTCGGGCCCTGGAACAGCCGCCGGCCCTCGCCGATGACGATCAGCCAGTCGCAGACCTGTTCGACCTCGGCGAGCAGGTGCGAGGAGACCAGGACGGTCCGGCCGTCCTGGTTGATGGACCGCACGATCCCGCGCATCTCGCGGATGCCGGCGGGGTCGAGCCCGTTGGTCGGCTCGTCGAGGACGACCAGCGCGGGGTCGCCGAGCAGGGCCGCCGCGATGCCGAGGCGTTGCCGCATGCCGAGGGAGTAGCTCTGATACGAGCTCGCCCCTCTCGCCGCGAGCCCGACCCGCTCCAGCACCGCCGGGATGCCGGCCGGGTCGAGGCCGCCGAGGGTCGCCTGGACGGCGAGGTTCCGCGCGCCGGACAGGCCCGGGTAGAACGCCGGGCTCTCGATCAGCGCGCCCACCCGCGGCAGGTACCCGGCCGGCTGGGTGAGCGGCACGCCGTTCACGCTGCCGGTGCCGGCGTCGGGCCGCACCAGGCCCAGCAGCATCCGCAGCGTCGTGGTCTTGCCGGCGCCGTTCGGGCCGACGAACCCGGCGACCACGCCCGCCGGCACGTCCAGGTCGAGGTGATCCACGACCGTCCGGGCGCCGTACCGTTTCGTCAGCCCCCGGGTACTGATGGCAGTTGTCATGTCTCGCATCGTGGCCCGGATCCCGCCGCGGGTCGTCAGGCCGGGGGACCGGTCCGCCGGTACCGCGGCCGTCGCACTCCCTGCTCCCCGACTCCACCGCGCGGCTGAGCCGGCGCCCCCAGGTGTACCACGGGAGGATGAGTGTCCCGTGTGGACCGTGGTACGACGCGCCGGCGGCCTGCGACGACCAGCATGGAGCCCATGCGAAGACTCTCCGACGGCCGCTGGGTCGGCCTGCTCGGCATCGGCTGGTTCGTGCTGTTCATCGTCGGTGCCGCCGTCCTGCAGGGCGAGCCGCCACCCGCTGGCGCCCCGGTCGCGCAGGTGCGCGACTTCTTCCACACCGCCGGGCGGCAGTACCTGGTCGGCGACCTCGTCGCCGGCTGCGCGTTCATGCTGCTGCTCCTGCCATTCGGCGTCCTGCTGCCCCGCGCCCTGTCCACTGTGGACCGCCCGGCGCCGTGGTGGTCGCCGCTGACCGCGGCCGGCGTGGTGGGGCTGGTGACGGTCGGCGGCGTCGCCACGTCCTTCCTCGACGCCGTCGCGATGGCCCGCGGCGACACCCGGCTCGACGACTCGACGGTGGCGGCGCTGCTCTACGCCAACAGCGCCGGCATCGCCCTCATCGGCCTGCCGGCGGCGGTGTTCGCCGCGTCCGCCGCGACCCTGGTCCGCCACGCCGCCGGCCCCGGCGTCATCGCCGGCCTGGGCTGGCTCGCCGCGGCCCTCCTGGTCGCCGGCGCGGCCTTCCCGATCGCCGGCGACGCGCACGGGCCACTGTGGACGGTGCGGTTCGTGAGCTTCCTGACCCTGGCCGCGTTCGTCCTAGCGACGTCGGGGTACCTCCTGACCCGCGGCCCGCGCGGAGCACCTGGGGCCTGACGCGCGTCTCAGGAAATGGTCGTGGTCAGGTCTGCCGGGTTGGTCGGCGACGGGCGGCGGGGGCGCAGCGCGGGGGCGGTGGCGGCGACGAAGAGCGACAGCACGACCGGGATGGCCAGCGCGCCGGGCAGCCCGACGGCCTTGCTGGCGCCGCCGATGACGACCGGGCCGAGCAGGAAGCCGAGGTAGCCGATGCCGACGACCCGGGCGAGGGCGCGCCCCGCCGCGTCCGGGTTGCGGTCGCCGGCGGCCGAATACACCTGCGGGGCGATGAGCGCCATGCCGGCGCCCAGGCACGCGAACCCGGCGACGCCGGCCGGCGGCGCGTCGATGAGCAGCGCCGCGCCGAGCCCGCCGGCGGCGAGCAGGCCGCTGGCCCGGACGAGCAGGACCGGTCCGAACCTGGTGGTGAGCCGGTCGCCGAAGAGCCGGGTGACCGTCATCGCCACGGAGAACGCGGCGAACGCGGCCGCCGCGAAGCCGGCCGAGCTGTGCAGGTTGTCGCGGAGGTACACGGCGCTCCAGTCGGCGGCGGCGCCCTCACCCACGAGCGCGCAGCAGACCAGGACGCCGAGGAACAGCACCCCCCGCACCGGCCCGTCCTGACCGGACGGCTCGGTGCTCCGCGGTGCGGGTGCGGTCCGGGGCAGCGCCCACCACGCGGACCAGGCGGCGAAGGCCAGCATCGTGCCGCCGACGGCCGTGAACGTGGTGCGCGGCCCGACGCCGGCGTGCGCGAACAGGCCGCCGGCGCTCGCGCCGATGAAGCCGCCGATGCTGTACACCGCGTGGAACGACGACATGATCGGCCGCTGCCAGGCCCGCTGCACCTCGATCGCGTGCGCGTTCATCGCGATGTTCAGGGTGCCGTGCACCGCTCCGAACACGAACAGCGCGGCGGCGAGGGTCGCCAGGTTCGGCGCGTACGCGGGCGGGATCAGCACCAGACCCTCGGCGAACGCGACCGGCAGCATCACCCGCCGGCTGCCGAACCGGTCCACCAGCCGCCCGGTCAGCTGCATCCCGGTGATCGCCCCGGCGGCGAACGCCAGCAGCGCGATGCTCAGCCCGCCGTCGTCGAGCGACAGGTCCCGCTTGATCGCCGGGATCCGCACGGTCCACGCCCCGAGCGTGATCCCGAAGAGCAGGAACAGCAGCGCGGTCGCGACCCGCGCCCGCACGAGGACACTGCGTTGCGGCACGGCGGCACTCCAGGGGACGGCGGGGGTGGTCCCGCCGATTCTCCTGCACCGCCCGGCGTTTAGCATCAGCTTGTGCAGTTCCGCGAAGCCGTCCACGACGACCTGCCCGCGATTGTGGCGCTGCTCGCCGACGACATCCTCGGCAAGGCCCGGGACGCCCCGGTGGTCGACGAGGCGTACGAGCGGGCGTTCGCGGCCGTCACCGAGGACCCGCGCAACCAGCTCATCGTCGCCGACGACGGCGGTGCGGTCGTCGCGTGCCTACAGGTGACCTACATCCCAGGGCTGGGTCGGCACGGCGCCGAGCGGGCGCTCGTGGAGTCGGTCAGGGTCCGCGCGGACCGGAGGGGCCACGGTCTCGGCGCACGACTCATGATGTGGGTCGTGGACCGGGCCCGGCTGCGCGGCTGCGCGCTCGTGCAGCTCACCACCGACAAGCGGCGGCCCGATGCGCATCGGTTCTACGAGCGACTGGGGTTCGTCGCCAGCCATGAGGGAATGAAACTTCCACTGGAATGACGGGCCCGCACGACGCTGTGCGGGGAGCCTGAACGGCTCAGGCCGGCTCGATCTGGCTGCCGTCGACCTTGATCGCGATCTCCTTGAGGCCAGTGGTCGCCGGGCCGCTCATCCGTGCGCCGTCGGCGATGGCGAAGGTCGAGTTGTGCGCCGGGCACGTCGCGACGCCGTCCTTCGGCGGACTCACCTTGACGCCCTTGTGGGGGCAGGCGGCGTTGTACGCCTTGAAGGTGCCGGCGACGGGCTGGACGACCAGGACGTCACCGACGATGGTCCCACCGCCGACCGGGACGTCCGACGTGCTGGCGAGGCTGGCCGCAGGGGAGGGGATGGTCGCCGTGGTCGCCGCCTGCTGGGGTGCCGCGGTGGAGGGCGGTGCGGGATCGTCCCCGCACGCCGTGAGCAGACCGGCGGCGCCGGCGCCCACCAGGAGTGCGCGTCTGCCCGCGCACCAACGTACAGACATGATTGAGCTCCTTCCGTCGTGTACCGACCCCGCACGGTACGCAGAAGGAGCATCGATGGCAATGAATTGCCGTTTCTTTCATTGCCTTTGAGGGCCTGTTAAGGCAGGTGCCGGCCCCCGCGTCGTTGCGGGGACCGGCACCTTGTCAAAGGGTCAGGTCAGAGGGTCAGGCGAGCGTGAAGCGCCACTGCTGGTTGGTGCCGCCGTGGCAGGTCCACTGCAGCAGGCGGGCGCCGTCGGCGGTGGAGTTGCCGTTGACGTCCACGCACAGGTTGCTGTTGACGTTCTTCACCGTGTAGACGCCGGACGTGCCGGTCGGGGTCACGATGAACTTCTGGTTGTTGCCGTTGTTGCAGGTGAACTGCTGCAGGAAGGCGCCGTTGACGGTCGAGGAGCCGATGATGTCGAGGCACTTGCCGCTGTGCACGGCCTTCAGGTAGACCGCGCCGCCACCGGCGTCGACGGCCTGCCACTTCTGGTTGTTGCCACCGGTCGGGGCCCACTGGATGATCTGGGCCTCGTCAGCGGTCGACACGCCGTTGACGTCGACGTTCTTGCCGCTGTGCTGGGCGGTCAGCGTCCACGTCTTGCCCGCCACGCCGCCGGTGTTCGGGGTGCCGACACCGGCCCCGCCGAAGGTGAACGAGTCCAGGTCGAAGCCGTTGTTCGCACTGTTCTTGAACACCATGTACAGCGTGTGCGTGCCGGACAGCGCGGCCGTGTTGACCGTCGCCGTGTTGGCGTAGTTGTCCCAGCCGCCGGTGCTGGCGATGGGCGTCGTCGCCAGCAGGGTGCCGGTCGGCGAGTCGGCGCGCAGCTCGATGGAGCCGCCGCCGGTCGGCGTGGACACCCGGTAGGTGACGTTGGTGATGCCCTGCAGGCTCATCGGGTTGAACGAGATCCAGTCGTTGTTGGAGATGTCCCCGATGCGCTTCGTGCTCTCCGCCCCGGCCTGGTCGATGACCCGGATGCCGGACTGGGCGGTGAAGTACTCCGCCTGCTTGTGCTTCGGCTGCAGGATGGCCTGGCCGTAGCCGGTCAGCGGGGCCGCGCCGCCCGCGCCGCCGTTGTCGGTGTAGTGGGCGATGAGGGCGTAGAACAGGTTCGCCCCGTCAGGGTGCCCGCCGAGCAGGTCGGTGGAGATGGTGCCGGAGCAGCCGGGGTACTCGGTCGTCTCGTGCAGGTGGTCGTCGTGGCCGAGCGCCGGGTTGACGTACACCTTGGAGCAGTCGATCGCCGCGCCACCCGGGTCGGTGACGGTCACCGTGTAGGAGACCTGGTCGCCGAAGTTGAGCATGCCGCCGTTGACCGGAGTGCTGACCGTGACGGTCGGCGCGGTGTTGCCGACGGTGATCTGCACGTTGGCGAAGCCGGTCTTGCCGGTGTTGTCGGTGACCTTCAGCTGGGCGGTGTAGTTGCCGTTGGTGGAGTACGTCTTGGCGGGGTTCGCCGCCGTCGACGTGGTGCCGTCACCGAACGTCCACAGGTAGCTGATCGTGTTCCCGGGGTCCGGGTCGAGCGATCCGGCGCTGGAGAACTGCACGCTCAGCGGCGCGTTGCCGTTGGTCACATTGGCGGAGGCCTTGGCGATCGGCGACCGTCCACCTTGGACGTAGTCGATGCGGTAGAGGCCGGAGTCGTTGTTGCCGCCGCCGAAGCTGGAGCCCCATTCGAGCAGGTACAGCGATCCGTCGGTGCCGAACTCCATGTCCATCGGCTTGTTGAAGTTGCCGGCGGGCAGGAACGTGTTGGTCCGGGTGACGGCGGTGCTGCTGTCGAAGTGGACCTCCTTGACGAAGTTGCGCGACCACTCGTAGAAGAAGCTCACGCCGTCGTAGTACTGCGGGAACTTCGTCGACGACGTGCTGGCGGCGTTGTACCGGTAGACCGGGCCGCCCATCGGGGCCGAGCCACCGGAGCCGAGCTCGGGGAAGTTCGGCGAGGCGCCGTAGCCGTACCACAGGTTCGGCGCGACGACGGGCTTCAGGTTGACCAGGCCGGTGTTGTTGGGCGAGTTGTTGACCGGCGCGGCGCAGTTGAACTTCGCGCCGACGACGCCGGTGTCCGGGTTGTAGGGCGCGTAGGGCTGGTTGTCACCGTGGCAGAACGGCCAGCCGTAGTTGCCGGCGGCCTTGATGACGTTGAGCTCCACGAGACCTTCGGGCCCGCGGTTCGTCGTCGGCAGGCCCCGGTCCGGGCCGTAGTCGGCGAGGTGGACCCAGCCGGTGGTGGGGTCGATGGAGAAGCGGAACGGGTTGCGGAAGCCCATCGCGTAGACCTCGGCCCGCGTCTGCGCCGTCCCTTGTGGATAGAGGTTGCCGCTGGGGATGGTGTACCCGCCGGCGGCGGCCGGACGGATGCGCAGCAGCTTGCCCCGCAGGTCGTTCGTGTTGCCCGCGGTGCGTGCGGCGTCGAGGTATGCCTTGCCGGCCCGCCAGTCCAGCGGGGCGTAGCCCTGCCAGTTGCTGTCGAGGTTCGGCGCGACGTCGTCACCGGTGCCGATGTACAGGTTGCCGTCCGGCCCGAAGGCGATGTAGCCGCCGGTGTGGCCGGGCTCCGGGGACGTGCGGTCCCGGGTGGCGGGGATGTCGATGATGGTGACCCCGCTGGACATGTTGAGCGTGTCACCGCTCAGCGTGTACCGCGACACCCGGTTGATGTCGGTCGTGCTGCTGGCCGGCGAGTGGTACACGTACACGTAGCCGTTGGTGGCGAACGCGGGGTCCAGGGCCAGGCCGGTGAGGCCGTCCTCGCCGCCGGTGTAGACGCTCAGGGTGCCGGCGGTGACGGTGGTGTTGGTGCTGGGCTTGAAGATCTTCACCTGCCCGGCCCGCTGCACGTAGAGGACCCGCCCGTCCGGCGCGACGGCGAGGGCCATCGGGTCGGCGGTGTTGTCGTCCAGGGTGCGCTTCTCGAAGTTGCCCCAGACGGTGCCGCCGCAGTCGCCGGCGAGGTTGCCGGCCGCCCAGCGCACGCCACCGAGGACGTGGTTGCGGAAGTTGGTCTCGCTGTAGGACTCGATCGCGTGGCCCATGGCGGTGGTCCAGACCCGCCCGCCGCCGGTGTTGCGGCACCAGGAGATCGGGTGGTCGCTGCCCATGGCGGAGCCGCCGGGGTTGTAGGTGCGTTCGTCGGCGGTCACGAGCACGTGGACGTCGCCGCGCGGGTTCTTGTCGAAGTTGTACCACTCCTCGCTGCGGTTCCACCGGTCCGGCAGGCCTGCCGTGGACGGGTGGGCCTTGTCGGCGACGATGGCCTGGCCGGCCAGGACGCCGGGGGAGTGGGCCGGCATGTGCGCGCCGGCGTTGACCGTCTGGTCCCACCACGGGTATTCGGTGTCGATGCCCATGTCGGTGGCGTTGTGGATCGCGACGATCCCTCGGCCGCTGGCCAGGAAGCCCTCGACGGCGGACCGCTGCGCGGCGGTGGTGAACACCAGGCCCGAGGTCTGGAACATGATGAGGACGTCGTAGGTGGCGAGGTTGGCGGTCGTGAAGACGGCCGGGTCCTCGGTCTGCACGACCTCGAAGTTGTTGGCGGCGGCCTGCTGCTGGAACATGGTGATACCGGCGGGAATCGAATCATGTCGATACCCGAGTGTTCCGGTGAACAGCAGCGCGCGGAAGGCGGGCGCCGCCGCCGCGGGCTTGACGAGCGCCATCGCGAGGAGCATCCCCACGATCGTGCCCAGGATCAACGTACTTCTTCGCATGCCGTTTCCTCTCGGCGGGACAACGCGATGCGGGCCATGGGCGCACGGCAGCGCCACCCGTGGACAGGGCTGAGTGACGTGTGGGTGATCCGGTCGAGTCGCTGCCGTCCGCCGCGACGGACAGTGACATCGACCGGATGAGGACGCGTCAGCTGCCGTGACGAAGAGTCACATCGATGGGCTCTTCTGTCATGGCTCGCGGCGCCAAGCCTGCTCCGGCGGACCTTTTGAAGTCAATACGGACAACAGACGGGCAGCTCATAACGCTTTTTGGAGCCAATTTCTGTGCGCGGAGAGCACGGTTTCGTAGCTGTTTCGTCTTGATCGGATTACGTCATTGCCAGCCGGCGCTCGGAGCTTTAACGTGACGGACACGATCTTTTGTCTGATCCAGCAGAAGTGCTGCAGGTGTCACCGGAAGATCTAGCGATGTGAAGTCCGCTGCTTACCTTCAGTGCTGCTCGGGGTTGCGATCGTCGGCGCGGTCATGCCCGGAGGTGACACGCCGTTATGAGAAATCGCCATGGCATCGAACTCGCTGCTCACGCTCCGAAGTTTTGCCGAGGCGCCACACCCCATTGGAGCACACGTGAGACGTACCACGTCCGTCGTCGCGGCCATGAGTGCCGCGTTGTTGATCTT